>NZ_JBQQAM010000001.1:0-664942 GCF_052246815.1 Brucella sp. RRSP16
TCACCGCGTGAAAGCCGCCAAACGACTTGCCCAGTCCGCGCGCCGACAGAACCGTCCGGCCGCCGGATGCGCCGCCATCGTCCGGCCCTGCTTCATGCAGGGCCGTCATATTGCCAGTTGCTGCGTTCATTCAACCAGCCTCTTTTACTGCTTCACAAGCGGGCAGCCGCTTTCTTCCGGCTTCATGTAGGCCTGATCGCCGGGAATGGTGGCAAGGACCTTATAATAATCCCAAGGCGCCTTGCTTTCATCAGGCTTTTTCACTTCCATCAGATACATGTCGTAGATCATGCGTCCGTTGGGGCCGACCTTGCCGTGGCGGGCGAAGACATCTTCGACCGGCATTTCATGCAGCTTCTTGGCAACGGCTTCGGTTTCGTCGGTGCCTGCTTCCTTGATCGCCTTCAGATATTGCGTGACGGCGGAATAGGTGCCTGCCTGAATCATGTTCGGCATGCGGCCCGTGCGCTCGAAGAAGCGCTTGCTGAATTCACGCGATTCATCGTCGCGGTCCCAGTAGAAGCCTTCCGTCAGCGTCAGCCCCTGTGCGGCTTCGAGGCCGAGGCCATGCACTTCGGCAAGCGTGAAGAGCAGGGCTGCGAGGCGTTGGCCGCCAGCAACGATGCCGAATTCCGCCGCCTGCTTGATGGCGTTGGAGGTGTCGAGACCGGCATTGGCGAGACCGACCACCTTCGCGCCGGAGGCCTGTGCCTGCAGCAGGAAGGAGGAATAATCGGTGGTCGCCAGCGGGTGGCGCACCGAACCCAGCACCTTGCCGCCCTTGGATTCCACGAACTTGGTCGTCTGCTCTTCCAGCGAATAGCCGAAAGCATAGTCGGCGGTGAGGAAGTACCAGGTATCGCCGCCCTGCTGCACGAGCGAGCCGCCGGTGCCGACGGCGAGTGCATGGGTGTCATAGGCCCAATGGAAGCCATAGGGCGTGCACTGTTTGCCGGTCAGTTCCGATGTGGCCGCGCCGGTATTGATCGTGATCTTTTTCTTGTCCTTGGACAGGGCCTGCACCGCGAGGCCGACCGATGAGGTCGTCAGTTCCATGATGGAATCGACCTGCTCGGTGTCGTACCACTGGCGCGCAATGTTCGAGGCCACGTCCGGCTTGTTCTGGTGGTCGGCCGTGATGATTTCAATCGGCGCATGGAGCACCTTGCCGCCGAAATCCTCGGCAGCCATCTTGGCAGCTTCGAACGACCATTTGCCGCCGAAATCGGCATAGACGCCGGACTGGTCGTTCAGAATACCGATCTTGACCTTGCCGTCGGAAATTTCCGCCGCCGACGAGATAGCCGTGGCGGCGAAAAGCGCCGCCGTTGCCAATGCGAGACATTTCATGAAGTGCTCCTCCCAATAACACCTTGAGCCATTGCGGAAAAACCGCACGGCATCCTCCTTCAAGCAGTCTTTCGAAATCGGGAAACAGCTTTTCCTCTTCGCCGTTCGCCCTCTGCCCGCGCCCGGTTTGTTCCTCCACCCGGGCTTTGAATTGAACGGTAGCATTGACAAATGCGTACAAGAACAACAATTTTTGAACATTGTCTGTTCAAAAATGTACAGAGGCGGTGGCGGGGGTCATCGCTGCTGTCTGGGAGGCGGCGTGCGGCAGTTTACATGGGACGATCTGCAATATTTTCTGGCGGTTGCCCGCACGGGACAGCTTTCGACGGCGGCGCGGCAATTGCGCACCAGCCATGTCACGGTGCTGCGGCGGATCGACCGGCTGGAACAGGCCCTGGCGACCAAGCTTTTCGAGCGGAACCCGCGCGGCTATCTGCTGACGCCCATCGGTGAACGGCTGGTGACCTCCGCCGAGGTCATGGAACGCGAGGCGGTGAAGTTCCAGACGGAGGCCACGGGCAATCTGGCGGCGCTGTCGGGCGTCGTGCGGCTTTCGACGCTGGAAGGCTTTGGCAATTTCTTCCTCGCCGACCGCTTGCCGGTGCTGGCGCAATCCTATCCGAGCCTGTTCGTGGAAGTGGTGACGATCCAACAGATCATGTCGCTGTCACGCCGCGAGGCGGAATTGTCGATCACGCTGCATATGCCGCGCACCGGTCCCTATCACAGCGAGAAACTGACGCCCTATCGTCTCTTCATCTATGGGCATCGCGATTATCTGGACCGGCATCCGCCGATCAGGACGCGCGAGGACATGGCCCGGCATCCTTTCATCGGTTACATCGACGACATGGTTTTCACGCCCGGCCTCGATTACATGCGCGAGATCCTGCCGGGGCAGCGCTGTACCTATCAAAGCTCGAGCATCCATGCGCAACTGATCGCCACCCAGATCGGCTATGGCCTGTGCGTGCTGCCTTATTTCATCGCGAGCCGGCACCCGGAACTGGTTCCGGTTCTGCCGCGCGAGATGCATCTGGTGCGTGAATACTGGATGAGCTGTCACATCGATGTGGTCGCCGCACCGCGAATCCGGGTGTTGAGCGATTTCATGATCCGCGCCGTGCGCGAGTCGTCAGCAATTTTCCTTGGGGAACCCCTGCTGCGGGCATGATATGGTGTGATTGCCGTTCAGATCGTACCGCCGCCGATGGCGACGATGCATGTAATGACGAGTGCGGTAAAACCGAACCCGATAATGAACAGGTTAAGTGTTTTCATGACCCCTCCCTTTCAACCCTGGGGCGTTATCTTCGACTTGCGGTGGAATGTCTACCTTAAATTGCAACTATCCAGACTAAAGTGGTAGAGCCGTTCTTCAGCCGTTCTCACGCTCGATATCCCGGCGAAGAACGATTGCGGTAGTGAGATCCTCTACTGTCTCATGGGTGGCGATGAGATCGCGCAGGCGATTGAGGCGGTCTATGGAGGGAACTTCAACCTCCACGATCAAATCGAGCTGGCCGCTTACCGACGATACGCGGCGTACTTCGGCATGGCGCGCCAGCTCGTCGAGAAGGCCAAGCGCCGGGGTGCGCTTGAGGCTGACCAGGATTATGGCGCGGATGATATTGCCGTCGATCTGGCCAATATCTGCGCGATAGCCGCGAATGACGCCGCTTTTCTCCAGATTGGCGACACGTTCGCCGGTGGCGCTGCGCGAAAGCCCGATACGGCCCGCAAGCGTCTTCAACGGTATACGCGCCTCCTTGGAGAGAATGGCCAGTATCTCACGATCCTTCGCATCCAGTTCCCGCATGGTCGGATGTGCTCCCGCCGTAAATGTGCCGGTCCATTCCGGCAAAGTGCCGGTCTGACCGACGCCTTGTCTGATGCCTGAAAATCGCGGACATGCCAAGCTCCTCCTGTTGCCTCCCATTCATATTCAACCCGTGAAGCGCCTCCCATGACCGATATTTCGCATCCCGCCCCCGATTTCTCGCCAGAAGAGGCCGAAGTGCTGGCCCAGCTTCATTTCGGCGTGACGGCGAGTGCTTCGCCGCTCGACAGCGAGCGCGACCGCAATTTCCGCCTGAAAACGGGCAATGGGTCGGCGGACTGGATATTGAAGATCGTCAATGCCAGCGAACCGCCCGTGGAAAGCGAATTCCAGACCGCGCTTCTCCAGCATCTGGCCAAGGCCGATCCGGCGCTTGCCGTGCCGCGCCTGAAGGCGAGCCTGTCGGGCGAGGTGCTGGCTTCTGTCGAAAAGGATCAGGGCAAGCCGCATGCGCTGAGGGTGGCGAGCTGGCTTCCCGGCACGCCGCTTGCGGAAGTCCCGCGCACCAGAACGCTCATGCACAACCTTGGCGCAGCGCTCGGCGAACTTGATCGCGCCTTGCAGGGCTTCATCCATCCGGGCGCGCTTCGCGATTTCGACTGGGACCTTCGTCATGCGGGGCGGGCGCGCGACCGGCTGCATTTTATCGACAAGGCGGAAGACCGCGCTGTCGCGGAGCGCTTCCTTGCCCGTTTCGAGCGCGATGTGGTGCCGAAGCTGCCATTGCTGCGCGCGCAGGTGATCCACAACGACGCCAATGACTGGAACGTGCTGGTCGACAGCAAGGACAATGAACGCATTGCCGGGCTGATCGATTTCGGCGATTCCGTTCATACGGTGCTGATCGCCGAAGTGGCGATTGCCTGCGCCTATTCCATCCTGGACATGGACGACCCGATCGGGGCAGCCGCTGCCCTTGCCGCCGGGTTCCATTCGAAATATCCGCTTCTGCCGCAGGAAATCGACCTTCTGTTCGACCTGATCGCAATGCGTCTCGTGACGAGTGTCACGCTGTCGGCGTCGCGCCGCGAAAAGACCGATGACAATCCTTATCTGGCGATCAGCGAAGCACCTGCATGGCGGCTTCTGCACAAGCTGGACGCCATGAACCCGCGCTTTGCCACCGCGATCCTGCGGAAAGCCTGTGGTATCGATGCAGTGGAGGGAGCCGGTGCGGTGCGCCGCTGGATCGCCGCGAACAGCAAGGCTTTCGCGCCTGTCGTGCGCCCGCATCCTGCCACGATGACCAAGGCGCTGGTGCCTTATGGTGACCCGGCCCATGTGATGACGGTCGATTCCGCCGGGCAGCGCCCGAAGGAAGCAACGGCCTGGTGGGATGATTTCTGCGCCCGCAACCGTATCGAACTCGGCATCGGACCATGGGGCGAAAGGCGTACCGTTTATACCGACGAGGCGTTCCGTTCGCGCTTTGTCGAAGGCGAGCGGCGTGTCCACCATCTGGGGCTTGATCTGTTCATGCCCGCAGGCACGCCTGTCTACACGCCGCTTGCAGCCATTGTGAAAAGCGTCGAGATCGAGACCGCGCCGCTTGGCTATGGCGGGTTGATCGCGCTTGAACACCAGCCGGAGGACTGCCCGCCCTTCATCACGCTCTGGGGCCATATGGCGCATGAGGCCATGTCGCGGCTGAAACCCGGCCAGAAGCTCGCCGCTGGCGAACTGGTCGGCTATATGGGCGACATGCACGAGAATGGCGGCTGGACGCCGCATCTCCATTTCCAGATTTCGACCGATACCGGCCTGACGGCTGCGGAAATTCTGGGCGTGGGCGAAAATGCCTTTCTCGATGTATGGGCCGACATCTTCCCGGATGCCGCAGCCCTTGCCGACATTCCGGCGGAAGCTTTCCACCAGAGCGGGCGCACGCGCGCCGAAATCGTCAGCGCGCGCAAGGATATTTTGCTGCCGAACCTCTCCATTTCCTATTCCGAGCCGATCAAGTTCGTGCGCGGCGAGGGCGCATGGCTGATCGACAATCGGGGCCGCGCCTATCTCGACTGCTTCAACAATGTCTGCCATCTCGGCCATGCGCACCCGGAAGTGGTGGAGGCAATTGCCAGACAGGCGGCGATCCTCAACACCAATACGCGCTATCTCCACGACAATATCGTTTCCTATGCTGAGCGGCTGACGGCGACCTTGCCGGAAGGTTTGACGGTAGCGTCATTTGCCTGTTCGGGCAGCGAGGCGAACAGTCTGGCGCTGCGCATGGCGCGCGCGCATTCGGGCCAGCGCGATGCGCTGGTGCTCGACTGGGCCTATCACGGCACGACGCAGGAACTGATCGACCTCAGCCCCTATAAATATAAGCGCAAGGGCGGCAAGGGCCGTCCGGACCATGTGTTCGAGGCCACCATTCCGGACAGCTATCGCGCACCGGAAAACTGGCCGTTGGCGGAACATGGCAAGCGCTTTGCCGAAAGCGTGGCCGAACAGATCGAGGCCATCAAGAAACTTGGGCGCGGCCCCGCCTTTTTCATCGCGGAATCGATCCCGAGCGTTGCCGGTCAGGTCTTCCTGCCGGAAGGCTATCTGCGTGAAGTCTATGCGATGGTGCGCGCTGCTGGCGGCGTCTGCATTGCGGATGAGGTGCAGGTCGGCTTCGGCCGTGTCGGCAGCCACTGGTGGGCGTTTGAAATGCAGGACGTGGTGCCGGATATCGTCACCATGGGCAAGCCCATCGGCAATGGCCATCCGATGTCGGCTGTGGTGACGACCCGCGAAGTCGCCGACAGCTTCAACAATGGCATGGAATATTTCAACACATTCGGCGGCAATCCGGTTTCCTGCGCGGCGGGTCTGGCGGTGCTGGATGTGATCGAACGCGACGGCCTGCGCCGCAACGCGCTGGAGACAGGCAACTATCTCCTCGACGGGTTCCGCGCGATGCAGAAGCGCTTCGACATTATCGGCGATGTGCGCGGGCAGGGGCTGTTCCTCGGCATCGAACTGGTCACTGATCGCAAGACCAGGGAACCAGCGACCGCGCTGGCCAAAAAGATCAACGACGGCGCGCGCGAGCGCGGCATCCTGATGGGAACCGAAGGTCCGTTCGACAATGTGCTGAAAATGCGCCCGCCGATGATCTTCAGCCGCGCCAATGCGGATCATCTCCTGAGCGTTCTGGAGGATAGCTTCGCGGCTGCGCTGAAATAGGGTCTGACCCTGGTTCGTGTCTGATTGAAATAACAACAAGCCCGGCGGGAATGTCGCCGGGCAATGGATCGGCTTTGCTCAAATTCCGAGGCTAGGGCCGATATTCTGGGAGGAGGAACAATGAAAAATATTCTTTTGGGTTCGTTGCTGGCGGCGGGCTTTGCCCTGTCCGCTCAAGGTGGGGCGCAAGCGGACACGCTCTCGACGGTCAAGGAACGCGGCAAGCTCAATTGCGGCGTCAGCCAGGGCGTCGCCGGCTTTTCGTCGCCGGACGATCAGGGCAAATGGACCGGCTTCGACATCGATTTCTGCCGCGCGGTTTCGGCGGCGGTCTTCGGTGATCCCGACAAGGTGAGCTTCATTCCGCTTTCGACCAAGGAGCGCTTTACCGCCTTGCAGTCAGGCACGGTCGATCTGCTTTCACGCCAGACGACGTGGACGCTCTCACGCGACGCGGGCATGGGCATTCTTTTCGTCGGCACAGCCTATTATGACGGGCAGGGCTTTCTGATCCGCAAGGACCTTGGCGTCGACAGCGCGCTGAAGCTTGACGGCGCGTCGGTCTGCACCGAACAGGGCACCACCACCGAACAGAACGCCGCCGATTACTTCAGCGCCAACAATATCAAGTATGAGCCGGTGGTGATCGATTCCGCCGACGGTATTCTGAAGGCGTTTGAAACGGGGCGCTGCGATGTCTACACAACCGACGCATCCGCGCTCTACGCGCAGCGTCTCAAGCTTGCCGAACCAGACGCCTTTACCGTTCTGCCGGAAGTGATTTCCAAGGAGCCGCTTGGACCTGCCGTCCGCCAGGGCGACGACAAATGGTTCAACGTCGTCCGCTGGACCCTGTTCGCGCTGCTTGAGGCAGAGGAACTGGGCGTCACGCAAGCATCGGCTGAAGCGGACCTCAACTCAAAGAAGCCGGATGTGCGCCGTTTCCTCGGCTCGGAAGGCGATGGCGGCCAGCAGCTCGGCCTCGAGCCGAAATGGGCCTATAATGTCGTCTCCACGATCGGCAATTATGGTGAAATGTTTGAACGCACCATCGGCAAGGGCAGCCTGCTCAAGATCGACCGCGGCCTCAATGCCCTGTGGAACAAGGGCGGGCTGATGTATGCGCCGCCTGTAAAGTAAAGCCAGATAAAGCAGATGAAAGAGCCCCGGAAAACCGGGGCTCTCTTGTTTTTACTTCTGCTTCGCAAAACCCTGTTCGCGCATCTGGCTGAGGCTCATCTTCGGGGAAAGCGCTTCGGGATCGATGCGGATTTCGATGAGGCCGGGTTTGCCGGACTTTTCGCAAGCCTCGAAGGCCGGGGCGAAATCAGCCGTCTTCTCCACCACTTCACCATGCAGGCCATAGGCGCGCGCCAATGCCGCGAAGTCGGGATTGGCAAGGCCGGTGCCCGAAACGCGGCCCGGATAGGTGCGCTCCTGATGCATGCGGATCGTGCCGTACATGCCGTTGTTGACGACGATGAAGATGGCGTTGGCGCCATATTGCGCCGCCGTTGCCAGCTCCTGTCCGTTCATGAGGAAACAGCCGTCACCTGCAAAGGCAATGACAGTGCGTTCCGGCGCGGTAAGCTTGGCGGCAACCGCAGCCGGTACGCCATAACCCATCGAGCCGTTGGTGGGCGCAAGCTGGCTGCGATAGGTGCGGTACTGGTAGAAGCGATGCGGCCAGGCGGAATAGTTGCCCGCGCCGTTGGTAATGATGGCGTCGGCTGGCAGATGCGCACGCAGCCATTCCATCACCTCGCCCATCTGCACTTCGCCGGGGATGACCGGCGACTTGATGTTGTCGCGATAATCGGCATTGGCGCTGTCGGTCCACGCCTTCCAGCGAGGATCGGAGGCCGGCGCAAGGCTGGCCGCTGCCGCACAGAAGGCAGGCATGGAGGCATTGACCGGAACGTCCGCATGATAGACGCGGCCCAGTTCCTCAGCGCCCGGATGGATATGGACAAGCTTCTGCTGCGGCACCGGAATGGAGACGAGTTCATAGCCCTGTGTCGTCATTTCGCCGAGGCGGGCGCCGATCACGATCAGCAGGTCGGCATCGCGCACGCGCTGCGCCAGCCTGGGGCTGATCGAGGTGCCCATTTCGCCAGCATAAAGCGGGTGAGTGTTGTCGAACATATCCTGACAGCGGAAGGAAGCAGCGACCGGCAGGTGCATGTTTTCTGCAAATTTGCGCAGGTCGCTGACGGCATCGTCATTCCACCCGCCACCGCCGACGATCACGAGCGGCCGTTCGGCCTTTGCAAGCAGCGCCTGCATGTCCTGCAACTGGTCCGCGCCTGGATGCATCTGAACCTGCTTATAGGCCGGTGTGTCGCTGACGGCGGCATAGGATGTCAGCATGTCTTCCGGCAGCGCGATCACGACAGGGCCGGGACGTCCGTTGACGGCGCGGTGAAAGGCCTGGCTGACGAGTTCCGGTATGCGGGCGGCATCGTCGATCTGGACGACCCATTTGGCCATCTGGCCGAACATGCGGCGATAATCGATTTCCTGGAAGGCCTCGCGCTCGACCTGATCGCTGGCGACCTGTCCGATGAAGAGCAGCATCGGCGTCGAGTCTTGAAAAGCGGTGTGCACGCCGACGGAGGCGTTGGTCGCGCCCGGGCCGCGTGTGACGAAGCAGATGCCGGGCTTGCCGGTCAGCTTGCCATAGGCTTCCGCCATATAGGCCGCGCCGCCTTCCTGCCGGCAGACGATCAGGTCGATCGCATCGCTGGCATCGTGAAAGGCGTCAAGCGCAGCGAGATAGCTCTCGCCGGGTACGCAGAAGACGCGGTCGGCCCCGTGGATGCGCAGCGCATCCACCAAAATCTGGCCTCCGGTACGGGCATTGGGTTTGCTCGTCATTGTATGCATTTCCTCAATCTCACCATGTCTGGCTCGCCATTCCCGGCTTGCCTTGCAAGGGCGGTTTTTCCGCCTCTTTTCAAAAAGATCGTCCCGAAATTCCGGACAATTCATGTGTTTGGGGGAACGGGAACTCATGGTCAGACGCACCCAAATGGCCGACAGGTGCACCGGGCCTTGGTCTCGCGGCCGGGTTTTACCCTCAACCGTCTGCTTTTCCTCCCAGTCAAGCACGCTGATATGAACATAGCCAGCGGTGCGAATACAGATTAAACATCATGACCAAACAGTATGAACTCATGATGCACCGGTATGGAGGAAAGGCAATGGCCAGGGAAAAGACGGGCGAGATCCGCATCGGCATTGGCGGCTGGGCCTATGAACCGTGGGACGAGAGCTTCTATCCCGAGAAACTTCCGAAGAAGCGCCAGCTTGAATATGCGTCGAGCAAGCTCACTTCCATCGAAATCAACAGCACCTATTACGGTCCGCAGAAACCTGCGACCTTCGCCAAATGGCACGATGAAACACCGGACGGCTTCGTGTTTTCGCTGAAAGCGCCGCGTTTTTCCACCAATCGCCGTGTGCTGGCCGAAGCGGGCGAGAGCATCGAGAAGTTCATGACCGGTGGCATGATGGAGCTGAAAGACAAGCTCGGCGTGGTCAACTGGCAGTTCATGGGAACGAAGAAGTTCGATCCCGTGGATTTCGAGGCGTTCTTGAAGCTTCTGCCCAAGCGGGTCGACGGGCGCGACGTGCGCCATGCTGTGGAAGTGCGCCACGACAGTTTCAACTCGCCGGAGTTCATTGCGCTGCTGCGCGAATATGGTGTGGCGGTGGTGATTGCGGGCGACAGCGACTTTCCGCAATTTGCCGATATGACGGCGCCTTTCGCCTATTTCCGCATCATGGGGACGAAGGAAAGCCAGCCGGGCGGTTATGGCAAGGACGAACTCGATCAGTGGGCGGCGCGCGCAAAGGCAGTTGCCGCCGGAGAGCTTGCCGAAGGGTTGAAGACCGTCACGCCGCCCGTTGCCGATTATATCGCCCGCGATGTCTATCTCTACGTCATCAGCGGCTATAAGGCGCATAATCCGCATGCGGCCATGGCCTTGATCGAACGGATAAAATGATGCCTCGTGGCGGTTGTTGATTTCATCTGAGTCGCCTGAGCATCATGTCAAAATTCGATCTTCCCGCGCTAGAAGCTTTCGTTCGCACCGTTCCGCAGCACTATAAGGGGCCGGGCGGCGCGGTCGCCGTGGTGAAGGATGGCAAGGTCGTCCTGCGCCACGCCTGGGGCTTTGCCGATCTTTCAGCGCGCAAGGCGATGACGCCGCAAACGCGCATGCCGATCTGCTCGGTCAGCAAGCAGTTCACCTGCGCCGTGTTGCTGGACAGCGTTGGCGAGCCGGAAGTTCTTGACGATGCGCTTGCCGCCTATCTCGACAGGTTCACGGAAGAACGCCCGAGCGTGCGCGACCTGTGCAACAACCAGTCGGGCCTGCGCGACTACTGGGCGCTGACTGTTCTTTGCGGGGCCGATCCGGAAGGCGTCTTGCTGCCGGAACAGGCGCAAAGCCTGCTGCGCCGCCTGAAGACCACGCATTTCGCGCCGGGCACGCATTATTCCTATTGCAACGGCAATTTCCGCATTCTGGCTGATCTTATCGAAAGCCATACGGGCCGAACCCTGGTCGAGCTTCTGGCGGAGCGTATTTTCAAGCCTGCTGGCATGAAGACCGCAGAACTCATCCCCGATACCGCGCTGTTCGACGAATGCACCGGCTATGAGGGCGATACGGTGCGCGGGTTCCTGCCTGCCGTCAATCGCATCCACTGGATGGGCGATGCGGGCATCTGCGCGTCGCTCGACGACATGATCGCCTGGGAACAGTTTATCGACGCGACACGCGACGACGAAAACGGAATATATCGTCGCCTGAGCGGTCCGCAGACTTTCAGCGATGGCAAAGCGGCTCCTTACGGCCTCGGCCTCAAGTTCGAGGAAGCAGGCGGCAGGCGGCTCACCGGCCATGGCGGGGCACTGCGCGGCTGGCGCTGCCAGCGCTGGCACTGCGCCGATGAGCGCCTCTCGACGATTGCCCTGTTCAATTTTGAAGGCGGCGCGTCCGATGTCGCCTTCAAGCTGATGAATATCGCGCTTGGCGTTTCCACGACGGAACAGGTCCGGGTCGAAGCCGATGCCGCTTGGTTCGGTTCGTGGCTGGGCCATGAAACCGGCCTCGTGCTGAGCCTCGAAGATGCCGGGCGCGGGCGCATGAAGGCGCGTTTCGGCACCGGGCCGGAAGTGATGGATGTGGTGGGCGAGAACGAAGCGCGCTCGTCGATGACCACGATCCGCCGCAAGGGCGATACGATCCATCTGACGCGTGAGGATGAAAATCTCAGCCTGACGATGCAGCGCCTCAAAGGTGCGGCGAAGCAGGATATCGCGGGGCGCTATAGCAGCGACGAGCTTGAAGCCGATCTTCTGATCGTCAATGAGGGCGGTGCATTCTACGGGGCGTTCGAGGGTTTTCTCGGCAAGAGCGACATGTATCCGCTCTACGAGGCAGGCCCGGATGTCTGGCTGCTGCCGGTACAGCGCTCCATGGATGCGCCGTCGCCCGGCGAATGGAAACTTGTCTTCCATCGCGATGCCAAAGGCGGGATAACAGGCATGACCGTCGGCTGCTGGCTGGCGCGGCATGTGGACTACAGGAGAATTCCGGAATGAGCGAACTGAAAGTCAGGACCCGCGAGACGGGCGCCGTCGCTGAAATGCCGCATGGAAAGCTTCCGGTCATCACTACGCCGACCGGCGGCGTTGTCGAAATCGTCACCAGTGTCAGTCAGGCAGGCTTCAACCCGCTCGACCTCATCTATTCGTCGGTCGCGGCCTGCATGGCGCTCAGCGCGCGCATTGCTGCCGGCAAGCTCGAGCTGAAGGACAAATTGACCGATGTGCGGGTGGAGGTGAAGGGCGACAAGGCGCATGAAGGGCCGTCGCGCATCGAGCGGTTCGATATCACCTTTCATTTCAGTGGCGATCTGACCGGGGACGAAAAGCACCGGCTTGCGGAAATGGCCGAGGAAATCTGCACGGTCAGCAATACGCTGCGCGGCGAGCCGCAGTTTGATCTGAAGGTATCGTAGCCTTGAGAGTGGTTCTATATGATGGAGCCGTAAGAACCTCTCTCTTTCTCCTTTACCGCATTTTCGAACGCAAAACCGGTTCCCACTCTCAAATAACGTCCCGGATGCGATCGACGCCAAGCTTGATGACGCTTTCCATGGCCTGACGCGCTTTCTGCGGGTCGCGCGATGCGATGGCATGGGCAATGCGCAGGTGATTGGCCGCGCATTCGGCAATGCCTTCCCGCGATGCCGCAGGCGATGAAAGCTGAAACGAGATTGCAAGCGCCGCCTCGATCAGGCCGCTGACCGAGCGCATGAACGGGTTGCCCGACATGCGGGCGATGGCAAGGTGGAATTCCAGATCGACCTTGGCGATGGATTCAGGCGTGTGGTCGGGATTGTCGAATTTGGCGGCGAGGGCGTAAAGTTCGACGATCTCGTCGCTGGAGGCGCGCTCTGCTGCCGCAGCCGCTGCCGCCGGTTCGAGCGCCATGCGCATTTCCGCCAGATGATCCACGAAGACTTCATCGAAGCCCGCCTCGAAGCGCCAGGTCAATACGTCGGGATCGAAGAAATTCCAGCTGGCATGGCCCAGAACGCGCGTGCCGACCTTGGCCTTGGGTTCGATCAGGCGCTTGGCGGCAAGCGTCTTCATCGCCTCGCGCAGGACGGTGCGGGATACACCGAAGCGCAACGACAGTTCATGGTCGCCCGGAAGGATCGAGCCTTCGGGAATGTTGCCCGCGACGATCCCACGGCCCAGTTCCCCCACAACCACCGCGTGGCTGTTGTGGCGCTTGCGTCCGGTTATGGCCGTTTCCAGCAATCCCAATTCAGGCCTCCTTCATGCGTTGCCGCGCGTGTTTTATATCGGAAAACCACAAGAGTCCCCGTTGCAGGGCGATAAACAGAAACAGCAATATACCGATTGCAATTTTCGTCCACCATGAAGACAGCGTTCCGTCGAAAACAATGTAGGTCTGGATCAGCCCCTGTATGAGAATGCCGACGAATGTGCCTGCCACAAGGCCCGCGCCGCCCGTCAGGAGCGTCCCGCCGATCACCACCGAAGCGATGGCGTCGAGTTCCACGCCGACCGTTGCCAGCGAATAGCCGGACGAGGTGTAAAGCGTATAGACGATCCCCGCGAGGCCGGAAAGCACGCCCGACATCGTATAGATGCCGATTGTGGTACGGGCAATCGGAACGCCCATCAGTTCCGCCGATTGCTGGTTGCCGCCAAGCGCGTAGATATTGGCGCCGAAGCGCGTGCGATGGGCGATGATGCCGCCGACGATGAAGACCGCGAGCACGAGCATGGCGATGAATGTCAGCCTTCCGCCGCCCGGAAGCCGGAGATAAAGCCCCTGCAAGGTATCGAGAAACGGATGCGCTATGGGTACTGATTGGGTGGAGATGAGGAAGGCCGCGCCGCGTGCCAGAAACATGCCGGCAAGCGTGGCGACGAAAGGCGGGATGCCAAGGAAATGGATCATCACGCCCATCCATGCCCCGAACAAGGCCGCGATCACCAGAATGAGTGCGAAAGCCACGAGCGGATGCACGCCAAGCTGCCCCACCAGAACGGCGACGAAGACGCTGGTAAAGGCGATGACCGAGCCGACCGAAAGGTCGATGCCACCCGAAAGGATCACGAATGTCATGCCGACGGCGGCAATGCCCAGAAAGGCATTGTCGGTCAGAAGATTGCCGATCACCCGCGTCGACAGCATGTTCGGAAACTGGATGATGCAGATCGCATAGGCAAGCAGGAAGATTGCAACGGTTGTCAGGAAAGGCAGATTGCGTAGCGCTCTCATTGCTGTGCTCCCTGCTGGCTTTGGCGGACCGGCTTGGCTCCGTCGCCCTTGCGCTCGGAGCGCAGGAAGGCGATCAGCTGGACGATGGCCGGTGACTGGAAGGTGAGTACGATCACGATGATGATCGCCTTGATGATGAGGTTGAATTCCGGCGGAAAGCCCGCCATCAGGATGCCGGTATTGATCGACTGGATGATGAGAGCGCCGAGCAGCGAGGCCATGATCGAGAAACGTCCGCCATTGAGCGACGTGCCGCCGATGACGACCGCCAGAATGGCGTCGAGCTCGAGCCACAGCCCTGCATTATTGGCGTCCGCGCCACGAATATCCGCCGCCGCGATCAGCCCGGCAAGGGCTGCGCCAACGCCGGAAACCGCATAGACGCTGAACAGGAGAAAGTGCGCCTTGACCCCCGCCAGCATCGCCGCGCGACGGTTGATGCCGGTTGCTTCGATCAGGAAGCCGAGCGCGCTCGTGCGCACGGCAAGGCCCACCGCGAGACCGGCCAGAATCCAGATCAGGACCGGAACGGGCACGCCGAGGAAGGAGCCGGAGCCAAGTGCGGCAAAGGAATCATTGTTGAAGGTCAGGATCGCGCCTTCGGTGATAAGCTGCGCGATGCCGCGCCCCGCCACCATCAGGATGAGCGTTGCGATGATAGGCTGGAGATCGAAGACGGCGACCAGGAAGCCGTTCCACAGGCCGCAGAGCAGGCCGACGCCAAGTGCCGCCGGAATGACGATAGCAAGCGGATAGCCCGCCACGATGAGCGAAGCGGCAAAGGCGCCGCTGATCGCCATCACCGCGCCGACCGAAAGGTCGATGCCGCGGGTTGCGATCACAAGTGTCATGCCGACGGACAGGATGGCGACGGGCGCCGCACGCACCAGAATATCGATCAGGCTGCCATAGAGGCGTCCGTTCTGGAAGGAAATGTCGAGAAATCCGGGCGCGATGATGGTGTTCGCCGCCAGAATGAGCACGAGGGCAGCGAGCTGGGGGGCAAGTCTTTTCAGTTTTCTGGTCATGCGGGCAATCATGCTGCCGCTTCCTTTTCGCTTCCGGTCTCTGCGATTGCGCGCACGATGTTGTCGGCGGTGATTTCCTCGCCTTTCAGTTCCGCGACATGGCGGCGATCCGAGAGGACGACGACACGGTTGGCCACGGCGGCAAGCTCCTCGAATTCCGACGAGATGATGACGAGCGACATGCCTTCGGCGCAAAGCTCGCCGATGAGCTTGAGGATTTCGGCATGGGCGCCGATATCGATGCCGCGCGTCGGCTCATCCAGGATCAGGAGACGCGGATCGGTAGCGAGCCAGCGCGCCAGAATGGCTTTCTGCTGGTTGCCGCCGGACAGGAACTTGATCGGCTTGTCGGGATCGGGAGGCCGGATATCGAGCGCCTTGATATAGCGCTGGGCAAGCGCCGTCTTCTCGCGTGCAGAGATCGGTCTCGACCAGCCACGCTTCGCCTGAACGGCGAGCGCGATGTTTTCGGCCACCGAAAAATCGCCGATGATGCCATCGGTCTTGCGCTCTTCCGGACAAAAGGCAAAGCGCTCGGCAATCGCCGCAACGGGCGAGGGCAGCCGGGTCTCCTTTCCATCGACGGTCAGGCTTCCGCTATCGGTCTGATCGACCCCGAACATCAAAAGTGCGGTTTCGGTGCGTCCGGACCCAAGCAGACCGGCAATGCCGACGGCTTCTCCGGGCCTGATCGAGAGATCGAATGGCGCAACGCTGCCCTTTTTGCCGAAGTCCGAAAAACGGATCGGCGCGACCGTTTCCGCGCTGACATCCTCGGTGAGCTGGCGGCGCACGGTTTCCTGCAATTGATGGCCCAGCATCATGGAAATAAGGTCGGTGCGCGGCAGGTCCGACAGGTTTCGGCTGCCGACCAGACGACCGTTGCGCAGCACGGTGGCGCAATCAGCAATCGCATAGACCTGATCCAGAAAATGGGTGATGACAATGATGCCAAGGCCATCGGCCTTCAACTGGCGCAGAACGCCAAATAGCATTTCGACTTCACGCGCGTCGAGACTGGCGGTCGGCTCATCGAGCACCAGCACCTTGCCGGAAAGATCGACGGCGCGGGCAATGGCGATGATCTGGCGGATGGCGACCGAATAGGCAGACAGAGGCGCACCGACATCAATAGCGAGGCCGTAGCGCGAAAGGAGCTGCGCCGCATCCCTTTCCATCCGCCCGCGATCGACCAGCCCGAAGCGCCTGGGCTGGCGTCCAAGGAACAGGTTTTCTGCAACCGTCAGGTTTTCGAGCAGGTTGACTTCCTGATAGACCGTGCCGATGCCGAGCGTCTGGGCTTCCGCCACGGATGCGGGCGCAATCGGCTGGCCTTCAAGCAGTATCGATCCATCGAAGCCGTGATAGGCGCCGGTCAGGATCTTGATGAGCGTGGATTTGCCCGCGCCGTTTTCGCCGAGCAAGGCGTGGATTTCGCCGCGGTGAAGCGTGAAATCGACATGGTCGAGCGCGGTTACGCCCAGAAAGGATTTGGTGATCGAACGGGCTTCAAGAAGCGGTGTTCCCACCGCCGATGCAGCGTCTTTTGCAGCCATGGCATTCTTCCGTTTGCGCTTCGCAAAGGGGTATCCGGGCCGACAGCGGCCCGGATGAAGCGGATCAGTAGCCGAGGCCCTTCTTGGCTTCGTAGACGGCCTTCGGATCGTCAGCCTGTGTGTAAAGCTTCGATTCCGTCTGGATCCATTTCGGCGGAACGGTGCCCTTGTCCTTGAAGGCTTCAATCGCGTCGAAGGCCGGGCCTGCCATGTTCGGCGTCAGCTCGACGGTTGCGTTGGCTTCTCCAGCCGCCATGGCCTGAAAGATATCCGGCACGGAGTCGATCGACACGATCTTGATTTCCGTTCCCGGCTTCAGGCCAGCTTCCTTGATGGCCTGGATGGCGCCGACGGCCATGTCGTCATTATGGGCGTAGACGGCGCAGATGTTCTTGCCGCCGCCTTCGGCCTTGATGAAGCTTTCCATGACTTCCTTGCCCTTGGTGCGGGTGAAGTCACCGGTCTGCGAACGGGTGATCTTGATGTTGTCGTGTCCCTTGATCGCGTCCTCAAAGCCCTTCTTGCGGTTGATGGCAGGCGAGGAGCCGGTGGTGCCCTGAAGCTCAACGACGTTGCATGGCTTGTCGCCCACATCCTTCACCAGCCAGTCGCCGGCCACCTTGCCTTCATGCACCTGATCGGAGGTGACGGCGGTGAGGTAAAGATCTTCCGGGGAATCGATCTGGCGATCAAGCAGCACGACCGGAATTTCCGCTTCCTTGGCTTCCTTCAAGACCGCATCCCAGCCGGTGGAGACGACCGGCGCGATCAGGATCGCATCGACCCCTTGAGCAATGAAGCCGCGAACGGCCTTGATCTGGTTTTCCTGCTTCTGCTGGGCGTCGGCGAATTTCAGCGTATAGCCGCGCTTTTCGGCTTCCTGCTTGGTCAGGGCCGTTTCTGCGGCGCGCCAGCCCGATTCCGAACCGATCTGCGAAAAGCCGACCGTCAGCGATGCGGCGGATGCGCTCGAAATCAGGGCAAGCGATAGTGCGGCCGTCAGAGCCGCCAGACTGCGTTTCATGATAGTTCCTCCCAATAATAAGGCCCTCCCGGCCTTCGTGTTTATGAAGCATATAATATTACTTTATGGCAAGCGCCTTTCGATAATTCCCAATAAAATGCTGGTGCGACAAACGGGCAATATCTAAATTTATGAATATGAAACAAAGGCTTGTATCATTGCGCGGGGAGCAGCTTTTCTGAACGATGCATGTGGGGGCGTCTGCTTGCTTGACAAAGCAGGCTGCAGCAAAATAGTCATATTAATAACGCGAACCGTGGATTGACGCCTTGTGGTGTTTTTCAAGCGGTCAGGGTGAATTCCGCAAAGGGTAATGCGGAAAACGGGAGGTTTAATGTTACGTCTGGTCCAGTTCCGCGACGAAAGCGGAGAAATGCGTGTGGCTGCCTGCAATGACGAGGGAGCGGCGCATGTCGTCAGGGGCGTGGCAACGACCTACGAACTGGCCTCGGCGGCAATTGCCGCAGGCATCAGCCTTGAAGAACAGGTGGCGAAGAGCGGTAAGGGCGAGGCTGTCGATATCGATGCCGCCCTGGCAGCGGGCCGCGTCGGCCTGCCGATCACGCATGCCGATCCGGCGCATCTGATCGTGGCCGGTACGGGCTTGACGCATCTGGGTTCCGCCGATGGCCGCGACAAGATGCACAAGGCCGCGCAGGCTGCCGAGAAGCCGACCGATTCCATGCGCATGTTCCTGATGGGCGTCGAAGGCGGCAAGCCGAAGCCGGGTGAGACCGGCGTTCAGCCGGAATGGTTCTACAAGGGCGACGGCTCCGCGCTGGTCGCAACCGGCGGTGAACTGGTTTCGCCTTCCTTTGCCGAGGATGGCGGCGAAGAGCCGGAGCTTGCAGGCGTCTATCTGATCGGCCCGGATGGTACGCCGTTCCGGCTCGGCTTCTGCCTTGCCAACGAGTTTTCCGACCATGTGACCGAAAAGCAGAACTATCTCTGGCTTGCCCATTCCAAGCTGCGGCAGGCGGCGCTTGGGCCGGAGCTCTATGTGGGCGCGCTGCCGGATCATGTGGAAGGCGTTTCGCGCATTCGTCGCGGCGATGAGATCATTTTTGAAAAGCCGTTCCTGTCGGGCGAAGCGAACATGTCGCACACCATCGCCAATCTGGAACATCATCATTTCAAATATGAGCTGTTCCGCCGTCCGGGCGACATTCATGTTCACTTCTTCGGCACGGCGACCCTGTCCTTCTCGGAAGGCGTGAAGACGGAAACTGGCGACCAGTTCGAGATTTCCGCCAAGCCGTTCCGCTATCCGCTGGTCAACAGGCTGGCGCAGGCGTCCGCCGAAGACGTTGTTGTGAAGGCGCTCTGAAATGGCGGCTGAATCGAACATCGCTGTCGCAATCGTCGGTCTCGGCAAGATCGCGCGCGACCAGCATCTGCCGTCCATCGAGGCCGTCGATGGCATCGAGCTGAAAGCCATCGCCAGCCGCAATGCCGGGCTGGACGGCCTGCCGTCCTTTCACGATATCGATGCGCTGCTTGGCAGCGATGTCGCCATTGACGCGGTGTCGCTCTGCACGCCGCCGCAAGGGCGCTTTCAACAGGCTTATGCCGCCCTGAAGGCGCGCAAGCATGTGATGCTGGAAAAACCTCCGGGCGCGACCATTTCGGAAGTGCAGGCGCTGGAACGGCTCGCGCAAGCGGCAGGCGTGACGCTTTATGCCACATGGCATTCGCGGGAAGCGGCGGCGGTCGAACCGGCGCGGGAATTCCTGAAAGATGCGGAAATCCGTTCGGTCTCGGTCATATGGAAGGAAGATGTGCGCCACTGGCACCCCGGCCAGCAATGGATATGGGAGCCGGGCGGGCTCGGTGTGTTCGATCCGGGCATCAATGCGCTTTCCATCGTGACGCATATCCTGCCGGAGCGCTTTTTCCTGACGCAGTCCGATCTGTATTTTCCTGAAAACCGTGCGGCGCCGATTGCCGCCGATCTCAAATTCCAGACGGAAAGCGGCATACCCGTTTCGTTCGAGCTGGACTGGCGCCAGACCGGCCCGCAGACCTGGGACATTCGCGTCGAGACCGACAAGGGCACGGTTCTGCTCAGCCATGGCGGCAGCCGCCTGGCCATTGCCGGAACCGAGAAGATGGCCGAGCCGGACCGCGAATATCAACGACTTTACAAGCGTTTCGTGCAATTGATCCGTTCGGGGCGTTCGGATGTCGATCTCGCTCCGCTGACCCATGTGGCCGATGCGTTTCTGCTCGGAAAGCGGCATGTCGTCGAAGCATTTGAAGATTAAAGCGCATCCCGAAAAGTGTGAAACGGTTTTCGGACAAGATGCGCGATGAACCAAACATTTGGAATGTCGATCTGATTTTAAGGATCGGCGTCGAAGGAATCGAGACCGCTTTCCGGTCTCTCACCCACGCAGGACAATGAAATGAACAAGCCCGTCTCTCCGAAACCGCCAAAGTTCCGCTCCCGCGCCTGGTTCGACAATCCCGATAATGTCGACATGACCGCGCTCTATCTGGAGCGCTACATGAATTACGGCCTGAGCCAGGAAGAGCTGCAGTCCGGTCGCCCGATCATCGGCATTGCGCAGACGGGATCCGACCTCTCGCCTTGCAACCGTCATCATCTGGAACTGGCCAAGCGCGTGCGCGAAGGTGTGCGCGAGGCTGGCGGCATCGTCATCGAGTTTCCGGTTCATCCGATCCAGGAAACCGGCAAGCGCCCGACGGCGGGCCTCGACCGCAACCTTGCCTATCTCGGCCTCGTGGAAGTGCTTTATGGCTACCCGCTCGATGGCGTCGTGCTGACGATCGGCTGCGACAAGACCACGCCCGCCTGCCTGATGGCTGCGGCAACCGTCAACATCCCAGCCATCGCCCTTTCGGTCGGTCCGATGCTCAATGGCTGGTTCCGTGGCGAACGCACGGGTTCGGGCACCATCGTCTGGAAGGCGCGCGAGCTGCTCGCCAAGGGTGAAATCGACTATCAGGGCTTTGTGAAGCTCGTTGCTTCGTCTGCTCCATCGACCGGCTATTGCAACACGATGGGCACGGCCACGACGATGAACTCGCTTGCCGAAGCGCTCGGCATGCAGCTTCCCGGTTCCGCCGCCATTCCGGCGCCCTATCGTGACCGTCAGGAAGTGGCCTATCTCACCGGACGCCGCATCGTGGAAATGGTTCATGAAGACCTGAAGCCGTCGGATATTCTGACCAAGGATGCCTTCGTCAATGCGATCCGCGTCAATTCCGCTATTGGCGGCTCGACCAATGCGCCGATCCACCTGAACGCCCTTGCCCGCCATGTCGGCGTGGACCTGACGGTCGATGACTGGCAGAAATATGGCGAGGAAATTCCGCTACTGGTCAATCTCCAGCCCGCCGGTGAATATCTTGGCGAGGACTATTACCATGCCGGCGGCGTACCGGCTGTCGTCAATCAGCTGATGGGGCAGGGCCTCATCAATGAGGACGCGTTGACCGTCAACGGCAAGACCATCGGCGAGAACTGCAAGAACGCGACCATTGAAGACGGCAATGTCATCAAGACCTACGACCAGCCGCTGAAGAAACATGCCGGTTTCCGCGTATTGCGCGGCAATCTGTTCTCTTCGGCGATCATGAAGCTCAGCGTGATTTCGGATGAGTTCCGCAATCGCTACCTGTCCGATGACAAGGACCCGAATGCCTTTGAAGGCAAGGCGGTCGTGTTCGATGGACCGGAGGATTATCATCACCGCATCGACGATCCGTCGCTGGAAATCGATGAGCATACGGTGCTGTTCATGCGCGGTGCAGGCCCGATCGGCTATCCGGGCGCGGCGGAAGTCGTCAACATGCGTGCGCCGGATTATCTCTTGAAGAAGGGCATTACTTCGCTGCCTTGCATCGGCGACGGTCGCCAGTCGGGCACATCGGGTTCGCCTTCGATCCTCAACGCTTCGCCGGAAGCGGCCGCTGGCGGCGGTCTCGCCATTCTGAAGACCGGCGACCGCGTGCGCATCGATCTCGGTCGCGGCACGGCGGATATTCTCATCTCGGATGAGGAACTGGCCGAGCGCCGCAAGGCGCTGGAAGCTGCGGGCGGCTATAAATATCCGGAAAGCCAGACGCCGTGGCAGGAAATCCAGCGCGCCGTTGTCGGCCAGATGGAAACCGGCGCGGTTCTGGAAAATGCGGTCAAGTATCAGGATATCGCGCATACGCGCGGCCTGCCGCGAGACAATCACTAAGGCCGGTCCCGATGGCTCTCGATAAAAAGCCATTTGCAGCAGTAGCGGACTGGGGCACCACCCGGTTCCGCCTCTGGACGCTGGATGCCGATGGCAATGTGCTGGGCGAAAGCCGCGGCGATGACGGTCTGCTACAGGCAAAGGAAGCTGGTTTCGAGCCAACGCTCGAACGGCACCTTGCTTCTGTCGGCGCAGCGGACGATCTGCCGGTGGTGATATGCGGCATGGCCGGTTCGCGGACCGGCTGGATCGAAGCGCCCTATATGAGCCTACCCGCCGGGCTGGAGGGCATTGTGAAGGCGGCGGTGGGCGTGCCTGCGCGTCGCCACGTTATCATGCTGCCGGGTGTAGCGCGCCGGGACGAACTGGCCCCGGACGTGATGCGTGGCGAGGAAACCAAGCTTCTGGGCCTCGTGCATCGCGGAACGCGGGATGCGGTGGTGGTCATGCCCGGCACCCATGCCAAATGGGTGCGGATTGCCGATGGCGGACTTGCCGATTACCGCACCTTCATGACCGGCGAAATGTTCGCTCTCCTGAAAGACAGATCGGTGCTGGCCGGGGCGCTGGAAGGTGCGAGTGCGGTCGATCCGAATGGCGAGGCTTTCGCGGCGGGTGTGAAAGCCTCGCTGGAAAGTCCGGCGCTGATATCCAATGCGCTCTTTTCCGTTCGTGCAGGCTGGCTCGTGCATGATCGCAAGCCGACGGACCAATTGGCCCGTTTGTCGGGCCTGCTGATCGGGCTGGAAGTCGCTGGCGGGCGCACGCTCCATGGCGGACCTGAAGAAGTGCTGCTCCTTTCGGACGACACGATGGGTGCGCTTTATGCCAGCGCGCTTGAAATCGCGGGGCTGAAGGTCCGGCGCGTGGCGGCGGACGAGCTGGTGCGGGATGGCCTTTTCATGGCGGCAAGGCACGCCTTCGGAGGAATTGCGCAATGAGCGGGCATATCGCATGGCCGAAATTGCGCTATCCGCTGGTCGCTATCCTGCGCGGCATCCGCTCTCAGGAAACCGAGGCGATTGTCGGCGCGCTGATCGAGACGGGTTTCGAGGCTATCGAAATCCCGCTCAATTCGCCGGAGCCGTTCGTGTCGATCGAGAAGGCCGCGAAGCTCGCGCCTGCCAATGTGCTGATTGGCGCGGGAACGGTGCTGACCGTTGAAGATGTGGACCGCCTCAATGATGTCGGCGGCAGGCTGCTGGTGAGCCCGAATGTCGAGCCGGAGGTCATCCGCCGTGCCGGACAGCATGGCATGGTGACGATGCCGGGCGTGTTCACGCCGACGGAAGCTTTCACGGCGATCCGCGTAGGCGCGTCGGCGCTGAAATTCTTTCCGGCAAGCGTGCTGGGTGCTGACGGCATCAAGGCGGTATGCGCCGTCTTGCCGAAGGATGTTCCGGTCGGCGCCGTGGGGGGCGTTTCCGAGGCTGATTTTGCGACCTATCGGACAGCGGGAGTAAGCTGCTTCGGTTTGGGTTCCAGTCTTTACAAGGCCGGCTTTACGGCAGCCGAGGTTCGTGAACGCGCCGAGCGCGCGGTTGCGGCATGGGACAAGATCGCGGGCTGAGGAGCTTCGCGACGGGAAGAGTTCCGCGTGGCCGGAAGGTGGGGGCGGAAATTTTGGGAGAACGACAGGCAGAAAACCTGTCCCAATTTGGGAGTGAGACAATGGCAGGCATGAAATCTCTAACACTGGCAGTCGCGATGGCCGCGCTTGCCTTTAGCGGTCTGGCGCGTGCGGAAGACAAGGGTCTTGTCGCCGTCGCCATGCCGACGAAGTCTTCGGCGCGCTGGATCGCCGATGGCGACAACATGGTCAAGGTGCTGAAGGAACGCGGCTACCAGACCGATCTTCAATACGCCGAAGACGACGTGCCCAACCAGCTTGCGCAGATCGAAAACATGGTGACCAAGGGCGCCAAGGTTCTGGTGGTTGCGTCGATCGACGGCACGACGCTTTCCGACGTGCTGGCCAAGGCACATGACGCAGGCATCAAGGTCATCGCCTATGATCGCCTGATCCGCGATACGCCGAATGTCGATTACTATGCGACCTTCGACAATTTCCAGGTCGGCGTGCTGCAGGCGCAGTCCATCGAAAAGGCTCTGGACCTGAAGAACAAGCCGGGCCCGTTCAATATCGAGCTTTTCGGCGGCTCGCCGGACGACAACAACGCATACTTCTTCTACAACGGCGCAATGTCGGTGCTTCAGCCTTATATCGATAGCGGCAAGGTCGTTATCGGCAGCGGCCAGACCGGCATGGACAAGGTGGCGACCCTGCGCTGGGACGGTGCAACCGCTCAGGCCCGCATGGATTCGATCCTTTCCGCCTATTATGCCGACAAGAAGCTCGATGCGGTCCTGTCGCCTTATGATGGCATTTCCATCGGTATCCTGTCGTCGCTCAAGGGTGTAGGCTATGGCAGTGGCGACATGCCGATGCCGGTCGTCTCCGGTCAGGATGCGGAAGTGCCTTCGGTGAAGTCGATCCTCGCCGGTGAGCAGAACTCGACCATCTTCAAGGATACCCGTGAACTCGCCAAGGTCACGGTCGACATGGTCGATGCGCTGATGAGCGGCAAGGAGCCGGAAGTCAACGACACCAAGACCTATGACAATGGCGTCAAGGTCGTGCCGTCCTATCTGCTCAAGCCGGTGATCGTCGACAAGTCGAACTGGAAGCAGGTTCTGGTCGATAGCGGTTACTACAAGGAAGACCAGATTCAGTAATTTATTGTTCCGGGCGTATCGGAGGATGTGCCCGGAACTATTCTGCAAGCCATTGCCCCAAACTCCCCAGCCTTTCGGCTGGGGTAGGCTTGGCGATTGACAGCGTTGTCTTTCCAGCGCGGGCAATGGTTGCAGAATTTGTAATGGGAGCGAGCGATGAATGTAGCCAATCCTGTCCTGCGCGAGCAGCCTGAGGGCGAGCCGGATATCTCCGGCAAGCCGCTTCTGGAAATGCGCGGCATCAGCAAGTCTTTCGGGGTTGTCAAAGCGCTGAGCGATGTCAATTTTACCGTGATGCCGGGCGAGATTCACGCCTTTGTGGGTGAGAACGGGGCGGGCAAGTCGACCTTGATGAAGGTGCTGTCGGGGGTCTATCCGCATGGCAGCTATGAGGGATCGATCTTCTTCGACGGCGAGGAACGGCAGTTTCGCGACATCAACGATTCCGAAGCGCTTGGCATCGTCATCATCCATCAGGAACTGGCGCTCATACCGCTGATGACGATTGCCGAGAACATTTTCCTCGTCAATCCGCCCGCAAGCTATGGCGTCATCGACCGCAGCACGGTGCACAAGCGCACCCGCGAGCTTTTGCAGAAGGTCGGCCTGTCGGAACAACCCGATACGCTCGTCACCGATATCGGCGTGGGCAAGCAGCAGCTCGTCGAAATCGCCAAGGCATTGTCGAAGCGCGTGCGGCTCCTGATCCTCGACGAACCGACCGCGAGCCTCAACGAGACCGACAGCGCGGCGTTGCTGGCGCTTCTGCGGGAGTTTCGCGCGCAGGGCATCACGTCGATCCTCATTTCGCACAAGCTCAATGAAATCCGCGAGGTCGCCGACAAGATCACCGTGCTGCGCGACGGCAAGGCGGTGGCCACGCTGGATTGTCATGCAGGCGAAGTGGAGGAGGACGACATCATCCGCAAGATGGTGGATCGCGACCTGGAAAGCCGCTACCCGAAGCGTGATCCCAAGATCGGCGAAGTCATCTTCGAAGTCGATAACTGGTCGGTCTATCATCCGCTGCATCCCGAGCGTCATTCGGTCAAGAACGTATCGTTCAAGGTGCGGGCGGGCGAAATCGTCGGCATTGCAGGCCTGATGGGCGCTGGCCGCACGGAATTCGCCATGAGCCTTTTCGGGCGTTCCTGGGGAACGAATATCAGCGGCGACGCACGTATCAACGGCAGGCAGGCGGATATTTCCACCGTGGCGCGGGCGATCAAGGCAGGGCTTGCCTATGTGACCGAGGACCGCAAGAAGCTCGGCCTGGTCTTAGGCGAAAACATTTCGCGCAACATCTCGCTCGCGCATTTGCGCGGCGTCAGTCCGAAAGGCGTCATCGACGATATTCGCGAAATGAAGATCGCGAATTCCTATCGCGAGCAGATGAGCATTCGCTGCCACAACGTCTATCAGGAAACCGGCACGCTTTCGGGCGGCAACCAGCAGAAGGTCGTGCTGTCGAAGTGGCTCTTCACCGGCCCTGACGTGCTCATCCTCGACGAGCCGACGCGCGGCATCGATGTCGGCGCGAAATACGACATCTACACAATCATCAATTCACTGGCAGACAGCGGCAAGGGCGTGGTCGTCATTTCTTCGGAAATGCCGGAACTGATCGGCATCTGCGACCGCATCGTCGTCATGCATGAAGGTGCCTTTGTCGGCGAAGTCGCCGGCGAGGAAGCAACGCAGGAAAACATCATGCGCGCCATCATGCGGAACAAGGGAAAACGGCAATGAGCGAGAATATCATCGGAAGCAGTGGATCGAAAGTTCCTGCAAGCAGCGTGGGGCGTTATCTCAAGAACAATCTGCGCGAATCCGGCATGCTGCTCTCGCTGGTCGCGATCATGATATTTTTCCAGATCGTGACGGGCGGCGTGCTGATGAAGCCGCTGAACCTCACCAATCTGGTGCTTCAGAACAGCTATATCGTCATCATGGCATTGGGGATGCTTCTCATCATCGTCACCGGCCATATCGATCTTTCGGTCGGCTCGGTCTGCGGCTTTATCGGCGCGCTTGCCGCCGTGATGATGGTGAGGCTCGGCGTGCCCTTTCCCATCGCGGCAATTCTGTGCCTGCTGGTGGGCGGTCTCATCGGTGCGATACAGGGGTTCTGGGTCGCCTATTTCAATATTCCGTCCTTCATCGTCACACTGGCGGGCATGCTGGTCTTCAAGGGCCTGATGCTGGCCGTGCTGGGCGGGCAGTCGGTGGGTCCGTTTCCGGTCGTGTTCCAGAAACTGTCGTCCGGCTTCATTCCGGAAATCATCGGTACGACCGGTGGTGTCTACCTGACGTCGCTCATCATCGGCGTGCTGCTTGCCGGTTTCATGATCTGGCAGAACGTGAAATCACGCCAGCGCCATATTGCCCATGAAGTGGAAACGGAGCCGTTCGGCCTGTTCGTCATCAAGAACATCCTGTTCTTTGCAGCGATTGCCTATCTTTCGCTCTTGATTTCCATGCATCGCGGCTTGCCGAATGTGCTCATCATCATGGCGGTTCTGATTGCGGCCTATGCGTTTCTCACCAACCGGACGGTGCTCGGACGGCAGATCTATGCAGTGGGCGGAAACCGCCATGCGGCAAAGCTTTCCGGCGTGAAGACCGAGCGGCTGACCTTCCTCGCTTTCGTCAATATGGGCGTGCTGGCAGCACTTGCCGGTCTTGTCTTCGCGGCGCGCCTCAATACGGCGACGCCCAAGGCCGGTATCGGCTTCGAGCTGGACGTGATCGCGGCCTGCTTCATCGGCGGCGCATCGGCCTATGGCGGTGTGGGCCGTGTGACGGGTGCGGTGATCGGCGCGCTCATCATGGGCGTCATGAACAACGGCATGTCGATCCTCGGCATCGGCATCGACTATCAGCAGGTCATCAAGGGGATCGTGCTGCTGGGGGCTGTTTGTATCGACGTCTATAACCAGAAGCGCTGATATTTCGGCTCTGGCGGCCTGCAAATGGCGTTGTTTTGCGCTTCCGGTGCTCACGTACCTTTAAGTACGTTGCGCGCCGGTTCTCAAACTCCACCATTTTCGGCTCACCATAGCCAAAATACGCCTGGTGCTTCGCCGTCGGGGGCGGGCGAAGCTCCAGACCACGCCGGAAGCTATTCCGGCGCAGTTCTGTGTTGGGGGCAATAATTTCAGCTTTGTCTGTCGCGACGCTTATCCCTCATCCTGAGGTGCGGAGCGAAGCGAAGCCTCGAAGGACGAGGGCAGGCGTTGTGTGTTTTCCCTCGCCCTTCGATCCTTCGACAAGCTCAGGATGAGGAGCGAGGGAAAATGGGTGCGTCGTGCCTCAGATCGCCGTGCGGCGGGCGTGATCAAGATAGATTTCGCGCAGGCGCTGGGCGACAGGGCCGGGTTTGCCATCGCCGATGGACTTTTCATCGATGACGGTGATCGGCGTGACGAATGTGCCTGCGCTGGTGAGGAAAGCTTCCTTGGCCGCATAGGCCTCATCGATGGTGAAAAGGCGCTCCTCCAGCTTCATGCCGGTCTCGGCGATCAGTTGCAGCAGCGACAGGCGCGTGCACCCGGGCAGGATGGAATTGCTGTTGGGGCGCGTGACGATGACGTCATCCTGTGTGACGATATAGGCGGTGGACGAAGCACCTTCGGTCACATAGCCGTCTTCGATCATCCACGCTTCATCGCAGCCGGCATTCTTGGCGATTTCCTTGGCGAGCGCCTGCGGCAGCAGGCAGACAGTCTTGATGTCGCGGCGCTTCCAGCGCAGATCTTCCAGCGACAGCACGCGCGCGCCGGTTTTCAGCGCAGGCTTGTCGAGCAGGTTCGCTTCCTGCGTGAACAGGACAACCGATGGCTTCATGCCCTTTGCAGGCACGAAATCGCGGTCGCGTCCGTCGCCGCGTGTCACCTGCAGATAGACCAGACCTTCGGTCAGATTGTTGCGGCGGATCAGCTCGCGCTCGATGGCCACGATCTCGTTTTCATCCATCGGCATCGCAATGCCGATCTCGCCGGTCGAGCGGCGCAGGCGCCGCATATGCGGTTCGCTGTCGACGAGCTTGCCTTCCAGCACGGCGGTCACTTCATAGATGCCGTCACCGAACAGAAAGCCGCGGTCAAAGATGGAAATGCGTGCATCGCGGGCGGGAACATATTCACCGTTGACGTAGACAATACGGTTTTCGAGATCTTCTGCTGAAACGGCCATGTGGGATGAATCCTGAAGTGAAAGGGCCGCGACACAAGTCGCGGCACTTTCATATGCCACTGAATGTTTTAAGGGAATATTTTTCGTGCGGCCTGTCTGCCTGCTGCGAGTGGCTCTGGTCAGATTGCAACAATCGAGATCAGAAATGCCGTTCCTTTGCCCCTGATCGTCAGGGGCTCGGCGTTGCCGCCTGCGAAAACCGCGCAGTCCAGTTTCTCCAGGCGAACTGCCCCGGAACCTGAATTCAAATCGAGCTGGCCTTCGGAACAGAAAAGAAGCGCCGGGTTGCCATCGGCCACGGTCAATGTGGTGCCATCGACAGGCAGGCGCCTGACATTATGGGCAAGGCGACCGCGCCGTGTCATGACGTTGAGATCGGTAATGGCCGATCCGATCAGCCGTGCACTGGAACGCGCATCGGCGGCAAAAGCCAGCGGTGCGCTTTCGCGGGTGAGCTTCGTTTCCTCCCCCTCGACATCGAGCAGGATGCCGTCTCCCTCCAGCACCGATAATGTGCGATCGATGCCGGGAAAGACGGAAAACGGGCCATCGCTGGCCACCGTGGCCATGGAAACGCGCCAGTCGAAATCATCGACTGACGCGCCTTGCGGATGAATGGCGATTTCGACCGTGACGCCGCCGCCGTTTTTCCACGGCATGCGGCGATGGTTTTCGGCCTTGAGGATCGTGAGCGCCATTCGACCTCAGTTTCCGAGTATGCCGGGCAGGCGCAGGCCCTGCTGCTTCGCCCAGTCGAGCGCTATGTCATAGCCCGCATCGGCATGGCGCATGACGCCGGTTGCAGGGTCGTTCCACAACACGCGACCGATACGCTCATCGGCATCTTCGGTGCCGTCGCAGCAGATGACCATGCCCGAATGCTGGCTGAAGCCCATGCCGACGCCGCCGCCGTGATGGAGCGACACCCATGTCGCGCCCGAGGCTGTGTTGAGAAGCGCGTTCAGAAGCGGCCAGTCGGAGACGGCGTCCGAGCCGTCCTTCATCGCTTCGGTCTCGCGGTTCGGTGAAGCAACCGAGCCGCTGTCGAGATGGTCGCGACCGATCACGACCGGCGCTTTCAGCTCGCCGTTCCTGACCATTTCGTTGAAGGCGAGGCCAAGGCGGTGACGGTCGCCGAGGCCGACCCAGCAGATGCGTGCAGGCAGGCCCTGGAAGGCGATGCGCTCCTTCGCCATGTCGAGCCAGTTGTGCAGGTGCTTGTTGTCGGGCAACAGCTCCTTTACCTTGGCGTCGGTCTTGGCAATATCCTCAGGGTCACCGGAAAGCGCAGCCCAGCGGAAAGGCCCGATGCCGCGGCAGAAGAGCGGGCGGATATAGGCAGGCACGAAGCCCGGGAAATCGAAAGCGTTCTCCAGTCCTTCTTCCAGCGCCATCTGGCGGATATTGTTGCCGTAATCGACCGTTGGAATGCCTGCGTTCCAGAAGTCGAGCATGGCCTGAACCTGCACCTTCATCGAGGCGCGGGCAGCCTTGGCAACGGCCTTTGGATCGCTTTCCTGCTTGGCGCGCCATTCGGCGACGGACCAGCCGATCGGCAGATAGCCGTGCACCGGATCGTGAGCGGAAGTCTGGTCGGTGACGATATCCGGCTTCACGCCGCGCTTGACGAGTTTCGGGAAGATTTCAGCCGCATTGCCGATGAGCGCAATGGACTTTGCCTCGCCAGCCTTGGTCCATGCTTCAATCTTCGCCAGGGCCTCATCGAGGCTGTGGGTCTTTTCATCGACATAACGGGTGCGCAGACGAAAATCGGCGCGGGTTTCGTCGCATTCCACCGCAAGGCAGCAGGCGCCGGCCATAACTGCTGCAAGAGGCTGGGCACCGCCCATGCCGCCCAGGCCGCCGGTCAAAATCCATTTGCCCTTGAGGTTGCCGTCATAATGCTGGCGACCGGCTTCCACAAAGGTCTCATAGGTGCCCTGAACGATGCCCTGCGCGCCGATATAGATCCACGAACCGGCGGTCATCTGGCCATACATGGCAAGACCCTTCTTATCCAGTTCGTTGAAGTGATCCCAGGTTGCCCAATGCGGCACGAGGTTGGAATTGGCGATCAGGACGCGTGGCGCATCCTTGTGGGTGCGGAACACGCCGACGGGCTTGCCCGACTGCACCAGCAGGGTTTCGTCTTCGTTGAGCGTCTTGAGGGTCGCGATGATCCTGTCGAAATCATCCCATGTGCGGGCTGCGCGACCGATGCCGCCATAGACGACCAGTTCATGCGGGCGCTCGGCCACGTCAGGGTCGAGGTTGTTCATCAACATGCGAAGCGGCGCTTCGGTCAGCCAGCTTTTTGCATTGAGTTCGCTGCCGCGTGGAGCACGCACTTCGCGCTCGTTATGGCGTGGATTGGACATGATGTTCTCCTCAGGAAATTAATTTGGGAGCCAGCTGTTCCAGCTGCTGCAAAAGAGATTTGAGATGTACGCGAAGCTTGTCCGCCTTGGCCTCGTCATAGGCGAAGGGAACGGCTTCTGCGGCCAGATGCGTGGACTGGGCAAGCTCCATCTGGATGGCGTGCACGCCGGTTTCGGGCTTGCCGTAATGACGGGTCGTCCACCCGCCCTTGAAGCGGCCATTGAGGATCGACGTGTAGCCCTCGGCCTGTCCCGTTATCTCGACGGCGGCGGCTTCGATGGCAGGCGCGCAGGTCTTGCCCATATCCGTCCCGATGTTGAAATCCGGCAGCTTGCCTTCGAACAGGAACGGGATGTGGGACCGGATCGAATGGCAGTCATATAGGATAGCGACGCCGTGGATCGCCTTCACACGGCTGATCTCGGCGGCAAGCGCGTCGTGATAGGGCTTGTGGAAACGGGCGATGCGATCCGCAATATCGGTTTCGGTCGGCGCCTCGCCGTCCTTCCAGATTGAAAGCCCGTCAAAGTCGGTTTCCGGGATCAGCGTCGTGGTGTTCTGGCCGGGATAGAGGCTGACGCCTGCCGGGTCGCGATTGGCGTCGATGCAATAGCGGTGGAAGGTGGCGCGAACCATGGTCGCGCCTTCAAGGACACCGTCATAAAGCCGGTGGATGTGCCAGTCGGTATCGGCGAGAATCCTGCCATTTTCATTGAGGCGCGCGCAGATATCGCCGGGAACATCCGTGCCCGTGTGAGGAAGGCCCAGAATGACGGGCGACGTGCCTTGCCGGACTTCAAAGGCGCTCATGATCAGGCCTCCAGCGAGGGCAGGATGCCGCCCGAGACCGCACCGGCAAGCACGCCATCGGCCACCAGATCGGCAGCGTTCCTGAGGTCGTCGGCCATGTAGCGATCGTCTTCCAGCGTCGGCACGCGGTCACGCAACGCGGCGATCACCCTGGCAAGCTCGGGGCTGGTGGTTAGCGGTTCGCGCAGTTCGACGCCGAGCGCGCCGGTCAGCGCCTCGATGCCGATGATTGCATTGAGGTTGGCGGTCATCTGGAGAAGACGGCGCGCGCCATGGCAGGCCATGGACACATGGTCTTCCTGATTGGCGGAGGTGGGGGTGGAATCGACCGAGGCCGGGTGCGCCATCTGTTTGTTTTCGCTCATCAGCGCGGCGGACGTCACTTCGGCGATCATCAGGCCGGAGTTGAGCCCCGGCTTGCGGGCGAGGAAAGCCGGAAGGCCGAAGGACAAGGCCGGGTCGACCAGCAGAGCGATGCGGCGCTGCGAAATCGCGCCGATTTCGCAGATTGCGAGCGCGATCTGGTCGGCGGCGAAGGCAACGGGTTCTGCGTGGAAATTCCCGCCCGATACCGCGCGACCGTCCGAGAGAACCAGCGGATTGTCGGTGACGGCATTGGCTTCGATTTCAAGCGTGCGTGCGGCCTGCCGCAGAATGTCGAGGCATGCGCCGTCGACCTGTGGCTGGCAGCGAATGCAATAGGGGTCCTGCACGCGCTGGTCGCCCTCAAGGTGGCTCTGGCGGATGACGGAACCTTCGAGCAGGGCACGCAGCGCCCGACCGGCATCGATCTGGCCCTTATGGCCGCGCAGCGTGTGGATTTCCTCGTGGAAAGGCGCGTCCGATCCCATGGCGGCATCAGTCGAAAGGGCGCCGGTGATGAGCGCCGTCTGCGCCGCACGATGGGCGCGGAAGAGGCCTGCGAGTGCGAGCGCAGTCGAAGTCTGGGTGCCGTTGATCAGCGCCAGCCCTTCCTTGGCGGCAAGCACGACCGGTTTCAGGCCGGCCTTTTCCAGCGCCTTTGCGCCGGAGAGGCGCTCGCCCTGATAAAAGGCTTCGCCTTCGCCGATCATTGCCGCAGTCATGTGCGCCAGCGGCGCCAGATCGCCGGATGCACCCACGGAGCCTTTTTCGGGGATCATCGGGATCACGCCTTTTTCCAGCATGTCTTCGATGAGGGTGATGACTTCAAGCCGTACGCCGGATGCGCCTCGGCCGAGCGAAATCAGCTTCAGTGCCATGATGAGACGCACGATATTTTCCGAAAGCGGCTCGCCGACGCCGCAGCAATGCGAGAGGATCAGATTGCGCTGCAAGGTGGCGACATCGCCTGCCGCGATGCGGATCGAGGCGAGTTTTCCGAAGCCGGTATTGATGCCGTAAACCGGCTCGTCGCCTGCCGCGATTTCCGCAATGCGCGCTGCCGCTTTTTCAACACCGGCATGAAAGACCGGATCGATGCGGACGGGGAGGCCATCGCGATAGATTGTTTCAAGCGTTTCCAGCGATACGCTGCCGGGCTTGAGGATGATGGTCATGGAAGGCTCCATTGCAAATGAGTTAAAGCTGGCCTTTGAACACCCGCTTCCAGAGCGGATTGAAGCCGATGCGGTAGACAAGTTCAGCCGGACGGTCGACGTCCCATATGGCGAGATCGGCGTCCTTGCCGGTCTCCAGCGTTCCGGTACGGTCGAGTATGCCGAGCGCGCGTGCGGCCTCGCGGGTAACGCCCGCGATGCATTCGTCCACCGTCATGCGGAAGAGCGTTGCGCCCATGTTCATGGTCAGGAGCAGCGAAGTCAGCGGCGACGTGCCCGGATTGTTGTCGGTGGCAAGCGCCATCCTGGTGCCTGCAGCGCGGAAGGCATCGACCGGCGGCTTTTGCGTTTCCCGGATGAAGTAATAGGCACCGGGCAGCAGCACGGCCACGGTTCCGGCCTTGGCCATCGCGGCAGCGCCTTCCGCGTCCGTATATTCCAGATGGTCGGCCGAAAGCGCGCCATAGGACGCGGCAAGTGCCGCGCCATGCAGGTTGGAAAGCTGGTCTGCATGAAGCTTGACGGCAAGACCATGGGCCTTGGCCGCATCGAACACGCGGGCGATTTCATCAGGCAGGAAGGCGATCCCCTCGCAGAAGCCATCGACGGCATCGGCCAGTCCTTCGGCGGCAATGGCGGGCAGCATGTCATTGATGACGCGATCGATATAGGCGGCCTTGTCGCCGTTCATTTCCGGCGGGAGGGCGTGCGCGCCGAGGAAGGTCGTGCGGATCGCCACGTTACGCTCTTCGCCAAGACGGCGGGCAGCTTTCAGGGACTTGATCTCGCTGTCGCGGTCGAGACCGTAACCGGATTTGACTTCGACGGTGGTGACGCCTTCGGCAATCAGCGCATCGAGCCGGGGCAGGGTTTCGCGCACCAGATCGTCTTCGCTGGCGGCACGCAGGTTCTTGACCGAGGAAACAATGCCGCCGCCAGCGCGCGCGACTTCCTCATAGGATGCACCGTTGAGACGCAGTTCGAACTCGTGCGCGCGATTGCCTGCATGGACAAGATGCGTGTGGCAGTCGATCAATCCCGGCGTGATGAGCCGGTTGCCACAATCTATCCTGTCGAAGGAATCATATTCACCCGGCAGCGCGCTTTCGGGACCGACATAGACGATCCTGCCATCCCTGACGGCAAGCGCCGCCCGTTCGATCAAACCGAGATTTGCGGCATTTTCCTCCAGCGTCGCAATGCGAGCGTTGGTGAAAACGGTGCTTGAATTCTTGAGCATGAGCGTTTTCTCGCTTCCCCTGTTTTGAGATAATGTATATACATATTACCGGAACAGCAAAGAAAAAAATGCGCCGGAGCATTTTCGATCTAAAAGCGGAAACTGCTTTGCGTCGAAATGCATGAGAACGAAGTCGAGGAGAGCCTATCCATGTCAGATGCCACGCTCAAAACACGTTTTGTCCATGCCGGTCAGGCGCTCCTCGAGAGCGGCTGGGCCGACGACGTGCGGATCGGCATTGCTGATGGAAAGATCGTGTCGCTTGATGCGGGTTCGTCCGTGAAGCCGGGTGATGAACCTCATGCGGTCGTCGTCGCGGGCATGCCGAACCTGCACAGCCATGCTTTTCAATATGGCATGGCAGGGCTTGCGGAACGGCGCGGCCCGTCCGCCGATTCGTTCTGGAGCTGGCGCGAGATCATGTATAAATTCGCGCTCACCATGTCGCCCGAACAGGCGGAAGCCGTGGCGCTGCGCCTCTACGTCGATATGCTGGAGGCGGGATTTACGCGCGTCGGCGAATTCCATTATCTGCACCATGATCGTGATGGCGCGCCTTACGCCAATCTTTCCGAAATGGCGGATCGCATTGTCTCCGCTGCCGAAAGGGCGGGGATGGGCCTGACGCTCCTGCCGGTCTTTTATGCGCATTCGAGCTTTGGCGGCGCGGCTCCCAATGAAGGCCAGCGCCGGTTCATCAACGATCCGGAGCGCTTTGCGCGACTGCTGGAAGGCTGCAAGCTGGCGCTGGCGGGTTTCGATGGCGCTGTTCTGGGTGTTGCCCCGCACAGTTTGCGCGCCGTCACGCCGGATGAACTCAACGTCGTTACGCAGCTTCTGCCCGATGCGCCGGTGCATATCCATGTGGCCGAGCAGGTGAAGGAAGTCGAGGACTGCATCGCCTGGTCGGGCAAGCGCCCGGTCGAATGGCTACTCGATAATCAGGACCTGTCGTCGCGCTGGTGCCTCATTCACGCAACCCACATGACCGACGATGAAACGAAGCATATGGCCCAGGCGGGTGCGATTGCCGGTCTCTGCCCGGTGACGGAAGCCAATCTCGGCGACGGGACTTTCAACGCGACGGTGTTTGCCGCTGCCGGTGGCAAGTTCGGCATTGGCTCGGATTCGAACGTGCTGATCGGCATTGGCGACGAGTTGCGACAGCTTGAATATTCGCAGCGTCTGTTCCATCGCGCCCGCAATGTGCTGGCCGAAAACGAAGGATCGACCGGGCGCGCGCTGTTCGATGGCGCGGTTGCGGGCGGCAATATCGCCATGGGACGCGCCGGCGATGGCCTGAAAATTGGCGCTTCAGCCGATTTCGTTGCGCTTGATGCGGGGCGTCTGCCGCATGCAAAAGGCGACGCGGTGCTGGACGGCTGGATTTTCGGCTGTCGCGCCCATATCAACGATGTATGGGTGCGTGGCGTTAAACAGGTGGAAGGCGGGCGTCACCGCTTGCGCGATGAAGCCGAGCGTGCTTTCCAGAAAACCATAGGCGAATTACTCGCCTGACAGGAGACGGCATGGCTGGCGGAGATTCGATCGCAAAGGAAACACCGGCGCTTTCGCTGCATCAGCGTATTCTGGACGATATCGAATCGCGCATCCTGTCGGGGGAATGGCTGCCCGGCCATCGCATCCCGTTCGAACATGAACTGACGGAACAATACGGCTGTTCGCGCATGACCGTGAACAAGGCGCTGACCCAGCTTGCCAAGGCGGGCCTGATCGAGCGCAAGCGCCGGTCGGGAAGCTTCGTCTCCTTTCCGCAGTCGCAGGCGGCAATCCTCGAAATTCACGATATTCGCGATGAGGTGGCGGCGCTTGGCGTGGCCTATCGGTTCGAACTGACGAGCCGGCGCGAGCGACTGAGCGGGCCAGCCGACGCAAGGCATATCGATATGCCGCGCCATACGCCGCTGGTGGAACTTGTCTGCCGTCACTTTGCGGGCAAGCGCGTCTTTGCGCTGGAGGAGCGCATCATCAGTCTGGATGCGGTCCCAACGGCGGCGTCAACCGACTTTGCCGAAAATTCGCCTGGCCCCTGGCTGGTTTCATGCGTGCCGTGGAGCAGCGCAAAACACTCCATCCGCGCAATTGCCGCCACGCAGGAAAATGCGGGCGTGCTTGGTATTCCGCTGGGTTCGCCCTGTCTGGTGATCGAACGCCAGACCTGGAACGCTGATCAGCCGGTGACGCATGTGCGCTTTACCTATCCCGGAGACAGCCATGCGCTGGTGGCGAACTTCACGCCGTCGCAGGGATAAGTGGCGTGGAAAAAAGCCGCCGCAGGGGAACAGCGGCGGCTAAAAGGCAGCATGACCTGGGTGTTGGTCAGGCTGCGCGTTTGATGGCGTCGCCGATGATGGAAACGATCGTGTCGATCTGTTCCTTTTCCACGATCAGCGGCGGCGAGAGGGCAATCACATCGCCGGTGACACGGATCAGCAGGCCCTTCTTGAAGCAATCCACGAAGACGTCATAGGCGCGGGCACCCGGTGCACCTTCGCGCGATGAAAGCTCGATGGCGCCGACCAGACCGAGGTTGCGGATGTCGATGACGTTCGAAGCGCCCTTGAGCGAGTGCAACGCTTCCTGCCAGTGGTCGGCAAGCTGCGCGCCGCGGGTCAGAAGACCTTCTTCGGCATAAACTTCCAGCGTGGCGAGACCGGCGGCGGAGGCGACCGGATGGCCGGAATAGGTATAGCCGTGGAAAAGCTCGATGGCGTTTTCCGGGCCGGTCATCAGGCCATCGTGCACCTTGCGGCTGGCGAAGACTGCGCCCATCGGGATGGCGCCGTTGGTCAGGCCCTTGGCGGTGGTCACGAGGTCAGGCACAACGCCGAAATAATCGACGGCAAACGGCGTGCCGAGGCGCCCGAAACCGGTGATGACTTCGTCGAAGATCAGCAGGATGCCGTGCTTGTCTGCCGTGGCGCGCAGGCGCTCCAGATAGCCCTTCGGCGGCAGGATGACGCCAGCCGAACCGGACATCGGTTCAACGATGACAGCAGCGATCTTTTCCGCGCCATGCAGTTGCACCAGGCGTTCCAGATCATCCGCCAGTTCGATGCCATGCGCAGGCAGGCCCTTGGAGAAGGCGTTCTTCTCGATATCGAGCGTGTGGCGGAGGTGATCGGCGGGAATCTGCGGGAAGACGCGGCGGTTATTGACGAGGCCGCCGACGGAAATGCCGCCGAAACCGACGCCGTGATAGCCCTTTTCGCGACCCAGAACCATGGTGCGGGTGCCCTGTCCGATGGCGCGCTGATAGGCGATGGCGATCTTCAGTGCAGTGTCGACCGATTCCGAGCCGGAATTGGTGAAGAACACGCGATCGAGCTTCGCATCCGGTCCGCCGGGCGCAATAGCGGCTAGCTTTTCGGCAAAGTCGAAGGCGACATTGTGGCCCATCTGGAAGGTGGGCGCGAAATCCATGGTGGAAATCTGGCGTTCGACCGCTTCGGTAATGCGCTTGCGGCCATGACCGGCGTTGCAGCACCACAGGCCAGCCGTGCCGTCCAGAACCTGATTGCCGTCGGTGTCGGTGTAGTACATGCCCGAAGCACTTGCGAGCAGGCGAGGCGCTGCCTTGAACTGCCGGTTTGCGGTAAACGGCATCCAGAAATTCTCAAGGCTTGGCGCGTTGGTTTTGGTGAGCATGGTGTCCTCCTGTTTGGGGGTAGCAGGACACGCTTTGCGAAGGGCAACAAGTCCTTTTCTTCAAAATATTAAGCTATTGTTTTCATGTGGGATAATTATCAGGTTTGTGCTATATCGAACATCATAAACATGAAGGGAAGGTTCGATGAGCATCGATATCGGCGGGAGGCTTCGTTATGTGCGCATGCGGCAGAATCTGTCACAGCGCGAGCTTGCCAAAAGGGCAGGCGTGACCAATTCGACCATCTCCCTCATCGAAGCCAATCAGTCCAACCCGTCGGTCGGCGCATTGAAGCGCATTCTCGACGGTATTCCCATCGGCATGGCCGAGTTTTTCGCGCTCGAACCGGATGCGCCGCACAAGGTATTCTATCAGGCGGAGGAGCTTGTGGAAATCGGCAAGGGGCCGATCTCCTACCGACAGGTGGGCGACCATCTGTTTTCACGTTCGCTGCAGATGCTGAAGGAGCGGTACGAGCCCGGTTCAGACACGGGCAAAGTGCTTCTAATGCACGAGGGCGAGGAGGGAGGCATCGTCATTTCAGGCCGCATTGAAGTGACGGTTGGAGCCGAGCGCCGCATATTGGGGCCGGGCGATGCCTATTACTTTTCCTCAAAGCTGCCGCACCGGTTTCGTTGCGTCGGGCCGGTGCCGTGCGAAATCGTCAGCGCCTGCACGCCGCCAAGTTTTTGACGGCGCACAGGCATTCTCTTATTCGTAGCGGGAAATGCCAAGGTCGTCCGCCCGGATATCCGGCTTGTTGCCGGAAATAAGGTCGGCGAGCAGCTTGCCGGAACCGCACGACATGGTCCAGCCAAGCGTTCCATGACCGGCATTGATGAACACGTTGTCATAGCGCGTCGCACCGATGATCGGCGTGGAATCCGGCGTCATCGGGCGCAGGCCCGACCAGAAGGTTGCAGCTTTCAGGTCGCCGCCGGGGAACAGGTCGGTGACCGACAGATCCAGCGTTGCGCGGCGCGCGGCAGGCAGATCCTTGGTGAAGCCCGACACTTCCGCCATACCGCCGACACGGATGCGGTCGCCAAGCCGAGTAATGGCGATCTTGTAGCTCTCATCGAGTACGGTCGAAACCGGGGCGCGTTCTTCATTGATGATCGGCGCAGTAATCGAATAGCCTTTCACGGGATAGATCGGGGCGTTGAGGCCGAGCGACTTGACCAGTGCAGGCGTATAGCTGCCAAGCGCAACCACATAGCGGTCGGCAGTCAGAATGCCTTGCGAAGTCTCGACGCCGGAAACCTTGCCGCCGGACATCAGCAGCGACTTGATGTTGACGCCGAAGCGGAATTTCACGCCAAGCCCTTCGGCAATCTTTGCCAGCGCATTGGTGAATTTGAAGCAGTCGCCGGTTTCGTCATGCGGCAGGCGCAGGCCACCGACGAACTTGTCCTTCGCATGCGCAAGCGCCGGTTCCACCTTGACGCAGCCTTCGCGGTCGAGCACTTCGAACGGCACGCCATCCTGGCGCAGCACTTCAATGTCCTTGCCGATGCCGTCAAGCTGGTACTGTTCGCGGAACAGCTGGAGCGTACCCTGCATGCGCTGGTCGTATTCGATGCCTGTATCCTTGCGCAGATCGACAAGGCAATCGCGCGCATATTCGGCCACGCGCACCATGCGGGTCTTGTTGATCTTGTAGCGGCTGTCGGTGCAGTTGGCGAGCATCTGCAGGAGCCAGCTGTACTGGACCGGATCGCAGGTCGGGCGCAGAACGAGCGGCGCGTGCTTCTGGAACAGCCATTTCGCGGCCTTGAACGGGATGCCGGGAGCAGCCCAGGGCGAGGCGTAGCCGGGCGAAACCTGGCCGGCATTGGCAAAACTCGTTTCCAGTGCCGGGCCTTCTTCGCGGTCGACAACGGTTACCTCATGACCGAGCTTGGCGAGGTAGTAAGCGGTCGTAACGCCGATGACGCCGCTGCCGAGGATGGTGATCTGCATGTTCGCCTCTTGTCTTATGCTTTTATGTCGCTCGCGCCGCTCTCCACGTAGACACGTGCATAACGGTTGCCGAGCGCAGTCAGAATTTCATAGGGAATGGTGTCGCAGTCGCGCGCCACGTCTTCGAGACGCTGGTGCGGACCAATCAGTTCCACAAGGCTGCCGAGTTTCAGCGTGCCTTCCGGCAATGCGCTGACGTCAAGCGTGATCGAGTCCATCGATACGCGACCGATGATTGGCAGGCGCGTATCGCCAAAAAAGGCAGAACCCTTGTTGCTGAGAGAGCGGAACCAGCCATCGGCATAGCCCACCGCAATGGTCGCGACCCGCGTCGGGCCTTCAGCGACATAGGTGCCGCCATAGCCAACCGCCGCTCCCTTGTCGATATCGCGCACCTGAATGACACGTGCCGAAAGGGTGAGGACAGGAACGATCTCATTTTCGGGCCCAACGCCATAAAGCGCGACGCCGGGACGGGCGAGGTCGAAATGATAGGATTTATCAAGAAAGCTGCCGCCGGAATTGGCGAAGGCAACCGGAAGTTTCGGCAGGCGCACAAGCAGGGCCGTCATATTGGCAAGCTGGCGCGCGTTTGCCGCATTTTCCGGCTCGTCGCCGCTGGCCAGATGGCTGATGACAAACTTGATGTCGATATTGTCCAGAAGCGCGAAATTTTCCAGAAGGCGCTCGAATTCACTGGCGGAGAGGCCAAGACGCGACATGCCGGTATCGAGTTGCAGAAGGGCAGGCAGCTTTCTGCCCTGTCTGGCGGCGAGTGCCCCCCAGTTTTCGATCTGTTCCAGCGAGTTCAGCACCGGCAGGATGCCGTCGCGAGCACAGGCTGCTTCCGTTCCCGGCTGAAGACCGTTCAGAACGTAAAGTGTCGCATCGGGCTGGAGAAACGGCTTCAGCGCAATGGCCTCGCCAAGATGGGCGACGAAGAAATCACGGCAACCGGCATCGTAAAAGGCCGGGGCAACGCGGCTGGCTCCGAGGCCGTAGGCATCCGCTTTCACGACAGCAGCGGCGCGCGTGGGCGCGATATGACGGGCAATGGCCGAATAATTGTGCCGCAGCGCCGCAAGATCGATGGTCAAGACGCCGCCGGCGGCAAGGTCACGCTCGTCCTGTGAAAATTGCATCGCCATATCAACCATTTACGCGGTTCTTTCCAAGCATCCGACTACTCGATGAGAACGTCTGGAGGCCGCTGGCGATATGGATCGCGCGCCGCCCAGAGCGTATAAAGCCCCGGCGGAGAAACCCGGCCGCTCCTCACACCCACAGCTTGCTCATATATTAATCGAAGACTATTCGAATGTTTTTGCTATTTATCGCATATTATGCGAATTTCCGCACAAATTGCGCATATTTTAGCTTTCCGGTTGAAGATTATTCATGGCAACGCTCGACAGTATAGACCGCAACATCATCCGTTGCCTGCGCCGTGACGGGCGCATGACCAACAGCCAACTGGCCAGCGAGGTGGGGCTTTCCCAGTCCGCCTGTCTGCGACGGGTGCAGATATTGGAGGAAAGCGGCGTCATCCGTGGCTATACGGCCATCGTCGGCTCATCCGGTGGCGATGAGCGGCTGGTCGCCATCGTGCGCATTACGCTCGACCGGCAGACGGAGGAATTTCTGAACCGTTTCGAGGAAGCGGTGCGGCGGCATCCCGAAGTGCAGGAATGCTATCTCATGACGGGTGATGCAGATTACATTCTGCGCGTCGAAGCTGAAAATGCTGCGGCCTATGAGGTCATTCACAAGGAAATCCTGTCGCGATTGCCGGGTGTCGCGCGCATTCATTCCAGTTTCGCCATCCGCACGGTGCTGTTGTCGAAAGCGCCGGTTTCACGCGGCTGAAATGAAAAAAGCCCGGCTGAACCGGGCTTTGCTATTCAAGTGAGCACGATGCTTAACGGAATTCGTAACGCAGACCGGCGCGGATCGTGTGCATGTTGAAGCCGTTGTCCTTGGCCTGCGTTCCGGTGGCGCCCGGTCCTTCGGCGTTGCCGTAAGGGTTCGTGTTGCGGTCGTCGGCATCGTATCCATAGGCCTTGCCGCCATTGATACGCATATAGCGATAGCCAACATCCAGCTTGAGTTGTTCGGTGAGGTCATAGCTCACGCCAGCCATGAGAGCCATTGCAAAACGCCAGCTGTCCAGTCCGCCCTTTTCGCTGGAATAGGTGCAGCCAGCGCAGACTTCATGGGATTTCCAGTCGTCATATCTGACATAGGCAGCACCAAGGCCCGCGCCGAGATAAGGCGTGACAGGGCCGGTACGCGGCAGGTCGACATAAGCGTTGGCCATGGCCGTCCAGATATTGGCCGTGGACGAATCCTCGTAGTTGCAATTGTCCTCGACGGGATTGAGCCCCTTCCCGGACTTCACATAGCTCGGACAGGGGGTGCGCCCGTTGATGCCTGCGCGGAAGTAGTCCAGCGTGGCATCGGCGCGGAATGTGTCGGTAAAGCGATAGCCGACACCCACGCCGTAGGTTGCACCTGCCTTGAGGTTGAAATCGTCGTAACGCAGCGTGTCGTCAATGCCGCGATAGGGCGGATCGAACTGGTTCCAGAAGTTCCACTCACCGCCCGTACTGGATTTGAAATTGTAACCGAGGTCGCCACGGATATACCAGCCGGAGGCATTGACCGGTTCCGGCATTGGTTCAATAACAGGCTCTGCAATTATATCAGCGGCAAAGGCCGCACTCGATCCCGCCATCAGACTGACAGCCACGATGGCAATGGCGGAAATGCACTTCATCGGTTCCCACTCCAAATCCGAACAGAAAATCGGCTCACAAGCCGCATTGCCGGATATGGTAAAGAGATATGTTTAACACTTGGTTATTAAGTAACCCTGCGGTGTATTTTCTACCGGTACTCGCGCCAGGCGCGATATTGTATAAGTAATAGCTAAAGTATAGGAGCCGACACGGGGCCGGCTCCAAACATCGTCAAAAGTTAATGGAATGGATGATCGACTTGTCGATCTCGTTGATGTCGCGCTTACCGCAGAGCGCCATCGTGACATCCAGCTCCTTGCGGATGATCTCAAGCGCCAGCGTTACGCCGTCCTTGCCCATCGCGCCGAGGCCGTAGAGGAACGGGCGACCGATGAAGACACCCTGCGCGCCCAGCGCGCGGGCTTTCAGCACATCCTGGCCGGAACGAATGCCGCCATCGACGTGGACTTCGATCGCGTCGCCGACAGCATCAACGATCGGCTGCAGCATGGAGATTGAAGATGGCGCGCCGTCGAGCTGTCGTCCGCCATGGTTCGACACGATGATAGCATCTGCACCGGACTTCGCCGCCATTCTTGCGTCTTCGGCATCGAGAATGCCCTTGAGGATGAGCTTGCCGCCCCATTGTTCCTTGATCCACGCAACGTCGTTCCAGTTGAGCTGTGGGTCGAACTGCTCCGCCGTCCAGGAGGAGAGCGAGGAAAGGTCGGTGACGTTCTTGGCGTGACCGGCGATGTTGCGGAAGGTGCGGCGCTGGGTGCCCATCATGCCAAGGCACCAGCCCGGACGGGTCGCCATCTGCCAGATATGTTTCGGTGTGAATTTCGGCGGGGCGGAAAGGCCGTTACGGATATCCTTGTGGCGCTGGCCCAGAATCTGGAGATCGAGCGTCAGCACCAATGCAGAGCAGCCCGCAGCCTTGGCGCGGCCGATCAGGTTCTTCACGAAGTCGCGGTCCTTCATCACATAGAGCTGGAACCAGAACGGCTTCTTCGTGACCGAAGCAACGTCTTCGATGGAGCAGATGCTCATGGTCGAAAGGGTGAAGGGAACGCCGAAGGCTTCAGCTGCCTGCGCTGCCAGCATTTCGCCGTCAGCGTGCTGCATGCCGGTCAGGCCCGTTGGGGCGAGAGCCACCGGCATGGACACTTTTTCACCGATCATCGTCGTTTCCAGCGAGCGGTTTGTCATGTCGACGAGAACGCGCTGGCGCAATTTGATCTTCTTGAAGTCGTCCTCGTTGGCGCGGTAGGTCGACTCGGTCCAGGCGCCAGAATCCGCGTAATCAAAGAACATCTTGGGGACGCGGCGCTGGGCAAGCCGCTTCAGATCGGCGATTTCAACGATGTTGGGCATCTATCCTACCCCTTGTGGTAATTTTTCTTGACCAATCGCATGACGGATCGCGCGGCTGAAATCAAGTACGAACAAGTACCGAATAACAATTGCCTCGCGGTTAATTGAAGGACCGGCTAATTCCTCTTATGGTAATGCCACACGCCCAAGGCAACTTCCTGCCGATCAGAGAAGGCGTTCCTGCAACTGAGCCCGCAATCGGGTTAGAGGGTAACGGATGAGCAAGGCCACCAAAACCGGTTTCATCGGCAAGCGATCCGCTGCTGCGGGTGGATGGGGTGCATTGAAAAGCTGCGGCAAGCAATTGCTCGCCAGCGGCGCTCCACTCTCCGGCGCGCGCACGCTTCTCAAGGCAAACCAGCCTGACGGGTTCGATTGCCCCGGTTGCGCCTGGGGCGATCCGGAACATGGCTCTTCGTTTGAGTTCTGCGAGAACGGCGTGAAGGCTGTCGCCTGGGAGGCAACCGACCGGCGCACGACGCCTGCCTTTTTCCGCGAACATACGGTTTCCGAGCTTCGCAGCTGGACGGATTACGATCTGGAAAATACCGGTCGCCTGACCCACCCGATGCGTTACAACGCTTCGACTGATCAATATGAAGCCATCGAATGGGACGAGGCTTTCAAGACCATCGGCGATATTCTCAAGAGCTTCGACAACCCGAACCGCGTCGAGTTCTATACGTCTGGCCGCGCTTCCAACGAGGCTGCGTTCCTCTATCAATTGTTCGTGCGCGCCTATGGCACCAATAATTTCCCCGACTGCTCCAATATGTGCCACGAGGCTAGCGGTGTCGCGCTGAAGCAGTCGGTCGGTGTCGGCAAGGGCACGGTGCTTCTGGAAGATTTCGAAATGGCAGACGCCATTTTCGTCGTCGGTCAGAATCCGGGCACCAATCACCCGCGCATGCTGGGCGATCTGCGCCGTGCGGCTGAACGCGGCGCGCGCATCGTCGTTTTCAATCCGATCCGAGAGCGCGGGCTGGAGCGGTTTGCCGATCCGCAGAACAAGCTTGAAATGCTGCATGGCGGCAGCGAAGCCATAGCAAGCGATTATTTCCAGCCGCGGCTTGGCGGCGACCTCGCCGCTTTCCGCGGCATGGCCAAGGCGGTTTTCGCGGCAGACGATGCAGCGCTCGCCGCAGGCAAGCCATCGATTCTCGACAGGGCCTTTCTCAGCACGCATACGGCGGAACTGGAAGCCTATCGTGCGGCTGTCGACGCGACCTCATGGGAGGAAATCGAGGATCAGTCCGGTCTTCTGCGGCAGTCGCTCGAACGCGCGGCGCAGATCTACATGCAATCGGAACGGGTCATCTGCACCTGGGCGATGGGCATCACCCAGCACCGCCATTCGGTTATCACGATCCGGGAAATCACCAATTTCATGCTGCTGCGCGGCAATATCGGCAGGCCGGGCGCGGGCCTCTGTCCGGTGCGTGGCCATTCCAACGTGCAGGGCGACCGCACCGTTGGCATCAACGAGCGGCCTCCGGTCGCGTTTCTCGATGCGCTGGAAAAGGAGTTCGGCTTCAACGTTCCGCGCGAGCCGGGGCATAATGTTCTGGGTGCCATCGGCGCGATGCTCGACGGATCGGCTCAGGCCTTTATCGGCCTTGGCGGCAATTTTGCACGGGCAACGCCGGACAGCCCGCTTATCTCGAAAGCGCTCTCCAGCCAGCGCCTGACGGTCCACATCGCAACCAAGCTCAATCATTCGCATCTGGTGCCGGGGCAGGATTCCTTCATCCTGCCGTGCCTCGGACGCACTGAAATCGATCTCAACTCCAAGGGCGTTGCGCAGATCGTGACGGTGGAGGATTCCATGAGCATGGTGCACGGTTCAGGCGGCATCAATGCGCCTGCATCTGCTCATCTGCGCTCGGAAGTGGCGATCATTGCAGGCATGGCGCAGGCGACGCTTGGGCCGCAGCCGGTCAATTGGCTGGAACTTGCCGACGATTATGATCTCATCCGCGACCGTATTGCCCGCGTATTGCCGGACTTTTACGACTTCAACAAGCGCGTGCGGGTTCCGCGCGGCTTCCATTTGCGCAACTCCGCCCGGGAACTGGAATGGAACACGACGAAGGGCAAGGCCACGTTCTGGACTGGCGCCCTGCCGGAATCCGTCGAGCACCAGCAGGCGCGCGGCACGCCCGGACGTTATGTATTGCAGACATTCCGCAGCCACGACCAGTATAACACCACCATCTACGGCATGGATGATCGTTATCGCGGTGTCTATGGCGAACGGCAGGTCGTCTTCATGAATGCCGACGACATGGCCGATCTCGGCGTCGAGGCCGGCGACCGGGCCGATATTGTTGGCGAGTTCGATGACGGCGTGGAGCGGATTGCCCGCGATTTCCGCTTCGTGCCCTACGATATTCCGCGCGGCTGCATTGCAGGCTACTACCCGGAAATGAACGTGCTGGTGCCGCTCGCCAGTTCCGGTGATGAAAGCTACACGCCGACCTCAAAGTCGGTGATTGTTTCGTTCCGTCCCCTGAAGTCGGCTGCCGCATGATGGATGAGAGCGAGGCGGAATATATGGCGTTCGTCGATGCTCTTATGGCTGCGTCCGGCAATCTTAGCGCGCTTGGTGCGGGGATTGTGGCAGGGCTGGCGCTGGATATCGCCTCAGACAGCCGAACCTTTGCGCGGTTGCTGGGCGTTGCCCATGCTCTCGTGCTCCGGGAAATTTCAGTGCTCGGGCAGGACCATGGTTATGTTCGGATCAGGCAGCGCGATCCGCGCACGCAGCGCACACGTTATGAATTGAACGCTGCCGGGCAAAGGCTTGTCCGGGAGGTGCAAGGGTAGAAGGCAATCGCCGGTGTTCCCGGAACATTTCTTCAAACTCTGCTTGTATTAGCATTTCTACTTATAAATTTTCTGATGAAAGGCAAAAGCCGCCAATTGTTTGGTGTAAACATTTCCGAAGAGATTTTGACAGCGAGAAATATGAAACCATATCTTTTACGACGCCGCTTTCGCGTGCGTGGCTTTCGTTGCACTCTCAAACGAACCGAACCAGCGAGATTCGTGTAAATGGCAGTAAATTCATTTGTTTACGGTTTGCGGAATGGAGGAGGGCGCGTTGTGAACCGGCACGTTTTTCCCCGTTTCGGGATGGCCGCCATAATTTTTGCCTGCATGGGGCTGCTTGTGCCGGGCGCAACGTTTCAGGCGCGGGCGGATGAGCTCAATGTCGTCCCGGTGGCGGCGGTCAAGGCGGTCGCCAGTGATTATCAGCCAAAGCTGACATTATCCGGGTCGATAGCTGCGCGATCGCTTGTCAATGTGTCGTTCCGGCTGAACGGTCAGGTCGTTCAGCGTCTGGTCGAAGTCGGCCAGCATGTGGAAAAGGGGCAGCCCCTCGCCAGTATCGACGATGTCGAACAGCAGGCTAATCTGCGCGTTGCGCAAGCCTCCAAGGATGCTGCGCAGGCGCAGCTGGTGCAGGCGGAGGCCAACTTTGCGCGACAGAAGGCCTTGCTGGCGCAAGGGTTTACGACGCGCAGCACTTATGATCAGGCAACCCAGAACCTTCAGACGACGCAAAGCGCCCTTGCCAGTGCGGAAAGCCAGCTCAACAACGCGCGCGACGAACTGTCCTACACCGAGTTGCAGGCGCCTGTTTCAGGCGTGATCACTGCGCGCAATGTAGAGGCCGGTCAGGTAGTGCAGGCGGCGCAGACGGCGTTTTCCATTGCCGAGGACGGTCCGCGCGATGCGGTCTTCGACGTGCAGGAAACGCTGGTCAACCATGCCAAGATCGGGATGGGTGTAACGATTTCCCTTCTCTCCGATGCTTCGATAAGCGCCGAAGGAAAGATCCGCGAAATTTCGCCGGTGGTCGATGCGCAGACCGGCACTGTGCGGGTCAAGGTCGGGATAGCGCAAACCCCGCCCCAGATGGCGCTGGGCGCCACGGTGACGGGCACGGTTCATATGGAAAGTGTGAAGGTCGTCGTTCTGCCATGGAGCGCGATGACTTCGGATGCAGGACGCACCGCTGTCTGGAGGCTCTCCAAGGATTCGAAAGTGGCAACGCTGGTTCCGATCAAGGTGCTCGCCTACGAAAAAGGCCGGTTGCTCGTTGAGAGCGGGCTACAGGAAGGCGAGCTGATCGTCACCAAGGGCGCGCAGATGCTGCGTTCCGGCGAACCGGCCGAGATCATGCCGGAACAGGAAGGGCTCGTTGCACAATGAAAACGGCAATCCAGTTTCCCACGATCCGCTCGGCGGGTTATGTCGCCTTGCTTGGCGCGGCGGTTCTGCTTAGCGCCTGTGGCAAGGAAGAAGACAAGCAGGCGGATTCGGACGTCGCGCGTCCGGTCCTTTACATGGTGGTCGAGCCCAAGCCTGTAACGCAGACGGGCTTTGCCGGTACGATCGAGCCTCGTTATTCCACCGATCTAGCCTTTCGTGTGCTGGGCCGGATCATCAATCGGCCTGTTCAGGTGGGCGATCTTGTAAAGAAGGACGAGATGGTGGCCATGCTCGATCCTGCCAATCTCGATCTTGCCGTCCAGTCCGCACGGGCCGATCTGGCGAGCGCGGAAGCACAGTTTGCCAACGCCTCGGCAAGCGAGGAGCGCCAGCGGATCCTGCTGAAGGGCAATAATGTTTCTCAGGCCGATTATGATGCGGCAAGGCAGGCGCGGGACAGCGCTCACGCAGGGCTCGAAAAGGCGCGGGCGGGTCTGAAAAAGGCGCAGGATCAGCGCAGCTATGCCGTGTTGCGCCCGGATTACGATGGCGTCATTTCCGCAACGAGCGCGGAAGTGGGGCAGGTTGTTGCCGCAGGACAAACGGTGATGACGGTCGCACGTCCGGATGTTCGAGAAGCGGTCCTCGATATTCCCGACAGCATGACGCAATATTTTGAACGGGACACGCCATTCAATGTGCAGCTTCAGGCCGACCCGACTGTCACCGGAAAGGGGACCGTGCGTGAGGTCGCCCCGCAGGCGGACGCCCAGACGCGCACGCGGCGCGTGCGCATTGCCCTCGACAATCCGCCCGACGGCTTTCGCCTCGGCGCGACGATCCGGGCGGCGATGGCTGCACCCGAACAGAACCTGGTAACGATCCCGATCCAATCCTTGCACGAAGAAAACGGCAAGACCGGAATCTGGGTCATCGATCCCGGAAAACAGACGGTTTCCCTTCGCGATGTGCAGGTTATCGAGCGGCGCGGCGGCAGCTTTGTCGCCGAGGGTGTCGATATCGGAAGCTACGTTGCGATTGCCGGTGTGAATGAGTTGAAGGAAGGACAGAAAGTCCGCCTGGACGCGAAAGGAACGGGTCTGTGAAGAAAGGATTCAATCTGTCTGACTGGGCTCTGAACCATCGGTCCCTGGTCTGGTACTTCATGCTCGTCTTTCTAGTCGCGGGCTTTATTTCCTACATCGATCTCGGCCGGGAGGAAGACCCGGAATTTACCGTCAAGACGATGGTCGTGCAGGCCAACTGGCCCGGAGCCTCCGTTGAGGAAACGCTCAATCAGGTTACGGACCGGCTGGAAAAGAAGCTCGAGGAGCTCGATACGCTCGACTATACCCGCAGCATAACGACGGCGGGCAAATCGGTCGTTTTCGTGTTTTTGAAAGATACGGCGCGCGCCGAACAGGTCAAAAAATCATGGACCGAGGTGCGTCACTTTCTGAACGACATTCAGAACACGCTGCCTCAAGGCGTTCTCGGGCCTTATTTCAACGACCAGTTCGGTGATGTTTACGGCAATGTCTTTGCCTTCACGTCGGATGGTCTTTCGATGCGGCAGCTGCGGGACTATGCCGAAAGCACGCGAGCGAAAATTCTCACCTTGCCGAATGCTGGCAAGGTCGAGCTGATCGGCGCGCAGGACGAGGCGATCTATCTGGAATTCTCCACACGTCAGGTTGCGGCGCTCGGACTGGACCAGCAGGCAATTCTGCAAGCCTTGCAGGACCAGAACGCCATCACGCCTTCCGGTGTCGTGGAAGCCGGTCCAGAACGCATCAGCGTGCGTGTCAGCGGGCAATTCACGTCGGAAGCCGACCTGCGCGCGGTGAATTTGCGCGTCAATGATCGCTTCTTCCGTCTTTCCGATGTGGCGACGATTACGCGTGGCTATGTCGACCCGCCGACATCGATTTTCCGGGTCAACGGGCAGGACGCCATCGGCCTTGGCATCGGCATGAAGCCGAACGGCAATCTGCTGGAATTTGGTGCGGCGCTTGACAAGATGATGAGCCAGGTGACGCAGGAACTTCCCGTTGGCGTGAATGTCTTCAAGGTCGCCGACCAGCCCGAAGTCGTCAAGGATGCGGTTTCCGGCTTTACCAGAGCGCTGTTCGAGGCTGTCGTCATCGTTCTGGCGGTGAGCTTCGTCAGCCTGGGCGTTCGAGCGGGCTTTGTCGTTTCGCTGTCGATCCCGCTGGTGCTGGCGATCACTTTCCTGGCAATGTCGCTGCTGGATATTTCGCTGCAGCGCGTGTCACTCGGTGCGCTGATCATTGCGCTCGGCCTTCTGGTCGATGATGCGATGATCGCGGTGGAAATGATGGTCGCGCGGCTGGAGGCAGGCGATCCGATCAACAAGGCGGCGACCTACGTTTATACCAGTACGGCTTTCCCGATGCTGACGGGCACGCTTGTGACCATTGCCGGCTTCATACCCATCGGGCTCAACAGCAGCCAGGCCGGTGAGTACACGTTCACATTGTTCGTGGTAATTGCGGTTTCGCTGATTGTCTCGTGGATCGTGGCAGTGCTGTTTGCGCCTTTGCTGGGGGTCACCTTCCTGCCGAAGAAAATGAAGGCGCATGAAGAAAAGCGAAGCCGCTTCTTCGAAATATTCTCGCAGGTCCTGCTCGCGGCCATGCGGCATAAATGGATCACGATCATCGCGACCATCGCACTTTTTGCCGTGTCGGTTTTCGGGATGGGCTTCATCGAACGGCAGTTCTTCCCGCAGTCGGATCGCCCGGAACTGGTGCTCGACTGGACGCTGCCGCAGAACAGTTCCATCACCGACACCAGAGCGCAGATGGAAAAGTTCGAAGCGACGATGCTCAGGGATAATCCCGATGTGGATCACTGGAGCACCTATATCGGGCAAGGGGCTATCCGCTTCATCCTATCCTTCGATGTGCAGCCGGCGAACCCTTATTTCGGACAGATGGTCGTCGTTGCCAAGGACATTGAAGCGCGCGACAGGCTCCGCGACAAGTTCAACGAGGTGTTGCGCAAGGACTATGTCGGCACGGACGTCTATGTGAAATATCTGGAGCTTGGACCGCCGGTAGGGCGTCCGGTGCAGTATCGCATTTCGGGACCGGACATCCAGAAGCTGCGGGGTGTCGCGCAGGATTTTGCCGGTATCCTGAGTGCGGACAAGCGGCTTGGCGTCGTCAACTATAACTGGAACGAGCCTGGCCGGGTCATTCGCGTCGATGTGATGCAGGACAAGGCGAGAAAGCTCGGCATATCCTCAAAGGATATTGCAACGACCCTCAACGGTATCGTTGGCGGGATCACGATCACGCAGGTGCGGGATTCCATCTACCTGATCAACGTGATCGCACGGGCGCAGAAGCAGGAACGGGATTCGATCGATACGCTTCAGAGCCTCCAGATCGCAACCGGCAACGGGACTTCGGTGCCCTTGGCGGCGATTGCGAATTTCCGGTATGAGCTGGAGCAGCCGGTTATCTATCGTCGGTCGCGTATTCCCACCATCACGGTTGCCGCCGGCATCATCGACAAGACGATGCCGGATACGATCGTCAAGGATCTGGAACCAGCCATCAAGACCTTCGCCGACAAGCTGCCAGCGGGATATTATGTCCAGACGGCAGGTACGGTGGAGGAAAGCGGCAAGAGCCAGGGACCAATTGCGGCGGTCGTTCCGCTGATGCTGTTCGTCATGGCAACGGTCCTGATGATACAGTTGCAGAGCTTCCAGCGGCTGTTCCTTGTGGTGGCTGTGGCGCCGCTCGGGTTGATCGGTGTCGTTGCCGCTTTGCTGCCAAGCGGCAAGCCGCTCGGTTTCGTGGCGATCCTCGGCGTGTTGGCGCTGGTCGGCATTCTCATCCGCAACTCGGTCATCCTCATCGTGCAGATCGAGGAGCATATCATCGAGGGCATGCACCCATGGGATGCAGTGACACAGGCCAGCCAGCACCGAATGCGCCCCATTGCCCTGACGGCGGCGGCGGCAAGCCTGGCGCTGATCCCCATCGCGCGCGAAGTGTTCTGGGGGCCGATGGCCTATGCCATGATGGGTGGCATCATCGCGGGCACGGCAATCACGCTCCTCTTCCTGCCGGCACTCTATGTCGCCTGGTTCCGGATCAAGGAGCCGGAACGCAACGGCGATGCGCCGCCAGCCGAGGCACATACTGCTTCGCCATCGCACTAACAGAAAAGCCCGGTTACGACCGGGCTTTTTTCATGAGATTGTCACTTGCCATTGGTTCTATATAGGTTCTATTATGTAAGTTATGAATAGAACCACATTGATCACGGCGATTGAAGAGCGCGGCCTGCATGATCCGCAGCTTACGGGGCCGCTTTACCGGAACCTCGCACGCATTCTCGGTGAGTTGATCGAGGAAGGGGAGCTTGCGCCCGCTGTCGGCCTGCCGCCGGAGCGCGATCTGGCGGAACAGCTTGGCGTGGGCCGTATCACTGTTCGCAATGCCTATAAGGAATTGCTGACACAGGGCGTGGTGGAAGCGCGGCGCGGCAGCGGCACCTTCGTCGCGGAGCGCCCGGCACGCATCAGCCAGCATCTGTGGCGCCTGACTTCGTTTTCCGAGGACATGCTGTCGCGCGGCAAGGAGCCGGGCGCGCGCGTCGTCACCAACAAGGTCGACAGGCCATCGCCGGACGAAGCTTTCCGGCTGGGGGTCGGTGTCGATACGACCGTGGTGCGGCTTGACCGCCTGCGTCTCGCCGACGGAGTGCCGATGGCTTTTGAGCGCGCGGTGGTTCCACGCCATTTTCTGGACCAGGATCGCGTCGATGAAACCTCGCTTTACGGCGCTCTGGCGCGGCGCGGCCACAAACCGGTACGCGCCTTGCAACGCCTGACGGCGGTCACGCTCGATCCCGGCATAGCCCGCCTGCTTGGCGTGCATCGGGGCGCGCCCGCACTGCTTATCGAGCGCGTCTCGCATCTCGAAGACGACCGGATCGTCGAATATACCCGTTCGCATTATCGCGCCGATGCCTATGACTTCGTCGCGGAACTGAAAATTGGAGAATGACCATGAACAGCCCTTCCTCCCTGATGCTGCAGGAAACCGAACAGTCGCCAGCCGTCGTCGCCGGTCTGCTTGAGAAGGAGGCAGGCACGTTCGCGGAAATCGCGCGCATCTTCCAGAAGAGCGAACCTGCCGTCATCACCACCGCCGCGCGCGGTTCGTCCGACCACGCGGCAACATTCTTCAAATATCTGATGGAAATCACGATGGGCATTCCCGTCGCGTCCATCGGTCCATCGGTGGCATCGGTCTATGGTTCCAAGCTGAAGCTCAAGAACGGCCTGCATTTCACCGTGTCGCAATCGGGTGCCAGCCCCGATATTGTTGCGGCGCAGGAAGCCGCCAAAAAAGGTGGTGCAACGACAATCGCCGTCGTGAACGTCGTCGATAGTCCGCTTGGTAACGCTGCCGACGTTGTGCTGGCGCTCCATGCCGGTGAAGAAAAAAGCGTTGCTGCAACCAAGTCGTTCATCGCCGCGGTCGCCGCGCTTTCGGGCGTCGTTGCTTCGGCCAGCGCTGACGCAAGCCTGCAAGCCGGATTGCAGCGCCTGCCGGAAGCGCTTGCTGCAACACGGCCCGACGGCCGCGAGGCAGTGGAAAACCTTCTGTTCAATGCGCGTTCGCTTTATACCGGTGGTCGCGGCACGGCCTTTGCGATTGCACTCGAAGCTGCGCTGAAGGCAAAGGAAACCGCGAATATCCATGCCGAAGCTTTCTCTCTGGCCGAACTGATGCATGGTCCGATGCGTCTGGTGGAGGAGGGCTTCCCGATTGTTTCTTTCCTCCCACGCGACGAAGCATTTGACACCAACATGCAGGCGTTGAAGCGGCTGCACTCGTTCGGGGCGAGCATCGTATCGCTATCCGATGCGGAAACGCCGGGCTTCCGGTTGCCATCGGCGAGCACGGGTAACGCGCATCTCGATCCGCTGGTTTCCCTCATCAATTATTACCGCGTCATTGAAGCGGTCACGCGCCGCAAGGGGTTCGATCCCGACAAGCCGCGCAATCTCAACAAGGTTACGGTGACGGTATGACGAAAAAATCAGCAATAGCAGGGGCGCGTATCTTCGACGGCGAGCGCTTTCACGACCAGAGCGCGCTGGTGTTCGGCGATGGCCGGATCGAAGCCATTGTGCCGGAAGCCTCGCTTGGCGAGGCCTATGAGGTCGAGCGTCTGAATGGCGGCATTCTGGCCCCCGGCTTCATCGATGCGCAGGTGAATGGCGGCGGCGGGCGCATGCTGAATGATCAGCCAACGCCCGAAACCATGTTCACGATTGCCAAGGGGCATCGCATATATGGAACGACGAGCCTTTTGCCCACGCTGATTACCGATACGACGCCGGTTCGCGACCGCGCCATCGAAGCGGCGATTGAAGCGGTCAAGGCCGACAAGGGCGTTGCCGGCCTGCATCTTGAGGGGCCGCATCTGGCGCCTGCGCGCAAGGGCGCCCATCTGGCGGAACTGATGCGTCCCGTCAATGATGCCGATATTGCGCTCTATATCCATACGGCAAAGCAGATCGGCACCTTGCTGGTCACGCTTGCTGCCGAGCAGGTCACGCCTGAGCAAGTGCGCCGGTTGAGCGATGGCGGTGTCGTCGTCAGCATCGGCCACAGCGACACTACAGCGGAAGAGGCGTTCAAGCGCTTCGATGCCGGTGCGCGGAGTGTCACCCATCTTTTCAACGCCATGAGCCAGATCGGCCACCGAGCGCCGGGGCTTGCAGGCGCGGCGCTCGATCATCCCGACATCTGGTGCGGCATCGTTGCCGATGGTCATCATGTCGATCCGATGGCGCTGCGGCTTGCACTCAGGGCAAAGCGCGGCGACGCGCATCTGTTTTTCGTGACGGATGCCATGGCTTTGGTCGGTTCGGACTCGGAAAGCTTCGAGATCAACGGGCGCGCCGTCCGTCGTGTGCCGGGCGGCATTTGCTCCAAGCTCGTGCTGGCGGATGGCACCATTGCCGGTTCCGATCTCGACATGGCGTCGGCTGTTCGTTTCGGCGTGGCCGAGCTGGAACTCACACTGGCCGAGGCGCTGCGCATGGCGAGCCACTATCCCGCGCGCTATCTGCGTCTTGATGATCGCGGTACATTCCGACCCGGCATGCGAATGGATGCGGTCCATCTTGATGACGGATTGTTTGCGAAAGCCACGTGGCTTTCGGGTGAAAAGCAGATCGCGGGGTAAGGACGATGACCGAAATCACCGATCGTTATTTCAATGATCTGATCGCCCGGCTCTCCGGCCTGCGCGATCGCCTTGCCGATCCGATGGCCAAGGCGGCTGAACTCATCGCCGCTGCGGCCAAGGCGGATCGCCGCGTTTATGTGTTCGGCACCGGTCATTCGCATATGATGGCGGAAGAGCTGCATTATCGTGCAGGCGGACTGGCAATCACCGTGCCCATTCTCTGCGGGGCGATCATGCTGCAGGACGGGGCGGTGGCAAGCTCGCATTTCGAGCGGATCGAAGGAGCGGTGCTACCAATTCTAGAACGCTATGGCATTCGCGAAGGCGACGTGCTGATCGTCGTGTCGAATTCCGGCGTCAATGCCGCTCCCATCGAGGCAGCACGTTTTGCGCGTGAGAAGGGCGCTGCCGTTATTGCGGTTACCTCCGTCACCTATTCCAACGCCATCGCCAAGGGGCGCACGCAATTGCTTTCTCTGGCCGATGTCGTTCTGGACAATGACGCGCCTGCGGGGGATGCGGTGCTGGAAGTCGAAGGCAGTGCGCTGAAAGTCGGCCCGGTTTCAACCGCGCTTGGCGTGACCATTCTCAATGCCGTTTTTGCCGATGTGGCGGCAAGGCTGGTGGGCGAGGGCGACGCCCCGATCTATCTCAGCGCCAACATGCCGGGCTCTGGCGATGTGAACCGCTCGCTTGTTGCCCGCTATCGTAATCGCAACCCGCATCTTTGATGCTGGTCCGCATCCCGGAACGCGGGATGCGGCTCGAAACAAAATTGGACAATCTTTCTTCCAAAGTCGCTTGATAGCGCAATCCCGTCAGTGCATTACGCATTCTGGCATGGCCGGGGCCGCTTCGTGGATTAGGTTTGCGATGTGGTCGCCCTGGCTTGCGCCTTCGAAAATTTGAGGAAGTCCGATGCATAATTTCGTCCTGACCGTCACCTGCAAGTCCACCCGTGGTATCGTTGCCGCGATTTCGGGTTATCTTGCCGGCAAGGGTTGCAACATCATCGATAGCGCCCAGTTCGACGATCTGGACACCGGTCGCTTCTTCATGCGCGTCAGCTTTATTTCCGAAGAAGGCGTAGCGCTCGACGTGCTGCGTGAGGGCTTTGCGTCCGTGGCGGCACCTTTCGACATGAATTTTGAGTTCCATGACAATGCCCACCGCACCAAGACATTGCTGATGGTTTCGCGTTTCGGCCATTGCCTGAACGATCTGCTCTATCGCTGGAAGATCGGCGCACTGCCGATCGATATTGTCGGCGTGGTCTCCAACCATTTCGATTATCAGAAGGTTGTCGTCAATCACGACATTCCGTTCCATCACATCGCCGTAACCAAGGCCAACAAGCCGGAAGCCGAGCAGCGCCTTCTGGATATCGTGGAAGATACCGGCACCGAACTGGTGGTGCTTGCGCGTTACATGCAGGTTCTGTCCGACCAGCTTTGCCAGAAGATGTCGGGCCGGATCATCAATATCCACCACTCGTTCCTGCCGTCCTTCAAGGGCGCAAATCCTTACAAGCAGGCTTATGAGCGTGGCGTGAAGCTGATTGGCGCGACCGCGCATTATGTGACGGCTGATCTTGATGAAGGCCCGATCATCGAGCAGGATGTGGCGCGCATCACGCACGCACAGAGCGCCGCCGACTACGTGTCGATTGGCCGTGACGTGGAAGCGCAGGTTCTGGCGCGAGCCGTTCACGCCCATATCCATCACCGCTCATTCCTCAACGGCAACCGCACAGTTGTATTCCCTGCTTCTCCGGGCTCCTTCGCCTCCGAACGCATGGGGTGATCGACCAGTCGATATTTACGCACTGACGGTCTGCAAATGGTGCCTCTCTGCGCTTCCGGTGCTCATGTACCTTAAAGTACACTCCGCTCCGGTTCTCGAGAGGTCACCATTTTCGCCGCGTCATTGCAAAAACCTCAACCGGTCGATGCGTTGTGCCAATTCAAATATTAAGCCAATAAAAAACCCCGCCGAATGAACTGCCCCCATAAAGTTGGACGGTTGAAGGGCTGGGATGATTTAGGGGCTGGGTCCTGTATTGCACAGGGCTCAGCCCTTTGAGTTTCATGCGGATACGATCGTTGTTGTAGTAGTGGATGTAGTCCTCGACGCCCTGACGCAGGCTGTCAATGCTGTCGAAGCGGTTGGGATAGAAGAACTCGGACTTGAGCGTGGCGAAGAAGCTCTCCATTGCGGCGTTGTCGAAGCAGTTTCCCTTGCGCGACATGCTTGCTGCGATATTGCGGCTTTCGAGCATCCGGCTCCATTGCGGCATCTGATACTGCCAGCCCTGGTCGGAATGCAGGATCGGCCTGTCCTCGTCATTGAGGCGGCTCACTGCTTTGTCGAGCATGTCCTTGACCAGCTTGAAGATGGGTCGCCTCGCGGTCTCGAAGGCGATGATCTCGCCGTTGTGCAGGTCCATGACCGGCGACAGGAACAGCTTTTCGCCGGCGACATTGAACTCGGTGACATCGGTCGCCCACTTCTGGTTCATGCGCTTCGCCCAGAACTGACGTTGCAGCAGGTCGGGTGCCACACGGCCAGCCTGACCCTTGTAGGACCGGTACTTCTTGGGTCGGACCAGCGACTTCAGTCCCATCTCAACCATCAGCCGCTGGACGGTCTTGTGGTTGACCGCGCCTCCACGTCCACGGATCGCCGCCGTCACCCGGCGATAGCCGTAGCGGCCCTTGTGTTCGTCGAAGACCGAGCGGATCGTTGACTTCAAAGCCTTATGCCGGTCGCCCGACGACAGCACCTTGAGTTGATAATAGAACGTGCTGCGCGCCAGGCCGGAAAGCGCCAGCAGGCCGTCGAGTGGATGGAGCGGCCTTAACGCCTGGACTGCTTGCGTCCGCTCAGTGCGCGACGCGCCTGCGTTAAGGCCTCCAGTTTTTTTAGGTAGGCATTCTCCATGCGCAGATAGGCCAGTTCAGCCAGCAACTCCTCGCGGCTCCTGGCTTCATCACTTGGTGGTCCATCCCCGCCGGTGTTCGTAACCGGGGGTGGAGCGACAGGTGGTTTGGCCATGGATCGGGACCCGCCTCTTCGGCGCGGAACCAAGGCTTCAAGCCCGCCGCGCTCATATTGCCTCTCCCAGACCGAGAGGCAGCCAACGTTGCGAATGTCGAACAGCGCTGCCGCCTGCCGACGCGACAGGCCATCCTTCCACATCCGTTCGAGGACCGATAGCCTGAACTGAGCCCTGAACTGGGCATCGTAATGGCTGTGCTTCCGAGATAAGCCAGCCACGCCATGGGCCGCGTGACTGGCGACCCACCTGCGGACCATGGAATGGTCGAGCCCGAAACGCAAACCAACCTCTCGGTAGCTGTGCTTGCCGTCGCCGTGATACGACACGACCTCCTGCTTGAATGTGCTGCTGTATTTGGACATGCAAAACCCCCGAAGTTGGGTGTCCAACTTTCGGGGGTCAGTTCACGAAGCGGGGTTTTCTTTTGATCCTGAACCAGACCGATCAGTCGATGTCGAAGGAAACGCCCTGTGCCAGCGGCAGAGCCTTCGAGTAGTTGATGGTGTTGGTTGCGCGGCGCATATAAGCCTTCCACGCGTCCGAACCCGATTCACGACCGCCGCCGGTTTCCTTTTCGCCGCCGAATGCGCCGCCGATTTCAGCACCAGAAGTGCCGATGTTGACGTTGGCGATGCCGCAATCCGAACCTTCAGCCGAAAGGAAGCGCTCTGCTTCCTGCAGGTTGAGCGTAAAGATCGAGGACGACAGGCCTGCGCCGACAGCATTGTGGCTCGCCAGAACATCGTCAAAGTCGGAATACTTCATGACGTAGAGGATCGGGGCGAAGGTTTCTTCGAGAACCGGGCCTTCCTGCTTCGGCATTTCGACAATGGCCGGACGCACATAGTAAGCGTTTTCATGGCCAGCATCGACGCGTTCGCCGCCCTGTACCTTGCCGCCGTGAGCTGCTGCTTCCTTGAGCGCCTTCTGCATGTTGTCGAAAGCAACCTTGTCGATCAGCGGACCGACCAGAGCGCTGGTTTCAAGCGGGGAACCAACGGTGACGCTGGCATATGCCTTCTGGAGACGCGGGACGAGAGCGTCGTAAACGCTTTCATGCACGAAGAGACGGCGCAGCGTGGTGCAGCGCTGGCCAGCGGTGCCCATTGCGCCGAAAGCGATTGCGCGCAGCGCCATGTCGAGATCGGCCGACGGGCAGACGATGCCGGCATTGTTGCCGCCCAGTTCGAGAATTGCGCGAGCAAAACGCTTGGCAAGGCGCGGACCGACTTCGCGGCCCATGCGGGTCGAGCCGGTTGCCGAAACGACCGGGACCTTTGGGCTGTCGACGAGGACTTCACCGATTTCACGATCACCGAGCAGAAGCTGCGAGATACCTTCCGGCGCATCGCCGAAACGCTTCAGGGCACGCTTGAAGATCGCATCGCAGGCAAGAGCGGTCAGAAGGGTCTTTTCAGATGGCTTCCAGACGACCGAGTTGCCGCAGACGATTGCAAGAGCGGCGTTCCACGACCAGACGGCGACGGGGAAGTTGAAGGCAGAGATAACGCCGACGACGCCGAGCGGATGCCAGGTTTCCATCATGCGATGGCCAGCGCGTTCGGTTGCGATGGTGAGACCGTAGAGCTGGCGGGACAGGCCGACCGCGAAATCGCAGATGTCGATCATTTCCTGCACTTCGCCGAGGCCTTCCGAAGGAATCTTGCCAGCTTCGAGCGAAACGAGACGGCCAAGATCTTCCTTGGAAGCACGCAGCTCTTCACCGAGCAGGCGGATCAGCTCGCCGCGCTTTGGGGCTGGAACGTTGCGCCAGGCGCGGAAGGCTTCGTCGGCCTTGTCGATGATCTTGACGGCATCTTCCTTGCTGTGGGTCTTGACCGCAGCAATCTGTTCGCCCGAAACAGGGCTGAAACCGGCAAGGTTGCCACCGGTATAGGCGGATGCATCCACGCCGAGTTTGGAAAGCAGATCGGCGGCTTCCTTCTTCACGTCGATTTTTCTAACAGCGGTGTTCATGGCTTTCCTCTCTGTATGAGTTGTTTGCGCATAATCCTGTCCGAGAAGTTCGCAACTTTTCGGGGTTATGCGTTTATTCCGCCGCTTCGAGGCCCTTCAGGCCTGCTCGAACGGCTTCGATGGATTCGCGTTCGATGCGGGCATAGTGCTCGAATTCATTAAGCACTTTCGCGCCCAGATCATCCTCGAAACGCTTCTGGTTGGGGCTTTCAACAAAATCCTGCGTTTCGTCGTCGCCCAGATTGGACTGGAATATACCGGCAGCGCTGACCGGCAGGAAGTCTTCATAGATGATCGGGTCGAACTGAACTGCGCCTGCTTCAATCAGAGCCTCGATATCGGTATCCGGCTTGAAAGCTGCAAGACGTGCCGCATCCTTGACCGAATAGGCGAAGTAGCCGAGGCCTTCCTCACGCACGCCAGCCCATGTATCGGGGAAGGCCGCGAAAGTATCGCTCAGCGCCTTCACATATTCAGCCGCATTCGAGCCGTCCGGGGCAGGGCGGGCAATAGCGCGGGTGTCGTTGAGAAGCTTGTCGTAAAGCGCACGGCCCTTTGGCGTGAGCGCCACGCCGCGCTGTTCGATCTCGCCGAAACGGGCGGTATGCGAGCCCGGTGTCCAGGTTCCGTCCGGGTTGACGAAAGATACTTCTTCTTCCAGCGCCTTGAAAGAGGTCTGGCGCAGGAGGATCGGGCACTTGCGGGTTGGCGGGCCTTCAACAACGGCTTTCGGGTTGATGCCGCGTTCCGGCATCTGGGCCTGCACGGCGTCGATGTCGAGCGTGCGCGGCGTCAGATGGTTGATATGCGGACCCTTGAAGGAAACGACATCAGCGATCAGGCGATGTGCGTCATGCAGGCGATGATAAAGTTCGGCGCTGACATTGGCGTGATCGTGCCAGCGGAAGGTTTCCAGCACTTCAGCCACAAAGGCTTTAGCATCTTCATCGTTGAGGCCGCCTTCAGCTTCCGCCTTTTCGACGAGCGCGATGGCGCCAGCGGTGAAGATGTTGCGCTTGGAGAGAACTTCCTCCGATTCAGCGCGCAGCTTTTCATCGGCGATGAGGTCAAGGCGCAGAAGCGAGGTGAAGACGCGGAACGGGTTGTGTTTCAGCGCTGCATCGGCGACCGGGCGGAAGGCTGTCGAATGGACCGGAACGCCAGCGGCGCTCAGATCGTAATAGCCGACCGGGAACATGCCCATGACCGCGAACACACGGCGCATCATGGAAAGCTCGGCAGCAGTGCCGAGACGGATTGCGCCGTGGCGCTCTTCCGAGATGCGCTCAAGCGAATCTGTTTCCGTCAGGCGTTCATGCAGGTGGCTGTCATCCGCCAGCACCTTGGCGTTCACATCGGCAACGAGTTCCATCAATGTGCCATAAGCAGGCACTTCCTGCTTGTACATGGCAGACATCGCAGCCGAGAAGGCGGAACGAATGGCGTCCGGCGAAACGAATTTCTGGTCTTTCATGGCGAAAATTTCCGTCGAGTGGGGCATCTTCGGGTGGCGCATGTCTTGTTTGGGAGGATCATGCATGGATTATGATGAAAATGTATCATATAGACCGTTTTGCGGTTATGCTTGCGACGAAAGCAACTATGTTAATGCGAGAATGGAATGAAGCTGAGCAGAAGACTGATCCCGGACATCGCCACGCTGCAAGCCTTTGAATGTGCTGCCCGTCACGGAAGTTTCACCCAGGCTGCGCATGAGCTCAATCTCACCCAAAGCGCTGTCAGCCGTCAGATCAAGGATCTCGAAAGCCAGCTCGGCGTGCTGCTGTTCGAGCGTATTCGCCAGCGCATTCTGCTTTCCGATGCCGGTCGCAAGTTTCTGCCGGAGGTGCGGCGTCTTCTCAACCAGACAGAGGATACGATGTTGCGCGCCATGGCTTCGGCGCAGTCCACCTCTTCTTTCAGTGTGGCGACCCTGCCGACATTCGGCACGCGCTGGCTGATGCCGCGCATTCCCGATTTCGTCGAGAAGCATCCGGGGATCGCGTTGAATGTGGCGTCGCGTTCCGGCGTTTTCGATTTCGAGGAACAGCCCTTCGATCTGGCCATTCATTACGGACAGCCAGTCTGGGCTCACGCCACCTGCACTTTCCTGTGTAGTGAGGTTATTGTGCCGGTTGCTTGTCCAAGCCTGTTGAAGGCACGTCATCCGTCCGCGCCGGAAGAACTTGAAAACGAACCTTTGCTGCATCTTGCGACACGACCCAAAATGTGGGCGCAATGGTTTGAAAGCTGCGGCGTTGAAGGACAGACGGCCTATCGCGGCCACCGTTTCGACCAGTTCTCGATGGTTATAGGTGCCGCATTGGCTGGGCTGGGTTTCGCGCTTCTGCCGCTTTATCTGATCGAGCAGGAATTGCGCAGCGGTGAACTGGTCATGCTTTTCGAGAAGCCGATGCGGACCGAGAATGAATATTATCTCGTTGTCCCGGAAGGAAAACTGGAAAACCCGCTGACGCAGGTCTTCTGTCAGTGGATTGCCGGGCAGGTTGGAAATACGGATTATTCGATGCTGGTTCATTCCAAACCGGAATGAATTGTTGCGCAAATAACGCTGTCCAAGCGGCTTTCGCGGCGTGAAATAGAAACAACCGGGCAGTGCGCCCGTATTCCACGAGAGCGGTCGATCATGAAAAAGACCGGGAACCGCTCTAACTGTTTGTTTTTACGCATTTCCGAACGCAAAACCGCTTCACACTTTTGCTGGAAATGCTCGGTATGAATTGGTTGTCTCAATGCTGAACGATCCGCGCTCCCATGGTCTTTGGGAAAAGACCGCCCCTGCTGCTCCCAAGACGACTGCGCTGCAAGGTGATCTGACTGCGGACGTGGTGATCGTGGGCGGCGGCTTCACCGGCCTGTCGACGGCCTTGCATCTGGCCGAAAAAGGCACGCGGGCCATCGTGCTTGAAGGCATCGAGATCGGATATGGCGGTTCGGGACGCAATGTCGGTCTGGTGAACGCGGGCATGTGGGTCATGCCGGATGATCTGCCCGGCGTGCTTGGCCAGAAATATGGCGACCGTCTGCTCGATGTCCTCGGCAATGCGCCGAAGCTGGTTTTTGAGATTATCGAGAAACACAAGATTGCCTGTGAAGTCGAGAAGCAGGGCACGCTTCATTGCGCCGTCGGCAAGAAGGGTCTGAAAGAACTTGAAGATCGTTATGAGCAGTGGGCGCGCCGTGGCGCGAATGTAAAGCTGCTCGATGCGAGAGAAACCGAAGCCAAGGTCGGCACGAAAGCCTATGCCGGGTCGCTGCTCGATCTGCGCGCCGGTACGATCCAGCCGCTGGCCTATGTGCGCGGGCTTGCCCATGCCGCCGTTGCCGCTGGCGCGACCATCTTTACCGGAAGCCCCGTGACCGGCGCTGAGGAAAAGAACGGCAAGTGGGTGGTCAAGACCGCCAAGGGTTCCGTGACGGCCAACTGGGTCGTGGTGGCAACCAACGCCTATACCAATGCGCCGTGGGCGGAAGTTCGCGCCGAACTGGTTCATCTGCCATATTTCAACATGGCTACGAAGCCGCTGTCGGACAATCTCAAGAAGAGCATTCTGCCGGAGCGTCAGGGTGTATGGGATACGAAGGAAGTGCTTTCGTCCTTCCGTTTTGACAGCCAAGGCCGCCTGGTGTTCGGCAGCGTCGGTGCGCTGCGCAACACGGGTGCTGCCGTGCACAAGGCATGGGCCAAGAAGTCGTTGAAGCGACTGTTCCCGCAAATCGGCGAAGTCGAGTTCGAAGCCGAATGGTATGGCAAGATCGGCATGACCGATGACAGCCTGCCGAAATTCCATCGCCTGGCGCGCAATGTCGTCGGGTTCTCCGGTTATAATGGCCGCGGCATCGCGCCGGGTACTGTCTTCGGAAAACTGCTTTCGCAACTCGTTTCAGGCGAGATCAAGGAAGACGACCTGCCGCTGCCGGTCAGCGATCCGAAGGAACAGAATTTCCGTGGTCTGCGCGAAGCCTATTACGAGGCTGGCGCACAGATTGCGCATGTCGCCGAGATCGTTATCTGATCTGCCGACCGGTTCGCCGGGGATAGGTTTGCGGCTGTCATAAAACCGCAGTGCAATTCCTCTAATGCCATCCGCATCTCTCCAAATCAGGAGAAACGGATGGCTGTTCGGCAACTGCCTCAATGCCTTACAAGCCTTCCGATGGAATGATTCCGCCGGAAGGCTTTTGCTTTTCCGGTTTCACGTTGCAGGATGTTTGACAGGTGCACCATGAATGGAAATGATCGTGCCTATCGCCATGGCAGTATCTGCGCGTTATCACTTCGCACGCGTCAGGATCGCACCGGCATCGCTGGTCATGCTGGCGAACATTACACAGAAATTCGAGGAGCGAATCCCATGAACAAGATGCTGAAGCGGGCCGCTGTCGTACCTGCGCTTCTTGCTCTTTCCATCGCCGTGGCGCAGGCCGATACGCTGACGCTTTATACCTCGCAGCCGGAAGCGGATGCGACCAAAACGGTTGAAGCGTTCCGCAAGGCCAATCCCGATACGGATGTGCAGATTTTCCGCTCGGGCACGAGCGAACTCCTCACCAAGCTTGCTGCCGAATTTGCGGCTGGCGCACCGCAGCCCGACGTTCTTCTCATTGCGGATGCGGTGACGATGGAAGGCCTCAAGAAGGACAAGCGCTTGCTTGCTTATCCAGAGGCCAAGGTCGATGGTTTCGCCGCAGATAGCTACGATGCCGACAAGACTTATTTCGGTTCCAAACTGATCACCACGGGCATCGCCTACAATACGGGTGCCGCGCAGAAGCCTGAACATTGGGCCGATCTTGCCAAGGCCGACTACAAGGGTCAGGTTGTCATGCCGAGCCCGCTTTACTCCGGCGCTGCCGCCTATCTGCTGAGTGGCTTCGCGCTCAACAAGGATCTGGGCTGGGATTACTTCAAGAACCTCAAGGCCAATGAGCTGGCAAGCGTCAAAGGCAATGGCGCTGTGCTGAAGTCGGTTGCGAGTGGCGAAAAGCCATACGGTATCCTGGTGGACTTCATGGCGCTCAACGCCAAGGCCAAGGGTTCGCCGATCGAGTTCGTATTCCCGTCGGAAGGCGTGCCCGCGGTGACTGAACCGGTCGCGATCATGGCAACCGCCAAGAATGTCGATGGCGCCAAGAAGTTCGTGGATTTCATCCTGTCGGATGACGGCCAGAAGCTGGCGCTCGAGCAGGGTTATCTGCCTGCCAAGGACGGCGTTGGCCGTCCTGCCTGGCTGCCGGAAGGCACCAAGATCAACATCATGTCTATCGACACCCAGAAGGTTCTCGATCAGACTGATGCCGACAAGAAGCAGTTCTCCGAGCTGTTTGGCGGATAAGGCATCTCATGCGCATCATGAGAGACCTTCAGGGCCGCGATGCGGCCCTGATTGCTGGCATAACACTGATCGTGGCGGTTCTGTCGCTTCTGCCGATGGGCAGGCTGCTGGTCGAACTGGTCGCGCCGCAGGGGCAGCTTTCGACTTCGGCGCTGGTGGAGACACTCGGAAGCCAGTCGACCTGGGTTGCGACATGGCATTCGTTGCAGATCGGCATTGGCGGGACCCTGCTGGCGCTGGTGTTCGGCATTGTCGCGGCATTGCTCGTCGGGCTGACAAACATGCGCGGCCGCAATGTCTTCGTGCTTTTCTATGTCACTCCACTTTTGATCGCTCCGCAGGTAACGGCGCTGGCTTGGCTCCAGCTTTTCGGGCCATCAAGCCAGTTCCTCAAGATTGTGGGGATCGCGCCGCCGCTTGGCAGCCGCAACCCGCTCTATTCCGTCTGGGGCATCATCTTTTTGCTGGGCGTTCAATACGGCCCGCTGGTTTTCCTGATCGTGCGCGCAGGTTTGCGCAAACTGCCACGCGAACTGGTGGAAGCGGGACTTAGCGCCGGTGCCGGAAAATGGACCGTGTTACGCACCATCATCCTGCCGCTGATGACGCCGTCGATTATCGGTGCTGCCGCGCTGGCCTTCGTTTCCTGCGTGGGGAATTTCGGCATTCCGGCATTTCTCGGCATACCGTCGAATTATCTGGTTTTGCCGACGCTGATTTATCAGCGTCTTGCGGGCGGCGGACCGTCTGTGCTTTCGGGCGTCGCCGTGTTGTCCGTGCTGATCGGCCTCATTGCCATGGCTGGTATTGCTGCGCAGGAATATGCGTCCCGCAGACGTGATTTCCGCATTGTCTCGACGTCTCTGCCAGCCGCTCCCTTTGCGCTTGGCCGCTGGCGCGTGCCGGTGGAAGTCTCGGCCTGGCTGCTGATCGTGGTCGTACTCTTCCTGCCGCTGATCGGGCTCACGCTTTCCGCTCTGGTTCCGGCTTACGGCGTGCCGCTGACCTTTGCGACCGCGACAGTCGAAAATTTCCGCTTCGTCCTTATGGAACATGCCGGTGCCGCGCGCGCGTTTCGCAATAGCGTGGTCCTGTCACTCTCGGCAGCGTTCTTCGCTGTCCTGATCGCCGTTCCGCTCGCCTATATGCTGGCATGGCGCAAGCGTCGCTGGACGCCGATCCTCAATTTTGCAGCCGAAATGCCGTATGCCCTGCCAGGCGTGGTGCTGGCGATTGCCTGTCTGCTTCTGTTTTTGAAACCGCTGCCGGTGATTGGCGTCAGTCTTTACAACACGCTCTGGATCATCCTGTTTGCCTATCTTGCGCGCTTCTTCGTGCTGGCTCTGCGGCCGACTGTCGCCGGGTTGCATCAGATCGACCGTGCGATGGAGGAGGCCGCGCGTGTTGCAGGCGCGGGGCTTTTCTATCGCCTGCGCACCATTATATTTCCCCTCGTCGCACCGGCGACGCTTTCGGGCGGCGTGCTCATCTTCATGACCGCTTTCTGTGAGTTGACGGTTTCAGCGCTTCTCTGGGCGTCGGGATCGGAAACGCTGGGGGTGGTGATGTTTTCTTTCGAACAGGCGGGCGATTCCGCCTATGCAGCAGCCATCTCCATGCTGGCTGTTGCGGTGACATTCATGCTGATGCTTGCAACCAATCTGTTTGCGCGGCGTCTTCCAAACGGAGTGCTGCCATGGCGCGACTGAAAATCGCTTCTGTTTCCAAGGCCTTCAATGAGTTTCAGGCCTTGTCCGGCGTGTCTCTCGATGTGAAGGATGGCGAGTTTGTTGCCATCCTCGGACCATCGGGCTGCGGCAAGACCACGCTTCTTCGCATGATCGCGGGATTTGAAGATGTCGATGGCGGTGAAATCCACATTGGTGACAGCCGCGTTTCTCATATTGGTGGCAGCGTGCCGCCCGAAAAGCGGCAGGTCGGTATCGTATTTCAGAATTATGCGCTCTGGCCGCATATGACCGTGGCCGAGAATGTCGGTTACAGTCTGCGGGTGGCAAAGGTTGCCAGGGCCGAGCGCGAACGCCGCGTGAACGAGGCGCTGGCGCTCGTTGATCTCGCCGGTTTCGGTGATCGACGCCCAGGTAATCTTTCGGGCGGTCAGCGGCAACGTGTTGCGCTGGCTCGCTGTCTGGTGGCTGCACCGTCTCTCGTCCTTTTCGACGAACCCCTCGCCAATCTCGACGTGCATCTGCGTGCTTCGATGGAAGACGAGTTCGCGGCGTTTCACAAGCGCACGGGTACCACGATCATTTACATCACTCACGATCAGGCTGAGGCCATGGCGCTCGCCGACCGGATTGCGGTGCTGGACCATGGCAGGCTTCAGCAGTTCGACACGCCCCGCAAGCTCTATGAGGAGCCGGCGAGCGCAATGGTCGCGTCCTTCATCGCCCACGGCATGGTATTACCTGCGGAGGTGCTTTCTTTTGCCGAACGTGGCCATTGCGAAGCGCTGGTGTTGGGCAGCCGCGCACAGGTGCGTTGTTCAGGCACGGAAATGCCACGCGCCAATGCGCAGCTCTGCGTTCGGGCAGAGGACCTGACATTGACCGAAACCGGCGGCATTCCGGTGCGGGTCAAGCGCTCGGTTTATCGGGGCGGCGGTTCGCGCATTGAGGCATCGCCGGTCGCAAAGCCGGATATTCATCTGCATTTCGAGGTGCGCGATCTCGTGCGGCTGGAAGAGGGCGATGAGGTACGCGTCGCCATCCGCAACGGCTGGATCATTCCCACCGCTGACATGCCGGTGAGAAAAGCCTCAACCGGCTTTCCGATAGGTAACAAGATTTAGGATATTCAACTTGTAGTGTAAAATATACTGATATATGCCAGATACGATGTTTCGTGTGGGGGCTCTGGAGAAACATGGGGGCAGCGCGGTTTTCCAATATCGATGGCTTGCGTGCAATCGCGGCTATATCAGTTTTGTTTCATCACATTCTTGGCGACTTTCTCCGAGAGGCGTCAAATCTGAATACGACCCTGATTGGTTCTCTTAACTCAATAATTTCCAGTTTCGATTTTGGCCGTTTTGACGTTGTATTGTTTTTCCTGATCAGCGGTTTTGTGGTGCCTTTCAGTATCAAGAGCGACCAGCTCCAGCCGATCAGACGATTTGCAATCGGACGTTTTTTCCGTCTTTACCCGGCGTTCTGGCTGTCTTTGATTTTCATGTATGGTTATCTGGTGTTTACGGGCGGTGCCCCTGAACTGAAAACGCTGCTAGCCAATGCGACAATGGCGGCGAATGCATTCGGACAGCCTTGGCTTTCTGGCGTTTACTGGACGCTTTTTATCGAACTAATCTTCTATATCTTGATCGCCGTGGCCTTCATGGCTGGAATTTTGCGCCAACCGATGCTGATCTTGGCTGCCGGATTATTGTTGGCGCTTTCAACGGGTGGGCCGATTGTGCTACGTTCTCTCGGCATCAATCTGCCCGTTATCTATATCGGGCTTCATCTATCGTTCCTGTTTTGCGGATTGTTGCTTCGTCTTACCGTCATTGAGAAAGAAAGGGGCACCTTATCGGCGGCTCTGGTGCTGATTATTGTACAAATGGGCATCATTGTCTTGATTGGAGACTTTTCCCTTGCTCGAAACGACACGTTTTTCATCGTGGGAAAATTGCCTGTCATTGCATCTTATCTTGCTGCTTATTCCGTCTTTCTTCTGTCACTCTGGACGATGAGACCGCAATCCAAGCTTTTATCCTCAACCGGTGAGATAAGTTATTCGATCTATCTGTTTCACGTTCCGGTCTGCTGGACGATCTACCTGTTCCTGCCGCCGACAGGCGCTATAAGCGATCTCATAACAATGGCATTGTGCGTGATTGCATCCTTCGCGGTTTCGATCTTAACGTATCGCTATGTGGAAAAGCCGATGATTGCCGTTGGTCGAAGGATTTCAGGGCAAATCCATCGCCCCTTGCAACCAGCAGCAAGCTGACGGCTTTTACATAAGTTCGTAAAAGCCGTTCGCTGTCTCTATTTCTTCTTCATCGCTTCGAGCAATGCTGCGCCGAAGCCGCCGGTCGATGGCTGCTCCTGTTTGCGTTGCGGTGTGAAGTTCTTGGCGGGTCGCTGATCTCGGCCTGCATTCCCGCGTGGGGCAGGGGCTTCGCCGCCGTCCTTTCTCATCGTCAGGCCGATGCGCTTGCGAGGCACATCCACTTCAGTCACGCGCACCTTCACCACATCGCCAGCCTTGACTACTTCATGCGGGTCTTTGACGAAACGGTCCGCAAGCTGCGAAACATGGACAAGTCCGTCCTGATGCACGCCGATATCAACGAATGCACCGAAGGCCGCGACATTGGTCACCGTTCCTTCAAGCAGCATGCCGGGCTTCAGGTCCTTGATGTCATCAATGCCATCGGCAAAGGTCGCGGTCTTGAACTCCGGGCGCGGATCGCGACCCGGCTTGTCAAGTTCGGCAATGATGTCCCGCACGGTCGGCAGGCCGAAGCGCTCATCGACAAAAAGACGGGGGTCGAGCGCCTTGAGAGTTGCGCTGTCGCCCATCAGGCTGCGCACATCGCGACCGCAAGCGGCGACGATTTTCTTGGCGACGCCATAGGCTTCCGGGTGAACGGAGGAGGCATCGAGCGGCTCTGTGCCGTTGGAAATGCGCAGGAAGCCCGCGCATTGTTCGAAAGCGCGGTTGCCGAGCCGTGCGACTTTCAAAAGCTCCTTGCGGTTCTTGAAGGCTCCGGCTTCATCGCGGTGCGCCACGATTGCTTCGGCGAGCGACTTTCCTAGACCCGAAACACGCGCCAGCAATGAAGCGGAAGCCGTATTGAGATCGACGCCGACCGCGTTCACAGCATCTTCGACCACTGCATCGAGCGAACGCGCCAGGCGGGATTGATCGACATCGTGCTGATACTGGCCGACGCCGATGGATTTCGGCTCGATCTTCACCAGTTCGGCCAGCGGGTCCTGGAGACGCCGCGCAATGGAAACGGCGCCGCGCAACGACACGTCGAGCTGCGGGAATTCGGCGGCTGCGGTTTCGGATGCTGAATAGACCGATGCGCCTGCTTCCGACACGATGACTTTCAGCGGTTTTGGCGCTGGCATGTCGGAAAGCATGTCGATGACAAGCCGTTCGGTTTCGCGGCTGCCGGTGCCGTTGCCAATGGCGATCAATTCGACCTTATGCTTGCGGATCAGGCTTGCAAGTTCGGCTTGTGTGCCGCGCACGTCGTTCTTTGGCGGAAAAGGGTAGACCGTCGTCGTGTCGAGCAACTTGCCCGTACCATCGACCACCGCTACCTTGACCCCGGTGCGGATGCCCGGATCGAGCCCCATCGTGGCGCGCGAACCGGCAGGTGCTGCGAGCAGCAGATCCTTGAGGTTGCGGGCGAAGACGTTGATGGCTTCTTCTTCGGCACGCTCGCGCAGGTCGCGCATCAGGTCGAGAGACAGCGACAGCGAAAGTTTCACGCGCCATGCCCAGCCTGCAACTTCCATCAGCCAGCGGTCGCCGGGAAGCGTTCCGCCGATATTATAGGCGGCGGCGATCTTGCGTTCGACCGGCTTCACAGGCGAGGTATCGTCGGCGTCGATCTCGATGTCGAGCGACAGAAAGTCCTCGTTGCGCCCGCGCAGCATGGCGAGGGCCCGGTGGCCCGCAACATTTGCCCAACGTTCGGAATGGTCGAAATAGTCGGAGAACTTCGCGCCAGCGGCCTCTTTGCCATCGACAACCCGGGAGCGGAGAACTGCGCGCTCCTTGAGATAGTTGCGCAGATTGCCGATCAGCTCGGCGTTTTCCGCAAAGCCTTCGGCAATGATGTCGCGCGCGCCATCGAGCGCTGCCTTTACGTCGGGAACATCGGCGGTGATGTATTGCGCCGCGATTTCGACAGGCACAAGCTTGCGGTCCGTCAGAATGGCCTCGGCAAGCGGACCGAGGCCGCGCTCACGGGCGATTTCCGCCTTGGTGCGGCGCTTCGGCTTATAGGGCAGATAAAGATCTTCAAGCTCGGCCTTGGTTGCCACACCTGCGATCTTCAGCTCCAGCTCAGGCGTCAGTTTTCCCTGACCGCCAATCGATTCCAGGATCGAAGCGCGACGGGCTTCCAGTTCGCGCAGATAGGCGAGGCGTTCGGAAAGCTGGCGCAACTGCGTATCGTCAAGGCCGCCGGTGACTTCCTTACGGTAGCGGGCGACGAAAGGCACGGTCGCGCCTTCGTCCAGCAGGCCGATGGCGGCGAGCGCCTGATCCGGCTTTGCGTTGATTTCCGCCGCGATGATCCCGGCAATGCGCTTGGTAATATCGGCCATGTAACTTCCATTTCTTAATAGTCACGCCGAACATAGTCGGATGCCGGTTCGGCGCAATCAAGGCAGTATCGATGTTCCACAGGAAAGGCGTCAGCGTTCGTGTTCACGGCGATGTGAACTGCCTGCATCTTTTTAAATCGGATTTTAGCAATACTTATATCGGGTAATGACGATACGCATTGGAAGATCAGCGAGGTGACTGCGATGTCGGATGTTCAGCCTATACCTCTGGACGAGATATTAAAAGCGCTCGCCAATCCTGTGCGTCTCGACATTTTGAGCTGGCTCAAGGAGCCGGAGAATCATTTCTCCGGCCAGCACATGCCTCTGGAGATGGGCGTGTGCGCGGGCCAGTTCGAACGGTGCGGCCTCTCCCAGTCGTCCGTTTCCGCCCATTTGTCCGTATTGACCAAAGCGGGGCTAATCACGCCCCACCGCGTCGGGCAATGGACTTTCTACAAGCGAGACGAGGAGGCGATAGCCGCCTTCGTCAAAGCCCTTTCCGATCTTTAATCCATCCTGAACCCGACCTCTCCCACTTGCCCAATCTTTCCCACTTGAAGGAAATGTATCCATGGCTTCATTGTTCGATCCCGTTACCGTAGGCGATCTCAAGCTTGCAAACCGCATCGTCATGGCTCCCCTGACGCGCAATCGTTCGCCGCGCGCCGTGCCAAACGACCTCAACGTCACCTATTACGAACAGCGCGCGAGTGCCGGCCTCATCATCACCGAGGCAACGCCGATCAGCCATCAGGGACAGGGCTATGCCGATGTTCCGGGTCTCTATTCCGCTGAACAGCTCGCTGGCTGGAGGCGCGTGACCGACGCTGTGCACAGCGCAGGCGGCAAGATCGTCGTGCAGATGTGGCATGTGGGCCGTATTTCACACACCACATTGCAGCCGAATGGTGGCCAGCCGGTCGCGCCTTCCGCGATCACGGCCAAGTCGAAGACCTATCTTGTTCAGCCTGACGGCACGGGCGGCTTCGCGCCGACCTCCGAACCGCGCGCCCTGGACAAGAGCGAACTGCCGGAAATCGTCGCCACCTACGGCAAGGCTGCGAGGGATGCGATTGAAGTGGCGGGGTTCGATGGTGTGGAAATCCATGCGGCCAACGGTTACCTGATCGACCAGTTCCTCCGTTCGGGCAGCAATCACCGTACCGATGAATATGGCGGCTCGATCGAAAATCGCGCCCGTTTCCTGTTTGAAGTCGTCGACGCCGTGACGAAGGCGGCCGGTGCAGGCAAAGTCGGTATACGTCTTTCGCCGGTCACGCCAGCCAATGATGCCTCCGATCCCGATCCGCAGCCGCTGTTCGATTATGTGGTCGAGAAACTGGCGGGATACGGTCTGGCCTATATCCATATCATTGAAGGCGCGACGGGTGGTCCGCGCGATTTCCAGCAGGGACCGCAGCCCTTCGATTATGCGCGTCTCAAGCAGGTCTATCGCGATGCGGGGGGCAAGGCGGCGTGGATGGTCAATAATGGTTACGACCGCGCGCTTGCCGAAGAGGAAGTCGAAAGCGGTCGCGCTGACGTCGTGGCTTTCGGCAAGCCCTTCATTGCCAATCCGGACCTCGTGCGTCGCCTTAAGGACAATGCGCCGCTGAACGAACTCGACCAGCAGCATATGTATGGCGGTGGCGCCAAGGGTTATACGGATTATCCCGTGCTTGCCTGATCACGAGAATACAAAACCCGGCGAAAATGCCGGGTTTTTGTTATCAGAGCCTTGCACGTGTGGAGCGCGGTGTGGCCAGCAGCAGATTGGTTTCGCTGGCCTTGATGCCCGGCACCAGCCTGATGCGGCGCAGGACAGCGTCGAAATCGGTGAGCGTGGCAGCACCCAGTTCCACCACCAGATCGAAGCGGCCATTGGTGGTATGGATTGCCGATATTTCCGAAAAGCCGCCAAGCGCCTTGACCACACGGTCGGCCACATGGCCTTCGATTTCGATCATCATGATGCCGCGCACCGGCAGATCGACAGCATCCGAGCGCAGGATTACGGTATAGCCGATGATATCGCCGGAATTTTCCAGCCGCTCCATGCGAGCCCGCACGGTTGCCCGCGAAACACCGAGATCGATAGCAATATCCGAAATGCTGCGTCGCCCGTTATGGCGCAAAAGCGTAATCAGCTTTTCATCCAGATCGTCCATGCTTTCTCCATTTTGAAAAGCCAAACCGACATTCTGATAAACCAAACCGATAAAATTGCCAATCCGGTTGCTTCACATCGCCAAGCGTAAATGGTGAATCTTGATCTGGATATTCAGAAGGACCCCACTTTATGCATTGCAAGATTCTGGGACTGCCCGTTCAGGAAGGTACCGGCCGCGTGGGCTGCAATATGGGCCCCGATTCCTATCGTGCCGCGGGCATTGCTTCGGCTATCGAGGAACTCGGCCATGAGTTTACCGATCTCGGCAATCTCGCACCGGCCGTCCAGCGGCCGCTGGAGCATCCGAACCCAGCAATCAAGGCATTGCCCCATGCCGTTGCCTGGATCGAGGCAATCAGCGAAGCCGCCTATCGCGAAAGTGCGGATGGTTTCCCGATCTTCCTCGGTGGCGATCACCTTCTTGCCGCCGGTACCGTTCCGGGCATTGCGCGCCGTGCGGCTGAAAAGGGACGCAAGCAGTTCGTGCTCTGGCTCGATGCCCACACGGATTTTCACACGCTGGAAACGACAACCAGCGGCAATCTGCACGGAACGCCCGTTGCCTATTACACCGGCCAGAAAGGCTTCGAAGGCTATTTCCCGAAGCTCGCCGCACCGGTTGACCCTGCCAATGTCTGCATGCTCGGCATTCGCAGCGTCGATCCGGCGGAACGGGAAGCAATCAAGAAAACCGAAGTCGCCGTCTATGATATGCGCCTGATCGATGAGCACGGCGTTGCGGCCTTGCTGCGCCGCTTCCTTGAGCGCGTGAAAGCCGAAGACGGCCTTCTTCATGTCAGTCTCGACGTCGATTTCCTCGACCCGTCCATCGCGCCTGCCGTCGGCACCACGGTCCCGGGCGGCGCAACCTTCCGCGAAGCGCATCTCATCATGGAAATGCTGCACGACAGCGGGCTGGTGACGAGCCTCGATCTCGTCGAACTCAATCCCTTTCTCGATGAACGCGGACGTACCGCCACCGTCATGGTGGACCTGATGGCGAGCCTGCTTGGCCGCAGTGTCATGGACCGCCCGACGATTAGTTATTGAAACATGCTCAAGGAGCAATGATGACCCAACCGAACCTCAATATCGTCCCCTTCGTCAGCGTCGATCATATGATGAAGCTGGTGCTGTCCGTCGGCGTGGAAACCTTCCTCAAGGAACTTGCCGACTATGTCGAAGAAGATTTCCGTCGCTGGGAAAACTTCGACAAGACGCCGCGCGTGGCGTCGCACTCGAAGGAAGGCGTGATTGAGCTGATGCCGACGAGCGATGGTACGCTTTACGGCTTCAAATATGTGAACGGCCATCCGAAAAACACGCGTGAAGGTCTCCAGACCGTCACCGCCTTCGGCGTGCTGGCCGATGTGGGCAGCGGCTATCCGATGCTGCTGACCGAAATGACCATCCTGACCGCGCTGCGCACGGCTGCGACTTCGGCGGTCGCTGCAAAGCATCTGGCGCGTGAGAACTCGCGCACGATGGCCATTATCGGCAATGGCGCGCAGAGCGAATTCCAGGCTCTGGCATTCAAGGCGCTGCTCGGCGTCGACAAGCTTCGTCTTTACGATCTCGATCCGGAAGCCACCGCCAAGTGCATTCGCAACCTGCGGGGTGCCGGTTTCGACATCGTCGCCTGCAAGACGATCGAAGAGGTTGTCGAAGGCGCGGATATCATCACCACTGTCACCGCTGACAAGGCCAATGCGACGATCCTGACCGACAACATGGTCGGCGCTGGCGTACACATCAATGCGGTTGGCGGCGATTGTCCCGGCAAGACGGAACTGCACGGCGATATCCTGCGCCGTTCCGACATCTTTGTCGAATATCCGCCGCAGACCCGCATCGAAGGCGAAATCCAGCAATTGCCGGAAGATTATCCGGTCAATGAGCTTTGGGAAGTCATCACCGGCAAGATCACCGGTCGCAAGGATGCCCGACAGATCACGCTGTTCGACTCCGTTGGTTTCGCCACGGAAGATTTTTCGGCATTGCGCTATGTGCGCGACAAGCTGAAGGATACCGGCCTCTATGAGCAGCTGGACCTGCTTGCAGACCCCGACGAGCCGCGCGATCTCTACGGCATGCTGCTGCGCCACGAGAAACTGCTGGAAGGCGAAAAGACCAAGCCTGCGGCCTGATCTTTCTCATTTCTAGGAGCGATTTTACTCAGCTTCACCTGTTGCAACCCTGCCGCGCTCGACGTGCGGTGGGGTTATGTTTTTCAATCAGTGCGATAAATCCTTGTGCCGGGCACGATTTCCATTATTGCAGAGGGTACTTCTGAGATTGGGGATGCATCGGGCATGGATGACAGGGTGGAAAACGCAACATCCTTCAGGCAATCGGCAAATACCATCCGGTCTGCCGCCAGCCCTCTCGTCTTCAGCGATACGCTCGGGCTTTATCAGCGGCCCATTGGTGAAGCTCTGGATACGGTCGTCTTGTTTGCAAGCCCCTGGGGGCTGGAGGAACTCTGTACGACGCGGAAGTTCTGGCGCATCATCGCGGACAGACTTGCAGCGCAGGGCATAAGTTCCTTCCGTTTCGACTGGCCGGGCACCGGCGACGGGCGCGACGACATCGATTTTTCCAAAGGTTTGGGTCTCTGGCGCGATACGCTGGTCGAGGCCGCCCGGAAAGCGCGCGCCCTGTCGGGGGCAAGCCGTGTCGTTATCATCGGGCAAAGCCTCGGAGGAGCCGTTGCTGCCGAAACGGCATCGCAGATCGACGGTGTTGCGGCCCTGGCGCTTCTGGCACCGGTTATCTCCGGGCGGTTCTACACCCGTGAACTGGCAGTCTGGTCGAGCATGGTCGATGCCGATCTCGGACTGACGGACGAGCAAAGGATCAGGAACGGCGTTTCCATCGCCTCCCTGACGATGCAGCCGGAAGTAGCCGCCGATGTGAAGAAGATCAATCTCCTGTCGCTGGAAGCAAAACCTTCGCCCCGGTGTCTGTTATTGGCGCGCACGGATCGCCCCAACGATGCAGAACTGGCCGCCCATCTGGAAAAGCTTGGCAGCGACGTGACGGTTGAGGCCTTCGCCGATTACGACAAGCTGATCTCCAACCCCGTCATCTCGCGCCTGCCGCTGGAGGTTGCGAGCCGGCTTGTCGATTGGGTGGCCGGGCTGGCAGGTTCTACGCCCGCGCAAAATACGCCGGACGAAAGCGCTCTGGGCGGCACATTACGGGGCGACGGTTTTATCGAAACGCCTGTTTCTTTCGGTTCCGAAAACCGTCTTTCAGGTGTTCTCTGTGCCCCTTCTGGCGAACAGCAGGGCAGGACGGTCATGTTCCTTTCCTCATCCTACGACCGTCGCGTTGGATGGGGACGCACGACCGTCGATATGGCGCGCAAGCTCGCACGGGAAGGCGTCGCTTCGCTGCGCTTCGATATTGCAAATGCGGGCGACAGCCCACCGAACCCCGGCATGCCGGAACAGGTGCTTTACACCCACAGCCCCGAGGCCGATGTTGCAGAAGCTCTCGACTATCTCGACGCGCTCGGCTGGGGGCGTCCGGTTGTTGCCGGGCGATGCAGCGGCGCGTTCCTGGGATTTAACACGGCCCTTAAGGACGAGCGCATTTGCGGCGCGGTTCTGGTCAATCCCGTCACCTTCTACTGGGCGCCGGGACGCTCGATCGACGAGGCTCTTCGCGAAGGCAATCGTACGCTGGAGGATTACGGCAGCCGCGCCTTGCGCGCCGAAACGTTCCAGCGCCTGCTCCGTGGCGAACTGGATATCCGCGCCATACTGCGCAACCTCACACGCGGGGTGGCCGGGCGCATTCGCGGCCTGGCACGCAAGCTTTTGCGCAGCCGCACAGCGGAAGGGCGGGCGGTCTACTCGGCTTTTGACGAACTGAAACAGCGTGAGGTGCCGCTGGCGCTGGTCTATGCCGAAAAGGACCCCGGGCGCGAGCATTTCAATTTCTATTTCGATCAGGCAGGCAGCGGCGTGCAAGGCTTCGACAATGTGTCGGTCGCCATCATTCCCGATGCCGATCACAATCTGACACCGGAACATTCACGCAAGATCTATATCGACGCGATCCGTTCCCTGGCCCTGAAATAGTCAGAACCAGACGATCCGGGACGAACCAGCGATACGAATTTCGCCGGACGGTTTTTCCGGTGTTTCGTGGCGCGGGATAAGCGTGATGCGTTTCGTCTCGTTAGGGGCGAGGTGAAACCAGTTGTCGGCTGGGCGCCAGTCGCCCGCGTCGATGCTGACGGATTGGGCCAGAACCGGTGTTTTGAGATCAAGGAACCAGTTCCCGTTCTCTTCCACAATTAGGGCTTCGATGGCGGCGTCGTGAAAGGCCTTCGTCCGTCCGAGCGGAAAGTGAAACGCCTCGGCGATGGTAATATCATTACGTTTCAGTCGCGCCACCGTCACGTCATGCGCCGGAGGGCCGAAACGATAGGCGTAAGCGACATCGAAGAAGGCGCCGAACAGGTCAGTTGCCGGAATGGTGATCGCTGAACGACCTCCTATCGAAAGATCGCGGCGACCGGAAACCACCGGCTGCGAACCAGCGCGCAGGCAAGCTAATTCAAGCGAAAGATCAGCGGATTCTGCCTGTTCGTTCAGAATATGAATCGCAAGGCCGTTGACGCCTTCGTCGGTCAAGACAAGCTGTTGCGGACGAAAGGCACGCTTGAGGCCGTGCCAGGACGGCTTGGGTTCGCCGGTCGCATCGATCATGCCCCACCCGGCACCGGGCAGAAGGTCCTGAAACATCCAGACAAGCCCGCCGAAACAGGTGCTTCCCGGACGTCTCCATTCGGCAAAAGTCGCTTCCATCACTTCCGCCGTGACGGCGCGGGAAAGGTGGAGATATTGTTCAACATCCTCGCGTCGCAACCGCGCCGGATCGTAACCGTATAACATCTCCAGATAGCTATCCCGCACATCCTCGAAATCCCAGGATACGCCGCGATCGCGTGGCACGCGTGCCTTCCAGCGCGGATCGTGCACAGGCGGCACATCAAGATGGGTTTTCAGCGTGCGTGCTTCCGGCACGTTGGCGAAGGCCAGACATTCGGTTGCAAAGCGCACTTCCGCCCGGCGCGCATCGTCCAGCGGGCGGCAATAGGCGCTGACGCCGTAATAATGGCTGACGCCTTCATTGCTGATGAAGGGCAGGGCGCCATCGCAGGGCGAATTCGGCACATAGGGAATGTCGGGGCAAATCTTGCCTGCGATAGCCGGCAGGATTTCCTCGGTAAGCGGGCCTTTCCATGTCGTCTCCGGCAGGCCCATCATAGCGCCCTGCTGGTAGGTTTCGCTGCCGCCGCAAAGCACGGTCAGCGATGGCGCCGGTCCGATGGCAGCAAGAAGCTGCGACGCTTCTGCCTGCACCTTCGTGACAAATGCCTCGTCTTTCACCGGATAATCGAAATTGGCGAACATGAAGTCCTGCCACACCATGATGCCAAGCTCGTCGCAAAGCGCGTAGAAATCCGGCGTCTCATAGGCGGTGATGCCGCTTAACCGCAGCATGTTCATGCCGGCTTCCTGCGCGAGCATCAGCCACGATTGGTAATCGCTGCGTTTGCCGGGAAGGCGGATGATATCCGCAGAACTCCATACGGCACCGCGACAGAAAACCTTTTCGCCGTTGAGCTTGAGTGCAAATCCCTTGCCGTCCGGCCCGCGGTCGACCTCGATCCGGCGAAAGCCCGCGCGCCCCAGCAGGCGCATTTCGCCGTCGAGCGAAAGTTCAACATCGTAAAGCGCCGGATTACCATGCGTATGCGGCCACCATGGTTCAACATTGGGGAGCGTCAGCTTCGCAGTCCACTCGCCGCTGGTCTGGCGCTCGCAAAGGGCCTGTTGCCCTGCGCAATGGAGGGTTAGCGTTCCGGCGCCGCCGCTATAGGTAAAACTGGCTTCAAGTTCCCCATTGCCGCTTTCGGTCAAACTTGCCCGAATGGCGATGCCTGAAATGGCTTCGGTATGGGCGCGGCTGATTGTGACGGGACGCCATGGTCCCACCGCTTGGACTTCCGGGCACCAGCCCGGCATATAGCCAAGCGCGGTCGTGCGGATGAGGCGCAAACCTTGCGTGTTCATCAGCTGCGTGCGCCAGTGGGCACGCGGGCCTTTTTGATTGAGACGGGGTGCGAGCGCGCGAAAACACAGCGCAAGTTCCTCCTTGCCGGTCAGTGGGACGGGCAGATCATGTTTGAGAAACATGCTGTCGGTTTGCAGCAGCAGTTCGTCGTTGAGAAAGACATCGCAGATGGTGGCAAGCCCGCTCAAATGCAGCATGGCAGGGCCGGGTGTCTCGTCTAGGTCGAGGAAATACCAGGCATCCTGATTGTCGAGCGGAAGGGGATTGTTTCGGTCGAAGCGCCCCGCTTTTTCCAGAGCTTCCGCCACCGTGCCGGGTACCGGTGCGTCCTTGATCACCTCACCGGACCTGACGTCATGCGGCGTTTGCGCCGCATCCGGACCGGTGAGAACGAGCCGCCAGCCGGTCGAGAGCGGGCGGGTCGTCGGATTGAATTCAAGCGGCATCGCGACCCAGTTCCGTTGCAAGCGCTGCCATCAGCCGATCCCAGGCATCTGCTGCCGGTTGAAGCGTTCCGCCCAGTGCATCGAACTTCTTGCGCATGACGGCACGGGCAAGCTGGAACTGAACCGCCTTTGCCGTTTCCGCAATCTGCAAGGCATCGGCGGAGGCCGTTGCAAAGCTCTGGCCTTGTCCGAGCCACTCCAGATGGCTTGCCGCAAGTTCGAAATTGGCGCCGAGCTGGCGCAGCGTGTTGAACGCATATTTATGGAAGAAGCCGAACGGGCGTTCCGCGATTGTTTCCACCTGAGCGGGGAACACGCTTGCAAAGGCACGGATCGGGTTGTCCTTCGGCCTGCGCGCAAAATGGCGTGGCAGAAGGATCGCAGCCACGCGTCGCTGATGGGCTTCGTCCGGCGCGTGCTTCGGAAACTTGGCGAATTCCGTATAGGGCAGGAAGGGCAGGTCGGCATCCGTCAGATGACGCTGGAAAACGCCATCGAAATCCTCGCCTTCGAGATGGTAGAAACCGCCATTGTGGAAATAATCGAGCTGGCGGTTTTCAACATCCATGCGGTTGATGGCGATGGTGGTCTTGCCATGTTCAGTACGATAGCTGACACCATGCGTATCCGGCATGAAATAGCTGTCCATTTCGACCATGCAGAGGCGTCCGCGCGCGATCTGCTCGGCGACATGGCTTTCCACACGGTCGAAAATTGCAAGCTCCGTCGCCCGCACGCCGTAAAGGGCTTCGAGGTCTTCCAGAGGCACCTTGAAGAAGGTGAACTGGTCGCCCTCGAAATCCTGCGTGAGCGTGAAGCCGAGCATGGCTTCCGGGGCGACGCCCAATGTTGCCAGCACTTCGATCCAAAGATCGACATAGCAGTTGGTTTCCGGCCAGATACGCGTCTGGGCATGCAAGGCGTGCGGCGTGTAACGGTCGGGCGCGATGTTCGGAAAAACAGCCTGCATGAGTGCGATCAGCCCCACAATTCCTTGCGTATGTTTTCCGGCCAGATTTCGACATCCAGACCGTGGTGATGGAAGAGCGCCAGTGCGATGCGTTCCAGCCCGAAGCCGACACAGGCCGTGTGGGCCACCGAACCGTCGTCGAGCGAGAGACCCCACTTCACGCCAAACTGATCCTGATGATAATTGAAGCTCATGCAGGCGGTCGGCTTTTCCACGCTCGTGATCGGGATCAGCAGTTCGAATTTCAGGTTCTGGTCGCGCTGGTTGTTGACCAGCATCTTGCCTGCACGGCCAAAGAACGGGTCGTTGGCGACGTCGATTTCAACCGGCAGCCCGACCTTCTTCATCATTTCCGTGCCACGATCGATCCAGAGCTGGCGGAACGCCATCACATCGGCTTCAGTGCCCATGCGCACATATTCGCGCATGCGGAAAAGCTGCTGGCGGGCGGGGTCCACCGATGGCTCGTGACGGAAGCAATAGGATTGCAGGTCGTAAAGCCCGCCGCCCTGCGGCAGCGGCCCGCGCTTGGCGACGGTGGGATAAAGCGGATAGCAGGCTGCCGGCGTCAGAACGATATCCGTTGCCTTCTGCTCCAGCGTCCAGTCCTTGCCTTCATCCATGCATTTGATGAGGTTGACGTGGTCAAGCTCGCAGCCGCAGAAGCTGTGCACGGTGCCTGCCAGTTGCGGGAAGCTTTTCATGTAGCCGCTTTTTTCGAAGAAAGCGCGGTTCATGCCCGGCGGGAAGCGGATTGCCTCGGCACCGTCATCGCCTCCGGTACGGTCGATCAGGCGTTCAAATGCCTGGATGACATCTTCAAACTGGCCGGAGCGTCCGTAAAGACCTTCCACGCCGGTGTCGATCAGGAGACCGGAATCGAAAAGCCGGTCGAGAAATGATCTCTGAGCATCCATGGCGGTTATCCCAAAAGGCTTGTGTTCTGTTTGTGGATGAGCAGCATGGTGGCGGTATTGCCGAGGATGCGCTCGTTTGAAATCATCAGCTGCGCGGAATGCGCGTCACGCAGATGGCGTCCGAGGCTGAAGGGCGTATCGTTCTTGTAGCCCATGATGCCGCAGACCAGCATGGCGTGATTGATGATCTGCAAGATCATCTGCGAAGCGGCAATCTTGAGATTGTTCATCGCAATCGCAAAACCCATCGAGGCCAGCTTGTCGGGATGATGCCTGGCTTCGCGATAGGTCTTCAGGCAGGCAACGATTTCGGATTTGAGCATCTGCAGCATGTTGGACGCTTCGGCGACACGCAATGCACCCGGCTGCGGCGCGCCCGGATTGCGCTTTGCGGCGGCGCGCACGAATGCCTGCGCCCGGTTGACCGCGTCGACAGCGATCCCGTACCAGAGCGAGCTCCACAGCGTATGCGATTGCGCCAGCATGGACTGCGCTGCGATTTCCGCGAAAGGATGCGGCAGGATCTGCACCTTGTCGGCCTCTCCACGGAACACAAACCCTTCCGAGCAGGTGCCGCGCATGCCGAGCGTGTCCCAGTCATGCGTCTTTTCGAGCGTGTATTGGTCTTTCAGAAACACCGTCATCACCTGATCCGACGATGCGGCGTCCTTATGGGAGCGCGATGTGATCAGGATGGCATCAGCATAGGTGCCGTAGGAAATGACGGTGGCGTTCTTTTCCAGACGACACTTGTCTCCTTGGACTTCGATAGCGCAGATCGAATTGCGCAGATCGCCGCCAATGCCGCCTTCGGTGGTAGCCGATGCAAGCAGCAGCTGATCCTTTGCGATTTTGCGCATGAAGTCCCGGTGCCATTCGACCGTCTGGCCGTGTTCCACCAGGCTTGAAAGCTTGATGTGATGCATGGCGAAGATCATCGCGCTCGATGCGCAGGACTGACCGAGAATGCAGCACAATTCCGCAATCTGGTCGATTTCCGCGCTTTCGCCGCCCAGTTCGCTCGGCACCTGAATGCCAAGCAGACCCTCGGCCTTCATCGCATCGATTGCTTCACGCGGGAAGCGGCCTTCCTTATCGACGCTATCGGAAAATTTACCCGCTATGGCCGCTACGCGGCCTGCGCGCTCTGAAAGACTGTTTCCCGCCCCGGCATTCATTATGCGGCCTCTTTGTCCTTGAGAATCTGGGTGATCGTCTGTTCGATGGCCTTGATGCTCGCGAAAGACTTGCGGTTCAGATACTGGTCCGGAAATTCGATATCGAACTTGTCTTCCAGACCGAGCATGAGCTGAACCGAGGCAAAGGAGGACAGGCCTGCGCTGTAAAGATCGGCATCATCGGCAATGTCCGTCACCGGTCCCGGCAGACCGCCGACCTTGGCCAAAAGTTCGCGAATGGATTCATTCATAATCTAACTCCCTGCTTATTCGCTCGAGTCGAAGGTTCGCGTCTGGGTTGATGCGACGGCACGATCTCTCAAGCCTCTCGAAAAGCTGCGGCAACTGTTCGAAATTCTGTCTCTTTATGCAAGTGATATGTTGCGAATGTTAGCAACATCGCAAACACATCAGTATGCGTCCGGCTTTTTCTGCTCCCGCAAGCCTTTATTTTCTGTTGACGCAGAGGCATTGCGGCCCGCCTGTTCTGAAGACGTGCTTATATAGTTAAATATTCAATGACAAGATATGTGGCATTGCCCGCAAGAGTTGCGTGCTCTTTTGGTTAAAGGGGACGGCGCGAATGCCGCGGCGCGGCGATCTGTCCCGTATTTGTAGCGATTGCCATTTCAAAACTGTCGGCAATTCGGCGAGCCCTGTCGATGAAGATGATTGCAGCTTCCGGCGGAAAGATTTCGCGCGTAGTCTTCTCGAAAAGGTCGAGCCAGCGGTCGAAATGTTCGTTCTTCAGTCCCAGTTTCAGATGCGGGGCCATGGGGCGGCCTTCGTAATTGCCGGTCTTGAGAATGACCGACGACCAGAACGCGGCGATCTGCGCGATGTGGTGATCCCAATCATCGACCGCATCGGCAAAGATCGGCCCGATGACTGCATCTTCGCGCGCGCGTCCATAGAACGTCGTCACCAGTCTTTCGATTGAAGCCGGGTCGATGGATGGGTGAGGCTGATTGATGAGAACGGTCATGTCGCCTGTTGATATCTTTTCGCCGGGAAAACGGGCTCTGGCGCGGATATAGTCGCTGCACCGGCCACAATCCAGTGAAGTGTTGCCGCATGGGCATCAACTTCCCGTTGGCGAAGCAGTTGCGACGATCTAATAGTACGATGGTTGAACACGGTTGAAGGAGGAATGAATGCGGGTGTTTCTGTTTGCGGGTCTGTTGACCCTTGCCACCGGCGGAGTGGGCTTTGCGGCTTCGTGCGAACAGAATTTCAAATCCGATGGCGTTCCGCTGGTAACATCCGTGAGCTATCGCTCGACACAGAGCTTTACCGGCGTGAAGTCTTCGGCCGCCTTGCAGCGTCTGGCGCAAGCCATTGCCGCCGAAGGATTTTCGGGCATCAAGGTGAACAAGCAACTCGCTTCTATCGAGGCTTTTCAGGAAACGACCGGATCGGGCCGAATCCAGACCTTGCGCGTCACTGCCCGGGCGCAGGGCAAGAGCACGCGCGTCGATGCGATCTTCACCATTCAGGCGGGACAGGCGACCAGCAAGTCCGTCGTACGCGAAGGGCTGTGCCGCATCATTGCTTCTGCTGCCAATTGAGTTTGTCGTTCGATGGTCAGGGTTCGAACGATGTGTTCCAAGCGCAAAACCCACCGTTAACCGGGATGCCGCCAAACTCGGATTATCGCTGGAGAAAGAGAATGGTAGCGGAGGAGGGATTCGAACCCCCGACACAAGGATTATGATTCCTCTGCTCTAACCTACTGAGCTACTCCGCCACGCGTCGCTTTACAGAGACAACTTCATGATCGCCGTTTCCGGTGGGACAAATCGTTGTTCCTGCAAGGAATGGCGGCGGTATATGTGCGGAATGAAAAGCTGTCAAGCACTCTTCGCATAGCTTTCGTCTTGTTTTCTATCATTGCACCGATAAGGAACTTGGCATCAGCAAAGGCATGGTTTTATGGCACCTCGTATTGCGGTTTTGGGTTGCGGCTATTGGGGCGGCAATCACATTCGTACCCTGAAGAGCCTCGGTGCCCTTCAGGCAGTTTCCGACGCAAGAATAGAACAGGCAGAACGCTTCGCGGCGGAGTTCAATGTTCCCAACATTCCCGTCGATGAATTGTTCACGCGTCCAGACATTGACGGCATCGTTCTGGCATTGCCGGCACAGTTCCATTCACAATACGCCATTCAGGCAGTGAAGTGCGGCAAGGACGTACTGGTCGAAAAGCCGATCGCGCTCGACATTCCGGCTGCGGAAGCCGAAGTCGAGGCCGCCCGTGAAAACGGTCGCGTGTTCATGGTCGGCCATGTGCTGCGTTTCCACCCGGCTTTCGAGAAGCTGCTCGACATGGTGAAAAGCGGCGAGCTTGGCGATATTCGCTATGTGCATTCGCATCGCGTCGGTTTCGGCAAGTTCCACAATACGTTCGATGCATTGTGGGATCTTGCGCCGCACGATCTTTCGATGATCCTGGCTATTACCGGAGAAGAGCCGAGCGCGGTACGGGGAGAAGGCGTGGCGACGCTCGATCACCTTACCGATATAGCCCATCTTCATCTCGATTTTCCCAATGGCATCCGCGGCCATCTGTTTGCGTCGCGCCTGAATGCCTATCGCGAACGCCGCCTGACGGTCACCGGCACGAAAAGCATGGCGGTGTTCGACGATGGCGAGCCGTGGGATCGCAAGCTTGCGCTCTACAATCATGAAGTCTGGCGGGAAAACGACCAGTGGTCTTTCAAATCCGTCGAGCCGGTCTACATCCCGGTTGAAGAAGGCATGCCGCTGACACGCGAATTGCAGCATTTCATGCATTGCATCGAGACGCGCGAAAATCCGCGCACCGACGGCAAGGAAGCAATCAGCGTGCTGCGCATTCTCACGGAAGGTACTGTCAGGCACCCGCAATAAAAATGTGGGGTGTGCGGGCCCGGTAACCTGCGTCAAGCGGTGTTACAGGAATCGCAAAACTTTGAACGCTCTGGCCATAGCGGGGCAGGGCGCAAGCGAATAAACAGGTTGCCGAGGATTCGCATATCGACTTGTGCGGGCCAGATATATTGGAGCCAACATGCAGTTTATTGATCTTGGAGCGCAGCGCGCGCGTATCGAAGACCGTCTCAATGCCGCCATTTCCAAGGTTGTTGCGGAAGGCCGTTATATTCTTGGACCGGAAGTAGCCGAGTTTGAAAAGAAGCTTGGCGAATATCTGGGCGTGGAACACGTCATCGCCTGCGCCAATGGCACCGATGCCTTGCAGATGCCTTTGATGGCGCGCGGCATCGGACCGGGCGACGCCGTTTTCGTTCCGTCCTTCACCTTCGCTGCCACGGCGGAAGTTGTTGCACTGGTGGGCGCCGAGCCGGTCTTCATCGACGTGGATGCGCAAAGCTACAATCTGAATGTCGAGCAGCTCGAAGCTGCCATCGCCGCCATCCGCAAGGAAGGCCGCCTGCAGCCAAAGGCGATCATCCCGGTCGATCTGTTCGGCCTGGCTGCCGACTATAACCGCATCAGCGCCATCGCGGATCGCGAAGACCTGTTCGTCATCGAAGACGCTGCGCAGTCGATCGGCGGCAAGCGCGATAACGTCATGTGCGGTGCTTTCGGCCATGTCGGCGCGACGAGCTTCTATCCCGCCAAACCGCTCGGCTGCTATGGCGACGGCGGCGCGATGTTCACCAACGATGCCGAACTGGCCGACACGCTGCGTTCGGTCCTGTTCCACGGCAAGGGCGAAACCCAGTACGACAACGTTCGTATCGGGCTCAATTCGCGTCTGGACACCATTCAGGCCGCCGTTCTTCTGGAAAAGCTTGCAATCCTCGAAGACGAAATGGAAGCACGTGACCGCATCGCCAAGCGCTACAACGAAGCGCTGAAGGACGTCGTCAAGGTTCCGGCGCTCCCGGCTGGCAATCGCTCGGCATGGGCACAGTATTCCATCGAGAGCGATAACCGCGACGGCCTGAAGGCGCATCTTCAGACGGAAGGCGTTCCTTCGGTCATTTATTATGTGAAGCCGCTGCACCAGCAGACCGCATACAAGCACTATCCGGTTGCGCCGGGCGGTCTTCCAGTTTCGGAAAGCCTGCCGAACCGCATTCTGAGCCTGCCGATGCACCCCTATCTGTCGGAAGCTGATCAGGACAAGATCATTGGCGCCATCCGTGGGTTCCACGGCAAAAAGGCTTGATCGTTCTTGTCTGTCTAACGAAAAACCCGGCGAAAGCCGGGTTTTTTTTTATGTTTCAGGCCTGCAAGTTCAGTTGCCAGGAAACACCGTATTTATCCTTGATCCAGGCGAAAAGCTTGCTGAAACCATAATTGTCAAGCGGCATCAATGTCTCGCCGCCTTCCGAAAGCTTCTCGAAAACGCCGGTCAGGCTTTCCTCATCATGAAAGTCGACGAACAGCGATACGGACGGATTGAAATCGAACTGATGCGGGATGGGGCTGTCGATCACGATCAGCCGGTGTTCGGCAAAGGTCACGCGGGCAATCTGCACCTTGCCGGGGCTGCCGCTTGCTTCGTCATAGGTTTTGATCGACTCGATCAGGAAGTCCGGAAAGATCGAACGATATGTTTCCAGCGCCGCGCCTGCACTGCCCTGAAACATGAGATGGGTGCAAACCTGTGTCATGGCGGAAACGTAACACGGCCTCGCTATTTTCGGCAATCGGGCTGCCAGGGCATTTGCGTCGTGAAATGCCTGAAACCGGTAAGAGCGGTCCTGACCATACCGGGGGAAAACAGGAGCCGCTTTAAAGGTTCTTTTTCTTCAACCGCTTGTCGATGCGCGCGGCCACGAAGCGGGCGAGGGCCGGACCTGCCAGAAGCACGATGAAGAAGCGGCTTGTCTGCATCGCAATGATGAAAGGCAGGTCGACATTGCTCGATGCTGCGATGATTGCAACCGTATCCGCACCACCGGGACTGGTAGCGAGATAGGCTGTCAACGGATCGAGGCCCAGCACAAGGCCGAGCGCCATGCCGAACAGCCCGCAGACGGCGATGAGGAGCAACGTGGATGTCAGCACCGCCGGAAACGCGCGCGCCGCATGGGCGATGATGGCGCGCGAGAAGCCGAGGCCGATGCGCCAGCCGATAAGCAGATAGCTGACCGCGAGCAGCCATGGCGGCAGGTCGATGGTGATGAAGCCGGTGTCTTGAAGCAACGCGCCCAGTATGAGCGGCACGAGCATCGCACCGGTCGGAATGCGGAGGAGTTCGCCGAGGAACGCGCCGAAAACGATCAGCAGCAGTGTCGGGCCGAGGGTGGACCAATCGACAGGTGGAAACCATATGATTTCGGCAGGTGCAACGGTTTCCACGCCTGTGCTGAGACGCAGGACCAGCGAAGCGGCTGTGGCCACCAGCACCACGCGCAGATATTGCATGAAGGCGACGAGGCGGGCATCCGCGCCGTGGGATTCCGCCATCAGTGTCATTGCCGTGGCCGCCCCGGGGGAAGCCCCCCATACGGCGGTTGTTCCTGGCAGAATGCGAAACCGCGCCAGCAGATAGCCGATGAAGGTACTGGCAAAAAGCACGTAACCCACGGATAGAAGGATGACGGGCAGGTGCTGCCCCATGCTGGTGAAGAACTCGGCAGTGATCGAACGGGCGATGAGGCAGCCGACGACGCCCTGTGCTGCGAGCGACAGCCAGCGGTGGACCCGCAACGTGCTTTCGCCCGCAGCCATCAGGATTGCGCCAAGCATAGCGCCCAGAAGCATCGCGGCAGGCAGTTGCAGCTTTTCCCCTGCAAAGATCAGGATGGCGGAAAAAACGACCAGAAGACCCAACTGGGCTGGTATCGGCAAGGTCCTGACGCTGAATTTTCTGGAGGCCGAATTCGGCCCGGAGGGGGAGGATTTCTGCATTATGTCTTTTCACTACATCCGGCCCGGGAGCGATGCAAACCAAGATTTGCACGGCTTTGCCCAAATCTCCACGCTCCTTCCAGCTCACTGCAAAAGATTTTGGCAATTGTCGCATTTGATCGGAAGAAACGGATGGTTCGTCAGCTTCTCCATCGGCAGTTTGAGAGGCGGCGCGTGAAGCATGGGCGGCCCTGTCCATGCGGCGTTCACGCCAATTGCCAGTCAACGGAGAGAAGGGTGATGAAACTAAAGTATCTTCCAATGCCGAGCGACGCGGTGCGTGCTTTGCAAGCCGGTGGCAAGGATGCTTATGGCTGTGCGCCGGAGCGAACGGTTTCCGACGGAGACGGCAACCCCTGCCGCCATTGCCTTGACTTCGTACCAAAGGGAGCGGGCATGCTCATTCTCGCCTATCGCCCTTTTCCCGATGTTCAGCCCTATGCTGAAACCGGGCCGGTCTTTTTGTGTGCCGACCCCTGCGAGGTCTGGACTGGAGAAGGTGTTCCGCCCATTTTGGAATCGAGCAAGGATTATCTGCTGAAAGGCTATACCGAAAACCACCGCATCAAATATGGAACGGGGAAAGTCGTCGAGCGCGATGATCTGGCAGATTATGCCGCCGACCTGCTGGGTCGCCCGGAAATCAGTTTCGTCGACGTCCGATCTGCGCGCAACAACTGTTTCCAGTTGCGGATCAAGCGCGCAAGCTGATTTGACCGGAGGCCGGTTTGATCGGGAGAACACGAAAACACCGCCTGCGAGGCGGTGTTTTTCATCGTTGGGCAAGGTTGAGAAACGAAACGTTGATCAACCGATCATGGCGCGGCGCTGGTTGACCGGGCGCTCGATCACTTCCCTCGGAGCCTTGCCGCCGTCGCGTTCTTCAAGCGCTTCGGCTTTCGTCAGTTCGGTTTCCGCCGCCGACAATTCGGCTTCGGCCGCTTCCTTCTGGGACATCAGGTCGCGAATCGATACGAAGAGGTTATCGCGCCGCTGGCGAGCCGCCTTGGCGAAGGTCGGATAAGCGAAATGATTAATGTCAGTGATGCCAGCTTTTTTCTCTTCCGATAGAATCTGGGCGTCGAGTTCTCCGGCCATCCGTTCGAACTCGCCGATCATCAGGTCGAGCTGGCCCAGTTGACGGCGTTTTTCCTTCACCTGGAACAGTTTCAGCCTGACTAGGCTTTCACGTGGCTTCATACGCAATACTCCTTGAACACCAACCAGCTTTCATGTGTTGGGGCGTTCCCCCCGACTTTATTAACAGGTGTGAACGAGCAAAACGCACCCGGCCTGCACCCGAATCTCCTTGCGAATTCAAGCCCCTGAAGGGGAAATCATCGCAACCGTTCTTCCGAAATGGCTCAATAAGCGAAACAAAAAGTTAAGAATTCGCTCGTTTGGTAACCATTCCTTTACCGGCGAAGTTAATCATACGCGTTAGGACTTAAGGCTCGGTAAACCTCGTGTGGTTTTTCGGCAACAGGCGAAAGCTAGAGTCAGATGAATCGCTTAGCGAAGATTCTTAATGCGATGCTTTAGAGTCGTGAGGAAGAGAATGTCTTTATGATTCAGGCGCGTAAGAGAATTTTCTAAACAGGGCAGAAATATGCTTGCCAAGCAGAATCATATTTTGTTAACCATTTGCTGGCACCTTCATGCAAAGGCAACGATAGTTCCGTGTGCTGCCGTGAGGGACATCGGGTCGGCTGCGGAAAGGGGATAAGAGATGCGCGTCCTTTTGATTGAAGACGACAGTGCTATCGCACAGAGCATTGAGTTGATGCTCAAGTCCGAGAGTTTCAATGTCTACACGACCGATCTGGGCGAAGAAGGCATCGATCTCGGCAAGCTATATGATTACGACATCATCCTGCTGGACCTGAACCTGCCGGATATGTCTGGTTATGAAGTTCTTCGCACCTTGCGTCTGTCCAAGGTGAAGACGCCGATCCTTATCCTTTCCGGCATGGCCGGCATCGAGGACAAGGTTCGCGGTCTGGGCTTCGGTGCCGACGACTACATGACCAAGCCGTTCCACAAGGACGAGCTGATCGCACGTATTCATGCGATCGTGCGCCGTTCGAAGGGTCATGCGCAGTCGGTAATCACGACGGGCGACCTCGTGGTCAATCTGGATGCGAAGACGGTGGAAGTCGCCGGCCAGCGCGTTCACCTGACCGGCAAGGAATACCAGATGCTGGAGCTTCTTTCGCTCCGCAAGGGCACGACGCTCACCAAGGAAATGTTCCTCAACCATCTTTATGGTGGCATGGACGAGCCGGAACTGAAGATCATCGACGTCTTCATCTGCAAGCTGCGCAAGAAGCTCGATGCTGTTTCCGGTAGCCAGAGCTACATCGAGACGGTCTGGGGTCGCGGTTATGTGCTGCGTGAGCCGGATGCGGAAATGCGCGAAAGCGCCTGACCGCAACAGGCTTCGAAATGTAAAAAGCTCCGCTTCCGCGGAGCTTTTGCTTTTTGGAGTGACCGTTTGCCCCGGCTTTCAGGCGGACAGAACGCCTGCAAACTGTTCGGTGAGATAGGCGCGGTCGAATGGCTTGAGAATATAGCCGTTGGCGCCTGCGCGCTTCGCCCGCATGATGCGGGTGACGTCGAGTTCATAAAGACAGAGGATGATCCGCAGCTTGTCGCCGCCCGGCATGGCGCGCAGTTCGGTCACGACTTCCAATGCCGTCATGTCCGGCAGGTCGTAGTCGAGCAGCATGACGTCGGGCATGCGCGAAAAACAGGTTTCGAGCGCTTCCCGGCCGGTCGAGGCTTCAGCAAATTCGGCTATGGTTTCGGAAAGGATGCGGCGGGCGACCTTGCGAATGACCGATGAGTCATCCACCAGCAGGCAATAAGCTGCCATTGGTTCATTCGCCATTCAGACCCCCCTTGCAGATATGTGATGATCGCCGCGCCTTCGACGACATTTGAGGCAAATCCTCATCGGAAATGCATGTTTGTCTGATAGAGGGTTTTATGATGGTTTGCCAGTGCGAGCGCGGGCTGGTCCCGCGCTCGCAAACGCTTATTCAGCAGAAAATACGATGTCTTCCGCGGTTGCGTGGATTGAAATCTTCATGCCGGCCTCTTCGGCCAGCAGAAGGGTATAGTAAGGCTGGACGGAATGGGCGTCGATCGGCTCTTCCGGAGCTGCGCCGGAGTGAAGCTCAAGGAATTTGGGCGGAACGCGCAGCATGCGGCCCTTCACGGTGATGACGAAGCGCGGCTCGGTGTCGCCGCCTTCAAGGCGCGCGGCTAGCGAACCGCCGCGTGGAATGGCCGCGTTGCCGATCAGCAGCATGTTGAGGAGCAGCTTGACCTTGTTCTTGGGCAGAAGGACCCGGGTGCCTTCCCAGGTGAATTCCGGCTTTTCATTCTTGAAATATTCGGTGGCAACGTTCTGCGCGTCGCCGGTGTCGATCTGTACGCCAGCCGAGCCTGCCGCGCCGAAAGCGATGCGGGCAAACTGAAGCCGGGCGGAGGCGTTGCGGGCGCTCGACTTGATGAGCGCCATTGCGTCTTCTTCGGCTCCGCCTTCTTCCAGCAGTTCCAGACCATTGTTGATCGCGCCGACCGGCGAAATAATGTCATGACAGATCCTGCTGCACAGAAGCGCACCGAGGTCGAGTGCGGAAAGGGTAACGGGCATTGGCATGGCGTTTTCTCCGGAACGCGGATTGATCCCGGCCTCCGAGCGGGTCGGATAACAGGATCGTTATCGGTTAACGAGACAGCCCGCAAAGCCAGAGTTTGCGCGCTGCATGAAGATGGGCGAATCGCCCTGAATATCGATTTAACTGGATACACGCGCCATCGGACCGCCGCAACAAAGCTCTCTTTTTGATCCGTCGGGCTACCTCCACAGCTTCACACCATGGGAGAAATTCCGTGCCTTCGTAAAGTCAATTTCAGTGCTTAAAGGTTTGGACAATAAATTCGGGTCTAAAATAGGCGCGATTCGACCAAAATGTCCGTAAGAGACGTGGTCTGGCTTTTTAACAGGGCCGTCAGACAGAGGAGCGGAGAGCCAAAAGGAATTTTACATGGCCACACAATCCCTGTCGCAAATCAGGTTCCGCAATGCGGCGTGCTTCGTTGCGTTTTTTGCGGCGCTGTTTGTTTCTTTCATCGCCCTGCCAAATCAGGCCAGGGCACAGAACACATACACTGCCGAGGAAATCGTCGAATCTGGTCACAGGTTCTTCGGGTCGGCTTCGGGTGGAATCGCAAGCGCGGTCGAGAAGGCGTTCCAGAGTTTTGGTCTGCCCAACGGCTATATTCTTGGTGAGGAAGGTTCCGGCGCCTTCATCGGGGGCCTGACCTATGGCGAAGGCACGCTCTATACCAAGAATGCGGGCGACCATAAGACGTTCTGGCAGGGCCCCTCGCTTGGCTGGGATTTCGGCGGGCAGGGTTCTCGCGTGATGATGCTCGTCTATAACCTCGACGACATCCAGAACCTTTACGGTCGTTACGCCGGTGTTGCAGGCTCCGCCTATGTCGTTGCCGGTGTCGGCTTCAACGTCCTCAAGCGCGAGAACATCATGCTTGTGCCGATCCGTACCGGCGTGGGCGCGAGGCTGGGCGTGAATATCGGTTACCTGAAGCTGTCTGGTGCTCCCACCTGGAACCCGTTCTAGGGCCTGGTTGCCAATGAATGCCTTTTCAGCCGGTGATTGTTTTGCTGGCTGGAAAGACGGTCGGCTGCGCACTATGAATAGTAAATGCTTGTCTGAAACCGCTCGGGCCCATGTGAAACCGTGATCCAGTCCGCTCTCTTTTTCATATTCGGCGTTCTTGTGACGGTTTTCGTCGTGGTGCTGCTCGGCCCTTCGGTCTGGCGGCGTGCCTTCTTTCTGGCGCGGCGGCAGGTCCAGGCGGAACTGCCGATCACACTCGCCGAGATTCGCGCCGATCGTGACGGGTTGCGCGCAGAATATGCCGTTGCGGTCAGCAGGCAGGAACAATTGCTGAAGCTTGAACGCCAGAAGAATGCCGAGCAGAAGGTGTTGCTCGCCCGGCAATATGAAGAGATGAAACGCATTCCGTTGCTTGAGGCAAGTCAGGCTGATATCGAGAAGCAGCTTGCAGAACACGAGCGGATGGCGGAAGAAGCCGGGAGCGCGCGCGATACAGCGCTGGAAAAGGCGCAAATCCTCCAGGCTGAACTGGAACGGATGCAAAGCCATTACGCCGCGCTTGAGGGATTGGCCGATACATTGCGTATCGAGATAAGTGGAAGCGAGACGGAATACAGCCGTCTGACAAACGAGATGACCGAAATGCGTCGAGATCGCAAGGAAGCCGCAGCCCGTTACAACGAAGTTTCCACCCAGTTGACCTCGGCGCAGACGGAGCTGAAAAGCGAGAAGCGGCGCAACAGCGAGTTGCAGCAGAAGCTTGAGAAGCTGATTTCCGAGCTTTCCGATGCACAGGAAAAAATCGAGCGCTACAGCCGCCGGAAAGCTGGCGTGGATGACAGTCCCGATTTGGCGGAAATCGAGCGCGAGAATGCAGTCCTTCGCGAAGAAATGGCTGCACTTGCCGCCCGCATGGTAGCGGCGACCGCCGAAAAGGAAGGACCGGGCTCGCCGATCCATTCAATTCTCGAGGCAGCCGAAAAGGCGGATGCAGGAAAAGGCAGGAAGGCCGGCCCCAAGAGCCTGGCGCGCCGCATCCGCGACCTGCAATAGGCCATCGTTCAGCGACTATTCCTTGCCCAGAACATCCGACCAATCGGGATGGCGCATCGCCTGCGCATGCATGAAGCTGCAACGCGGGATGATCTTCCATCCGCTTCGCCGGGCGTCCAGAACAGCGTTCTTGGCAAGCGCCTGCGCGACGCCTTTACCGCGCATCGAGTCCGGCACGAAAGTATGGTCGATGGATATCAGCGAGGGGCCAAGCTTCGTATAGGTCATTTCGGCTTCACTGCCGTCGAGAACAGCCGCATAGCGCCCGCCGTCGGAACTGTCTTCCTTGCGAATCTCAATCGTCCCGCTCATGCCATCCTCCTGAACATTGTGTGTCTGGATCAACGCGCCAAGTTCACAACATAGGAACGGAATGTGCAAATAAAAACCGGCCACGAGGGCCGGTTTTCGATTTGTCGATCAATGCCCCTTTCACGGAAGACTTGTTCCGCCGGAGGCCCGATCCTCGCCCTTCCAAAACCGGTCCCGGTTTCGAAGGGCGGTTTTAGTGACGATACTGTTGAATTCTGGTGGTCCTGAGGCCGGCGAGACCATGCTCATCGATTGAGGATTGCCAGGAAAGGAATTCCTCCACCGTCAATGTGTAACGCTGGCATGCCTCCTCAAGGCTCAAAAGTCCGCCCCGCACCGCGGCGACGACTTCAGCCTTGCGGCGAATGACCCAGCGCCTTGTATTGGCGGGGGGGAGGTCCGCGATGGTCAGCGGGCTGCCATCAGGACCGATAACATATTTTATACGCGGTCTTACCAGATCGGTCATTGTACTCTCTACACAACACTCAAGGACCTAATCGAGTAGGAGACTAACGCGACAGCTTTAAAAATTACCTAAGCAGCTGGTAACTCTCTGGTAAGACTTGAAAAAATACTCGTTATGGCGCTTTTGCGGGCATTTTTGGGGCATAGGATGGGAAAACTTCACGGTGAAGTGTCCGCTGCCTGTCGCAATCCGGACAATGATTGTTCCCTGACCCTTGGCAAATTGCCGCAGTTTAGCCTATATAGGGCGCAGAAACCTAAATTTTGAGAAGCAGGGCAATTGCCCGGAAGCTGGAATCAATCATGAGCCTGAACAGCCTCGATCTGCCGGGAAAGCCGGAAGACACGCGCGTTGTCGTCGCCATGTCGGGCGGCGTCGATTCATCTGTTGTGGCCGGGATTCTCAAACGTGAAGGTTACGATGTCGTTGGCGTGACGCTGCAGCTTTATGATCATGGCGCAGCCGTTCATCGCGCCGGTTCCTGCTGCGCGGGACAGGACATCGAAGATGCCCGCCGCGTTTCGGAGAGTCTCGGCATTCCGCATTATGTCCTCGATTACGAAGCGCGCTTCCGCGAGGCCGTGATCGATCCTTTTGCGAATTCCTATGTCAGCGGCGAAACGCCCATTCCGTGCGTTTCGTGCAATCAGACGGTAAAGTTCGCCGATCTTCTGCAAACTGCGCGTGATCTCGGCGCCGATGCACTGGCGACAGGGCACTATATCCGCAGCCGCGCCAATGGTGCGCATCGCGCGCTCTATCGTCCGGTCGATACGGATCGCGACCAGAGCTATTTCCTCTTTGCCACCACGCAGGAGCAGATCGACTATCTGCGGTTCCCGCTCGGTCATCTGCCAAAGGCGCAGGTGCGCGAGATTGCTGAGGAAATGGGCCTGACTGTCGCCAAGAAACAGGACAGCCAGGACATCTGCTTCGTGCCGCAGGGCAAATATTCCGACATTATCTCCAAATTGAAGCCGGAAGCGGCCAATCCGGGCGATATTGTCCATATCGACGGGCGCACGCTCGGCCGCCATGACGGCATCGTGCATTACACGGTCGGCCAGCGGCGCGGTATCGGCGTCGCCACGGGCGAGCCGCTCTATGTCGTTCATCTCGATGCCGCCAATGCGCGGGTTATCGTCGGCCCGCGTGAAGCGCTGGAAACGCATAAAGTTTTCCTGCGCGACATCAACTGGCTGGGCGATGCCCCGATTGGCGATCTGCCTGAAGGTGGAATGGAAGTGTTCGCCAAGGTCCGCTCGACGCGCCCACCGCGCCCCGCCGTGTTGCGTCATGCCGATGGCCAGACCTGGGTCGAGCTGGTCGATGGCGAAAGCGGCATCGCTCCGGGGCAGGCCTGCGTGCTCTATTCGGATGAAAGCAATACGGCGCGCGTCTTTGGCGGCGGCTTTATTGGCCGTTCGGAGCGTGAACCGCAGGCGGAAGAAATGCTGCGCCGTCTTGTTGCCAATACGGCAAGCGCCTCGGCAGCCTGATAGTACTTTCCAGCTGCATCAAAAACCTCCGGTTCGAAGCCGGAGGTTTTTTGTTGAGAGCATTTCCAGCAAAAGTGCGAAGCGTCTACGCGGGGAAATCAGTTCACTGGACTGATTTCTTATCCCGCTTCGATGCGTTGGATAATGCGGCAATACGAATAGTTAGAGCGGTTCCGCCGTTTCCGTTTTAATCGGAAGCGCCGTGGAGCATGTCGCCCCGAAGCGGGAACCGGCCAGGGCAATTTCCGGTGATCCAATCAAAACAGGAATTGCTCGGAAGCCGCTCAAGTAAATTTGCTGAAACGCGAGAGGGCGATGCCCGATGCGGTTGCGACATTCAGGCTGTCGAACGTTGTGGACATGGGAATCCGCGCCGTCTGAAGCTTCTTCAGTAACCTTGGTGGCAATCCTTCCCCTTCGGTCCCGAGCAGGAGTGCGTGACGGTCTTGCTTCGTCGCATCATAGATGCTGAGGGCTGATGACGGGCTGAGCGCAAGCAGATTGAAGTTGGCATCGCCGAGCGCGGTGATGATTTCATCAATGTTGCCGCCGTGGAAATAGGGGACTTTCAGCGTCGCGCCGACCGATACACGGATGGCCTTGCGATAAAGCGGATCGCAGCAGGTTTCATCCATCAGCACGCAGTCTGCCTCGAAGGCTGCGGCATTGCGAAAAATCGAGCCGACATTGTCGTGATTGGAAATGCCGCACAATACCACGACGAGCGATCTGGCGGGGAGGGCTCCGAGCATTGCCTCCAGACCGGGCTGTGGTTTGCGACGGCCGACAGCGAGAATGCCCCGGTGAACATGAAATCCCGCAACTGCATCCATGACAGCCTGCGGCACGGAATAGACGGGAACATCGGGTGGGAGTTGCCCCAGTTGTTCTCCGAGACCTGCGAGCCGGTTTTCCAGAACGAGCAGCGATTCCGTTTCGAATCGTGCGGAAGAGGAAAACAGGACGTTCAGAACCACCTTGCCTTCAGCGATGAAACGCTGCTGGCGCCCCACGAGGTCTTTCTCGCGAATGCTGCGATAAGGGGAAAGGCGTATGTCGTCCGGATCGTCAATTGGATGGACGCAAGGATGGACGCAGCCGTGCGAATGAGAACTTTCTTTCATCGCACGGCTGTGACCTCATGATGTTATGCGTGAGCGACTGCCGCCAGATTATGTCTGCGCGGTGTTGGACTCATATACAGACTCGAGAGTGTCGACAACATCAACTCGATATGCGGCGAAGAGACCATGTAGTAGATGGTCTGCGCGTCGCGCCGGGTTGAAACGAGATCAAGAGCTCGTAGTTTTGCCAGGTGCTGAGACAAAGCGGATTGGCTAAGGTCAATCGCCTTGGCAAGCGCACCGACGGACATTTCGTTATGAAGCAACTTACACAAAATTAGTAATCGCTTATTGTTAGCAAGTGCCGAAAGGAAATCGGCGGCCTGGTCTACATTTTCAATCAAATCAAAGAAAGTATCTTGGTTGCTCATTTGCCGTCATACCCCCGTAAGACTGGACAAAGTTAAAAATATACATGCGAATTTCCATAAGCATGCATATTCAAAATAGTGCTATAAGCTGCTTTTGAAAAGCCCTTGCTTATATTCAATCCAGTATAAAGACGTGCAATTTCGTCCCAAAAAAAATGCGGTTTTGTTTCAGGGGGCTTTATTTTACCGTTTTGACAGTGTTGTAACAGCTTCCCCCAGAGAATCGGGCTGCGCCGAAAATACGTGACGAAGAACCAGATCGCCACTGGTAATATCGGCACCATCGGGGTCGATACCCACAATTTTGAACTGTTCCCGAAGGGCGTCTGATTTCGAAAGCCCGCGCGCAATATGTGCGATTTCCAACGCGTGATTTTCATTCAGATCGTCAAGCGCCTTCTGTTCGCCTTCGGCAAAGTTGGCGCTAACGGAAGCTGCGCATAGCAAATCGTCCCGCGTCAGATTGAATGCCTTGCCGAAGCCGCCGTTGAGGCTGGCGCTTTCCAGTTCGAGGCGGAAGAAGGCGAAATCTCCAAGATCCACATAGAGCGACCCCTTTGGATTATGATTGAGATAGCGCCTGCGGATGCGCGGATAGTCGGCGTCCGTTCTTTCGACTTTTCGCGCCTGGCAGTGGAGGGTGACGCGGGCATGGGCGAGGGGGTCTCCCTTGCCGACCTCGCCGAGCAGAAGCGAGCAGGCAGGGTTTGCCAGCAGGCCCGGCGTATGCGCCGCCAGTCCCGAGACCAGTATGAGCGGTGTGCCATCCACGTCTGTCGCAACGGCAACGCGGCTTGCCAGCGGCCTGCCGGTCGCCGCGTCGAAAACGGCAATTGCACCGTAGCGCGACGTGCGCAGCAACGTCTTGGCAAGCTGGATGGCTTCGGGCGTGGTCGGACGAATAGGATTGGCTTCGGGCATGATTTGCACGACTCAAATATGACTTTTATTGTCCACTTAATACGACGCCTTTTCCCAAAGCGCCAGTCAATTCGGCGGTGGCCTGACAGGGCTGATGCGGGAAACACTTTCAGTTGATCGATTTATGGATCCCGCGCCTCGAGTCGGTGATGCGCAGCTTGCATTACCCCATGCAAAATGCGTGCGAATAATATTATAATTCAGTGTGCTTTAGCGCAATTTTCCGAAATCACACCCTTTCATAGAATAAAAATCTAACGATTGGTCCCATAATCGGTTGAGAATATGAAGTGGTTCTAAAAATTGCGCTTGCAAAGTGACGATCCACACGTTTCGATAAGCGCAAGCTGCGGGCAATGGGGTGCGCGCGGCATGCTTTTTCGTGGAGGCGGACAATAATGAAATTCTACCAAAAACTCCTGGCAGCAACCGCGCTGGTGGCTCTGATGAGCGGTGCTGCATCGGCGAAGACCTTTGTGTATTGCTCGCCGGCTTCGCCGGAAGGCTTCGATCCGGCTGCCTATACCGGCGGCGATACGTTCGACGCCTCGGCCCATCCGGTTTACAACCGCCTTGCCGAATTCGAAAACGGAACGACGAAAGTCGTGCCCGGTCTCGCAGAAAGCTGGGACGTTACCGACGACGGTCTGGAATACACCTTCCACCTGCGCAAGGGCGTCAAGTTCCATTCGAACGACTATTTCACGCCGACCCGTGATTTCAACGCCGACGACGTGATCTTCTCCTATGATCGCATGCGCAACAAGGACAATCCTTGGCACCAGTACACCGCTGGCATCACCTACGAATATTTCGACAGCATGGAAATGGGTGCGCTGATCAAGGACATCGTCAAGGTTGACGATTACACCGTCAAGTTTGTGCTGAACCGTCCGGAAGCGCCGTTCCTCGCAAATATCTCGATGCCTTTCGCTTCGATCATTTCGAAGGAATACACGGACAAGCTCGCCGCTGATGGCAAGAAGGACGACCTGAACCAGGTTCCGGTCGGCACCGGCCCGTTCCAGTTCGTCGCCTACCAGAAGGACGCCGTCGTCCGCTTCAAGGCCAACGAAAACTATTGGGGCGGCAAGCCGAAGATCGACGATCTCGTCTTCGCGATCACGACCGATCCGGCTGTTCGCGCACAGAAGCTGAAGGCTGGCGAATGTCACCTGATGTCCTATCCTGCTCCGGCAGACATCAAGGGCCTCCAGGCCGATTCCAACCTCAAGGTCGACGAACAGGCTGGCCTCAACGTCGCCTACTTCGCGTACAACACGCTGAAGGCGCCTTATGACAAGCCGGAAGTCCGCAAGGCGCTGAACCAGGCCGTCAACAAGCAGGCCATCGTCGATGCCGTGTTCCAGGGTCAGGGCCAGGTTGCCAAGAACCCGATCCCGCCGACGATGTGGGGCTATAACGACAAGGTCGAGGACGACAAGTACGATCCGGAAGCCGCCAAGAAGGCTCTTGAAGCCGCTGGCGTGAAGGATCTGAAGATGAAGCTGTGGGCGATGCCTGTCAGCCGTCCTTACATGCCGAATGCCCGCCGTACCGCCGAACTCATGCAGTCCGATCTGGCCAAGGTCGGCGTCAACGCCGAAATCGTTTCGATGGAATGGGGTGAATACCTCAAGAAGTCGTCCGACAAGGACCGTGACGGCGCCGTGATCCTCGGCTGGACCGGTGACAATGGCGATCCGGACAACTTCCTCGGCACGCTTCTCGGCTGCGCCGGCGTCGGTTCCAACAACCGCGCCCAGTGGTGCTACAAGCCGTTCGAAGACCTGATCCAGAAGGCCAAGGTCTCGACCAGACAGGAAGAGCGCACCAAGCTTTACGAAGACGCACAGGTGATCTTCAAGGAACAGGCTCCTTGGAACACCATTGCTCACTCGACGGTCTTCGTGCCGATGTCGGCCAAGGTCACGGGCTTCAAGCAGAGCCCGCTCGGCGACTATCGCTTCGAAGACGTTGATATCTCCGAGTAAAATCTGACAACACGAGCGGCCGGGTGTAGGGTGATCCCCTGCACCCGGTCGGAGTTTTTGTATGTTCCGCTTCATATTGAACAAACTCGTCTATCTGGTTCCGACCTTCATAGGCATCACAATCGTGGCTTTTGCCTTCGTCCGGGTTCTTCCGGGCGATCCCGTGCTGTTGATGGCCGGCGAACGCGGCGTAAGCCCCGAGCGCCATGCCGAACTGATGGCGCAACTGGGCTTCGACCGCCCGATCTGGCAGCAATATCTCGACTATGTCTGGAACCTGCTGCACGGCGATTTCGGTCAGTCCCTGGTGACCAAAAAGCCTGTTCTCGTCGAATTCTTCGCGCTGTTTCCCGCAACTGTCGAGTTGTCCATCTGCGCGATCATCGTGGCTATTCTCCTCGGCATCCCTGCCGGCGTCATCGCGGCTGTCAAGCGCGGCTCATGGTTCGATCAGGGCCTGATGGGCATTTCGCTGGTCGGTTATTCGATGCCGATCTTCTGGTGGGCGCTCCTGCTCATCATCCTGTTCTCAGGCGTGCTGCAATGGACGCCGGTATCCGGTCGCATCTCGCTGCTCTATTTCTTCCCGCCCGTCACCGGTTTCATGCTGATCGACAGCCTGATGTCGGACCAGAAGGGCGCTTTCGCCTCCGCGGTCTCGCATCTCATCCTGCCGACCATCGTGCTTGCGACCATTCCGCTCGCCGTTATCGCCCGCCAGACGCGCTCTGCGATGCTGGAAGTCCTGGGTGAAGATTATGTGCGCACCGCGCGCGCCAAGGGCCTGCCGGTTCGTCGCGTCGTCGGTCTGCATGCGCTTCGCAATGCGATGATACCCGTTATCACGACGATCGGCCTGCAGGTCGGCGTTCTGATGGCCGGTGCGATCCTCACGGAGACGATCTTCTCATGGCCCGGTATTGGCAAATGGATGCTCGATTCCATTTTCCGTCGCGACTATCCGGTCGTGCAAAGCGGATTGCTGCTGATCGCATTCATCATCATGCTGGTGAATCTGGTCGTCGATCTGCTGTACGGCCTCATCAATCCGCGTATCCGGCACAAGTGAGGGTATCATGACACACTCAGCTATTCAGCCGGAAGCCGTGAACGACGTTGGCAAGATGCGCGCGTTGAGGGATTTCTGGTTCTATTTCAGCGTCAATCGCGGCGCTGTGATCGGTCTTTTCGTATTTCTCGCGATCATTCTGGTCGCAATCCTTGCTCCGCTTATTGCGCCGCATGGACCTACGGATCAGTTCCGTGAATTCCTAAAGACTCCGCCGTTCTGGGAAGATGGTGGCACGACGCAGTTTCTTCTCGGTACTGACGAAGTTGGGCGGGACATTCTTTCCCGCCTGATCTACGGTGCGCAATATTCGCTGCTTGTCGGCTTCGTCATCGTCATCATCTCGATGTGCCTCGGCATCACGATTGGCCTTATCACCGGCTATTTTGGTGGCGGCGTCGATACGGTGTTCATGCGCATCATGGACGTTATCCTGGCATTCCCGTCGCTGCTGCTGGCGCTGGTTCTGGTGGCGATCCTTGGGCCCGGCCTGATCAATGCCGTTCTGGCGATCACGCTGGTCCTGCTGCCGCACTTCTCGCGTCTTACCCGCGCTGCCGTGATGGCGGAAAAGGAACGCGAATATGTGACCGCGGCCAAGCTTGCCGGTGCAAGCAAGCTGCGCCTCATGTTCAAGACCATTTTGCCGAACTGTCTTGCCCCGCTCGTGGTGCAGGCGACGATGTCGTTCTCCAACGCCATTCTCGACGTTGCAGCTCTGGGCTTTCTGGGCATGGGCGCGCAGCCGCCCACACCCGAATGGGGCACGATGCTTGCATCCGCACGTGAGTTTATCACGAGCGCCTGGTGGATCGTCACGTTCCCCGGCCTTGCGATCCTGATTACTGTTCTCGCCATCAATCTGATCGGCGACGGTCTGCGCGATGCGCTTGACCCGAAGCTCAAGAGGAGCTGACCGATGGCGCTGTTAGAAATCAAGAATCTATCGGTTTCTTTCGACACCTCGACCGGTCCCTTCAAGGCGGTCGATGGGATCGACATTACGGTGGACAAGGGCGAAGTGCTGGCGATTGTCGGTGAATCAGGTTCGGGCAAGTCTGTCGGAATGCTCGCCGTCATGGGCCTCCTGCCCAAGTCAGCGACCGTTACCGCAGATGTCATGACCTTCGTCGGCCAAGACTTGCAGGCGATGTCCGACAAGGAACGCCGGAAGATCATCGGCCGCGACATTTCGATGATTTTCCAGGAACCTGTCGCAAGCCTCAATCCCTGCTTCACGGTCGGGTATCAGCTTGAGGAAGTGCTGAAGCAGCATATGGGCATGAACGGCTCGTCAAGCCGTGCCCGCGCCATCGAGCTTCTGGAACTCGTCGGCATTCGCGATGCGGCGGAACGCCTGAAAAGCTTCCCGCATCAGATGTCGGGCGGCCAGTGCCAGCGCGTCATGATCGCGATTGCGATTGCATGCAATCCCAAGCTCCTCATCGCAGACGAACCGACGACGGCTCTCGACGTGACGATCCAGAAGCAGATTCTCGATCTGCTGATGCGGCTTCAGGTGGAGCACGGCATGGGTCTGATCATGATCACCCACGACATGGGTGTGGTTGCCGAAACGGCGGACCGCGTGATCGTGCAGTACAAGGGCCACAAGATGGAGGATGCCGACGTGCTGTCGCTGTTCTCCGCGCCCAAGCATCCTTATACCCGTGCGCTGCTGTCGGCCCTGCCGGAGAATGCGACCGGCGACCGTCTTCCGACGGTGTCAGATTTCGTCTTTGAAAATAATGGTGCGGGAGAAGCGTGATGAGCGAGATTGTTCTCGAGGCGCGCGATATCAAGCGCGATTATCATGTCGGCGGCGGGCTGTTCGGTAAGCCAAAAGTGGTTCATGCCGTCAAGGGCGTGAGCTTCAAGGTGGAGAAGGGCAAGACGCTGGCGATCGTCGGTGAATCGGGTTGCGGCAAGTCCACGCTGGCCCGCATTCTCACCATGATCGATCCACAGACCTCCGGCGAACTGAAGATCGGCGGCAAGGATGTGAACATCGCTCGCGATGGCCTGACGCCCGAAATGCGCCAGAAGGTGCAGATCGTGTTCCAGAACCCCTATGGTTCGCTCAATCCGCGCCAGAAGATCGGCGACGTTCTGGCTGAACCGCTGTTGCTGAACACCAATATGTCTGCGGAAGAGCGCCGTTCCAAGGCCATGCAGATGCTGTTGAAGGTCGGCCTCGGTCGTGAGCACTTCAATCGCTATCCGCATATGTTCTCCGGTGGCCAGCGCCAGCGTATCGCCATTGCGCGCGCGCTGATGCTCAACCCGAAACTGCTCATTCTGGATGAGCCGGTTTCCGCACTCGATCTTTCGGTGCAGGCACAGGTCCTCAACCTGCTGGCCGATCTGCAGGAAGAGTTCGGCCTTACCTATGTCTTCATCAGCCATGACCTTTCGGTCGTGCGCTATATCGCCGATGAGGTGATGGTGATGTATTTCGGTGAGGTGGTTGAATACGGCTCGCGCGACGACGTGTTCAACAATCCGCAGCACGATTATACGAAGAAGCTCTTCGCCGCGACGCCGCGTGCGGATGTGGATGCTATCAAGGCGCGCGTGGAAGCGCGCGCTGCTGCAAGACAGGCCGCCCATAGCTGACGCGCATCCTGCGCAGCCTGAAATTCGAAAGCCGCACATGAGAATGTGCGGCTTTTTTGTTCACGAAGAGGTTCCGCGCTGCTGATGCCAGGCCAGCGCACGCACAATGTCGTCTGCCGCAATCTTGCCGACCACGGCGCCGTTCTCGACGATGCCGACATCGCCGCTGCTGTCCGCTACGGCATTCATCAGTTCGCGCACCAGCGTTTCGCGCCGTGCGGTAGCCGCAAAAGGACGCGGTGCCGCATTGCGATCGAAAGGCACCATGATGTCTCCGGCGCGAAGCACGCCGAGCGGGTTCATATGCGCAACGAAGTCGGCGACATATGCATCGGCAGGCTGCAGGAGAATTTCCTGCGGCGTGCCGCACTGGACGATACGCCCGCCTTCCATGATGGCGATGCGATTGCCGATTTTCATGGCTTCATCGAGATCGTGGCTGACGAAGACGATGGTCTTTTTCAGGCGCGACTGGAAAGCCAGCAATTCGTCCTGCAACCGCGTGCGGATCAGCGGATCGAGGGCCGAGAACGGCTCGTCCATCAGCAGGATCGGTGCGCCGGTCGCAAAGGCGCGGGCAAGCCCGACGCGCTGCTGCATGCCGCCGGAAAGCTCCCCGACCTTGCGCTTGGCCCAGTCCTGCAGGCCCACGAGCTCGAGCTGGTCGCGGGCCTTGGCGAGGCGCTCTTCCTTGCCCATCCCGGAAATTTCCAGTCCGAAGGCGACGTTTTCCTCGACCGTGCGCCATGGCAGCAGGCCGAACTGCTGGAACACCATGGAAACCAGCTCGGTGCGCAGATGGCGGAGTGTCGCCCGGTCAGCCTTGCCGACATCGATGGCACGGTCGCCTTCACGCACGAGAACGCGACCGCGCGAAATCGGATTAAGCCGGTTGATTGCGCGAAGAAGGGTCGATTTGCCCGAGCCGGATAGCCCCATGAGAACGAGGATTTCGCCTTCCTCGATGTTGAGCGTGCAATTGTGGACGCCCAGGACGAGATTGGTTTCCGCCTGGATCTGCGAGCGGGTTGCGCCGCGATCCGCCAGCGCCAGCGCGTCGCCGACATTGCTGCCGAAAATGATGCAGACGTCTTCGAGTGCGATGATGGTCATCCGCTTGTTCCTATTTCTCGTTCCCAGCGCGGAAGATGCGATCAAGTATGATTGCAACCACGACGATGATAAAACCTGCTTCGAAGCCGAGAGAAATGTTGACGGAGTTCAGCCCGCGCACCACCGGCACGCCGAGGCCGTCGGCGCCGACAAGCGCGGCGATGACCACCATCGAAAGCGAAAGCATGATCGTCTGGGTCAGGCCCGCGAGGATTTGCGGCATCGCATAGGGCAGCTCGACCTTCCAGAGAAGTTGCGAGCGTGACGCGCCAAAGGCTTCACCCGCTTCTATGAGCGAGGACGGTGTGGAGGAAATGCCGAGCTGCGTCAGGCGGATGGGGGCGGGGATCACAAAGATGACGGTCGCAAGCAGGCCCGGCACCATGCCGATGCCGAAGAAGACGATCGCCGGGATCAGGTAGACGAATGTCGGCAAGGTCTGCATCAGGTCGAGAACCGGACGCATCGCGGCGTAAAGCGCCGGACGATGGGCCGCAGCAATGCCGAGCGGCACGCCGATCGCCATGCAGACAAAACACGATGACAGGACGAGTGTCAGTGTCTTGAGGGTCGGTTCCCAGTAGCCCTGATTGATGATGAAGAGGAAACCCAGAACGGTGAGCAGGACGACTGAGATACGACGCTGGATCAGCCATGCAATGATTGCGAAGATGGCGATCAGAAGCAGTGGATGCGGCAGTTGCAAGAGATACAACAAGCCGTCAATCAGGCCCTGCATGATCGCCGCCAAAGTGTCGAAGAAAAGCCCCAGATGGGTCGTCAGCCAGTCCACCACAGATTTGGCGGTTGGTCCGACAGGAATCTTGTAGTCCGTCAGCCAGTTCAACGATCAAGTCTCCTGCTGCGTGCTTGTGATGAAGGTGCTGGAATGTGCCGGGCCGCGTTTGTCGCAGCCCGGCGGCATAGGAGAATCAAAGGCCGAGCGCCGCCTTGACGGCCGGCAGGCCTTCCTTGCCGTCGACGGTCGTCACGCCTGCGAGCCACTGGTCGAGAACGCCGGGATTGGCCTTGAGCCAGTCCTGTGCGGCTTTCGACGGTTCCTGGCCGTCATCGAGAATCTTGCCCATGATCTCGTTTTCGATATCGAGCTTGAATTCCAGATTGGTGAGGAACTTGCCGACGTTCGGGCATTCCTGCGTGTAGCCGGTGCGCACATTGGTTTCGACCTTGGCGCCGCCGAGATTGGGGCCGAAGAAATCGTCGCCGCCGGTGAGGTAGGCGATTTCGAAACGCTTGTTCATGGGATGCGGCTCCCATGCCAGGAACACGACCGGGTCCTTGCTCTTGATGCTGCGCGCGACCTGCGCCAGCATTCCCTGCTCGGAGGATTCCGCCAGTTCGAAGGACTTGAGACCGAAGGCGTCCTTGTTGATCATGTCGAGGATCAGGCGGTTGCCGTCATTGCCCGGTTCGATGCCGTAGATCTTGCCGCCCAGCTTGTCCTTGAACTTTGCGATGTCCTTGAAGTCCTTGAGGCCTTCGTCATAGGCGTATTTCGGCACCGCGAGGGTGTATTTCGCGCCCGTCAGATTGGTGCGCAGCGTCTCGACGGTCTTGTCGTCCAGATAGGGCTGGAGGTCGGCGCTCATGGACGGGTTCCAGTAGCCGAGGAAGACGTCGATGTCCTTCTTGCTCAGCGACGCATAGGTCACCGGCACGGAGAGAACCTTGATGTCGGTCTTGTAGCCGAGACCTTTGAGGATTTCCGTCGCCACCGCCGTCGTGGAGGTGATGTCGGTCCAGCCGACATCCGAGAAGCGGACGGTCGAGCAGCTTTCGGGTTCGGCGGCGACGGCGTTTGCAGGGGCGCTCAGCATTGCCGTTCCCGTGGCAAGCCCACCCAAGGCAAGCGTAAGCATAAGGGTCGATACGGACTTCATTGTTCTCTCCATTTACCGGGCCGTTTTTACGGATTGATTGTTTTTCCGGTTCCAGCTTTAGCAAACACCAAAGATTTCGCCATTCAAGTACCATAGCGGCGAAAATGTTCTTGATTGCGACGTTGACCGCAGTTTCCGGCGAAAAACCGTTTCGCACCTGATTTGAAACCGCCTTGAAGCTGTTGTCGCTCATCATTTCCGGAACCGTCGGCCAGGGGAGGCGGGCAGGATTGCCACGCACTTGGCCGAAGCGGGTTGGCGCCATGTTACGGATCGGCTCCCGGGATTCAACCCTGTCAGCGGAAAATGACGGATAAAATCAGTTGGATGAGCGTTCGAGTGGATTGAATTTGACGTTTGATATCCGTCCGATATAAATCTCGTTTCAAACGTCAAATTCGAAAATCCACGCGATTCATAAAGTTACCAGTGGTCTGATTCCGACATTTGCTCAGCGTTCATATCCGCGGGATGCAAATGTCGGAATCAGACCATTGGGTTGTCGAAAAGATGAGCACACTCTATTTGAGAACCAGTGGCTTTTTCAGGCCTGGCTGCTTGCGAACGGGACTTGCGATGCATAGGTCCGCGTGCGGTGCAGACGCGGTGCGAAGCCCCGGATTATGGGGCAAAAGGAAGGATATTTTACAGTGTGGAATGCAGTAAAGGGCGTTTTTTCCTTCCTCGGACGTTTCATCGCGGCGCTTGCCCGCCTGATTGCCATTCCGCTTGGCGGTTTGTGGCGGCTTTTCCTGCGGCTCGGAATTTTGTGGAAAGTTGTAAGCGCGGTCCTCGTGATCGGTCTTGGCGGGCTTAACCTCTATTTCATCTGGCAGACTCAAGCCTGGACGAATTTCGATCCCGACTATCCGGCCAAGTACAGCTATCAGAACGCGACGACGCCCGGCGAAGAGGTGAAAGCGGAGGCCGCGCCAGCCGAGGTTCCGTCCACTGCCGCACCGGCAGAACAGCCCGCTACCGCGCCATCAACCGGCCAGAACAGCGATGCCGCAACGGCGAATCAACCGGTTCAGGCGGCGCAATTGCCGTCGTCGGCGCGCAAATGTTCGCGTTCGGCCATTGCTGAAGTTGCTGCCGATCTCACCGATTTCAACGTCAACCAGAATGCATGGATTTCCTCCATGCTGCTCTACAAGCTCGGCTTTTTCGGGCTGGATTGGGACCGCACACCGTTCCTCGACAACAAGGCTTCGTTCCAGCGCGGCGTCAATGCAGCCGTGCGCCGCACGGCGATTGAACTCGTTGATAATATCGGACGCCTCAGAGGTACATCGCAGATCGATGGCGATCTGCAAAAGGCGCGCGGCAATCTGCAGTTTGCCGAAGATTCCTGGTATTTCGGCCTGAGCCCTTTCGGTCCGAAGACGCCGACGCCAAGCTATTACCGTTCGGCAATCAAGGATCTGCGCGCCTTCAACGGGCGGCTGGAAAACTGTCAGGCAACATTCGATGCCCGCGCCGACAATCTGATCCAGTTCGTGGACCGTATCGCGAGCGACCTCGGTTCGACTTCGGCCATCCTCAAGGACCGTGCCGAGAATTATCATGCCGGCTGGTTCGACACGCGCGCGGATGATCGTTTCTGGTTCGCCTATGGCCAGCTTTATGCCTATTACGGCCTGCTGCGTGCAGCACATTCCGATTTCCGCGGCGTTCTAGCGGAAAAGCACCTCGATGGTGTGTGGGACGAGATGGAAAAGCAGATGCGCGCCGCGCTCGACATGCAGCCTTTCATCGTTTCCAACGGCAGCCCCGATGCCTGGTTCACGCCGTCGCACCTGACCACGATGGGCTTCTACATCCTGCGTGTCCGTTCGAACCTCGTCGATGTGAAGCAGGTTCTGGAGCGCTGACGGGCAATGGAACTGCCAGCTTCCTTGCGACAGGCGGTGGATGCCGCGCTTGAGGGCGTGGCTCTGGCCGACCTGAAGCGCGCATCCGAAATGCTTTCGCGCCGTTACCGGGCCGAGACGCGCGACGGGCGCATGCATATTTCCGACGATCTTGCCGCGAAAGCCTATCTGGCGGCGCGCCTGCCTGCGACCTATGCGGCGGTTCGCGCCAGTATGGACAGTGCAGCCGAGGTCTGTCCCGATTTCGCGCCGCAATCCATGCTGGATGTGGGCGCAGGGCCGGGAACGGCGCTTTGGGCGGCAAAGCAGTGCTGGCCCATGCTCCAATCGGCAACGATGATCGAGGCAAGCCCTGCAATCCGTGCCGTGGGAAGCGGCCTTTCGCAAAATAGCGGATTGCCCGATCTCGATTGGCGGGCAGGGGATGTGGTGCGGGAAAAGCTCGATTTTCCGCAGGCCGATCTCGTGACCATTGCCTATGTGCTGGACGAGCTTGCGCCTGAAAAGCGGCAGACGCTGATCTCGCGCCTGTGGGCAGCGGCAACGCAGATGCTGGTGATCGTGGAGCCGGGTACACCGGCGGGCTGGCAGCGCATTCTCGATGCACGCCGCACGCTCATCGCCCAAGGCGCAATCATTGCGGCGCCCTGTCCGCACCAGCTCGATTGCCCGCTGGTCGCGCCCGACTGGTGCCATTTCTCGCGCCGGGTCGCGCGCTCACGCATTCATCGTCTGACCAAGGATGCGGAAGTGCCGTGGGAGGATGAGAAATTCATCTATCTTGCTGCGGTGCGCGAGACGGTCAATGATGTGAAGGCGCGGGTCATCGCGCCGACACGGGTTGGCGGCGGCAAGGTTTCGGTTAAACTGTGCAGGGACGACGGCAGGGCCGAAGAACGTCTCCTGACCAAGCGCGAGGGTGATCTGTTCCGTTGGGCGCGCCGCGCCGACTGGGGCGATGCTTTGATTGAAGAGTGAGCCGGAACCAAAACGATGAAGATCAGTCTGGTCCAGTTGCGTCTGCTTGAAGCTGTTGCGGAGACCGGCAGCGTCGGTGCCGCCGCGCGCCGCCTGCGCCTGACGCAATCGGGCGCAAGCCAGGCGATTGCGACACTGGAAAAGATACTCGGGGTCGAGGTGCTGGCGCGAAAGCGCGACGGGGCTGCCCTGACGGCGTTCGGACAATCGATCCTTGCCGACGCCAAGGCGGCGCTTCAGGCCATCGACCGGATAGAGGTGCAGGCACGGTGCCGTGCTTCGGGCGCGCCTGAACGGCTGCGCGTTGCGGCAATCCCGAGCCAGCTCCAATATGTCCTGCCCGGTCTGCGAAAGACGTTTCAGCGGCTTTATCCCGGCATCGAGTTCAGCGCTTTCGAGGGTGGGCACGATGATGTCAGCCTGTGGGTGCGGGACGGCATTGCTGATCTCGGCATCACCTCGCTGCCCACGCCTGAGCTTGAGGCTCGCGAGGTTGGCCGCGAAGAACTGGTCGTGGTGGGCAGGCGGGACGATCCCTTCATGCGCAACGACACCGTTGCCGCGGAGGAACTGCGCAACCGCCAGCTGATCGCGGCTGCGGGCTGCGAAATGATCATCGACCGGATTATCCATGGCGATGGCGAAACGCGCAGCGAGCAGGTGCGCACGCGGGACGTCGCCACGGTGCTGGAAATGGTGCGGCATGGCATCGGCACCACGCTTCTGTCGGAAATCAGCCTGCCGGACGCCGATCTGCATGGATTGCGCGCGCGCCGCCTCAACCCGCCGACGTTCCGCACGGTCTATATCGTCTTTCGGGCCGACAGCCCGGTCAGGCATCTGATCGATCGGTTCTGCGATGTGGCCCTGCAAGCCAGAACCCGGGCGGCATAAGAAATTCTAATATCTCATATCTCGCTTATCCGTGGCGCTCGTCGCGGCCAGGAATGCAATAGTCCGGCGCTATTCCTTTTTCCTGCTGCGAGTGAAAATGACGGCCATCACCGACACCCATCCGACGAGTTCGACTTCCAATACCATACGCGGTCTTGCCTGGGGGCTGTCCGGGGTGCTGGTGTGGTCCGGTTCCTTCGTCCTGACCCGGTTCGGTTTCAAGACCGCCTTGACGCCATTCGACATCATTGCCCTGCGCTTCGGCGTGGCAGGGCTGGTGCTGTTGCCGGTCGTTCTGATGAAAGGGTTTGGCCTTCGCCAGCTTGGTCCGCTCGGCTTCGTGCTTCTGGCTTCCGGCGCAGGCGTTCCCTATGCGCTGCTGACCACCTGCGGCCTGCAATATGCCCCGGCGTCCCATGCGGCGGCGCTCATTCCGGGGCTGATGACGGCGATGGTCGCCATTATGGGAATGGCGCTTCTGAAGGAACATCTTGCACCGTCGCGGTGGTCCGGGGTCGTTCTGATCGTGATCGGGGCCATGCTGATCGCCGGTCTGTCGCAATTGGGCGGGCCGGAAATGCTCGGGCACCTGTTCTTTTTCGTCGCGGCACTGGTTTGGGCGATCTATGTCATGGTGTTTCGCAAGAAGGGGATGGACGGGCTGCATGCGACCGCCATCGCCGCCGTCACCTCGGCAATCGTCTATCTGCCGATCTACATGATCTTCCTGCCCAAGGGGATGGACGCGACACCCTGGGGCGATATTGCCCTGCAGGGGTTTTATCAGGGCGTTCTGACCTCGGCTTTCGGCGTATTCGCCTTCAACCGTGCCGTTGTCCTGCTGGGAACGGCTGCGGGGGCAGCGCTGTCGGCGCTGATCCCCGTCATTACTCTGGTTCTGGCGCTTGTCCTGCTTGGCGAAGTGCCGGGCTGGACCGACACGCTCGCCGCCTTCCTGATCAGCCTCGGCGTGCTGGCCCTGAACAGGAAGGGCAAGAAACCTGCCGCCTCATGATGCCTGCAAGGCAGGTCTTGCGGCAGGGCGGTTGATGATGAAGACCATGGCAGCGGCGGCAAAGCACATGGCACCGGCAAGGATCAGGGCTGGAGTGTAGCTGTCATAGTCGGTGCGCACGAGCCCCGCGAAGGCGGCTGCGGCCGCTGCACCGATCTGGTGGCCGGTGAACACCCAGCCAAAGACCAGTCCGGCTTTTTCCGGGCCGAAACGTTCGGCGGCAAGCTTGACCGTCGGCGGCACGGTCGCCACCCAGTCCAGCCCGTAGAAAACGGCGAACAATGCCAGTTCGTAGACGGTGAAATCGGTAAAGGTCAGGTAGATCAGCGACAGGCCGCGCAGCGCATAGAACCAGAACAGAAGCCAGCGATTGTCGAACCGGTCGGAGAGCCAGCCGGACATGATCGTGCCGATGAGGTCGAAGGCGCCGATCACGGCAAGGATGCCCGCAGCCCCCACCGGAGCGATGCCGAAATCGCCGCAAAGCGTGATCCAGTGCGTCTGGATCAGGCCGTTGGTGGAAAAGCCGCAGACGAAGAAGGTCAGGAACAGGACCCAGAAGGTCGCGGTCGACGATGCTTCGCGCAAGGTGACGAGCGGGGAGGCCAGCATGGCGCCGAAGCTCTTGCGGGGTTCAGGCGCTGGCAGCGGCGCGGTGCGGCCGAACGGTTTCAGGCCGATATCCGCCGGATGATCGCGCATCAGGGCGAGAACCAGCACAAGGGCCGCAACAAGGAAATAGATGACGATGGTGAGCGATGTGCGCCAGCCGATCGTCTGGCTGACGCTGGCAAGGATCGGCATGAAGACCAGCTGGCCGGTGGCGTTGCTGGCGGTCATGAGGCCGACGACGAGGCCGCGCCGCTTTTCGAACCAGCGGGCCGCGACGGTTGCGCCAAGCACAAGCGCGGTCATGCCGGTGCCAAGGCCGATTACGATGCCCCAGAGCCCCACCATCTGCCATTCCTCGGTCATGAAAATCGAGCCGACAAGCCCCAGCGAAATCATGATGAGAGCAGCGGCAACCACCCGGCGCAGGCCGAACTGGTTCATGAAAGCAGCGGCGAATGGCCCCATGAGGCCGAAAAGAACGAGGCGAAGCGCCATTGCGAAGGAGATATTCGCGTTGGTCCAGCCGAATTCACGCTGGAGCGGTTCGATCAATATGCCCGCCGATCCCATGGCGGCAGCCGTTGCCAGCATGGTCAGGAAGGTGATGGCGGCGACGATCCATCCGTAATGGATGTTTCTCTGGGCGAGAAAGCTGGCAAGGCGGGCAGAAATCATCTTTGGCGCTTTCGGGTTCAAGCTGGCTCTCGACCAGCCTTGCGTTTGATGGCGAAGCCAATCGCCCTGATCTTTGGTTTCCACGCATCGTGCTTTGCGAAAATCGTCACCGATTTCGGGCCGATGCTGTAGCGGGCGCATGGCTTCAGGTCATTGTTTTCAGTCAAAGGCGTTTGGTTTTCAGTCAAAAGGCGTTTGGCTTAGCCGAGCGCGCGGAGCAGATGCTGCAATTGCTCCACGCCGTCCTCTCCCAGCCGGGTTTCGATTTCCTCCTGCGCCTGATCCCAGAGCGGGCCGCCGCGCTCAACCAGATCGCGGCCATCAGCCGTGAGCGTGACGCTGGTCTCGCGATGGTCGTCGCTGGCGGCGGGCTCGATCAGGCCCATTCGCTGCAGAACCTTCACATTGCGGCCCATGGTCGAACGGTCCAGCTCCGACAGATGGGCGAGTTCCGTCACCGAGATGGAGCCCGCGCGCCGGATTTTCCGCAGCGTGCTGAACTGGGCGACATTGATGCCAAGCGGAGCCAGCGCGTTGTCGTAGACGCTCGACGTCTTGCGGGCTGCCTGGCGCAGAAGAATGCAGAAACACGGATGTGACATGTTGCGGGTATATACCCGTAAATAATTGCGCGCAAGTTCGAAGTGCAGAACAGGGCATTCGTTGCTGCCATGCTGCTGACAGCAACGACGTGTTCAGGAAGGGCTTGTCGCCTGCTCAGACGGCGATATAGGCGGTTTCCTTCACTTCCTCCATCACGGCATAGGTGTGCGATTCCCGCACGCCGGGGAGGGAAAGAAGCGCTTCCGAAAGGAAACGCCGGTAGTGATCCATATCGGATACGCGGGCCTTGACGAGATAGTCGAAGCCACCCGCAACCATGTGGCATTCCAGAATGTCCGGATTGTTGCGGGTGAAGGTCGAGAAGGTTTCAAAGACTTCCGGCGTGGTGCGGTCGAGCTTGATCTCGATGAAGACCAGCATGGCCCGGTCGAGCATCTTGGGCGAAAGCCGCGCCGAATAGCCTAGAATATACCCTTCGCGGGTCAGTCGCTTGACGCGTTCGGCGGTGGCCGTCTGCGAGAGATTTATGCGATCAGCCAGTTCGGTATTGGTCAGGCGTCCATTCTCCTGAAGGGCGCGCAAAATACTCCTGTCCATCGCATCGAGATTCTTCATCAGTTGTCCCCAATGGCCGTTTATGTGTGACGGCTCTATTCTTGATTTTTGCATATGTGTTTGAGTTGCCACGGAAATGAATCCGAAATCGATCCCCGACGCAAGACGAAACTTGTTGGGTGGTCCTACAAATTTTCGAACTGTTTCGGTGAATTGGCCTCAAATGTAAGCATACGTGCAAATAACAATCACAGGTTGCATAATAATCGCGGCCTGTGATAAGGATAAATGTGCATACTGAAAGTCATATTGCACCTGGAAATTTTGGCATGGGGTAAGGGGGGGCCGGATTGGGGGAATCGTCGCTTTCCTTCCGTCCCGTTCATCCCCGGTTCTGAGGAAGTCCGGACAGCCCCAAACTGTCCGGATTTCTTTGTGGTGATTGCGGAACGTGCCGAAGGCCCTGTCGGCGGCGAGCTGGACGGCGCTTTGCGGCCCGGATTGCGCGCCCGAATTTTCCGGTTGCAAGGAAACGGATTGAACGCTAACAGTAGCTCCATGAACATTTCGCGCAATATCGTCATCAACGGTTGGTGGTGGGCCCGCTAAAAGCGGCCACGCAGGCGTTTGTGCATTTGCGTTCAGGAAACAGGCCGCTGGGATTATCCGGGCGGCCTTTTTGTTTGGCTGTTTGTATAAGACCGGCGGGAGAAACCGGTTTCCGGGAATGTTTGGGAACAGTTGGAGCATGTCCCCGGAAGCGGGAGTCGTTTTTTGGGATCGAGACATGCGTCAAAAACAAATAGATAGAGCATTTTAAACCGGAAATGCTCTCGTTTTGGGATAGCCGATCATGAATGCGAAGATTGCGGATAGCGAGATATTCCAGCACGAGACGGCAGGCGGCATCGTCGTCGAGCGCGTGCGCCACCTCACAGCCTATAAGGGCGCGATCGAGACCTATATCGATGCGCTGAACGAACGGCGCGGTGCGGTGTTCTCGTCCAACTACGAATATCCGGGCCGCTATACGCGATGGGATACGGCCATCGTCGATCCTCCGGTGGTCATCACCTCGCGCGCCCGCACCATGCGCATCGAAGCACTGAATGCCCGTGGCGTCATTCTGCTTCGTCCCATTCTGGACACGGTAAAGGCGCTGGCCGAAGTGACGGTCGACAGAGCGGAAGAAAGCCGGATCGAGCTGACGATTGCCGAACCGAGCGGCACCTTCACCGAGGAAGAGCGCTCGCGCATGCCTTCGGTCTTCACGGTCCTGCGCGCCATTGTCGGCCTGTTCTTTTCCGAGGAAGACGCCAATCTCGGTCTTTACGGCGCCTTCGGTTACGATCTGGCGTTCCAGTTCGATCCGATCCAGTACAAGCTGAAGCGCCCCGACGATCAGCGCGATCTGGTGCTGTTCATCCCGGACGAAATCTTCGTGGCCGATCATTATGCGGCACGCGCCTGGGTGGATCGTTACGAATTCACCTGCGGCGGTTCTTCCACGCACGGTCTCGCACGTGCGACGCCTGCACGCGCCTTCAAGCCATCGGACGCCAAGCTTGCGCGGGGCGACCACAATCCGGGCGAATATGCGAAGCTGGTCGAGCGCGCCAAGGAGAGCTTCAAGCGCGGCGACCTGTTTGAAGTGGTCCCGGGGCAGACCTTCTATGAGCGCTGCCACACTGCGCCATCGGAGATTTTCCGTCGGTTGAAGACGATCAACCCGTCGCCCTATTCCTTCTTCATCAATCTGGGCGAGAATGAATATCTGGTCGGCGCGTCGCCGGAAATGTTCGTGCGGGTGAACGGCAGGCGCATCGAAACCTGCCCGATTTCAGGCACGATCAAGCGCGGCGAAGATGCGATTTCGGATTCGGAACAGATCCTGAAACTGCTGAACTCCAAGAAGGACGAGTCCGAGCTGACCATGTGCTCGGATGTGGATCGCAACGACAAGAGCCGCGTCTGCGAGCCGGGATCGGTGCGCGTCATCGGCCGCCGCCAGATCGAGATGTATTCGCGCCTGATCCACACGGTCGATCACATCGAAGGACGGCTTCGCGACGGCATGGATGCCTTTGACGGTTTCCTCAGCCATGCATGGGCCGTGACCGTGACCGGCGCGCCGAAGCTGTGGGCGATGCGCTTTCTGGAGGAAAACGAACGCAGCCCGCGCGCATGGTATGGCGGCGCGATCGGCATGATGCACTTCAACGGCGACATGAATACCGGCCTGACGCTGCGCACCATCCGTGTGAAGGATGGCGTGGCGGAAATCCGCGCCGGTGCAACGCTTCTGTTCGATTCCAATCCGGAAGAGGAAGAGGCCGAAACCGAATTGAAGGCTTCGGCCATGATCGCTGCGGTGCGCGAGGCGCAGAAGAGCAATCATGTCGCCGAGGAGCGCGTAGCGGCGAAGGTGGGAGAGGGCATCTCCATCCTGCTCGTGGATCACGAGGATTCCTTCGTGCACACGCTCGCCAACTATTTCCGCCAGACGGGGGCGACGGTTTCCACCGTGCGCTCGCCAGTGGCGGAAGAGGTGTTCGACAGGATCAAGCCGGACCTCGTGGTCCTGTCGCCCGGACCGGGCACGCCGCAGGACTTCGATTGCAAGGCCACCATCACCAAGGCGCGCAAGCGCGAACTGCCGATCTTTGGTGTCTGCCTTGGTTTGCAGGCGCTCGCCGAAGCCTATGGCGGCACGCTGCGCCAGTTGCGCATTCCGATGCACGGCAAGCCGTCGCGCATCCGCGTGTCGAAGCCGGAGCGGATATTCTCTGGCCTGCCGAAGGAGGTGACGGTTGGGCGCTATCATTCGATCTTCGCCGATCCGGAGCGTCTGCCGGATGATTTTCTGGTGACGGCGGAAACGGAAGATGGTGTCATCATGGCTTTCGAGCACAAGCACGAGCCGGTTGCCGCCGTTCAGTTCCATCCGGAATCGATCATGACGCTTGGCCACAATGCCGGAATGCGCATGATCGAGAATGTGGTGACGCATCTGGCGGGCAAGAACAAGGCGCGCCGCACCAACTACTGACCGAACGCTTGGCGTCGTGATTTCAAGCCAGCCGCGGCCCGCACCGCGGCTGGTTTTTTATGACCTGCCGGCGCTTGCTCATTGCCTGCTCTGGCAACTCATTTGCAACTGTAATGCCTTGCATTTGCAGGAGAAAATTAAATGCCGGAACTGAAAAAACAGGGTACGAAGATTTGCTTTTCTGGGGTATAGAGCGGCGGTGAATTGCTGCCGCATATGCCAGAGGCGTTGTGGATGTGTCCCGGCGCTGGCGCGCATCCGAAAAGTGTGAAACGGTTTCGGATAAGATGTGCGGTTCATGACAAGCAGTTGGAGCGCCGGTCTGTTTCAACCGGATCGAACCGCGCTCCAAGAGTTTTATAGTCGCATTATCCTACGCAAAGCCGCTTCGCACTTTTGCTGGAAATGCTCTGGATCAAGATAATCAAAGGTTCATCATGGACGCGAGTGCAAAGGTTCGGCGGCTTGCCGCTTGGTCTATTCCCATTGCTTTCGGTGTGATGGGCCTGAAATATCTGGCCTATGCGCTGACCGGTTCCGTGGCGCTTTATTCGGATGCACTGGAATCCATCGTCAATGTGATTGCGGCCATCGGCGCATGGTGGGCAATCCGCATGAGCTACAAGCCCGCGGATGGCAATCACCCTTTCGGGCATCACAAGGCCGAATATATTTCGGCTGTCGTGGAAGGCGTCCTGATTACCGTCGCCGCACTCCTGATCTTCCGCGAGGCGTGGTTTGCGCTGGAAACCCCGCGCAAGCTCGATGAACCCTGGCTTGGCCTTGCTATCAACACCGCTGCGGCCGTCATAAACGGCCTGTGGGCGACCTTGCTGATTCGCACCGGCCGCAAGTTCCGCTCGCCCGCGCTGGAAGCCGACGGCAAGCACATCATGACCGATGTTTTCACCTCGGCTGGCGTTCTGGTCGGCCTTGTCGGCGCGGTGGTGACGGGCTGGGCCATACTCGATCCGCTGCTTGCCATACTGGTCGCCATCAACATTCTCTGGCAGGGCTGGCATGTCATCAATTCCTCGGTGCAGGGGCTGATGGATATCGCCGTCGAACCGACCGAGGAAATGCGCATCCGCGACGTGATTTCCGCCAATGCGGGGGGCGCCATCGAAGTTCACGACCTCAAGACGCGCATTGCCGGCCGGGTCACCTTCATCGAGTTTCACCTGGTCGTTGCCGCCGATATGAGCGTCGGCGATGCCCATGTGATTTGCGACCGTATCGAAGATGCCCTGAAGAAGGAGATCGACAGCGCGCGCGTGGTGATCCATGTGGAGCCGGAGGACGAGGCAAAGCTGCCGCCGGGAACCAGCGCTGTGCCATTTGCCTGACTGAAATACTGTCTTGCATGGCGGATAGTGCGCGTGTAAAAGCTTTCCCCATGACGATCAAAAACGCAACATCCATGGAACATTCCGCAGCCGCCTTCGGCGCGCGCGTTGATGTTTGCGTTCTAAACTCGCTTCTTACCCTCGGCCTTAGCGGCGATCGCCGGGCTCGCTGAAAGGAGCGTCCGGCGGTCGATCCCCGGTCGCAGGCCTGTGCTCCTTTCCAGAAAACCCTTATAATTGATCAGTATTATCCGTGCTTGACGGCTTGAATCCGTCGACAGCCGGGAGGAAACGAACATGAATCAATCCGTCACCACGCCGCAATCGAAGTCCGTCTCCGAGCGCAAAGGCATGCCGATTGCAGGCAGCAAATATTCACCTTTCCCGGTTCCGCAGCTCGATGACCGCACCTGGCCATCCAGGCGCATCGAAAAGGCGCCGATCTGGTGTTCGGTCGACCTGCGCGACGGCAATCAGGCCTTGATCGACCCGATGGGCCACGACCGCAAGGAGCGCATGTTCCGCCTGCTGGTCGATATGGGTTTTCCGGAAATCGAAATCGGCTTTCCGTCCGCTTCGCAGACTGATTTCGACTTCTGCCGCTGGGCCATCGAGCATGGCAATGTGCCGGACGAAGTGGACTTGCAGGTGCTGGTGCAGTGCCGTCCCGAACTGATCACGCGGACTTTCGAGGCGCTGGAAGGCGCGAAGTCGCCGATCATCCATTTCTACAATTCCACCAGTGAATTGCAGCGCCGCGTGGTCTTCGCCAAGGATGTAGGCGGTATCAAGCAGATCGCGACCGACGCCGCCAAGATGATCATGGACATGGCTGCCAAGGCAGCCAATTCTACAGATGGCGGTTATCGCTTCCAGTATTCACCGGAAAGCTTCACCGGCACCGAGCTGGATGTGGCGCTGGAAATCTGCAATGCCGTCATCGAGATCGTGAAGCCGACGGTGGACAACAAGCTGATCGTCAATCTGCCCTCGACCGTGGAGATGAACACGCCGAACGTCTATGCCGACCAGATCGAATGGATGTGTCGCAATCTCGACAATCGCGAGAACCTGATCGTCTCGCTGCACCCGCATAATGATCGCGGCACGGGCATCGCCGCCACGGAACTCGGCCTGATGGCGGGCGCCGACCGCGTTGAAGGCACGCTGTTCGGCAATGGCGAACGCACCGGCAATGTGGATGTGGTGACGCTGGCGCTGAACATGTACACGCAGGGCGTGGACCCGGAACTGGACTGCACCGACATCAACCGGATGAAGGAAGTCTATGAATATTCGAACCAGTTGAAGATCGCCGAGCGCCACCCTTATGTCGGCGAACTGGTCTATACGGCTTTCTCAGGCTCGCATCAGGATGCGATCAACAAGGGCATGAAGGCGCGCCGTTCGGCCAATTCGCCTATCTGGGAAGTGCCTTATCTGCCGATCGATCCGCAGGATGTGGGCCGCTCCTACGAAGCGATCATCCGCATCAATTCGCAGTCGGGCAAGGGCGGCATCGCCTATATCCTGCAAGCGGATTACGGCCTGAACCTGCCGCGCAACCTGCAGGTCGAATTCCGCGAGATCATCCAGAACATTACCGATGAAGAAGGCAAGGAACTGCCGTCGAAGCGCATTCACGACGAGTTCCAGAAGCTCTACGTCACGCAGCCCGGCGCACGCATCAAGTTCGTGGATCATCACACCATGCCCGATCCCGAGCAGAAGGGCCGTCGCATTCTCACCGCCGAAATCACCGATAACGGCGTGACCAGGAATATCGAGGGCAAGGGAACCGGCCCCATCGACGGTTTTGTCGATGCGCTGTCCAAATATCTCGGCGTAAAGATGTCGGTCGTCGACTATTCCGAACATTCGCTACAGCAGGGTTCGGACGCTTCGGCCATCTCCTACGTTGAAATGGCTCATCCGGGCGGCAAGCTGTTCGGCGCCGGTATCAACGACAATATCGTCAGTGCTTCACTGGAAGCAATCGTCTCGGCGGCCAACCGGGTGATTGGCCGTTAAGCGAAAACACATAGATTAGAGCGCCGGTCTGATTCAATCAGATGGGCGCTCTATCTCTTTGTTTCGACGCGCATCTTTTCCGATCGAAGCAGAATCAGAAATCAGTCCAGCGGACTGATTTCCCTGCGTAGGCGTTTCAGACTTTTCGGGATGTGCTCCAAACGGCGCCAAGGCGCCGTTTTGTTTTGAAATCAATAAAGAACGCGCTCGTTGAGCTTCGTTATTTTCTCGCTGGCATCGGAAACGCCGTGTTCTTCCATGAGGCAGGACCAGCCGCCCTCAGGCCGCCTGTCGATGCTGAATATGTTGTAGCGGGCGGCGGGTTTGTGACCGCCGAAGTTCTGGCTTGCAGACGGCACGCTGACGACGGGGACCTTGCCGTTCGGTCCGTCTATCTCGTAATGCGTGACAAGATGCGTGTGGCCGTGGAGAACCAGTTCCGCACCATACTTGCGTATGATCTTCTGGAAACGGCGGATGCCGTAAAGACGTTTGTGCGCGGGCGTCGCGCCATGGATCGGCGGGTGATGGATCATCACGATGCGAAAGAGCCCGCGTGCTCCGGCTTCGTCCAGCATCGCCGCCAGACGCTTGCCTTGCGCAGACCGGAAATCGCCGCTTGCCATGAAAGGGGCCGTCGCACGCGCCGAGGAAACACCGATCAGCGCCACCGGGCCGCGCACGCGCAGATAGGGAAATTGCGGGCGGTTGCCGCTGTTGTCGATGCCGTCGCCGCGCATCCACGGTTCCCATTTCCGGCATGACTTGTCGAGCGCGCCGGGAACATAGGCGTCATGATTGCCGGGGACGACCGAGACATCGTTCGGGTTGCCCAGCCTGGTGAGCCAGTCATGGGCAATATCGATTTCGAGATTGAGCGCCAGATTGACGAGATCGCCCGTCACCGCAATATGATCCGGGGATTGCGCCTGCATGTCGGCAATGAGACTGTCGAGTACGGTTCCGTGCATCGCATTTTTGCGATTGCGCAGCCAGTTTATGTAACCGGTAATGCGCTTCGATGCCAATTCGCGGTATCGCACGCGCGGCAGCGGTGAAAGGTGAATATCGGATATGTGGGCGAGACGGAACATAAGGCCCCGTTTACTGGATAATGTTTAAAATCAAAACCTGTTTAGCGACTTTTTGTTGATGACATTGATGCATTAATACGAAGTAGATTGCTTCGCGGAGAGACGGCATGCGCTTTCGACATTTTATATTTCATACATATTTTTTATTAAGACGCCCAATGACATTAGGAGTAAGGGCCATTGTTTTTGATGAAAAAAAGAATTCGGTTTTCCTGGTAAAACATACCTATGTGCCCGGATGGCAGTTGCCGGGCGGAGGCGTCGAGCGCGGCGAGACTTTTATCGAGACGCTGGAAAAGGAACTGCGCGAGGAATGCAATATCGTGCTGAAAGGCTCCCCCCGGCTTTTCGCGCTTTACAAGAACGCCCATGCATCGCCGCGCGATCATGTGGCACTCTATGTGTGCAGGCAATTCGAGCAGACAGCGCCGCGTTTGCCTGACCGCGAAATTGCCGAATGCGGGTTTTTTCCGCTCGACAATCTGCCGGAGGGAACCACGCCCTCGACGAAACGGCGCCTGCAGGAAGCACTTCACGACCTGGAGCCGCTGCCGATCTGGTGAAGGTGCATCCGCCGCACCCTCACCGTGGCGTGTGGAGTTTTAGAAGCGGTAGGTGATACCCGTGCCGATCAGCCATGGATTGAGCTTGGCCTTGCCGGTCACTTCCGTGCCGCCGATCAGGGTAGCGTCGAATTTCGGCTCCAGGAACAGCTTCTTGACGTCGAAGTTCACGCCCCAATGCTCGTTGAGCATGTAGTCGAAGCCGATCTGCAACGCGCCGCCGAATGCGTTCTTGACCTTCAGATATTCGACGCCGGTCGCATCCTGATTGTAGAACACGGTATAGTTCACGCCTGCACCGACATAAGGCTTGAAGGCGCCGAAATTGGTGAAGTGATATTGCAGCGTTAGCGTGGGCGGCAGAATCCAGGCCTTGCCGATCTTGCCCAGCCCGTCGATCGAACCGGCGCCGTTGATATTGGCATAGGTCGTGCCGAGAATGAGTTCGGCGGCGAAATTGTCGGTGAAGTAGTAGGTGATGTCGAGTTCGGGCGTGATCGACTTGGAATAGTCGAGATCCGAACCTGAAACGCCATTCACATAGCCGGAATTCTGCGGAACGACGCCGAGTGCGCGCACACGAATCTGCCATGGCGACAGGGCTTCCGGCACGGCCTGAATTTCGGACGCGGGCTGGGCTACGATGGCATCTGCGGCAAACGCCGCCGGTGCGGCCAGGGTAAGGGCGATAGCGGCCAGCAATCCTCTTGCGAAGCGGTTCATCTCTCTCTCCTTAAGTCGTGGTCAGTCTTTGAAGTCCTGGGGGAGGTAGTAGTGATGCGTGCAATCTGGACCGCGCAACGAAACGCCCCATTGATCGAAATCAATGGGGCGCGAGAGATTTAAGAGATTGCTGATGTTCTCCCCGGCACTGTTGCAGGAAAAGCGCAGTTGGTCCGGTCGGGCTTTAAAGCCGCTTCACGCTCTTGCTGGAAGTGCTGAGGGGAAGCGATCCCGGTCATGCGGGGCAGCGAAGTCGATTTCCGGTCCAAGCGGCACAACGCCGGTCGGATTGATCGTCTTGTGGCTGCGATAATAATGGCCCTTGATGTGTTCCATGTTCACGGTCGGGGCGACGCCCGGCACCTGATAAAGCTCGCGCGTGTAGTTCCAGAGGTTTGGATAATCGGCAAGGCGACGCAGATTGCACTTGAAATGGCCAACATAGACCGGATCGAAACGCAACAGCGTCGTGAACAGCCGCCAGTCGGCTTCCGTCAGGCGGTCGCCGGTCAGATAGCGCTGGCGGGAAAGTCGTTCCTCAAGCGCATCCAGTGCGGCGAAGAGCTGCCCGAACGCTTCCTCATAGGCTTCCTGCGTGGTGGCGAAACCGGCGCGATAAACCCCGTTGTTGATGTTGGGGTAGATGAAATCGTTGAGCGCATCGATCTCGCCGCGCAGCGCTTCCGGGTAGAAGTCGAGCGAGGCATCGCCGAATTCGTTGAAGGCGGTGTTCAGCATGCGGATGATTTCCGACGATTCGTTGGAGACGATCGTCTGGCGCTCTTTGTCCCACAGGACCGGCACGGTGACGCGGCCGGAATAGTTCGGATCGGCGCGGGTGTAGATCTCGTAAAGACGCTTCGCGCCATAGAGCGCGTCGCCGGTGCTGCCGGTGGCGCCGTGGAAGGTCCAGCCTTCTTCGGCCATCAGAAAATCCACCACGGAAACCGAAATCACGTCTTCCAGCCGTTTCAGCGCGCGGAAAATCAGTGTGCGATGCGCCCATGGGCAGGCATAGGAAACATAGAGGTGATAACGGCCCGGTTCGGCCTTGAAGCCGCCTTCGCCGGTCGGGCCGGCGCTGCCGTCAGCGATCACCCAGTTGCGGAATTGCGATTTTGAACGTTCAAAGCGGCCTTTCGTGCTCTCGGTGTCATACCAGACATCATGCCACTTGCCATCGACCAGAAGTCCCATGCGATTTCTCCTTTTGGCAAGAGAATAGGGCGACAGCCGCCATTTTGCAGCATTACAAGCCGTGAACAGTGCGTAACGGTTCCAAAAAGAACAGTCGAAGCCGCCATTTTGAAAAAAATGGTTTTACCTCTGTCCATTTTGGTGTAATGCAATTTCCAAATTGCGGTCATCCCAATTCCGGCCGCACAGGAGAACGATGTAATGGAAATGCTTTTCATCCGACGATGAAACTTGGACCGCGCCCAAGCGCGGAGTGCATTCCATTGACCTGACGGTCCCCGACTTCTCCTATTGCGATCTTAAGCCCATGCAGCAGCTTGAACTGACCTATGCGCAGGAATGCCCGGCGCACGACATTGAAATCGAAGCCATCAATGCCGAAGCTTTCGGACCGGGACGTTTCACACGTGCCGCGCATTTCATCCGCGAGGGTGGTCCGCACGCGCTCGATCTTTCCTTCGTGGCGCTGATGGGCGGCATCGTGGTCGGCTCGGTGCGGCAGACGCCGGTTGTCGTCGGCAAGACGCCCGCGCTCCTGCTCGGACCGCTTGCCGTCAGGCCTGAATGGAAGAAGCGGGGCATCGGCGGCAGGCTGATGCGCATGTCGCTGGAAGCCGCCGAAAAGGCAGGCCACAAGCTCGTCATTCTCGTCGGCGATGAGCCTTACTACGGTCCGTTCGGCTTCAAGATGGTCGCGCCGGGCTCCATGATCATGCCGGCACCGGTCGATCCGCGCCGGATGCTCGCCTGCGAACTCGCGCCGGGCGCCGTGAATGGCGTCGGCGGCATCGTGCGCCACGCCAACCGGGTGAAATAGAGCATTTCATTAGAAATGCTCTATCTGCTTGTTTTATCGCATGTCTTTAACCCGAAACCGGTTCCCACTTTCGGGAAACATGCTCTAGTTAAAAAGAGGGGAAAGCGAGGGGCGGTTTACCGCCCTTCGCGATACCACATGCTGCCGAAGACCAGAAGCAGGGCAGACAGCGCCAGGAAGCCGGAGAACAGCGGCAGGCGATTGACGCTTTTCAATTGCGTGTCCGAAGTCTCACGCAGGCCGATCCAGTCATTGCCGCTGGCGGCGCGGTTGCCGCTGATGGCCGTGATCGCGGGCACACGGACTGCACTGTCTCCGCTTGCATGGACGCGATGGACCGAGCCGCCCGTTGCCTCGGCAAGCGGTTTCAGGCGATCCGCCGTCGAAATGCTGTCGGCAAATTCCGGCGCATCGATGGGTCCCACATGGGCCAGCGCTTCCAGATCGCCATTCTTCACCCGGAAAATCCCGATCTCTTCCGTCTGCAACGAGCCTTCGAACAGGCCCGGCTTGCTTTGCGCAAGATTGACCTGCAATTCCTTGCCGGAAGGGGTTGTAACGGTTGCCGCACCCGGATTGTCGCCCATGGTCTGGCGACGGATGGAAAGGGCGCGCCCGTTGCCGGAAGCTGTCAGCGCTTCTTCTTCCAGTTCGGGCTCCTGCATCAGCCAGTGGGCGATGCGGCGGTAGAGCGAGGCATAGGGGCCGCCGCCCTCGAAACCGCGCGCCCAAAGCCAGCCCTGATCGGAGAGGAACATGCCGACGCGGCCCTTTCCGACGCGGCTCAACACCAGCAGTGGCTTGTTGTCCGCGCCGCTCATCACCGTTTCGCCCTGCGGCGCGGTAATGTCGATGGTGCGGAACCAGCGGCTCCAGTGCGGCGGCTCCTGATCGCTGCCGTCGAGGCCGCGCGTGACCGGGTGGCGTTTGCCGAGGTCGGTGAGGCGGGGATAGAAGGCCTTTTCCGTCACCGCGCCGGTCGGCATGGCGGGCAGGGCGCTATAGAGCGGCGTGCGGGCAATGGACATTTCGCCTGCATATTCCGGCCCGGCGGCCACCAGAAGCGCGCCGCCATTCTCCACATATTGCGCGATATAATCGTAATAGAGGAGCGGCAGCACATCGCGGTGCTGGTAGCGGTCGAGAATGATGAGATCGAACTCGTTGACCTTGTCCACGAAGAGTTCGCGCGTCGGGAAAGCGATCAGCGACAATTCGTTGATCGGCGTGCCGTCCTGCTTTTCAGGCGGGCGCAGAATGGTGAAGTGGACGAGATCGACGGCGGCATCGGATTTGAGCAGGTTGCGCCATGTGCGCTCGCCATTGTGCGGCTCGCCGGAGACGAGCAGCACGCGCAGGTTTTCGCGAACGCCGTCCACGGTTGCGACGGCGCGATTGTTGGCGTCGGTCACTTCACCGGGAAGGGCTGGCGTGGCGATTTCGACAATGTTCACACCGGCGCGCGGCAGGGTGATGGTCACGGGCGTTTCCTGCCCGACCCGCGCTTCCTCCTCGCTGACGGTTTCGCCATTGACGCGGACCTGAACCGGCGCGGGGCTGCCGAGGCTCTTGCCCTCATCGATCACCGTGAACGACATTTCCAGCGGCTTGCCGCTGATGCCATAGCGCGGCGCCTTGTTGAAGCGGATGCGGCGGTCGAACTCGTCCGGCTTGCCGGTCACAAGCCCATGCAGCGGCGCATCGAAGCCGAGCGCATTCTTGTTGGCGGGAATATCATGCACCTGACCGTCGGTAATCAGAACAGCGCCCGCGACGCGGGAAGGCGGCACGTCGAGAAGCGAACGCGCCAGCGGCCCGAAAAGCCGGGTGGCGTAACCGTCTTCATTCTCGCCGGGCTTGCCCGCCTCCACCACGCGGGTTTCAAACTGCGGCATGGCTGCAAGCTGGTCCTGCACCGCCTTCAAGGCCGCATCCGTGTCGGCACGGCGGCTGCCGAGTTCCTGGCTCTGGCTGCGATCCACCACCACCGAAACCACGCTTTTCAGCGGTTCGCGTTCTTCATTGATAATGACGGGATTGAAAAGAGCGAGTGCAAGCGCTGCCGCAGCCAGAAGGCGGATCAGCCCGCCACGCATCCGCAACGCAATCGTGGCCAGAACCAGCAACGCCAGCGGCACGAGAACGGCAATCAGCCAGGGCGTGGAGAGAAACGGTTCGAATTCGATGTTCATTCTCACCTCCTACCGCCGTTCGCGTTCACGATCAGGGGAAAAGAGAAGCGGGATTGGGCGATGACGTGGCTGCAAAGCATTATGCTAGTTTCCCAGCCGCTCAATGAGGTCCTTGGCGTGGACCTGATCGGACTTGTAGTTGCCGGTCAGCATATACATCACGATGTTCACACCGCCGCGAATGGCATAGATGCGCTGCATCGGGTCGTTCGGCACGGTCGGCAGAAGCGGATTGCCTTGCTCGTCCACGGCCCATGCACCTGCGAAATCATTGGCGGTGATCATGATCGGCGTCACGCCGTCGCCGGTGCGCACGGGGCGCTCGCGGGGCGAGGCATTCGGTGTCGAGGCCTCGACCCAGAGCGGGCTGCCTTCATAGCGACCGGGGAAATCCGGCATGATGAAGAAGGATTTGGTCAGCACATGATCGTCCGGCACGGGCTCCAGCGGCGGCACATTCATGCCGTCGAGAATGGCGCGCAAGCGCTGGTTGGCGGGTGAGGCGGACGCGTCGAGGCTGGCTCCGGCCTGCAACTGGTCGCGCGTGTCGAAAAGCACGGTGCCGCCCTGCTGCATATAGGCATCAACCTTGGCAATCGCTTCCGGGCTGGGCATCGGCGCTTGTGCGTCGATAGGCCAGTAGATCAGCGGATAAAAGGCCAGTTCATCCTTGGCCGGATCGACGCCGACAGGGTCGCCCGGTTCAAGCGCGGTCTTGTCCATCAGCGCGAAGCTTAAACCGCGCAGCCCGGCCTTGCTGATGTCGTCGGTCTGGGCGCTGCCGGTGATGACATAGGCAAGATGCGTCTGCGAGACCGAGTTGACGATCGCCTCGTCTCCCGGCTTGCTGTCGTCATGCACCTGTTGCTGTGTCTTGGACTGGGATTGAGATTGAGATGGGGTCTGGGCTTGTGCTTCCCCCATTCCGGACGGAAGAAGGTTGAAGGCAAGCGAACCAGCCAGCAGCACGGCGATGCCTGCTGCCTTGGCGCGCACTTTCATGCGGCGACGGAAGGCACCGCGCAGCCACAGCATCAAAAGCGTATCAAGCGCGAGAAGCATCGCGGCGACCGCAAAGAACGGTCCCGCCAGTGAAATCGACTGGTCGGAGGTGTAGGAAGCGGGCACTATTCCGACGGAAAATGCGGGTTGTGCTATCGGTTGCAGCTTGATGTCGGCACCTTCAAAGATGTTGAGCGCTTTCAATCCGTCCTCATTGCCATAGAAACCGGGCGGCGTGTTGATGCTGACGCTCGCCTGCCTGTTCTTCTCGACGATCAGCGGCTTGGCCTCGGATGTGGGCGGGGTCAGCGCGCCGGAAGCCGACAGGAGCTGGTATGGCGGAAGCGAGACCGAGGCCTGCGTGTCCTGCGCGCCGGTTCTCTGTGACAGCGAGACGATGCGGCGCAGCATTTCCACGAATGAACCCGAAATGGGCAGGCTCGACCAGCTTGCATCGGGCGAAATGTGGAACAGGACGATATTGCCGCGCCCGCGCTGTTCACCGGTTACAAGCGGCGTTCCATCCTGAAGAACGGCGTAAGCCTTGTCGTTGAGATCGAATGACGGTTCGGCAAGAACCTGCCTTGTGACGGTCACGTCATCGGGGACGGCAAGACCGGCAAAAGGCCCCTTGTCAGGGAAAGCGCGCAATTTCTGCGGCTCCGACCAGGACAGCGTGCCGCCCAGTGCGCGTTCGCCCTTGCGCAGTTTCACCGGCAGAAGCGGGTCGTTGTCGCTGGCGCCGGCAAGGCGCGGGCCTGCGAACCGCACCAGCGTGCCGCCATCCTCGATCCACTTGGAAAGCTGTTCGGTGACTGGCTGCGGCAGCGTGCCGATATCGGCCATGATGAGGATCGACGGCTTTGCATCCAGCACTTCCGGCACGGATTGCAGCAGGTCCGCCGAGCGTGGTTCGATCAGATTGACATAGGGCGAAAGCGCCCGGGAAATATAATGCAGCGGCGAGAGCAGCGGCTGCGCCAGATCGCCGTCGCCGCTGGCGATCAGGCCGACAGTGCGCCGTTCAGATCCCGCATCGATCAGCCTTGTCGCGCCTGCCTGTTCGATGCCATCGACACGGATCAGGCGGAAATCGTTGCGAAGCTCCACCGGCAGGTTGAACCGCGCCGTGCCTTCCGCGCTTCCAGGCGTGAAGGAAAGCGGCGCTTCGGCGATGCGGCGTCCCTTGTCGTCATAGGCGGCTGCGGTGAGCGTGCGCGGAGCCGAAACGCCTTGCGGGCGGATGGCGATCGCTTCCAGACTGTCAGCCTTGTTGTCGATGCCGGTCAGCGCGAAAATGCGGCTGAGGCCCGCACCATACCAGAGAACGGAAGCGAGATGGCCGGACTTGTCCAGTTCCGCGAAGGTTTGCACATCGTTCGGCGTAGCCAGCCCGTCGCTCATGAAGGCAAGGCGAAGTTTTGCACCGGCAGGCACGGTTGATGAGAGCCGCTCCAGCGCTGCCTTGCGGTCGACGGGAATAGGGCGCGGTTCCAGCGCCTGCAGGCGTTCTGCGGCGCGCTTGCCGTCATAGGGGCCGATTTCCGCATTGGCCGACTCCGCCGTGCCTGCGATATAGATCGGCGCGTCGTTGCCTTCCGCATCGGAAATGAGATTTTCGGCGGCATTGACGCGCTGCTGCCAGTCCTCGGCGGAAGCCCAGCCATTATCGATGACGATGGCGAGCGGCTCATTGCCCGCAAGCGCTACCGGACGCGGATTCCAGACCGGCGAGGCAAGCGCGAGAATGACGAGCGCGGCGATGAGCAGCCGCAGCAGCGTCATCCACCATGGGCTTTTCGACGGTACTTCCTCGCGCTTGAAGACCTGCGCCAGAATGCGCAGCGGCGGAAAGGTTTCTTCCTGCGGGCGCGGCGGCGTCATGCGCAAAAGCCACCAGATGACCGGCAGGGCGATCAATCCTGCGAGGATGAGCGGCGAACCGAAGGCGAGCGGCAGGAAATTCATGTGCTGCTCCCTGTAGCGCTGCTCCCCGTTGCGCTCAGCGCATCGTGAAGACGCGCCAGCGCCTCGGCTGTCGGCCTGTCGGTGCGGTGAACCGTATAGCTCCAGCCAAGCCGCTTGCAGTAATCGATGAGGGTTTCGCGCCGCGCGGTATAGAGGCGGCGATAGTCCTCCGCATAGGTTTCGGCCCGACCGGCGACGAGCGTCGCGCCGGTTTCGGGATCACGGAACTCGGTGCGGCCGGAATAGGGAAATGTCTCTTCCGCCGGATCGGCCACTTCCACCAGATGGGCGCGGACGCCGCGTCTGGCGAGGCGGTCGAGAAGGTCGCTCAGTTCATCGAATGGATGCAGGAAGTCTGAGACCAGCACGACTTCCGAAAAGCGGCGTATCTGGCCGATATCCGGCAGCGCCGAAGCGGGCGCGTCGTGCATCAGCGCCGCTGCAAGCCTCTCGGCCCCGTTGCGGGCCGAAAAGGGTTGGATCAGCTCCGGAAAGGCGATGCGTTCGCCCGAACGCGACAGAAGTTCGGCAAGCGCCAGCGTCAGCACCAGCGAACGCGCTTCCTTGGAAACCGGCGCCATCTGCGAGCGATAGAGCATCGAAGGCGAAAAATCGCACCACAGCCAGACAGTGTGAGCGGATTCCCATTCGCGGTCGCGGACATAGGTATGGTCGTCGCGGGCTGAGCGCCGCCAGTCGATGCGGGCGAGGGATTCGCCCTCGACATAGGGACGGAACTGCCAGAAATTTTCACCCGGGCCGCGTTTGCGCCGTCCGTGCCAGCCATTCATGACGGTATTGACCACGCGCTGCGCTTCCACCAGCAGATCGGGGATAGCAGCGGCCCGCGCGCGGGCGCGGGCAAGCGTCTCCTTGCGATCTGCGGTGGAAACTTCTGCGCCGATGACCATCAGACAGCAGCCTTTACCAGATTGGCGATGACGTCACGAATATGCATGCCATCGGCGCGCGCGGCGAAATTGAGCGCCATGCGGTGCTGAAGAACCGGCTCGGCCAGCGCCTTCACGTCGTCAACCGAGGGGGCGAGGCGGCCTTCATAAAGCGCGCGCGCCCTTGCACAGAGCATCAGCGCCTGGCTGGCGCGGGGGCCGGGACCCCAGGCGATATGCTTCTTCGCATGGTCGTTATCGGCGTCAGGTCTTGCGGAGCGCACCAGCTTGAGGATTGCTTCCACGACGCTTTCCGACACGGGCATGCGCCGCACCAGGGTCTGCATTTCGATCAGCCGCTCGGCATTGATGATTTCATAGGCCCTGGCCTCGGAAACGCCGGTCGTCTCCAGGAGAATGCGGCGTTCCGCATCCAGTTCGGGATAGAGAATGTCGACCTGCATCAGGAAGCGGTCGAGCTGGGCTTCCGGCAGCGGATAGGTGCCTTCCTGCTCCAGAGGGTTCTGCGTCGCCAGAACGTGGAATGGCGCTGGCAGGTCGTAGCGCTGGCCCGCGACCGTCACATGATATTCCTGCATGGCCTGCAAAAGGGCGGACTGCGTGCGGGGCGAGGCGCGGTTGATTTCATCGGCCATCAGAAGCTGTGCGAAGATCGGCCCCTTGAGATAGCGGAAGGAGCGGCGTCCGTCGGCATCCTGTTCCATGACTTCCGAACCGATGATGTCGGAAGGCATCAGGTCGGGCGTGAACTGGATGCGCTGGCCGGAAAGGCCAAGCACGGTTCCAAGCGTTTCGACCAGCTTGGTCTTGGCGAGGCCCGGCACGCCGACGAGGAGCGCATGGCCACCGGCAAGCACGGCGACGAGGGTGCGCTCGATCACGTTTTCCTGACCGAAGATCACGGTGCCGACACTTGCCTTGATGCGGGCGATATCTGCGAGCGCCCGTTCGGCCTCCGCGACGATTTGTTCGGGATTGGCGGTTTCAGGCGTAACGGCAACGCTCATATGGACCTCGCAATGCTCTGGCGGAACTGCTTCTTAAATCGCTATATAATACTGACAAGCCGCGAAAGGGTGACTATTTCATGGCTTTGGGTCTATTTGCGCAGGAATAACCGAGTCGGATGATAAAAAGCACCCCTGAAGGCAAAGACGCGCCGCAAGAATCCATGCGGAACACCGGGACCGCCGGCGGGCTGGAAGCCCTGATCGCGCGCGCCCATGCCGATGCGCAGAGCGGTCCTTCCACCAGGGAGCGCGGAATCCCGCCGGTCGAGCGGTGGAATCCGGAATTCTGCGGCGATCTCGACATGGAAATAAAGGCGGACGGCACATGGTTCTACATGGGCACGCCGATTGGCCGCAAACAGCTCGTCAGGCTGTTCTCGACCGTGCTGCGCAAGGATGAGGACGGAAAGACCTATCTGGTCACGCCGGTGGAAAAGGTCGGTATCCGCGTCGAGGACGCGCATTTCATTGCCGTCGAGATGGAGGTTTCCGGCGAAGGAGCGACGCAGGCGCTCACCTTCCGCACCAATGTCGGCGATGTGGTGACAGCCGATGCGCAGCATCCCTTACGCTTCGTGGTCGAGCCGGAAAGCGGCGGCCTCAAGCCTTATGTGCTGGTTCGCGGACGGCTGGAGGCGCTGATTGCCCGTTCGGTCATGTATGATCTGGTGGCGCTGGGCGAGGAAATCGAAATCGACGGGGTGCAGACATTTGCGGTCCGCTCCGGCGGCGTGGTCTTTCCGATCATGGCGGTGGATGCGCTGGAGGCAGCATTGCAATGAACGGCTTTCCTGACTTTTCAGCCGGTGATTTTGCCGAGCGGGTCCGGCAGTGGCACCCGGACCACGATGCGGTAACGGGCGATCATTCGCTCAATCCCGATTTCACGCAATCCATGGTGACGGCGAAGATGCGCGACGCGGCCGTGCTGGTGCCGGTGGTGGATCGCGGATCGGAAGCCACGCTGCTTTTGACGCAGCGCACCGACACATTGCGCAAGCATTCGGGCCAGATCGCCTTTCCGGGCGGGGCAATCGACCCGGAAGACGGCACGGCGGAACGGGCGGCACTGCGCGAGGCCAATGAAGAAATCGGGCTTGCGGCGGATCGCGCCGAGATCATCGGCAATCTGCCGCGTTATCTCACCGGCAGCGGCTTTTCGATCACGCCTATCCTGGCGGTGGTGAAAACGCCGTTCGACGTGCATCCCAATCCGGACGAAGTGGCCGATATTTTCGAGGTGCCGCTTTCCTTCCTGATGGATCCGCAGAACCACCGGCGGGAAAGCAGGATGTTCAACGGCAAGGAACGCTTTTATTACGCCATGCCCTATCACGAGCGATTCATCTGGGGGGCAACCGCCGGGATCATTCGCGGACTTTATGAAAGGCTCTACGTTTGAGTATCAATATTTCCGGCAAGGCGGACTGGCTTAAGACAAAGCCGTTGCAGGCCCTTTTCAAGGCGCTGAACCGTGATGGCGGCGAGGTGCGCGTCGTCGGCGGCGCAGTGCGCAACACGCTGCTTGGCACCGGGGTGAGCGATGTGGATCTGGCGACGACGCATGTGCCGGACGAGACTGTCAGGCTGGCGACCGAGGCCGGTTTCAAGCCGGTGCCGACCGGCATCGAGCACGGCACGATAACCGTTGTCGTGCAAGGGCATCCGTTCGAGGTGACGACGCTGCGGCAGGACATCGAAACCGATGGCCGTCACGCCAAGGTTGCGTTTGGAACCGACTGGAAGGCCGATGCCGAGCGGCGCGACTTCACCATCAACGCGCTCTATGCGACCGCTGACGGCACGATCATCGATGATGTCGGCGGCCTTGCCGACATAGAGAGCCGGACGCTGCGCTTCATCGGCGATGCGGAGCAGCGCATTCGCGAGGATTACCTGCGCATCCTGCGCTTCTTCCGCTTCTTCGCCTGGTACGGTTCAGGTCGGCCCGAGGCTGAAGGATTGCGCGCCAGCGCGCGGCTGAAGGACGGGCTTTCGCAGCTTTCCGCCGAACGGGTCTGGTCGGAACTGAAGAAGCTTCTGTCTGCTCCCGATCCCTCGCGCGCGCTGTTGTGGATGCGACAGGGCGGCGTGCTGAACCTCATTTTGCCGGAAAGCGAGAAATGGGGCATCGACGCCATTCACGGCCTGGTGCGCACCGAAGCCGATCTTGGCTGGCAGGCCGATCCGCTGCTGCGGCTTGAAAGCATCATCCCGCCCGACAGCGTGCGGATGGAAGAGATGGGCAAGCGGCTGAAAATGTCCAATGCCGAAAGGGCGCGGCTTGAAGCCTGGGCGCGCGCCGATGCAGTCAAGCCGGAACTTTCCGAACAGGCGTTGAAGAAGACCATCTATCGCGGCAGCAAGCAGGCCGTGCTCGACCGCATTCGTCTGGCCTATGCCGCGGCGCGGGCCGAGGCCGCAGGCAGCGACGAAGCGATGGTCCGCGCCGGTGGTTTCGCCCGTCTTCTCGAAACTGCCGAACGTTACGATGCGCCGGTCTTTCCCGTTACGGGGAGCGATCTTCTGGCCCTCGGCATCCAGAAAGGGCCGGGACTGGGCGAGGCCTTGCGGTCGCTTGAAACTTTCTGGATTGACTCCGGTTTTAGCCTTGACCGCACCGCGCTTCTGGACAAACTTGATCGTAGTTAGGGTGCTTCTGCCCTGACTATTCTTTCTGCGGCATTTCCGAACACAAAACCGTGTCTCACTTTTGTTGGAAATGCCGCGAAAATGAACAGCTGACCTCTTGTCGGCAAATTTTCGCTATAGTTTCATTCATTTATGGCTGGGAAGTTTTCAGCGTCATTCTGAAAGAGCGTGAGATGTCCAATCCCGATACATCGATACAAGACAAGGCAGCGGCCGATCCGAAGCAGAAGTTTGGCACCGAGGGCATCGCCGCCATGGACCGGCCGAGCCGCATCACCCGTTTCTTCATGGGGATCGTATCCTGGGCCGAAGGTCTCAACCTGAAATATGCCAGGCTTGGCAATCCGCCGGTCTATGACAACGCGACCTTTCCGTGGGCTGCGGAGATCGAGAAGGAATGGCCGGCCATCCGCAAGGAACTGGACACGATTCTCCTGCGCCAGAGCGAACTGCCTTCCTTTCAGGATATTTCGACCGACGTGAAGACGATCTCGACCGACAATCGCTGGAAGACGTTCTTCCTGCTCGGTTTCGGCGTGAAGTCGGAACAGAACATCAAGGCCTGCCCGGAAACCTGGCGCATCGTCAACAAGATCCCGGGTCTCACGACGGCGATGTTCTCCATCTTCGAGCCGGGCAAGCACCTGCCGCCGCATCGCGGCCCTTATAATGGCGTGCTGCGCCTGCATCTCGGCCTCATCGTGCCGGAGCCGAACGACAAGCTTGCCATCCGCGTGGACAAACAGGTCTGTCACTGGCAGGAAGGCAAGGTGCTGATTTTCGACGATGCCTATGAGCATGAGGCATGGAACCACACGGACAAGACGCGGGTCGTGCTGTTCGTCGATTTCGTGAAGCCGCTGAAGTTCCCGGCCCGCTTCGTCAACTGGTGCCTGATGAATCTCGCCATCTTCACACCCTTCATCAAGGAAGGGCTCGATAACCACAATGAGTGGGAAAAGAAGTTCTACGCGGAAGCCGAAAAGCTTCGCAACCAGCCCAATACCAAGTCTCGTTGAGTCTAACTCATCGGGAATTGGTTAAGTCCGTGGGGCGATTGAGCATTTTCACGGCGCGATGCGTCGGCATGCCGGTGCCTGCCAAGAAGCCCGAACGGTTTGACACCGGCGCGCGACGCTTATAAATGCGCAGGAGGGGCTATTGCCCTCCTGTCCTTTGGGCCTCTGGAAGAGGAATTGTTGATGCTGGAGATTGTCGGAAGCCTTTGAGCGTTCCGGACGAAACTGCAAGTGACGGGTGCTGAAAGCGCCTGACATGCAGGTCCAGGAGCGGAAACGGCATTGGCCGTGGATGGTTCACCATCCGCGAAGGCTGATGCTTGTCATGGTTTCCATCCAGGCATTAACGACAATGAATATCTCTCGCATGGAACAGCGCGTGTTGCACGTGCTGGCGCAGGGCGGCTATATCCGCCATCTGCGCGAAGACGGACGTATCTGCGATATCGAATGCTATACCCGGGAAGGCTATCTGCTTTCCGACTGCACGATGGCGATTTTTCAGCAATTGCGCCGCAAGCGGCTGATCGAATCGCGCATGGGCAGTCCTTATCGCATCTCCTTGAAGGGGCGCGAGAATGTCCGCGCCCAGGCAAACAACCGGTGAAGGAGAGGGACATGCATATTCGCAACGAAACGCCCCAAGACGCCGCGGAAATCCGTCGCCTGACGGATGAGGCATTCCGCAACGCTGCCCATAGCAGCGGGAAGGAAGGGGAAATCATCGATGCGCTGCGCGCCGCAGATGCGCTCACCCTGTCGCTGGTTGCGAAAGAGGACGGGCAGGTTCTGGGTCACGTCGCTTTCTCGCCGGTTCTGGTCGGCGGCGAGGACAAGGGCTGGCATGGGCTTGGTCCGGTTTCGGTCCGCCCGGACCGGCAGGGCGAGGGGATCGGCGGCAAGCTTATCCGCGAGGGCCTCGCGCAGTTGCGCAGCCTCGGCGCTGAAGGCTGCGTCCTTCTGGGTGATCCCGGCTATTACGGGCGCTTCGGCTTCAAGGCCGATGAGCGGCTGAAACTGCCGGGCGTGCCGGCGGAATATTTCCAGTGTCTGGCCTTCGGGCCGGATATTCCGGAGGGCGACGTCGCCTATCATTCCGCATTTGCAATATGATTGAAGGGGCCGGGAAACCGGCCCTTTTTCAATGCCTCACGGCCACTTCACCACGGGCGGCATGGAAGACAGGATGGAATTCACATTGCCGCCGGTCTTGAGGCCGAAGATCGTGCCGCGATCATAAAGCAGGTTGAACTCGACATAGCGGCCCCGGCGGATGAGCTGTTCGTTGCGGTCCGCGTCGGTCCAGTCCTTGTTGAAGTTCTGGCGGACCAGATGCGGATAGACGACCGAAAAGCCGCGTCCCACATCGCGCGTATAGGCAAAATCCGCATCCCAGCCGCCTTTTTCTTCCGGCGAATGCAGCCAGTCGTAGAATATGCCGCCAATGCCGCGCGCCTCGTTGCGATGCGGCAGGAAGAAATATTCGTCGCACCACTCCTTCACGCGCTGGTAGTCGACAATGTCCTTGTGCTTGTCGCAGATGAAGCGGAAGGCCTTGTGGAAGGCAAGCGTGTCCGGGTCGTCCTGCGTGCGGCGGCGGTCGAGCACCGGCGTCAGGTCGGCGCCGCCGCCGAACCACTGGCGCGTGGTCACCACCATGCGGGTGTTCATGTGGACGGCAGGCACATTCGGGTTTTGCGGATGCGCGATCAGCGAAATGCCGCTTGCCCAGTAACGCGGGTCTTCCTCGGCGCCCGGAATCTGCTTGCGGAATTCCGGCGAGAACTCGCCATAGACCGTGGAGACATGGACGCCGACCTTTTCGAAGACGCGGCCATGCATGATCGACATGACCCCGCCGCCGCCGCGGCCTTCATCCTTCTGCCATGGCGTGCGGACGAAGCGTCCGGGTTCGCGATCCGAAAGCGGGCCCTGCAATTCATCTTCAAGTTGTTCATAGCTTGCGCAGATACGGTCGCGCAGTTCCTCGAACCAGCGCTGTGCCGCCTGCTTCTTCTCTTCGATGTCTGCCGGGATGATGGCCGGAATCTCGTCGCGTTGCATTTTCGTGTCCTTCCGGCGCGGCCTGGTGGTGTTTGAAGACCTCGCGCAGCCAGGGTTGGAGCGCATCCCGAAAAGTGCGTGACGTTTTCGGACAAGATGCGCGGTTCAAAATGAATATCTAGAGCGCCGATCCGATTCAGTCAGATCGAAGCGCGCTCTAAATGGATGAACTATTATCGCTTGGCTTAGCAAAGTCCGCCTTCACCGCAAAGCGTGAAGCGCGTGATCGCAAGGCAGTACGGACCCTCTCCCCAAGAAAAGACTCGTCTTTGGGGTATCGCTAACCTATCTTTCTCTACTCAGGGTTTGAAAGGCATTCATTTCCGGGTTCGCCGGGAGGCAAACGCATGGCAGCAACACCGCCCCGTCCACCGCTTGAAGGCCTGCGCAAGCAGCTTGAGAAAAGCCGCGCCCAGAAAAGCGCCAAGCAAAGCACGAAAAGCCGGATGCCGCGCGATGGTTTCGTCCGCGAGACGTTTACCCTGCCGAGGCTGGCGGCGCGCGAAAAGGCGCGCGAGTGGTTCGAGACATTCCCGAAAGCCGCCTACTGGACCGAGATCGAAAGCTGGTGCGAGAGGCCGGACGATGTGATTGAGTTTACCATGCGCCGTCTGGCGACCGCGGATTGAGCAGCGCTTCAATCGCGGCGGTCAAGCCATTGAAACGCGATTCAGATTAGCAGGCAGAAAAGGCGCCCCGAAGGGCGCCTTCGCTTTTTGAATCGTTATTACGTTACGGCTTGGAGTTTCGATCCGATCGGATCGGATTGCGCTTCATCCGAAAGCCGTTTCACACCTTTCGCGATGCGTTCTACTTGCCTGCTGTCTGCGGGGCCTTTTCCCATGCGTTCCAGTTCCGGATGATGCTTTCGGCATAGGCCTTGCCGACGCGATAGGCGTTGGTCGTGGCAAGCGGGAAGCCGCCGGAATTGGCGGCAAGCGATTCCGCCGCAGTCTGGTCCTTGCCCTGGCGGTCGAAATTCGACGCGGTGCGCAGCAGCGCGATGCGGTCGAAATCGAGCTTGCCAGCTTCAGCGGCGCGTTTCAGCGCGGTCAGCGTGGCGTTGTCTTCCATCTGCGAGGTGCAATAATCGGCCTTGCCGTCGGTCAGAAGCTTCGACCATTCGGCCATGGCTTCGCCGAGCTTTGCGCCGTGCCAGTAGGTATCGCCCGAGGCCGTATCGCAGATCGTGACCTTTGGCGCGCCGGTCGCGGCCTCTTCCGTGTAATGCTTGCGATATTCCTTCGCCGCGTCGCTATCCAGAAGTTCGACGCCCCTGGTCGTTGCCAGAGCATAATCGGCAAGCTTGCCGTTCAGTTCGAAGACTTCCGTGCCTGCGGCCCATTTCGGCTTTTCGCCGGGCTTTGCCGCGCCGAGGCCGAAGAAGTCCGTGGGCGAGCCTTCCGGCGCTTCCCGAATGTCGATGCGGTGGTTCAGATTGGCGTCGACCGAGTATTTCGCCCAATGCGCCGATCCGAGCGTGCCGTGCTTCGGGTCGACACCGGCGATGCCCGCGATCACGAAATAGGTGTGGCTCAGATCGAACCTGTCGCTCAGCGCCATGGCTGCCGTCGCGCTTGCGGCATTGGCGAAGCCCATGGCTGTCGTCATGTGGCACAGGCCTTCGGCGGTGCAGTCGACTGTCGGATATTCCGGGTTGAGGCCCGGCAGCTTGATCTTCTGGGTGAACTTCTCGCCTTCAAGCCATGGCTTGGCTTCTTCGCCGAACATGGTGATGACCATCACCTTCGGCGCGATGGGGGTAGCTTCCTTGGCAAAGGCCGGGGCGCTTGCCAGCAGGGAGGCGGCGGAAGCGGCGAGAGCGAGGGTGGACAGGTTCATGGAAGAAGCGAGCCTTTCAGACCGGAGGGGGAGATGCTGCCTTGCGAATCCGGTCATTTCGCGAGGTTTTTCCTTTGCCGCAGAGCTTCGCCTGCGGTCATCGCAACCGAAATCGCAAGATTTAGCGAGCGCGCGCCCGGCATCATCGGGATCAGAAGCCGGGCATCGGCGGCATCGTGCACGGTGTCGGGAACGCCCGACGACTCACGCCCGAAGAGCAGGATGTCATTTTCCTGAAACTGGTAATCCGTATAGGGAACCGCCGCCCTGGTGGAGAGCAACACGATGCGGCGTCCAGCCTCGCGGCGCCAGTCCTCGAAGTGGCGCCAGTCCGCATGGCGGGTGAGGGCGGCCTGCTCCAGATAATCCATGCCTGCACGCTTCAGCGAGCGGTCCGAAACATCGAATCCGGCAGGCTCGATCAGGTCGACCGCGAAGCCGAGGCAGGCGGCCATTCGCAGGATGGTTCCCGTATTGCCGGGAATGTCGGGCTGGTAAAGTGCGACGCGCAGTTCCATATGATGCGGGTAGCCCACAAATCCGGTGGCTGCAAGGGTCGAGAACGGTTCCCGCCTCCCGCATCAACATATCCGTTGGCGAGGGAGTGTCCGCAGGATGGGGATCGTTCTGCATCACGAAAATATTCCTGTTTTGTTCCTATTCCGTCTTGGAAATTCTGCAAGGTGCCCGTAAAAGGATCGCCATGTTCAGATGGTTTGAAAAACGACTCGAAGCTTATCCCGAAGAACCGCCGCGCGAACCCCCGCGCGGACTGGTAGCCTTTTGCCTTTATTATACGCGCGGCGCATGGCCGTGGATCATCGGCATGGCGATCTTCACCACGCTCATCGCCGTGATCGAAGTGTCGCTCTTTGCCTTCATGGGCAACATTGTCGACTGGCTGTCGCACCAGTCGCGCGAGACTTTCCTCAGCAATGAAGGCTGGCGGCTTGCGCTGATTGCCGGTGTGGTCCTGATCGGCCTGCCGGGTGTGGTGCTGATCCATTCGCTGCTGATCCACCAGACATTGCTCGGCAATTATCCGATGCGCATTCGCTGGCTGATGCACCGTTACCTGATCCGCCAGTCGATGTCGTTCTTCCAGGACGAATTCGCCGGACGCATCTCCACCAAGCTGATGCAGACTGCTCTTGCCGTTCGCGAAACGGTGATGAAGCTTCTGGACGTGCTCAACTATGTCATCGTCTATTTCGCTGGCACGCTGTTCATTGCGGCGTCTGCGGATCTGGTTCTGATGATCCCGTTTGCCGTCTGGCTGGTCGCCTACATCCTGCTGCTGCGCTTCTTCATTCCGCGCCTGCGGGTGGTTTCGGAACAGCAGGCCGATGCGCGCTCGCTGATGACGGGCCGCATCGTCGACAGCTATACCAATATCGCGACCGTGAAGCTTTTCTCGCATTCGAGCCGCGAGGAATCCTATGTGCGTGAGAGCCTCGACGGCTTCCTCGGCACCGTGCATCGGCAGATGCGGCTCATCACGATGTTCCATTTCACCCTCTATATGGCGAACTGCATCCTGCTGTTTGCGGTGGGCGCAATCGGTATCCAGCTCTGGATGAACGAAGCGATTACCGTGGGCGCCGTTGCCGTCGGCATCGGTCTGGTGCTGCGCCTCAACGGCATGTCGCAGTGGATCATGTGGGAAATGTCGGCCCTGTTCGAGAATATCGGCACGGTGGAAGACGGCATCACCACGATTGCGCGTTCCCATGAAGTCGTGGACGTTCCCAATGCGCCGGCGCTGCAGGTGACCAGAGGCGAGCTCGACTTCGACCGGATCGGCTTCCACTACGGCAAGGGCAAGGGTGTCATCGACAACCTCACCCTCACCATTCAGCCGGGCCAGAAAGTGGGATTGGTCGGACGTTCCGGCGCTGGTAAATCCACGCTGGTCAATCTGCTGCTGCGCTTCTACGATCTGGAGAAGGGCCGCATCCTGATCGACGGGCAGGACATTTCCAGGGTCACGCAGGATTCGCTGCGCGCCAATATCGGCATGGTGACGCAGGATACCTCGCTTCTGCATCGCTCGGTCCGCGAGAACATCATGTATGGGCGGCCGGATGCCACGGAGGAGATGCTCCAGCAGGCGATCCGCCTCGCGCAGGCCGACCAGTTCATTCCGCTGCTGACCGATCCCAAGGGGCGGCAGGGGCTGGATGCGCATGTCGGCGAACGTGGCGTCAAGCTTTCCGGCGGGCAGCGCCAGCGCATCGCCATTGCGCGTGTGATGCTGAAGGACGCGCCGATCCTCATTCTGGACGAGGCCACCTCGGCACTCGATTCGGAGGTGGAGGCAGCCATTCAGGACAGCCTCAATACGCTGATGGAAGGCAAGACCGTGATCGCCATCGCGCACCGCCTTTCCACCATTGCGGCGCTGGACCGTCTCGTGGTGATGGACAAGGGGCGCATCGTGGAAGACGGCACGCATGAGGAACTTGTCGCGCTCGGCGGCATTTATGCAAGTCTGTGGGCCCGCCAGTCGGGCGGCTTCCTCGGCTTCGATGAAAATACCGAGGATACGCTGGTCAAATAAGGACACAAGCCATTGATGAAAGCGGTTTACAGCCTGTTCGAACGTTGGGTCGATCCCTTTCGTGAACCGGACAGGCTGAGACCGCCTTCAACGACCCTCGGCTTTCTGTGGCATTATGCGCGACAGGCGAAATGGCCGCTGGCGGCTTCCCTTGTCGTCGGCGGATTGCTGCCGCTGGTCGAGGCAGGTCTGTTCTATTTCACGGGCAGGCTGGTCGATATTCTCGATCAGGCGGGCAAGGGCGGGGTCGAGCGAAGCTGGTCGGCGCTTTTGCAGGTGGCAGGGCCCGACCTGCTTTTCATGGGGGTCACTGTCCTTGTGATCCGCCTCGTGGTGACGGCAATCAACACGCTGCTGGAAGAGCAGGTGATGGGCCCCAATTTCTATAACCTGATCCGGTGGCAGGCCAATTCATATGTGCTGCAGCAATCCTACGGGTTTTTCCAGAATGACTTTGCGGGGCGCATAGCGACAAAAGTCTGGCAGGCCGGGCAGGCGGCGGGCGACTTCATCCAGAGCCTGATCCAGGTGGTCTGGTTCATGCTCATATACAGCATCAGCACATTGTTCCTTATAGGGCGGCTGGATTGGACGCTCGCGGCGGTCGTGCTGGCATGGATTGCTGTTTTCGTGTTGATTGCACGTCATTATCTTCCGCAGATCCGCCGTCAGGCCGAGGCTTCCGCCGAAGCGGGGTCGCTGATAAACGGGCGGCTGGTCGACAGCTATTCCAATATCCAGACGATCAAGCTGAACACCGTCAATGATGATGTTCAGTATTTGCGGGAAGGTTTCAAAGGATACATTGCCGCGCTTCTCCCGTTCATGCGTTCGCTCACCGGCGTCCGCGTTTCGCTCACGGCGCTCTCCGGCCTGATGATCGTGACGGTTGCGGCGATAGCCATCGATCTGTGGACGCGCAATGCCATCACGGTCGGGCAGGTGTCGTTCACGCTCGGTCTGGTGCTGCGCCTCAACATGCTGCTTGGCCGTCTCATGATGCAGCTCAATGGCATGCTGCGTCAGCTCGGGCTGATCGAAAATTCCATGCGGCTGGTTTCCGCCCCACTCGGTCTGGAAGACCGGCCCGATGCCAGACCCTTGCAGGTGACGGAGGCGCGCATCGATGTCCGCAACGTCACCTTTCACTATGGCAAGGCCGCGGGCGTTCTCGACAATATCAACCTGACTGTTCGCGGCGGTGAAAGGGTCGGTCTCGTCGGCCATTCCGGCGCGGGCAAGTCCACGCTCGTGAACCTCATCCTGCGTCTCTACGATGTCGAGAAGGGTTCTATCCTTGTCGATGGGCAGGATGTTCGCGATGTCACACAGACCTCGCTGCGCCGGGCCGTTGCGGTCGTCAGTCAGGAAACCGCGTTGCTGCACAGGTCGCTGCGCGACAATATCATGCTGGCGCGAGACGATGCGACCGACGAGGAACTGCTGCAGGCGGCGCGTCAGGCCGAGGCCGACGGGTTCATCGCCAATCTGGAGGATTTTCAGGGGCGGCGCTCCTTCGATGCCTTCGTGGGGGAGCGCGGCGTCAAGCTTTCCGGCGGGCAGCGGCAGCGCATCGCCATCGCGCGCGCCATCCTCAAGGACGCGCCGATCCTGATCCTCGATGAAGCGACATCGGCACTCGATTCGGAGGTGGAAGCTTCCATTCAGGAGAATCTGAAGCGCCTGATGGAGGGGAAGACGGTTATCGCGATCGCCCACCGGCTTTCCACCATCGCGGCGCTGGACAGGCTGGTGGTGATGGACCAGGGCCGCATTGTGGAGGAGGGGACGCATGACGAACTTATCGCCCGCGGCGGCATCTATGCGGGACTTTGGGCCCGCCAGTCGGGCGGGTTCATAGGGCGGAACAGGGAAAGTTGAAAGCTTTCGGCTGCTGCGGCCTTGCCGTGCTTTCCCTGAATTCAGCAGGCAAATCCACCTGCGACATCGTGCCGTCATAAGGGGTTGGTGTCTGGACAAGCGTTTTTTACACGCATAAACCGGATAGTGAAATGGAGGGAATTTCGTCCTGTGAGCACTTGCGGGACTACTTTTGCGCAAGTGCAAAAGAGGACGAGGGGAGAGTTCAATTGAACATGCAGGTTGAAAAGGAATTGGCACGTGAGCGCACACGACACGGCTGAGCCGACACGGCGTGATTTTTTGTATATTGCGACGGGAATGGCCGGTGTCGTCGGAGTTGCCGGACTGGCCTGGCCGTTTATCGACCAGATGCGTCCGGACGCTTCGACACTCGCGGCTGCGTCCATCGAGGTTGATGTTTCGTCCCTGACGGAAGGAGCATCATTAACTGTTAAATGGCGTGGTAAGCCGGTTTTCATTCGTAACCGCTCCGCCAAGGAAGTCGAGGATGCCAAGACAACCGCTCTTGGTGATCTCAAGGATCCGATCGCGCGTAACGCCAACCTTGCTTCGGACGCGCAGGCGACCGATCTCGCCCGCTCGGCAGGCGAGGGTAAGGAAAACTGGCTGGTGATGATCGGCGTCTGCACCCATCTGGGTTGCGTGCCGCTCGGTGAATCCGGTTCTTTCGGTGGCTGGTTCTGCCCATGCCATGGCTCGACCTATGACACGGCCGGTCGTATCCGCAGCGGTCCGGCGCCGAAAACATGCACATCCCGCAATATGCGTTCACTTCCGATACGGTCATCAGGATCGGCTAACAGGTCTTGGGGAGAGAAGACATGAGTGGTGGACACTCCACATACACGCCGAAGACCGGCATCGAAAAATGGGTGGACGAACGGCTTCCCTTGCCGCGTCTCGTCTATGATTCTTTCGTGGCCTATCCGACGCCGCGTAACCTGAACTACATGTACACCTTCGGTGGCATTCTGAGCTTCATGCTCATTTCGCAGATCGTTACCGGCATCGTGCTGGCAATGCATTATGCTGCGGATACGGGCATTGCGTTCAATTCCGTCGAAAAGATCATGCGCGACGTCAACTCCGGTTGGCTGCTGCGCTACATGCACTCCAACGGCGCATCCTTCTTCTTCATCGCCGTTTATCTCCATATCGCTCGCGGCCTCTATTACGGTTCCTACAAGGCGCCGCGCGAGTTGCTGTGGATCCTGGGCGTGGTGATCTTCCTTCTCATGATGGCGACCGCCTTCATGGGCTACGTGCTGCCATGGGGCCAGATGTCCTTCTGGGGCGCAACCGTCATCACGGGCTTCTTCACGGCCTTCCCGATCATCGGCGAGCCGATCCAGCAGCTTCTGCTCGGCGGCTTTGCGGTCGACAATCCGACGCTCAACCGCTTCTTCTCGCTGCATTATCTGCTGCCGTTCATGATCGCCGGCGTCGTCATCCTGCACGTCTGGGCGCTGCATGTGACGGGCCAGACCAACCCGACCGGCATTGAAGTCAAGTCCAAGACCGATACGCTGCCGTTCACGCCATATGCGACCATCAAGGACGCTTTCGGCGCGCTCGTCTTCTTCGTGTTCTTCGCCTACTTCATCTTCTACATGCCGAACTTCCTCGGCCATCCGGATAACTACATCCCGGCCGATTCCCTGAAGACGCCTGCCCACATCGTTCCGGAATGGTACTTCCTGCCGTTCTACGCGATGCTGCGCGCCATCACCTTCAATATCGGCCCGATCGATTCGAAGCTCGGCGGCGTTCTGACCATGTTCGGTTCGATCGCAATCCTCTTCGTCGTGCCCTGGCTCGATACTTCGAAGGTTCGTTCGGCTGTCTATCGTCCCTGGTTCAAGCTGTTCTTCTGGCTGTTCGTGATCAACGCCATCTTCCTCGGCTGGCTCGGTTCGCGTCCTGCGGAAGGTTCCTACGTCTTCATGGCGCAGCTGGGTACGCTCTACTACTTTGCCTTCTTCATCATCATCATGCCGGTCATCGGCCTGATCGAAACGCCCAAGCGTTTGCCGAACTCGATCACCGAGGCGGTTCTGGAGAAGAGCGGCAAGGCCGAGATTACCCCAGTGGAAATCCCTGTAGAAACTCGGGGCTGAACCAGCGAGAGAGATGAAGGACGTAACAATGAAAAACATCCTCAAGAATTTCGCTGCCTTCGGTATTGTTCCGCTGGTCGCGCTTGGTATCGCCTTCGCCAGTACGGTGGGTGGTGCCTCGGCTGAGGAAGGCGGTAATGCCGCGGAGCCGGAACATTTTCCGATCCACCATCCCAAGCAGGAAAAGTGGAGCTTCGCCGGCCCGTTCGGAACCTATGACAAGGGCCAGCTGCAGCGCGGCCTGAAGGTCTACAAGGAAGTCTGCTCGGCCTGCCATTCGATGAACCTGGTCGCCTTCCGCACGCTGGAAGGCCTCGGTTACTCGCCTGAACAGGTCAAGGCGCTTGCCGCTGAATATGAAGTGCAGGACGGCCCGAACGCGGATGGCGAAATGTTCACCCGCAAGGCGCTTCCGACCGACCACTTCCCGTCGCCATACCCGAACGCGGCTGCGGCTGCGGCGGCAAACAACGGTGCGGCTCCGCCGGACTTTTCGCTGATCGCCAAGGCGCGCGCAGTGGAGCGTGGGTTCCCGCAGTTCATCTTCGATATATTCACGCAATATGCCGAAGGTGGCCCGGATTATATCCATTCCCTGTTGACCGGTTTCGACGAACAGCCGCCGGCAGGCATGCAGATCGCCGAAGGTACGCATTACAATCCGTACTTCATTTCGGCCAAGGCGCTCGCCATGGCGAAGCCGCTCAGCGATGACCAGGTCACCTATGACGATGGTTCGCCGCAGACGGTGGACCAGTATGCACGCGACGTTTCGGCTTTCCTGATGTGGGCTGCCGAGCCGCATCTGGAAGAACGCAAGCGGACCGGCTTCCGGGTCATGGTGTTCCTGATCCTCTTTGCGGGTCTGGTCTATGTCGCCAAGCGTTCGATCTGGTCGGATGTGAAGCACTGACAGGTCGGTCAAAGTTGAAAAATGGGCGCCACGGGCGCCCATTTTTTGCGCTGCAGCCAGCCGGAATTTGGCCGTGGATACGAGCACTGGCTGCTTTGCCACAATTAAGCCATGAAAATGTCCGTGCTTCGCCGCAATATTCCTGGCTAAAACAGGCGGTTTCTTTTGCATTTTGCTCGTTTGCGGGTGTAAAGGAGCTTTGCCCCGACTTTGCCTTGATTAGTTTTACCGGCCTGCAGGCCGCCTGAAAGGATGGAAAATGGAATCCGGATTTAAAGCCAGCCTGAAGGATGCGATCCGCACCATTCCGGACTATCCGAAGCCGGGCGTCCAGTTCCGCGACGTGACGACCCTCATGGGCGACGCGCAGGCATTCCGCCGCTCGGTCGATGAACTGGTCTATCCCTATGCAGGCAACAAGGTCGACAAGGTAGCCGGTATCGAGGCGCGAGGCTTCATTCTGGGCGGCGCAATCGCGCACCAGCTTTCCGCCGGTTTCGTGCCGATCCGCAAGAAGGGCAAGCTGCCGCGCGATACGGTGCGCATCGCCTACAGCCTCGAATACGGCATCGACGAAATGGAAATGCATCGCGACGCGATTGAAAAGGGCGAGCGGATCATTCTGGTGGACGACCTGATCGCCACGGGCGGAACCGCGGAAGCGGCGGCGAAGCTCCTGCTTCAGATGGGCGCGGAAATCGTCGCAGCCTGCTTCATCATCGATCTGCCGGATCTGGGTGGCCGCAAGAAGCTGGAAGCGCTCGGCGTTCCGGTGCGCACGCTCGTCGCCTTCGAGGGCGACTGAGAAAATGAAAAAGCCCGGATCGCTCCGGGCTTTGTTGTTTCAGAGGTCTGCTTTTGGTGGCAGTTTCACCATTGCCGCATTGTCGAACGACAGGACTTCCTCGCCATTCTGGTTATGGGCGTTCGTCGTCATCGTCAGCATCGACCAGCCCGGGCGGGAAGCGAGCGGCCTGATGGTGTGGACCACGCGCTTATAGGTGATCGTATCCCCGGCATAGACCGGCTTCGGCCATTTCAGGTTCTCAAAGCCGGGCGAGGGGCCGAATGTCGGCGGTGTCTCGCCGCGTTTCAGAGCGTCCTTCGTTGCCTTCACGATGGAGGCGACGTTGAGCTTCATGAACACTGCCGTCGTGTGCCAGCCGGAAGCGCACAGCCCGCCGAAGACGCTCTTCTTTGCCGCTTCGCTATCGAGATGAAACGGCTGCGGATCGTACTTCCGCGCGAAATCGATGATTTCCTCGGCCGTAAACGTATAGCTGCCAATAACGACGGCGTGTCCGAGATTGTCTTCCAGAAAACTCATGACGCATCTCCCGCAGCCGCATCGTAGTCACGGCGCAACATCATGCATGGATGCTGCATTTCACAGACGCTTTCGCCGCGCTGATTGAACAGTTCATGATGGAACGTCACGAGCCCGATTGCCGGGCGCGACCTGGAAATGCGCTTGTCCTTGATGGTCGTCACGCCGTTCAGCGTATCGCCTGCGAGCACGGGACGCTTCCACCGCGTAAATTCCACGCCGGGACCGCCTTGCGAGGTGGAATCAGTCAGATAGGCATCGCAGACCAGCCGCATGATGAGGGAAACGGTGTGCCATCCCGATGCGGCAAGCCCGCCCAGCACGCTGGCCTTGCCCGCTTCCTCGTCCAGATGGAAGGGCTGCGGATCGAACGCGCTGGCAAATTCGATGATTTCTTCCTTGCTGATCGTACGAGGACCGAAGGGAAGGGTCATTCCCGGTTCCATATCCTCGTAGGCATATTTCGGCAGAGGCTTGCTCACCCTCGATCTCCTCCATACTCATAAAGTGCGATGCACTCACACTGAATCGTACCACGATTTTCCCTCATCCTGACGAGGCTCGCGAGCTTGCAAGGGAGCCGTCTCGAAGGAAGAGGGCAGGCACTGTGCGTTTTCCCTCAGCCCTTCGAGACGCCGTTTTCAACGGCTCCTCAGGGTGAGGGAAAGAAAGGCGTCGAGAGTATAGGTGACACCTCCCGGAATCAAAAACTCTCCCACATCACTACACATTATCCAGACGCGAAATCAGTTCACACTTTTGGGAGGCGCGCTTCATAACAGAGCGGTTCCTGTTCTGACAGAAAAGCCGGAACCGCTCTAACTATTTGTTTTATCGCATTATCCAAGGCATCGAAGCGGGATAAGAAATCAGTCCGGTGAACTGATTTCCCCGCGTAGACGTTTCACACTTTTGCTGGAAATGCTCTAGATCTAGTTGAGCTTGACTCATCGAGATCTAGTTGAGCCCGTGCGGTGATTGAGCATTTTCAGGGCGTGATGCGCTAGCATTTCAGCGCCCTGCTATCAGGTATTGAAGCGGAACAGCATCACATCGCCGTCATGGACGATGTATTCCTTGCCTTCGTCCCTCGCTTTTCCAGCTTCCTTCGCGCCGACTTCGCCGTTGTATTTGACGTAGTCTTCATAGGCGATGGTCTGGGCGCGGATGAAGCCGCGCTCGAAATCGGTGTGGATGACACCGGCTGCGGCTGGAGCCTTGGTGCCGCGCTTGATGGTCCAGGCGCGGGTTTCCTTGGGGCCAGCGGTGAAATAGGTGATAAGGTCGAGCAGCTTGTAACCGGCGCGGATCAGGCGGTCGAGGCCCGGCTCCTCAAGGTCCATGCTTTCCAGATATTCCCTGGCTTCCTCATCGGGAAGCTGCGCGACTTCCGCCTCGATCGCAGCCGAAATGATGACCGTCTGGGCACCCTGTTCCTCGGCCATCTTGCCAACGGCGGCGCTGTATTCGTTGCCCTTCGCAGCATCGCCTTCCGCGACGTTGCAGACATAGAGCACAGGCTTCGAGGTCAGGAGGTTCAGGCCCTTCAGCGTCAGCAGGTCCTCGGGAGAAATGTCCTTCAGCATCAGGCGGACAGGCTGGCCGTTCTGGAGCAGTTCAAGAGCGGCTTCCATCACCGGCAGGACGGTGAGCGCTTCCTTGTCCTTGCCCGTCGCCCGCTTGCGGATCTGCACGATGCGGCGCTCGATGCTTTCGAGGTCCGACAGCATCAGCTCCGTTTCCACCGTCTGGGCATCCGATACGGGATCGATGCGGCCTTCGACGTGGGTAATGTCGTCATCTTCGAAGCAGCGCAGAACATGCACGATGGCATCGACTTCGCGAATATTGGCGAGGAACTGGTTGCCGAGGCCTTCGCCCTTCGATGCGCCACGCACGAGGCCCGCAATATCGACGAAGTTGATGCGGGTCGGGATGATTTCCTTCGAACCGGCGATCCTGGCGATTTCGTTCTGGCGCGGGTCCGGAACGGCCACTTCGCCGGTATTCGGCTCGATGGTGCAGAATGGATAGTTCGCGGCCTGTGCGGCGGCCGTTTTGGTCAGCGCGTTGAAAAGCGTCGACTTGCCAACGTTTGGCAGGCCAACGATGCCGCATTTGAAACCCATGATCGTACCTATCAGACTAGAATTTTCTTGGTGTGGCTATGCGTCATAGGACGGCACAGCGTCAATCCTTTTTCCCGAAAAGCCGCTTGAGCATGTCGGCCATCGGGCCGCTTTCGGGAATATTCGGCTTTTTCTGGTTTGGCCGCGCCTGACGGATATGGCTCTGCGCCTTTGCCTTTGCTTCAGGCGGGGCTTTTTCAAGCTGCGCGGGGTCGGCCTTGAAACCGTTTGGGCGCTGATTGCCGTCGCCCATGGCGAGCGCAACGCGGTTCATGAAACTGTTGTCCTCGCCGCGGGCGAGCATGGCGACATTATCGGCGACAGCGCCCAGAAGCGTATCCAGCCATTCATTGTCGGCCTTGGCGAAATCGCCGAGAACATAGTTATGCACGAGTTCCTTCGCGCCGGGATGGCCGATGCCAAGCCGCATGCGGCGATAATTCTGGCCGCCGGGGAAGGATTGCATATGGGAGTCGATGGACTTGATGCCGTTATGGCCACCGGAGCCGCCGCCGGTCTTGATGCGCAGCTTGCCGGGATTGAGATCGAGTTCGTCATAGATCACGACGAGATCGGCAGGCGTAAGCTTGTAGAAGCGCATGGCCTCGCCGACAGACTGGCCGGAAAGGTTCATGAAGGTCTGCGGCTTGATGAGCAGCACCTTTTCGCCATCGATCACGCCATCGGCGATCTCGGCCTGAAACTTCTTCTGCCAGTTGGAAAAGCGATGGCGGCGGAATATTTCATCCGCCGCCATGAAACCGATATTGTGCCGGTTATGCGCATATTTGGGGCCCGGATTGCCAAGACCTGCAATGAGCAGCATGGTTTGAGCCCCTAAATAATTACTCGGCGTCCTTGGCTTCTTCCGCAGCGCCTTCCGAGGCAGCTTCTTCCGACTTCAGGCCGGCAGGAGCAGCAATCGTGGCGATGGTGAAGTCGCGATCCTGGATGGCAGGCGTTACGCCCTTCGGCAGCTTGATTGCCGAAATGTGGACGGAGTCGCCGATTTCGAGGCCGGTCAGGTCGACATCGAGTGCTTCCGGAATTGCATTGGCCGGAACGATCAGTTCAACGTCGTGACGAACGATGTTGAGAACGCCGCCGCGCTTGATGCCCGGAGCTGCTTCTTCGTTCTTGAAGTGGACCGGAACATTCACATGGACGACCGACTTCGCGGAAACGCGCAGGAAGTCGACATGCTGCGGGAAGTCACGGACCGGATCCAGCTGGTAGTCCTTCGGGAGGACCTGAATCTTCTTGCCGTCCACTTCGATCGTGGCAACAGTGGTCTTAAAGCCACCGCCATGAATCTTGTAGAAGATCTCCTTGTAGGAGACGGCGATTGCGAGGGGTTCCTGCTTGTCGCCATAGATGACTGCAGGAATCTGGCCGTTGCGACGCAGTTCGCGGGAGGACCCCTTACCAACCCGGGTACGCAGATCGGCCTTGAGCACGTAAGTCTCGCTCATGGCATTTCCTTTCGATGTTACTGGAGTGTCGCCCGCTGTATAATTTGCGCATGATCTTGTCCGAAAACCGGTTTCCACTTTTCGGGACCATGCTTCAACAAACGACATGAAACAGCCCGTATCGTCTGTCACAAGGTGAAAGACCGGACCGCTCCATTCCGCGTTGCCTCCAAGGGTGTCTACGCGGATGGCGGTGCTATAGAGCATAGCGCGCGGCGGTGCAAGTTTTTTGGGTTTGCCTCCCACGGAGGCTGACGGGCGATAGTTGAAAAAGTGATCCCGATGGCCTATATTCGGATCGGTAGCTGAAGCGCTAACTCCAGCTACCGTGTTCTTAGATAAAGAATTGTGCCCGCACTGTGGCTTGCCAGCCAGTGCGGGTTTTCTTTATTCTAAGCGTGAATCTGATGGGTATTAACCACATTCAATTCACCTCCGAATAGAGAGCAAAGCCTTTGCCACGGTCGAGGTGGCTCATCCTCCCCGACGCGCCCGCTGGCTGGACGCTTGCTGCTTTTGCCCCCTGACAGGATTGCTATCAAAACTTCAGGTTGAAATCTACTGCCCGGCATCTGTGGGCATTTGTCTTAACGGGTGGCAATGACAGCCGCAAAAGTGTTAAGCGGGTGCCTGATCGACTGGCGGGTTTTCTGCGCGAGTCGTCTGTTCCCGCAATGTTGAAACAAGGAGGCGAGATGCAGGTCGGTATCGACATGGGTTCTGTTGCTGGAAGCGGTTCTGCCTCGGCAGCGGCGCTTGGCGGCGGCAAGCAGGCCATGCTTGATCTTGAAGAGCTTCTCGCCACGCGCCTGCTCGTGCAGGGCAATTCCGGTTCCGGCAAATCGCATCTCCTGCGCCGCCTGCTCGAACAGAGCGCGCAATGGGTGCAGCAATGCATCGTCGATCCGGAAGGCGATTTCGTCACGCTCGCCGATCTCTACGGTCATGTCGTCGTGGATGCGGCGCGCCCGGAAGCCGAACTGACCCGTATCGCCGGGCGCATCCGCCAGCATCGCGTGTCGGTGGTGCTCAATCTCGAAGGGCTGGACGTCGAGCAGCAGATGCGCGCGGCGGCGGCTTTTCTGGGCGGGCTTTTCGATGCCGAACGCGACTACTGGTATCCGATGCTGGTGGTGGTGGACGAGGCGCAGCTTTTCGCGCCCGCTGCCGCAGGCGAAGTGTCGGACGAAGCGCGCAAGCTGTCGCTCGGCGCGATGACCAATCTCATGTGCCGGGGCCGCAAGCGCGGGCTTGCGGGCGTCATCGCCACGCAGCGGCTGGCGAAGCTTGCCAAGAACGTGGCGGCGGAAGCCTCCAACTTCCTGATGGGCCGCACATTTCTCGATATCGACATGGCGCGCGCCGCCGATCTTCTCGGCATGGAGCGCAAGCAGGCCGAAATGTTCCGCGATCTGGAGCGCGGGCATTTCGTGGCGCTGGGGCCGGCCTTGTCGCGGCGTCCGCTGCCGATCCGCATCGGCAATGTGGAAACCTCGGCGCGCTCGTCCTCGCCGAAACTGATGCCATTGCCCGACGCGCCGGAAGACGCGCGCGACCTGATCTTCACGCCCGCGCCGGAGGAAATCCGCACCGTGATACGCCGGACGCCGCCTCCACCGCCGCCGCCGTCCACGGCGGAAATTCTGGCGCAGGTGGCGAAGCCGAAGGCGGAAGCCGAGCCGGTCGAAGCGCCTTTGTTTCCCGGCATCGCGGAAGCCGAACGCGAGGCGCTTCTGGAAAAGGTCATGCGCGAGATCGTGGACGACCCGGAAGCCTCGTTCCGCTCGGTCGCCGTGCTTTATCAGGATTTTCTGGTGCGCTGCCGCATCCATCGCGTTCCGGGCGAACCGCTGGCGCTGCCCGCGTTCCGCCGCAGGCTGGCGGTGGCGCAGGCCAGCATGGAAAGCGATGTCGCCAGCGGCGAAACGTGGCAGAAGGCGCTTGCCCTGTCGGAAAGCCTGACCGACGATGTGCAGGGCGTGTTCCTGATCGTGGCGCAGGCCGCCGTGACGGCTGCGCCTTGCCCGTCCGACGCGGCGCTGGCGCGGGCCTATGGCACGCATTCGTTCAGCCGTGCGCGGCGTCTCCTGACCTATTTCGAAGAGCGCGGGCTTCTGGTCGTGCGCAACGACTTCAAGGGTATGCGCATCGTCAATTTCCCCGATCTTGGCTGTGAGACCGCGCCGGGCGATCCGAATGCGCCGGATGATCTGGCCGAAGAAGGTGCCGCAGCCGAGTAAGCCTGTGAAAACCGTCATGAACCTGTAATGATTGTCAGCAAGAGCTTGGTCGGATCATTCAGGATGACAGCGTGACACAGCCAATAAAGCAGCCGGATTTCAAAGAACTTTTCGCGACATTCGGCAAGATCGGGCTTTTGTCCTTCGGCGGGCCGGCAGCGCAGATCGCCATGTTGCAGCGCGTTCTCGTGGATGAGAAGAAATGGATGGATCAGGAGCGGCTGATCCATGCGCTCAATTTCTGCATGTTGCTGCCCGGGCCGGAAGCCATGCAGCTTGCGACCTATTCCGGCTGGGCGGTGAAAGGCTGGCGCGGCGGCTTGCTGGCCGGGCTTTTGTTCGTGCTGCCCGGTGCTGTCGTCATGCTGGCATTGTCGGCGCTTTACGTCGCCTTCGGGCATGTCGATGTTGTGGCGGGATTGCTGTTCGGCCTCAAGGCTGCGGTGCTGGCCGTGGTCTTTGAGGCGCTCTATCGGATGGCCAGACGGACATTGGCGTCGGGTTTTTCCTATTGCGTAGCGGTCACTGCATTCATTGCGATAGCGCTTTTGAAACTGCCGTTTCCGCTCGTCGTGCTGCTGGCGGCTGTCGCCGGCGGCCTGCGCCATGCCATTCAGGGAAATAGTGCAGCAACAGTTCTGGGGCAGGCGACACCCGGTGCGCTGCGGGAATTCACGCAGCAGACATTCATCTGGGGCGGGCTATGGCTTTTGCCGCTGATCGGGCTCTTCCTCGCCTTTGGCGGCGGGCATGTCTTCGTGCAGGAAGCCGCCTTCTTCTCGAAGCTTGCGGCGGTAACGTTCGGTGGCGCTTATGCGGCCCTTTCCTATACGGCGCAGCAGGCGGTCGAGCATTTCGGCTGGATGAAGCCCGGCGAGATGCTGACCGGGCTCGGCCTTGCCGAAACCACGCCGGGACCGCTGATCCTCGTGCTGGTATTCGTTGGCTTCGTGGGGGCGGCGAACCTTTCGGGCCTGCCGCCGCTGCTCGGCGGCTTTTTCGGCGGATTGATCGCGCTGTGGTTTACCTTCGTGCCCTGCTTTCTATGGATACTGGCAGGCGCGCCATTCGTGGAGCGGCTGCGTCAGGTGCGCTGGCTGTCGGCGATGCTGGGCGGCATTACCGCTGCGGTCGTGGGCGTGATTGCCAATCTGGCGCTGTGGTTCTCGCTGCATGTCCTGTTTTCACAGGTCGTGGAGAAGGCGGTCGGTCCCTTCACGCTGCCGCTTCCGGTCTGGAGCACAACAGACAATGCCGCCGTCCTGATCGCAGGCGCGGCGGCATTGTTGCTTGTCGTCTTCAGGATGAACATGCCGCTCGTGCTGTTGCTGGCGGCATGTTTCGGGATCGCCCTCAGGCTGTTGTTTTAGTCGAACAGGCTCGAAACCGACTCTTCCGCTGCCGTGCGGGCAATGGCTTCGCCGATGAGGTCCGAGATCGACAGCACGCGGATGTTCGGCGCGTCGTTGATGGCGGTTGTCGGCTGGATGGAATCGGTGATGACCAGTTCCTTCAGCTTGGACGAGGCGATACGCGCAACCGCGCCGCCGGACAGAACGCCGTGCGTGATATAGGCGGTGACGCTGTTGGCGCCCTTGTTGAGCAGGGCTTCGGCTGCATTGCAGAGCGTGCCGCCGGAATCGACGATATCGTCGAACAGCAGGCAGTCCTTGCCGGAAACATCGCCGATGACGTTCATGACTTCCGATTCACCCGGGCGCTCACGACGCTTGTCGACGATGGCGAGCTGCGCGTCGATGCGCTTTGCGAGCGAACGGGCGCGCACCACGCCGCCGACGTCCGGCGATACGACCATGCAGTTGCCGGTGGCATAATGGGCCTTCACATCGCGGGCGATGACCGGAACGGCGTAGAGGTTGTCGGTCGGGATATCGAAGAAGCCCTGGATCTGACCGGCGTGAAGGTCAAGCGTCAGGACGCGGTTGGCGCCGGCTTCGGTGATGAGGTTGGCGACGAGCTTGGCCGAGATCGGCGTGCGCGGGCCGGGTTTGCGATCCTGGCGGGCATAGCCGAAATAGGGCAGGACTGCGGTGATGCGACGGGCCGAGGAACGGCGGAAGGCATCGATCATGATGAGCAGTTCCATCAGGTGATCGTTTGCCGGGTAGGAGGTCGATTGCAGAACGAATACGTCTTCGCCGCGCACGTTTTCCTGAATCTCTACGAAGATTTCCTGATCGGCGAAGCGACGGACGCTGGCCTTACCGAGCGGAATGTTGAGATATTGAGCAACGGATTCGGCAAGAACCCGGTTGGAGTTGCCTGCGAAAAGTTTCATTCTTTTGCCTCTGACGCCGATGCGGTCGCGGTTTGCAGTCTGGTTGTCGCAAAAGTCCGCCGTAACGGACAATCTCAAAAATTTTAAAGCTGCGTACTTATCTGACGGGATCAAGTACAGCAGCTTGCAAGGTTCTTTCGGATGCGGGGGCTATTGCAAAGAGTCACAGTTATTGCAAGGCCCGAAGGGACACAATTGCTGCAAAAAGGCCGGTATTGCGGCTTTCCCACAGTATGACAGACCGATTCAGCAAAAGATTTCAGTCTTTTGCTGCCGAAGCAAGTTTCTATGCGCGATTTGCCGCAAGCCAGGTCGAATATTCCTGCATGGTGCGGTCGGCGATTGCCTGCATTGCGGAAGCCGGAACGACGCTCCATGAGTCTGCCGCAGCGCCCGGAACTTTCTCCTGACCCTGTATGCGGTGAAGGCGGTTGCCGGACGCATCGAGAACATCCCAGACGTAGAGAACCGTGGTCTGGTTATCTTCCGAAAGAACGGAGAAATATCCCTTCATCACATAGGCCGCGCCCGTGTCATTATTGCCCGCAAGCTCGATGCCCTTTGCCTTGGCGTCATCGTTGATGCGATGGGTCAGCGGCGTCACCACATTGACCGGCGCGCCGACGATGGGGGCGATATGCAGCTTGCCCGGCTTGAGGCCTGCACTGCGCGGCGGCGTCGCTGGCGCGGTGGTTGCGGGCGCGGTGCCGGTTGCGGTTGTTCCGGCGGGTTGCGCGGCGCCCGTCGCCGGGGTGCCGGGCGTCGTGGCCGGTGCAACGGTTTGGCCCGAACTCTGACCAGAGCCTTGGCCCGGACCCTGATTGCTGCCTTGCACGTTCAGCGCGGATTCAGTGCTGTTGCAGGCAGCGAGGACGCTTGTCAGCATCCCGGCCAGAAACAGCATCGTTGAAAGATGTGCCTTGTTCATGTTCGGCTTCATGCTCCTGAAGGCGCAGGTTCCCTGCGATAGGGCATTTCAGTTCATTCCGTCGACTTTTCCCGACGTGCCGTTTTATCGCCGATTGCGCCTCATTTGACAATCATATCAAGAGAATGGCGGGATAATGGCTGAGCAGCCCCATTTGTTGTGAGATATGTCTGTCCCAGCGTCATGGCGGTCTGCGTATCGGAATCCATGATGATCATATGCGCGAAAAGCGTCATGTCCGGCTGGATGCTTTCCGGATTTCCCGCATAGAACATCTGCGGGTCCATCCATGACGGCGTGAAGCGCGCGCCCACCGAATAGCCGCAGGCATTGAGGCGGTGGCGGGTGAGGCCATGCGCCTCCATGGTCCGCGCATGGGCATCGAACACGTCGCCGAATGTCGAGGCGGGCGTCATCGCCGCTTCCACGGCTTCCAGCGCCTCGCGCGCGGCGGCGTAAAGCTCCTGATGATGCGTGGTCGGCTTGCCGACGATCAGCGTGCGCATCATCGGCGCATGGTAATGCCGGAAGACGCCCGACCATTCGAGCGTGAGCTGGTCGTTCTTGTTCAGCTTGCGCCGGCCGGATTTATAGCGGCAGAGCAGGGCGTCGTCGCCCGAGCCGATGATATATTCGTTCGCCGGATAATCGCCGTCGCCCGCGAAATTGGCGCTCATCATCGCAGCCAGAATATCGGCTTCGCTCGCGCCGCCTTTGGTCAGCTTGATCGCCGCATCAAGCGCATCGTCGCTCAGTTCCGCGGCGCGCTTGGCATAGGCGATTTCGGCAGGGCTTTTCAGCAGGCGCAGGCGATCCACCATGCCGGACGCATCGTAAAGCTTGGCAAAGCTCTGCAACTGTTCGTCCAGCTTGCGGGCATTGGCCCCGGTGAGGCCGTGCGTCTGGTATTCGATGCCGATCCGGGTGCCGAGAAGGTCCAGTTCCGTCAGGATATTGCGCAGGTCCGAGGCCGGATTGGCATTGTCGCGGTCGGTCCAGACCACGATATTCTCGATATTCGACGTATGACGCGCCTGCCGGAGATCGGCGGAGCGCGTCATCAGCACCATGGACCCGTCGGCTTTCACGACGAGGCACTGGAAGAAGCAGAAGCCGAACGTGTCATAGCCGGTCAGCCAGTACATGCTCTCCTGTGCGAACAGCAGAAGGGCATCCAGCTTCTCCTCCTCCATCTTCAAGGTCAGACGGTCGCGACGTGCGGCGAATTCTTCCGGCTCGAAGTGAAGGGCCATGCGGTTCTCCTAATCTTCCTGGGTGGCGGTGTCTTCTATGATGGCAATGGCTGCGATCTGACGCCCGTAATCGGGTTCATTGCGATGGGTGGTGCGCCGGTAGGAATAGAACTGGTCCTCATCGGCATAGGTGCACTGGCGCAGCGATTCCGCCTGCACACCTGCCTTCGTCAGGCGGTCGGTGATGAATGTCCACAGGTCGAACAGCTTGTGGTCCGCCTTGTCGGATGGGCGGAAATAGGCGGTATAGGCCGGGTCCCTGCCGATGAATTCGGCATAGAATTCCGGTCCGACCTCATAATTGTCGGGGCCGATGGTGGGGCCGAGAACAGCCACGATATTCTCGCGCTTCGCGCCGAGCCCGATCATGGCTTCGATGGTGTTTTCCAGCACGCCGCCAAAAGCGCCGCGCCATCCCGCATGAGCAGAGCCGATGATTCCCGCTTCGTGATCGGCAAACAGCACCGGCCCGCAATCGGCGGAAAGCGCACCGATGGCGATGCCGGGAACATTGGTCACCATGGCGTCGGCCTTCGGGCGCGGGCTGCCGAACGGTTCGGTGACGTGGAGGACATCGGGCGAATGAACCTGATGGACGGTCATGAGATGATCCGGCGCAACGCCGAGGCTTTCGGCTACGCGGCGACGATTCTCGGCGACCTTTTCCGGTACATCGTTCGATCCGCTTCCGACGTTGAGGCCCGTATAGATGCCATCGGAAACGCCGCCCTTGCGGGTGAAGAAGCCGTGCGCAATCCGCTTCCCGTTCTGTCCGACGGGCTTTTCAAGGAGAGGCGAACGGAGCGGTTGCGGCATGTCGGTCATGGCATTCTTTCGTTAAACGGCGGGATGGTGGGGGAGGTCGGTTGGCTTGTCAATCGAAGCTTTCGCTAACATGGGACTGCAAATGGAATGAGCTTTGTGTCGGAATCGCTGATGGCCAGCACCTTGAACAAGGTTCCCATCTGGTCGGGAGCGGCCAGTCTTTCGACATCCTGCCGGATTTTCTCCTGAAATGCCGCATCCTTGCCCGCGCCCAGCCGTCCGGCGCGATCAAGCAGGCCCATTGCGAGCAGAAACTCGCCCTGCGTCATCGTTCCGGTCTTGCAGTTGCTGGCCCGTGCCGCCTTCTCCAGCATGTCGAAATCGACATGGCTGGTAAGATCGGCTTCCCCCGGATGGGCGAACACATCGTCAAAGCTGTGTTTCAGCATGGCTTGCAGCGTATCGCCGAAACCGGATTCCAGATGGCCGTAATCGATGTTGAGCGCCGCGCCGCGCGTTGTGGCGATCCGGCTGGCGATTTCCTGCATCAGGGCCGTGCGCGCCGGGGCCGCTTCAAAGATGGCGCCTTCTTCCGCCGTGGCGTGATCTTGCGGAAGGAGAGCCGGATCTATGCCGCCCAGACCGCTGACGAAGTGAAATTCGTCCTTGTCGTTGAGCGCGATCATCCGTTCCACAAAACGGCCACCCACCTTGACGAACTGGCGGAAAGGAATGGCGTCGAAGAGTTCATTGGTGACGAGGATCAGCGGTCCGTCAGCTATGTCGGAAAAGCGCTCGAACCAGTCCATTTTTACGCCTGCACCGGCCAGCTTTTCCTTTTGCCTTTCGACAAGGCGCGGGCTGGTTTCGACCATGGCGATGCGGGCAGCGCCAAGCATTTGCGGGGCAAGCCTGCCGATGGTGCGCAGCATGTCGCTCATCAGCGTGCCGCGACCGGGGCCGATCTCGCACAGCACCACATTGTCCGGACGGCCCAGCGCATCCCATTCGCTGACGCACCAGATGCCGATCAGCTCGCCGAACATCTGGCTCACTTCCGGCGCGGTGATGAAATCGCCGTCACGTCCGAAAGGTTCTCGCGTGGTGTAATAGCCAGCCTCGCGGTCGCCGAGGCAGGCGGCCATGTAATCGGCGACGCTGATCGGCCCGGAGGCGGCGATCAGGTGTTTCAGCCGGTCTTTCAGCGATGACTCAGGCATCTTTGGCTGCTGCGCGGTTGGCGCGCCACATGGCCCAGAGCCCGATCAGCACCATCGGCACCGAAAGCACCATGCCCATGGTGAGCCAGCCGCCGAGGAGATAGCCGAGCTGGGCATCCGGCTCGCGGAAGAATTCCACCACGATGCGGCTGAGGCCGTAGCCGGTGACGAATGCGCCTGCGATGAAGCCGGGTTTCTTCAGCTTGCGTCCGACCCAGACGAGCAGGAACAGCACGAAGAAGAGCACGAGACCCTCAAGCAAGGCTTCGTAAAGCTGGCTTGGATGGCGCGGCAACGGGCCGCCATTGGGGAAATAGACCGCCCATGGCACATCGCTGACCCGGCCCCAGAGTTCCGAATTGATGAAATTGGCGACGCGCACGACGCCGAGGCCGACCGGCACGCCAGCGGCAATCGTGTCGAACATGCTCCACACCCTGATGCCGCGTGAGCGGGCAAACAGGATCATGGCGAGCGTGGTGCCCAGAATGCCGCCATGGAACGACATGCCGCCATCCCAGACCGCCGGAATGGCGAGCGGGTTGGAGATGTAGAAGGAGAAATTATAGAAGAGCACATAGCCGATGCGTCCGCCAAGCACGACGCCGAGCGCGGCCCAGATGACGAAGTCGTCGAGCGCTTCCGGGGCCATGGGCGGCTGGTTGTTCGCCCACAGGCGATGGCTTCGCAGGAGCTTCTTGCCATACCACCAGGCGAACATGATGCCGACCACATAGCCGAGGCCGTACCAGTGCACTGCCAGCGGCCCGATCCGGAAAATCACCGGATCGATATTGGGGAAGGCGAGCGCCGATACGGGCAGCAACGTCTCAATCATGAAATCACTCCGTTTTGTGAGGGAACATGCTGGACCAACCCTTGCCGGTCAAGCCGTTCCCGCCGTGCTGCAAATCGCGTTTTGCGGCGCCTGCGGTGCTCATTTACCCTTAAGGCAGCCTTAAGTACATTCGCCTCGGGTTTCCCAATCCCGCAGGAGCCCCTGATTTTGCTTTCGTCGCGGCGAAGCCGATCACTTTCCTTAGCCGAGCTTGCATCGGACCCGAGACGGCCCTATTTCAAATTTATGTTTTCAACAGGTCTCTCCTGGAAATAAGGAATGATTGCCATGACCAGCGGACAGAACCGGGTTCTCGATGAACTCGCCAAGCTTGTGACGGATGCGGCAGGCGCTGCGCAGGGCGTGCGCCGCGAAGTGGAAACGGCGTTGCGTTCACAGGGCGAACGGGTGCTGAACACGCTCGACGTGGTGCAGCGCGAAGACTTCGAAGCCGTTCGTGAAATGGCGATCAAGGCGCGCGCCGAAAACAGCGCCCTGCTGGCAAGAATCGAAGCTCTCGAAGCGCGTCTTGCGAAATTCGAAGTCGATTCCGATGCCAAATCGGCAAAATCGGCTTCAACTTCGGCTAAATCCAAAAATAATCCCTGAATATTTATTAACAGGCCGCAAGTGGCAAAAACCCTTGTCTTAGAGTCGGTTAAGGCAAGGGGTGCGGCCCGCCCTTCATATATTTCCACATGCTTTCATGTCTCTTTTTTGAAAAGGGGCTGGCGTTCAGATTCAGCATCAATAGACTGAAAACACTACATGATTCGTAATGTGGTCATGTAGGCGGCGGCGAGGGGCTGTGTGTCAGGTTTCGCGTCTTTCAGGCTGCTTTCCAGTATCAGTTGCGTATGTGCGTGTGCCATTGGGGCGCTTGCATGCCACCGTGCATGCCGGTTCCTCGACCGATCAATTCGTGCCTGTTTTCCTGCGCTTGTTCTTGCGCGGTGACCGGCGCGGGCGGGCAGTTATCTGCACGCCGGGAATTAGGAAACATCTGGGGGCAGATGGTTCCCAGAACAGGAAACGGACATGAGCCTTCTTGAGCTTGAATTCGCACGTGAGGCGCATCCGGTGGATGTGATCGAACAGGTCGCGCATTCAAACGACTGGACGTTCGAGCGGACTGGCGACGACGAAATCGCAATCTCGGTTGCGGGCAACTGGACTGACTATCACATCTCGTTTTCCTGGATGGAGGATTTCGAGGCACTGCATCTGGCCTGCGCATTCGACATCAAGGTGGCCGAGCCGCGCGTCAACGAAGTGATGCGCCTGCTTTCGCTCATCAACGAAAAACTGCTGATGGGCCATTTCGACCTCTGGCAGCAGGAAGGCGCGATCATGTATCGCCAGTCGCTGTTGCTGGCGGGCGGCGCGGAACCGACGAGCCGTCAGGTGGAAGTGCTGCTGTCGGCGGCGCTGGAAGCCTGCGAGGCCTATTTCCAAGCTTTCCAGTTCGTGGTCTGGTCGGGCGTCACGGCCCGCGAGGCGCTGGAAAGTGTGGTGTTCGAGACAGTCGGTCGCGCCTGACTATAAATCAGTTTAATTTTGGCCCGGCGCTCGCGCCGGGTTTTCTGCGAGGCCGGGAGCGCGGGCCGGGGAGTGAAAGAATGAGCGAAGCAACCACCATCAGCTGGGCAGATTTCGAAAAGGTCGATATCCGCAGCGGAACCATCGTGGAAGCCGTGCCATTTCCCGAAGCGCGCAAGCCCGCCTTCAAGCTGAAGATCGATTTCGGCGAAAAGATCGGCGTCAGGAAGTCGTCGGCCCAGATCACGAAGCACTACACGCCCGAGCAACTCATCGGCAAGCAGGTCATGGCTGTGGTGAATTTCCCGCCGCGGCAGATCGGCCCCTTCATGTCGGAAGTGCTGACGCTCGGCATGCCGGACGAGGACGGCGAAGTGGTTCTCGCGGCAATCGACAAGCCGGTGCCGAACGGCGGCAAGCTTTATTGAGAGCACGATGATTTCGCGTTGAGCAACCGCGTCGATCCCTCATCCTGAGGAGGCTTCTGAGCAAGCTCAGGAACCTTTTCAGAATGGAGGCAGAGAGGTAGTTATTGCGTTACGCTATCGATTGAGAAGATGCACTGATTCTGGAACGTGTCCTGCGGTTTCCAGATTTTATCTGCAAGAACAATATTATGAATATTGAGCTGTTTCATCGCTTTCAGCGAATAGGTCCAGCCCTTGCAGTCTTTATATTCGTGATCGAGGCGATCCAGGCCGTATAGGGGCATCATGGGCTCCACGCCCAATGACGAATAGAAACTGAATTCACGGGCTCGTTCTTCGGTTAATGCGCGGTACAGCTTGGCCTTATCAGCGGCTGGCGCTTTTTCAAGCACGTCCGACACTATTTGAAATGCACTGCCATGCCATCCGAGCTGGCTGTCCTTGTCCAGATATTTGATCTTTCCTGCCGGAAAGACATAATTGGCGCAAGAAGAGAAGCAGTGTCGCTTGATATGAACATCCATACCCTTTTTATGGATAAACTCCCCGAGATCCATGCCCGTGTCTACCGGTCCACCTCTGCTGTCGATAACCAGCGTCGTGATCGAAGGATCGTAGAGCTTTTTTAGTTTTTCAAATGAAGCTTGGTTTAGCCAGCCGGTATAATGAATTTCCTTCCCTTGTTTAATGACAGTGGCAGTCGATGAGGTGCCGGAATTGTCGGTCGTCATGGCAGCTGTCGAGAACGATGATGAAGTATAAATTACAAAAAACAAAATTATTTCTTTTTTCAACGGTGAATCCTTGCAGATTAATATTAAATGAAGTCGAATTTTATGAATTACATCAAATATAACGTCTATTCTTGTATAAGAATTACATTAAACTTAGGCCGGAATATGGATGATGGCGCGTAGGCCGCCCAGAGGCGAATCTTCCAGCGAAATGTCGCCGCCGTGGCTGCGCGCGATGTCGCGTGCAATGGCAAGCCCCAGCCCGCCCGTGCCGCCTGAATCCTGCGTTCGCGCTTCATCCAGCCGGACGAATGGCTTGAAGACATCTTCCCGCCGGTCTTCCGGAATGCCCGGTCCGTCATCGTCCACGACGACTTTCAGCCAGCCTTCGACATGCGAAATTGACAGCTCGACATTTTGCGCGTGACGGAAGGCGTTCGATACGAGATTGCTCACCAGACGCGAGAAGGCGTTCGGGCGCACATGAACCTCGCTGTCGCCCTCGACATGATATTTGAAGCCGCGTTCGCGCAGCCGCGCCTCGTTCTCCAGCTTCTCGCAGAGTTTGGTGACATCATAGCTTGCCGTTTCTTCCGAACCTTCGCCGCGCGCAAAGGCAAGATAGCCTTCGAGCATCGTCTGCATGTCGGCGATATCCTGATTGAGCGGCTCGGTGTCGATGGAATGGCCAGCCAGCGCCAGTTGCAGCTTGAAGCGGGTGAGGATGGTGCGCAGGTCGTGGCTGACGCCCGACAGCATGGCCGTGCGCTGCTCGATCTGGCGCTCGATGCGCGAGCGCATCTGGATGAAGGCAATGCCGGCGCGCCGTACTTCCTCGGCCCCGCGCGGATGGAAGCCCTCCGGCATGGGGCGCCCCTTGCCGAAACTTTCCGCCGCCTCGGCAAGCTGCTGGATCGGCTTGATCTGGTTGCGCAGGAAAGCGATGGCGATGATGAGCAGAACGAGCGCGGTGCCGACCATCCAGGTCAGGAAGATGCCCGTATTGGACGCATAGGCCTGGCTGCGCCTTGCAAAGACGCGCAACACCTTGTCCTCGAGCTTGATGCGGATTTCGATGAGATCGGAATCGCCCACCGTATCCACCCAGAAGGGCCGGTTGATCTGGCGGGTGATTTCCTCGCTCAGGAAGTAATCGAGAATGGCGAAGAACGGCTTCGGTCCGGGCGGCGGCAGCGGATCGGGCGGCAGGATCGAAATGTTCAGCGCCAACCGCTGCTGCGAGATGCGGATCAGATTATCGTAGCCCGGTTCCTGCGGATAGGTTTCCAGAATATCGATGATGCCTGCAATATCACGGACGACGGCGGTGGACAGACGTTCCGTCACCATCTGCCAGTGACGCTCCATGAACACATAGGCGATCACGGATTGCAGCAGCACCATCGGTGCGATGATGATGATGAGCGACCGCGCATAAAGCCCCTTGGGCATGGTGCGGGCCAACCAGCGGGAGAATTTTCTCAAGGGCGATTTCATCGTGTCAGGCCCACACTGGCTGCGGCACAAGGGGGGTATTCGGGTCGGTATTCGGGGCGGTGATCGCGCTTCGCGACGGCCTTCGCGGCGTCTGGCGCAGCCGAAAAGTTCTTTTCAGGCTGCGCTTCGCGTTTTGTGAGAATACCATTTCCGATCGCACTATCCCGGCTCTGCCGAATGCTACTCGATGCTCAGCTTGTAGCCGATGCCGCGCACGGTCTGGAGCCAGACCGGATTGGCCGGGTCCTGCTCGATCTTGCGGCGAAGGCGATTGATCTGGACGTCGATCGTGCGCTCGCCGACATCGCCGTCCTGACCGGTCAGCTCGTGACGGGGGATCGTTTCACCGGCGCGCTCCGCGAAGATCGCCATGATGTCCTGTTCGCGATCCGTCAGCTTGATCGTTTCGGAACCCTTCTTCAATTCGCGGCGCGGGATGAAGAAAGTGTAGGGGCCGAACACGATCTGTTCGATCTTCGGCTGCGCCGGAGGCGCGCCGCGCCGTAGGATATTGTTGATGCGAAGCGTCAGCTCGCGGGGATCGAAGGGCTTGGGCAGATAGTCATCGGCGCCAGCGGACAGCCCGTCGATGCGGCTGTCGGTTTCCGACAATGCCGTCAGCATGAGAATGGGAACATTCTTCTGCTCGCGCAGCGAGCGCGTCAGCGAAACGCCGGTTTCGCCCGGCATCATGACGTCGAGGATGAGCAGATCGAAGTCGATGCCTTCCAGCTTGCGGCGCGCTTCAGCGGCGCTGCCAGCCATGGTGACACGGAAACCGCTATTCGTCAGATATTGCGAAAGAAGGCTGCGGATGCGCGTATCGTCATCAACGACGAGGAGATGCGGCGCGTCATCCGAAAGCGTTTTTTCTTCTTCTGCTGCCATGGCGTGTTTCGATCCCGTTCCGATAATTTGACTTCAGCATCCCGGCATCATGCCCGATGCTTTGGCACGCATATTACCGACAGGAATGCGGCACGTCCATTCACTGCCTGCATGCGCCTGTTTTTATGCAATCATTCAGTGTCTGGTCCAAAGCCGCCATGCCCTGCTGCAAATAGCGGCTTTCTGCGCTGCCGAGGCGCATATACTTCAAGTATTGCTCAAGCTGAGCTTGTCGAAACCCGTCATTTTCGCGACGGCCTGACGCTTCTTATTCAGACACTTTCTGCAACGATGCGTAACACTTCGCCTCAGACCTGCCGGGACGACGGATCATCGGCAGAAAACTCGTCGATCTGCGCACGCCGTTCGGGATTGACCATATTATAGAGAAAGCGTTCGATCACCGCGCGGTCCTGCGGGGCGCAATCCTCCAGCGCGCGCGCAATGCGCCGCGACTGCGGAAGGGCCAGCGCCAGCGTCAGCTCGCGGCCGCTCCTTGTCGGATAGAGCTTGCGGTGGCGGCGGTCATGCAGGCCGGTGGCCTGAACGACATGGCCGGTATCGATGAGCTGCTTGAGCACCCGCGACAGGCTTTGCTTCGTTATGCGCAAAACCTCCAGCAGTTCCGCAACCGTCATGCCGGGCTTGCGGTTGATGAAATAGAGGACGCGGTGATGCGCCCGTCCGAATCCGATCTTTTCCAGAATGAGATCAGGGTCGGCGGTGAAATCGCGATAGGAAAAAAACAGAAGTTCGATCACGTTGAGATCGGCCGCCTCCTCAGCCGTCAACGGATTGCTTATATAATTCAGATCGTTCGTCGAATTCACATCTGTGCTCCGTTCTGCCGCGTTAAATATGTCAGCATTATTGACATAATTCAATCGCCCAGATAATTTTCGATAAGCGTGAGCTGGCTTTTTTGGAATAATGTTTGCGCTGACGCGTGCATGAAGGAGGAATAATTGCGCTGGCCTCTTTGCCGCCGTTCGTCTGAACGCGGACGGTGAGAAGAGTACCCGCAATATTCCATCCCGGTGGAGGATTTATTTTCTTTCCATGCATGCTCCGGCTGGATTTCGCGCAATATGTTTGCGTGACCTCAAAGCATTTTGAACAAAAAGGCCAGCAGTTACGCAGAAAAAGGTGGCCGTCTCACCATTTATATCGATTTAACTGGGGAAGACGGGTCGCGGAGAAGTTTGTCCGGTCTGAAATCGGCCTGTAACCGTGTCGAGACAGCGCCGCGAGGAAAGTCAAGGAGCAAGAAAATGGCTGCGATTCCATTCGATCAACGGGACGGATTCATCTGGCTGGACGGAAAATTCGTCGACTGGAAAGATGCGAAAGTCCATGTGCTGACCCATGGCCTGCATTATGCGAGCGCCGTGTTTGAGGGCGAGCGCGCCTATGGCGGCGAGATATTCAAGCTGAACGAGCATACCGAACGCCTGCATGAATCCGCGCGCATTCTCGGTTTCGAGATTCCTTTCAGCGTCGCGGAAATCAATGATGCCTGCCGCGAGCTTCTCGAGAAGCAGGGTTTCGAGGACGCCTATGTGCGCCCGATCGCCTGGCGCGGCTCGGATTCGCTGGGCGTGTCGGCGCAGAACAACCGCATTCATCTGGCCATCGCCATCTGGCAGTGGCCGAGCTATTTCTCGCCGGAAGAAAAGATGAAGGGCATTCGGCTCGACATCGCCGAATATTGCCGTCCGGACCCGCGCACCGCGCCGTCGCGCTCCAAGGCCGCCGGTCTTTACATGATCTGCACGATCTCCAAACATGCCGCCGAAGCCAAGGGCTATGCCGATGCCTTGATGCTCGACTGGCGCGGACAGGTCGCGGAAGCGACCGGCGCGAACGTCTTCTTCGTCAAGGACGGAGCGCTGCACACGCCGAAGCCCGACTGCTTCCTCGACGGCATCACGCGCCGCACGATCATCGATCTTGCCAAGCGTCGCGGCATCGAAGTCATCGAACGGGCAATCATGCCGGAAGAACTTGCCGGTTTCTCCGAATGCTTCCTGTGCGGAACGGCTGCGGAAGTGACGCCGGTTTCGGAAATCGGACAATACCGGTTCAAGCCTTCCGAAATTACAAATGTTCTAATGAATGACTATTCAGCGGAAGTTCAGCCGAAGCGCGCAGCGGCGGAGTAACTGGGTTTTAAACAGAAAAAGAGCGGCCTTCGGGCCGCTTTTTTGTTTTTCCGTCGGTTATTGTTTGACATTGGCAAGTTTCGGCACATGATTTTTTTGCCGGAGTCGCGCTATTCCGGTTTAAAACTCAGATGGGGTGACGATTATGGAAGCTCTACTACCTCTCATTCTTCAGCTGGTCGCTGGCGCGGTTGGCGGCAACATCGCAGGCGCAGTCAAGAATATCAGTCTGGGAACCACGGGTAACACGGTGGCGGGCGGCATCGGTGGTGTCATCCTCGGTCAGCTGCTTCCGATGCTATCCGGCGGCGGTCTCGATTCCGTTCTCAACGGCGTTGTCGGTCAGCTGGCTGGCGGCGGTGTCGGCGGTATCGTACTCACGGCCATTGTCGGCCTGATCAAGAACGCGATGGCCGCCAAGGCCTGATGCACCGCAGAACGTAAGGTTGTGGGGACAACCGGCAAGACGAACTGTCGGGGCGCGTCCCGAAAACCGTGAAGCGGCTTTCGGGGAAGCGTCCCGGTCAAATCCTGGAGAGGGAAAACGGGCGGCGACCAGCCGCCCGTATCTGTTTGGAGCGGTTCCGGTCGAGACGTTCTGTTTGAAGCACAATCTTATCGATCCCCGGGGCGAATTATGTTCTATAGCTTCACCGGACAGGCGGGGCTCTAAGTATTTGTTTTGTCGCATTATCCTACGCATCGAAGGGGGTTAAGAAATCAGTCCAGTGAACTGATTTCCCCGCGTAGACGCTTCGCACTTTTGCTGGAAATGTTCTAGTGTGGGACAGAAAGCGTTTTCCAGACCGTCATTTATGCGGGACGCGCCATAAAGTGGAGTAAGACCAATGGGGCAATTGCAGGCCATCATCGTTCCCGTCACGCCGTTCCAGCAGAACTGCACCATACTGTTCGACAGCGAGACCAAGAAGGGTGTGGTGATCGATCCGGGTGGCGACCTAGACCGCATCCTGGATGCGATTGGATCCCAGGGGGTCGAGGTCGAGGCCATCTGGATCACGCATGGCCATATCGATCACGCCGGGGCTGCGCTCGATCTCAAGGAAGCGCTGGATGTGGACATTATCGGCCCGCACAAGGATGACAAATTCCTGCTCGACAATCTGGCGACGACCGGCCTGAAATACGGCCTTACCGAAGGCGTGCGCAACGTGACGCCGGACCGCTGGCTGAACGAGGGCGACAAGGTTTCCGTTGCCGGACACGAGTTCGAGGTCTTCCACACGCCGGGCCACGCACCGGGGCATGTCGTGTTCTTCAACCCGGAGGCGCGATTCGCCATTGTGGGCGACGTGCTTTTCAACGGCTCGGTCGGGCGCACCGATTTGCCGGGCGGCGATCATGGGGCGCTGATTCGCTCCATCAAGGAAAAGCTGCTGCCGCTTGGCGACGATATCGGCTTCATCTGCGGGCATGGTCCGGGCGGGCGGTTCGGCGAGGAGCGGCGCTCCAATCCGTTCCTGAACGACATCGGCTACGCATAACAGAAAAACCGCAAACAAGAACGGCTACCCTGAGATCAGGGTAGCCGTTCTTCTTATTTTTAGTGGCATTATCTGCGCATCGAAGCGGGACAGGAGACCAGTCCGGTGGACTGGCCAGCTTCAATTCGCGGAGCAGAAGTGATCGCGCCCGTCGTAACCGCGATAGGTGCCGGTGTTCGGATTGAACGACCGGTAACGGTCGGAGCAATACTGATACCAGCCGCGGCTCCATGGCTCATAGCCCGCGCGGTAATAGGTTACCTGGCGCGCCGGGGCTGCCGGATAATAGGCAGGCGGCGGCGGAGGCGGCGCATAGACCGGGGCCGGCTGCACATAGGTCGGCTGCGGCTGGCTCAGCGCGCTGCCGATGAGGGCGCCGGCTGCAAGGCCGATCACGCCTGCGGCAACCGCGTCGCCATGGCCGCGATGCCGGTCGCGGTAGTAGGGACGATCCCAGCCACCACGATTCCAACCATGGCGACCCCAGGAATCTGCCGATGCCGTTGCAAGCGGCGCGGCAACTGCCGCGAGGGATGCCGCTGCCAGAATGGCTGTTTTCGCAAATCGGTTCATTGTTCGCTCCTTCAGAAGCTCGACTGCAATGTCTGCGATACGTTGGCCGAAGGGGCACGTATCGTTTGTGAATAAGTGATTAACTCTTTCGACATGAATGGAGGCTGAACAATGGTGAAGGGCTGCGGAAAACGCCCGTTTTCCGGTAAATTACGCGCAGTATCTGTAATATTTCGCGCTTGAACGAATACCTCTAAGAAACCAGACGGGGCGCCGCGCAGGCAATAAAAAACCCCGGCAGAAGCCGGGGCAAGTGGTAGGTTCTTTAATGAACGATCAACCGGTAACGGTGATGTTCACGGCCTTCGGGCCCTTGCCGCGACGATCCGGTTCCGTCTCGTAGGAAACCTTCTGATTGTCTGCGAGGCCTGTGAGGCCAGAAGCCTGTACCGCGGAGATGTGTACGAAGATATCTGCGCCACCGTCGTCCGGCTTGATGAAACCGAAACCTTTTTCGGTATTGAAGAATTTGACCTGTCCGGTCTGTGCCATGGGATCCGTTCCTTTTCCTTGGCGCCACCGCTCCTGTGGAGACGGTGGTATTACTATTTCTGCCAAGCGCACCACACACCCGGCAGAGGGTTATGCAGGCAGTTCTCGACATTGGGAAGGAACCGATCATTGCCGAAGGGGAGCCTTCGACCCGGAACTTATAGCGGCCCCGGCACGCCGTTCTTCCAGTCTTCCATTTGTTCGCTAAATGCCCGAACAGATGGAGACTGATCTATGAAGCGGTATTTGGCAAGCAAATTCTTTGGGGTCGACATGATTGGTTATCTTCGAACCGGTATCGTTTGATTTTTTTACGATTGTTTCAAGAAAATCCTCGGTTGAATCCCAAAACAGAACAGGGTTTCCCTAATATATCGCTGATTTAGCAGGTACTGACCGTGTTTTTCTCATCGGTTGCGTAAAACTATGCATGCGCCGCCGGCGGCGCGAAGTTTTGTGCAAATGCCATCGGCTTCCCCGCGGCTGTCGGCGCCGATGCGCACTGCATAGATGCCGCGACGTCCCATTGGCGTGCGTATGCGGCTGACGACCGGCTCGTGGCCTGAAAGCACGGCGCTGAACTGCCTGCGCAGGCGGGTCCATTGATTGACGGCGGCGCTGCGGCGGAAATTGCCCGCAACCTGTATGCCCCAGGGTTTTGGCTTGACGCGCGACATCGGAATGGTGGCGCTGCGGACGATCGGCAGGCGCTTGCAGGCGTCGTGAAAGGCGAGCTTGGGATCGAGCGGCCGGTTCATGATCTCCTTGCCGGCGGCGAAGTCGTCGGCAGGGGCGCCGGTAATGTCCAGCACGTAATTTTCGGTCTCGAGCGGCAGAAAGCCGCCGGACCGCATCCAGCTGGAAACGCGCCCCGCGCCTGCATTATAGGCGGCGGCTGCAAGGCCCCAATTGCCGAACGCGCCTTTCAGGTCGCGCAGGAAGCTCGCCGAGGCGGGAATGGCCTGCTCGATATCGAATGGATCGGCGAGCCCCCGCTCCCTGGCGGTATAGGGCATGAATTGCGCAATGCCTTCGGCGCCGACCGGGCTCACCGCTTTGTGGTCGAACCGGCTTTCCTTCCAGATCAGCCGCGCGAAGAAGTCACGCGGGATTCCGTGGGCGTCTGCATTGGCGCCGATGAGCTGGCAGATGCGGCCCACGGTCGGCGTCTTCTTCTCCGGGGGCAGGGGCGGCGCATAGACCGGCGGGGTCGGCTCACTGGCTGCATGGGAGGAAATGACGCCGAGAGGCAGGCTGAAAAGCTGCGAAACGAGGATAACCGCTATGCTGTGCCTGTAACGATTCATGCTGCCTGTTCCGCCCCTCAACTTCGGCCAAGGTAACCTATATGGGCGGGTTGTCGATATGGTCCGCAAGGTTTTGCACTTTCGCGAAAGGACTTGCCCTTATTGAAGGCTGCGCCATCTTAGGGGGCGGGACAAAGGGAGAGGAAAATGCAATTTCATCGTTTCAGAAAACTGTCCGTGCTCGCGGGCCTGCTGCTTCTTGCCGGTTGCGTTGCGGAAGGCGGGGTGGATCATCGTCCGCCGCTGCGCCCCGGACCGTCACAGCCGCCGCGAATCTGCCCGATGAACTATGCGCCGGTCTGCGCGCAGCGCGGATCGTCGCGTCAAACCTTCAGCAATTCGTGCCAGGCGCGTGCAGAGGGCTATCGCGTCATTTCGAACGGTCGCTGCTCATCGAGGCCGGGGCCGGGCTGGGGCGGCGCAGGCGGAATGCATCCGCCGCACCAGGGCAACAGGCCGGGCAGGCCGGGAGCAGGCGCATGCACGCGGGAGTTCATGCCGGTTTGCGCGCAACGCGGCAATGACAGGCGAACCTTCCCGAACCGTTGCGAAGCCGACCGCGCAGGCTATCGCATCATGAGCAGCGGGCAGTGTAGGTAACGACTGGCTCAATGGAAGGGGCGGCAGGTGCCGCCCTTTTTACGCCGCTTCCTGAACAGAGGACGCTGATTCCTTCACCGGCTTGCCAAACCGGTCGATATTGGCGTCGCCCCATTTCTTCAATGCGAGCAGGATCGGCTCGATGCTGCGGCCGAGCGGAGAAAGGCTGTATTCCACCTTCGGCGGCACCTGCGCATAGACCTTGCGCTCGATAAGCCCGTCTTCTTCCAGTTCGCGCAGCTGGTTGGTCAACATGCGCTGGGTGACGCTCGGTATCTGTCGCCTCAACTCGTTGAACCGAAGCGTGCCGCCCATGAGATGAAAGAGCACGACGCTCTTCCATTTTCCGTCGATCAGGCTGATGGCGGCTTCCACCGCACAGCCGGGACTGCAGTCGAAGCGGGAATGCCGGGCTTTGGCCATTCCGGTATCCTTTTTATACCAAGTGTAAATATCGACACTATAGGCGATATTTGTGCGTATTTCTAAATTGGGAACGTAGTCTAATATTTGGTCCATAGCAAATGGAGCAAAGACGATGAAAACTGTTGCCTATCAGAACGCCGGTGAACTGGATCGCACCGATTCGCTTGTCGACGTGACATTGGACAAGCCGGTTGCCGCCGGGCGCGATCTGCTGGTTCAGGTGGAGGCGATTTCCGTGAACCCGGTCGATTACAAGATCCGTAGCGGCGTTTCACCGGACGCCGGCCAATGGAAGGTGCTTGGCTGGGATGCTGTCGGCACCGTCGTCGAAACCGGCGATCAGGTTCGGGATTTCAAGCCCGGCGACAGGGTATGGTATGCAGGCTCCCTGACCCGTCCGGGGGCCAATAGCGAATTCCATCTGGTCGATGAACGCATCGCCGGGCGCAAACCGGCATCGCTGTCCAACGGCGAAGCCGCCGCCCTGCCGCTGACCTCCATTACCGCATGGGAAATGCTGTTCGACAGGCTGGACGTGCGCAGGCCGGTCGCCGGTGCGGCGAATGCAATCCTCATCATCGGCGGCGCGGGCGGCGTGGGCTCGATCGCGATCCAGCTGGCGCGCGCACTGACTGACCTGACGGTGATAGCGACCGCATCGCGGCCCGAAACGCAAGACTGGGTCAGGCAGCTTGGCGCGCATCACGTCATCGACCACCGCAAGCCGCTGGCCGAACAGGTTGAAGCTCTGGGGATTGGCGCACCGGCCTTCGTCTTTTCGACGACGCAGACGCTGGATCATCTTTCCGAAATCGTCAGGCTCATAGCTCCGCAGGGCCGTTTCGGGCTGATCGACGATCCGGACAAGCTCGACATCATGCCCTTCAAGCGCAAGTCCGTGTCGGTGCACTGGGAACTGATGTTCACGCGCCCGATCTATCAGACCGCAGATATGGCGGAGCAGGGCAGACTGCTGAACGAAGTCGCGAAACTGGTCGATGAAGGCAAGATCAGGACAACGCTGACGGAAGTCCTTTCCCCGATCAGTGCCGCCAATCTCAAGGCGGCGCATGGGGTGCTGGAAAGCGGCAAGGCAAAGGGCAAGATCGTGCTGGAAGGCTGGTGAGCCTTCCGGCACATTATCGATCCTCGTTCACTCGGGTCGGATTATGCTCTAACGCCCCGGTCGGCCTGTCTTGCCGGGGCGGCGCTTCTTGCGCGCTGTTTCTGCCGGGTCTTCGTAAGACCCGATGCCCGCGCGCTCACGGCGGATCGCCGCATCGTTGCCGCCAGATGGCACTTCCGTCCGCTTCACGGTCATCTCGTCGAGCGTGTTCTTGCGGAATAGCGGTTTTGCCATGTCCGTGCCCGGTCCCATATCGTCAAGCGACGGCTTCTGGAACAGGGACGGCTTGCCAAGCGGGCGCGTCGTATCGGCGCCCATTTCATCGAGCGTCGGCTTGCGGAAGCGCGAATTGCCGGTGGGCTTGCCCTTGTTGCGGCTCGCCCCCGCGTCGCCCGCCTCGAACTCGCGTGCCAGCGGATCGTCGGCGATGGCCAGTTCCGTCTCGCGCAGGCGCTTGATCTCGTCGCGCAGGCGCGCGGCCTTTTCGAAGTCGAGATCGGCGGCGGCGTCGCGCATCTGCTTTTCCAGATGCTCCAGATGGGCGGCAAGGTTGTTGCCCATCATCGCGCCTTCTTCCGCAAAGCCCGAAATATCCGCGCGGACATGATCGCGCTCGTAAACCGAGCCGAGGATATCCGAGATATTCTTCTTCACCGAAGCAGGCGTGATGCCGTGCTCTTCATTATAGGCGACCTGCTTTTCGCGGCGGCGGCTGGTTTCATCCATCGCGCGCTGCATGGAGCCGGTAATATTGTCGGCATAGAGAATGACCTTGCCGTCAACGTTACGCGCCGCACGGCCGATGGTCTGGATGAGCGAGGTTTCCGAACGCAGGAAACCTTCCTTGTCGGCGTCGAGGATGGCGACGAAGCCGCATTCGGGAATGTCGAGACCTTCGCGCAGCAGGTTGATGCCGACCAGCACGTCGAAGGCGCCAAGCCGCAGGTCGCGGATGATCTCGATGCGCTCCAGCGTGTCGATGTCGGAGTGCATGTAGCGCACGCGCACGCCCTGTTCATGCAGATATTCGGTCAGGTCTTCCGCCATGCGCTTGGTCAGCACGGTGACCAGCGTGCGATAGCCCTTCTGCGCGGTTTCGCGGATTTCGCCCAGCACGTCGTCGACCTGCGTCTTGGCAGGACGGATTTCGACCGGCGGATCGATCAGCCCGGTCGGGCGGATGACCTGTTCTGCGAACACGCCGCCCGCTTCTTCCATTTCCCAGTTGCCCGGCGTTGCCGAAACGGCAATGGTCTGCGGGCGCATGGCGTCCCACTCCTCGAAGCGGAGCGGGCGGTTGTCCATGCAGGAGGGCAGGCGAAAGCCATATTCGGCAAGCGTCGCCTTGCGGCGGAAGTCGCCGCGATACATGCCGCCGATTTGCGGAACCGTGACGTGGCTTTCATCGATGAAAACCAGCGCATTGTCGGGAATATATTCAAACAGCGTCGGCGGCGGCTCGCCGGGATTACGGCCCGTGAGATAGCGCGAATAGTTTTCGATGCCCGCGCAGGAGCCGGTCGCTTCCAGCATTTCGAGGTCGAATGTCGTGCGCTGGTCGAGGCGCTGCGCTTCCAGCAGGCGACCGGCGCGGGTCAGTTCGTCAAGGCGGTGCTTCAGCTCCTCCTTGATCGACTTGATCGCCTGATTGAGCGTCGGGCGCGGCGTCACATAGTGCGAGTTCGCGTAGATCTTCACCGATTTCAGGTCGCCGGTCTTCTGGCCGGTCAGCGGGTCGAACTCGGTGATGGACTCGATCTCGTCGCCGAAAAGGGAAATGCGCCAGGCGCGATCTTCCAGGTGGGCCGGGAATAGTTCGATCGTGTCGCCGCGCACGCGGAACGAGCCGCGCACGAAATTGATGTCCTGCCGCTTGTATTGCTGGGCCACGAGATCGGCGAGCAGCTGGCGCTGGTCGAGCCGGTCACCGATCTTCATCTCGAAGGTCATGGCCGTATAGGTTTCGACCGAACCGATACCGTAGATGCACGACACGGAGGCGACGATGATCACGTCGTCACGCTCAAGCAGCGCACGGGTGGCCGAGTGGCGCATCCGGTCGATCTGCTCGTTGATGGAGGATTCCTTCTCGATATAGGTATCCGAGCGCGGCACATAGGCTTCCGGCTGGTAATAATCGTAGTAGGAAACGAAATATTCGACGGCGTTGTTCGGGAAGAAGCTCTTGAACTCGCCGTAAAGCTGCGCGGCCAGGGTCTTGTTGGGCGCGAGGATCAGGGCAGGGCGCTGTGTCCGCTGGATGACCTGCGCCATGGTGAAGGTCTTGCCCGAGCCGGTGACGCCGAGCAGAACCTGCGTGCGGTCGTTGTTTTCCAGCCCTTCCACCAGATCGCGGATTGCAGTCGGCTGGTCGCCGGACGGCTCGAAGCTGGTTTCCATCTCGATGGCGATGCCGCCTTCGGATTTTTCCGGGCGGGCGGGGCGGTGCGGGGTCCACAGCTCGCCATTCTTGAACAGCGGATTGCCGGAGGCGATCAGGTCCGACAGGGCCTGAACCGTGGCGGTCGCGCCGGATGGGTTCAGACCGGCTGCGTCTTCAAGGCTGATGTCGAGACCGGCAACAGGGTTGAGGCCCGCCGCCGCGCGTTCCTTCGCCGAAGCCGCGCCGCCCATCGACGTGCCGCGGCCTGTGCGCGACGCTTCCTTGCTGCGCTCGGGAATCTTCTTGGGTTGTTTTGGATTTTTTGCGCGCGGCTTGGCCGCCTCGTCGCCGATCTCCTTCGCCCAATCAGCAATTGAACCGGATAGGGGCGCGTCGGAAAACCCGGCCTGTGGCGCTTCACCGAAGCCGCCAGCCTTGTCTTGCGAATCCTGGGAATGTTTGTCTTTTGAGGAAGCCATGACCCTATATTGTTACCGCATGTCTTAAGCGGAAAACCGGTTTCCACTTTTCTGCGACATGCTTCCAATATGGAATTTCAGCGTCCAAATGAAAAGGGCGCCGAGGCGAAATCCTCGGCGCCCTCAACATATCCGGCCAAGGCTCCTGACAGAAGGCTGTCAGGAGGCGACCATTTTGCGGATGGCTTTACAGCCTGCCGCCCATGCGTATGCGCGGGCCGGGACCGAAGCCGCGACCGAAACCGGGATGATAGCCCGGATGGTCGTTCCAGCCCGGACGATCCGTCCAGTGCGGACGCGGCGGACCCCAGTTCGACTGGCAATTGCGACCGATGCAGCCATTATAGATGTTGCCGCCGCCGCCCCAGCCGCGATAGGGGCCAGGACCCCAATAGCGGTCGTTGTTGGCCGACAGTGCCGACCCGATGGCGATGCCTGCGATGAGCGGTATGCCCACGGCTGCGGCGGTCGATCCGAAATTGTCGTTGGTCGTGTAGCCGTTGCCCGTCTGGATGGCGATATAGCTTGATGCCGCCCAGCCGGTCACGCCGCCGTAACTCACCTGACACCAGCCATAGCCGCTGGTGCAGCCCCCGACGGTAACTCCAACGCCGTTCGGGATCGTCCCGATGGTTCCATACTGGGTGCCGGGACCGGTGCGCAGATTAACTGTCGAGGTGACGATGGCCGATGATGCATAAGCATTTGCTGAAACAAGGAATGCTAGTGTAAATATGGAAGCTTTCACCGATAGGTTCATTTATCGTTCCTCTAATATACTTTCCATCATTACTTATAGCATGACCGATACTATTCCGGATCATCACGGATAATCAATTTCAATTCATGATTAATTATTGCCAACCTTTTAGGTTCATCCTGATTCTAACGGTTTAGAGCGTATTGCGCGGTACTTTTCTTCCGGGCGGCCTTGTCTCATATTAGCGGCCGACTCTCTCAAGCACTCAAGGAACGACATTGATGAATACTGACAATGAGCCGAACGGCACGCTGACCATCCGCGTTTCCGCCATGCCGAAGGACGCCAATTCGGCCTATGATATTTTCGGCGGCTGGGTGATGGCGCAGATGGACATGGCTGCGGGCATCCGTTCCGCCGAGCGCGCCAAGGGCCGCACGGTCACTGCGGCGGTGCGCGAAATGGCGTTCGCCCGGCCGGTAAAGATCGGCGACACGCTCTGTGTATATACGGATATAACGCGGGTAGGCCGCACGTCCATCACGCTCAGGGTCGAGGCGTGGGCGAAGCGCTATCTCAGCGACAGGCGCGATCTCGTCACCCATGCCGAGTTCGTGATGGTTTCGCTGGACGAGAACGGCAAGCCGACGCCAGTTCCGCCGGAAGAATGAACCGATGATGAAAGGAAGCCCGGCGCAGGCCATGCCTGTAAGGCCGGGCTTTTTCTATTTGCAGGCGCGATAGCCGCTGCGGCGCTGCATCAGGTCGAAATGGAAGTGATCGGCATGTTCCGGGTTGTAGCCGGGGCCGAGAACCGTCGTGAAATAGCCGCAGGCATCGGAGCGGACGCTGTTGAGCAGGCCTTTTTCGCGGAAGGCGAAGAAGCCGGGCTTGCGCACCATGATGTTCTTGCCGTTGTTCAGCACGATCTTGGTGACGTCGATAGCGTTGCCGCGTGAATGTTCCGACATTTTCGCGCCGCGACGATGGTTCATCGTGCGGCAGGAATAGCCTCCGGCATTGTAGATCGTGCTCACGCCTGACAGGTATCGCAGGCGCGAGGCGGGTTGCAGGTCGCCCTTGATCCAGCGGGCGAAGGCCTCCGTCACCTGGCAGTTCAGCGTCGCCGCCGGCTTGAACGCGATGGAGCCGCTGTTGAAACCCGATACTTCGATGGGGTTTTCGATATGGCAGGAGCTGCTGCGATAGATGGTAGGCTTTTCCCTGAAGACGACGCCCAGCCTTTTCAGGCGTGTGCGGCAGGCGGCTTCCGCATTGGACATCGTATAGATGTTTTCGGCAGCCGTGACCGGGTTTTGAACGGGGGCCGTGAAGCCGTAGTCGCCGGAATATTGCGGCCGGTTCTGCGGCGCGGATTGCGCGACGTGGTTTTCCTCCTCTTCGGCAAGCCCGACGACGCGCTCTTCCTGCGGTTGCTGCATGACAGGCGCAGCCATGACCGGGGCGGCACTCGCCACCGGGGCTTCGGGCACCATTACGTCGGAATTGCCGACGCTGGCCTGCGGACGCGGCGCGCTTTCGCCGGAGCAGCCTGCGACAAGGGCCAGCAGCATGATCGATAAAGAGGGGGCCAGACCTCGCAACCGGGAGCGCTGGCGGCTGACTGGAGCGGTGGCGGACAACGCAGAACTCATGTCCATACCTTTTCTTCAGGAGACCAGACCGATGGCGTTCCCTGAATATTAGCCTGCAAGCGTAAAGGAAGAGTCAGCGCCCGCGTTAAGGGCTGTGGCGTAAACGGGGCAGGCGCAAACGGCAGGATTGGCAAAATGCCGCCGTTGTTTTATCACCGTGCGGCGGTTTCGGGCCATGCCGCAGACAACATCCTCCCGGTCCCTGAAGTCATTTCCATGTCAGCACTGATTTCGCCAAGCGTCCTGCCGATCCTGCTTCTCATCGGCTCCAACGTTTTCATGACATTCGCCTGGTACGGGCATCTGAAATTCACCAGCACGCCGCTCATCACCGTCATCTTCATCAGCTGGGGTATCGCGCTGATCGAATATTGCATGGCGGTCCCGGCCAACCGCATCGGGCATGAGGTCTATTCGGCGGCACAGCTCAAGACCATACAGGAGGTCATCACGCTGGTGATCTTCAGCCTGTTCTCGGTGTTCTACCTCAAGGAAGCCTTTACCTGGCACCATCTGCTGGGCTTTGCGCTCATCGCAGGCGGGGCGGCTCTGATTTTCAAGGCCTGATGGAAATCACTCGGCGGCAGCAAGCGCGGGCTTGCGCTTCCAGAACATGGGAATGAGTTCGACGGCCATCATGGCGGAGAAGATCAGTCCGCAGCCGATAAGGCCGATGAAGGTCACTCGTTCGCCGAGGAAGAGGGCGCCGAACAGGGCCGCGAAGAGCGCTTCCGAGGCGAGGAAGATCGCTGCCTGCGCCGAGGTGGTATAGCGCTGCCCGATGGCCTGCAAGGTGAAGGCGACGCCGGACGAGAAAACGCCGGTGAAGAGGATTTCCTTCCAGGTGAGCGCGATGGCGGTCCAGTTGAGGTCTTCAACCATGGAAGCGATGGCAAGCCCTGCAACGGCGCTGGTTGCGAACTGGACGCAGCTCAGCGTTATCGGCCGCGCGGCGCGGTTTGCCTTGCCGATTAAAACCACCTGCAATGCCCAGAACACGGCGCCGCCGATGACCAGCAGGTCACCCTGCTTGAGCGCCGTCAGCGTGCCGCCGGAAAGCAGGAAGATGCCTGCAAGGCAGGCCGCCGCACTGGGCCAGACGACGGGATGCGGCCATGTGCGAAACAGGATGACGCCAAGTACCGGCACCATCACGACATAAAGCCCGGTCAGAAAACCGGCATTGGTGACGGATGTGGTGATGAGCCCGATCTGCTGGAGGACGAGCCCGATGAACAGGCTCAGGCCGATGACCATGAAGAAGAGATAATCCGACCGGCGGAGGGCGATCTTCGCGCGGCGTCCTTCCGCCACGGCCCAGGGCAGGACGGTGAGCGAGGCGATTGCCGAGCGGATGCCGATGAACAGAAACGGTCCGATGCTGGCCATTGCCGTCGATTGCGCGACGAAACCCATGCCCCAGATGGCGCCCGCCAGAAGCAGCAGCATGTTGGCCTGTACGCGCGTCATTCTTACCTCGGTTCGATCTTTTTCAGCCGACATGCTATAGGCAATATTGTGGGCAGGCGGCAAGGGAACTTCCGATTCTGCGACATTCATGCATGATCTGATTCTGCTCAGTGCGCTTTCCATCGGCGGAGGTCTTATGCTTTCCTTCTATCGTGAATCCTCTGTTGGTACCGCTGTCGTGGCGTCGGCTGCCGCAACGATGCTGTTTGTGGCAGGCGGGGAATCGCAGGCGGCTTTCAAGACGGTTCGGGACACGCAGGTTCTGTGTGATTTCGCGCAGAACTGCACATTGAGCCTGACGCCGGTCGCAAGCGAGGGAGCGCCGGGGCTTGGCATCTTTCGCAGCAGCCAGCCGGGGTCGAAACCGGTCTTGCGGCTTTCCTATGTCGATCCGTCCCGGAAAGCCGGCAAGCTGGAGATTTCCGTCGACGGCCAGCCGCTGCTCGGCGTCGATGTCTCGGCCCTGAAGGCAGAGGACGAACAGCTTGATTATGCGGGCGATATTGCCAAAGCGCTTGAAGGAATGAAGAACGGCCAGAAGTTGCAGCTGAAACTGGCCGGAAAGACGTTCACCTATTCGCTTTCCGGGCTTGTCGGCGGGCTGATCTATGTGGATGAGCAGCAATCGCGCGATGGCACGGTAGAGGCATTGCAGGTCAAGGGCAGCAAGCCCGCGCCCGTGCCGCCGGTGCTCAAGCTGATTGAAACGGTTGGCCAGATACCGGCTGAAATCCGCAAGGATTTTTCCGATGAAGCCGCGGTTTGCGGTGGCGCAAGCCCGGAGACGTTCCGCAGCGCGGGCGGTTTCGAGACGAAGATTGCCGATGGGCTCGATCTGATCGGCCTGCCATGCGGATCGTCGGGCGCCTATAATCAGCCCTACGCCTTCTACAGCCGCCATGAAAACAGGATCGTGCCGATTTCCCTGCCAACCATTTCCGACGACGGCCCGACAGTGACCGATACGGCATGGAACATCGACTGGAACCAGAAATCATTGACGCTGACGGCTTTCTTCAAAGGCCGGGGACTTGGTGATTGCGGCATTTACGATGTCTGGAAAGCCACCGACAGCGGCGAGGGCCGGGTGCGTTTCGTGCTGGTGCAGGAGCGCTCAAAAGGCGATTGCGATGGTAATTATGCGGGAGGCCCGGAGAAATGGCCGGCGAGCTGGCCAGTCAAGCCGAAATAGCGCACGCGAGAAAGCGTCGCTTTTGCAGAGAGTTGACAGGGACATATTTTTCCGCGTGAAATGATTGATGGAAATGCTATAGTTCTGTGAATGGTTATTCGAACGGTTCCGAGGCGGATGTTTCGGTGACCGTTTTCTTTTTGTGTCTCGGAGGTTGGAAGCCTCCGAAAAGCGCCTCGCACTATCCAAGCATTGCGCGAGGTGAGGCGGGCAAATCAAACTGCCGGTGCGTGCAGGGCCTCGGGGAGAGGCGAAGCGCCGGATGAAGGAAAGGACTGGGTATGGAAAAGTTCCCTATGACCCCTGGCGGTTTCGAAAAGCTCAAGGAAGAGCTGCGCTGGCGCCAGCAATCGGAGCGCCCTCGGATTATTGAGGCAATTGCCGAAGCGCGTGCGCATGGCGACCTGTCCGAAAACGCCGAATATCATGCTGCGAAAGAAGCCCAGAGCCTGAATGAAGGCCGTATCAACGAGCTGGAAGATCTGGTTGCGCGCGCGGAAGTCATCGACGTTTCCAAGCTGTCGGGCGACCGCATCAAGTTCGGCGCGACCGTCACCATGATCGACGAAGATACGGAAGAAGAGAAAATCTACCAGATCGTCGGCGATCAGGAAGCCGATGTGAAGGAAGGTCGCATTTCCATTTCATCGCCGATTGCGCGCGCGCTGATCGGCAAGGGCGAAGGCGATACCATCGAAGTCAACGCACCCGGCGGTTCGCGCTCCTACGAAATCGTCGGCCTGAAGTTCGTCTGATTTTCATGAAAGTCCCGGTTCAGGATGTCGAGGTGGTGGCGCCCAATTTCAAGCGCCGCCTATCCGGGGTCACATCGACGATCGTTCAGCTCATCCCCTTGCAGCGTGCAAAGGGCCTGAACATCGCGACGATGGGGCCGGGCCTGCCCGACACGCTCCCGCATCTTGGCTGGGGCGCGTTGTTATCCTTCTGGTCGAAGCCGCGAACGAAGCCGTTTCGCATCTGGCACGCGCGGCGCAATATCGAAATGCTCGCCGGGATTTTCATGCGCGATGTGCTGCGCATGAAACTGCGGCTGATCTTCACCTCGGCCGCACAGCGGGACCACAAGCCTTTCACCAAATGGCTCATCCGCCGCATGAATGCGGTGATTGCAACGAGTGGCCGCTCGGGAAGCTTTCTCCAGGTGCCGCACGATGTCATCATGCACGGCGTGGATTTGCAGCGGTTTCATCCGCCGGTTGGCGATGACGATAGTTTCGCGGCGTCCGGCCTGCCCGGAAAATATGCCGTCGGCTGCTTCGGTCGCGTGCGTTCCTCCAAGGGAACAGACCTTTTTGTCGATGCGATGGTTGCGCTCCTGCCGAAATATCCGGACTGGACGGCGATCATTACCGGGCGAACGACCGCTGAGCACCAGTCTTTCGAAGACGCACTGAAGGCGAAGATCGCGGCTGCGGGTTTGCAGGACCGTATCCTCATCCTGGGCGAAGTGCCCGACATTCGGGTCTGGTATCGCCGGTTGACGCTTTATGTTGCGCCTTCGCGCAATGAGGGTTTCGGGCTGACGCCGCTCGAAGCCATGGCCTCGCAAACGGCAGTGGTTGCCAGCGATGCAGGAGCCTATGCGGAAATGATCGTGGAAGGCACTGGAACATCGGTTGCAGCCGGCGACGGGGAAGCCCTGCGCAAGGCTATCGAGCCGTATCTGGCCGATCCGGCATTGGCCGAACGCGACGGCGAAAATGCTCTCAGGCATGTTCGCGCCACGTTTCCGCTCGAAAAGGAAGCCGCTGCAATCAGCGGTGTTTACGAGCGCGTATTCGCCGGGAAATAATCTCGAGCCTGTTCCAGAAGTCGTCCTGTGTGGCTGCAAATGGCGCTTTTCTGCGTTCCGGTGCTTATGTACGTTCAGTACATTGCGCTCCGGTACTCGAAAATCACCATTTTCGCACACACATGCCGCTTTTTGTTTCAGGCTCTTAGAGAATCATCAGCGGTTCGTCCTTGACCGGACGAATGGTCAGCGCGGTACGCACGGAATCCACGTTGGGAGCCGCGGTCAGTTCCTCGATCACGAAGGTCTGGAACGTGTTGAGATCACGCGCGACGCAATGGAGCAGAAAGTCAGATTCGCCCGAAACCATCCAGGCGCGGCGTACCAGCGGCCATTGCTTGGTTTTTTCGGCAAATGCCTTGAGGTCGGCATCGGCCTGGCGATGAAGGCCGACCGAGCAGAACGCAACGAGGTCCTGTCCTAGCGAATTGCCGTTGAGAATGGCGCGATAACCCCGGATGACGCCGCTTTCTTCAAGCTTGCGCACGCGGCGAAGGCAGGGCGGGGCCGAAATGCCGACGCGTTCGGCCAGCTCGACATTGGTGATGCGCCCGTTGTTCTGGAGCTCCCGAAGGATTTTCCAATCGATTTCATCCAGATCGGCCTTGATCGGCATGCGTAACTCCGCGCGCAAGGAAATTTCATTCCGGGGTAATTATAGAACATTCGTCGCCATCGTGGCGCAATCTAATCCTGCTCATATCAAATGAAACAGGCGGATGTAAACCGCTTAACGCTCGGTCAACGCACCCAGAAAGCGCGTGTGAACAGGATATACACCGTCACCAGCTCCAGACGTCCGACCAGCATCAGGAATGAAAGCACCCACAGCGCCGGATCGTGAATGGTGGAAAAGTTGCCGACGGGACCGATCGTGTCGCCGAAACCGGGTCCGACATTGGAAAGCGCCGTCAGCGCCCCGGTGAAGGCCGAGACGAAATCGAGGCCCAACGAGGCGAGCAGCACCGCGCCGATGACGAGCGACGCACAATAGAGGAACAGGTAGAGCAGCACGTTCTGCGCGATATCGCCGGAAATCTCCGAGGTGCCGTAGCGGATCTTGATGACCGCATGCGGCATGATGAGCCGGGCGAGATTGGCCTGTGTCAGGCTCCACAGGATGATGAGGCGGTTCATCTTGATGCCGCCGGAGGTGGAACCGGCACAACCGCCGAGGAACGAAGCGAGAAAGAAAATTCCGATCGCAGGCGGTCCCCAGAGCGAATAATCTTCGGTGGCATAGCCTGTCGTGGTCATGACGACACGAAGTGGAACGAAGCGGAAATCAGCGCATCGCCGAACGGCACATCGGAGCCGAGCCGCAGCACCACCGCAAGCGCAAAGCTGAAACCGATGGCGATTGCGAAGAACAGTTTTACCTGCGGATCGGCGAGCGATTCCATGCGGCGCGGCATGAAGGCCTTGATGTAAAGCACGAAGGGGAGGGCCGAGAGCGCCATGAAGATGGTGGAGACGACCAGCAGCAGCCGGTTTCCCTCATAGAAACCGATCGAGCTGTCATGCGTGGAAAAACCTGCTGTCGCCACGGTCGTCAGGCCATGATTGATGGCGTCGAAAACGGTCATGCCGACTGCGAAATAGGCGATGATGCAGGCCGCAGTCAGGCTGAGATAGGCGAGTATGATGCCGAGCGCTATCTGGTTCATGCGGGGGAGAATTTTTTCCGACTTGTCGGAATTCTCCATATGAAAGAGCGCAAGTCCGCCCGCCCGCAGCGAGGGCAGCAACAGAAGGGCGAGGCCGATAAAGCCGACGCCTCCGATCCAGCAGAGGATCGAGCGCCACAGGAGAATGCCGCGCTGCATGTTGTCGAGGCCGGTGAGCGCCGTCGCGCCCGTGGACGTGACGCCCGACATGGCCTCGAAGAAGGCGGTGGCGTAGCTGATCGGCAGGTGCGAAAAATAAAGGGGGATCGAGCCGAGGAAGCTTGCGGTGAGCCAGAGGCTGGCCGTCAGCAGAAAACCGAGGCGCGGCGTGAAGCGCATGGTCTGGTTCTGGGTGGCCAGCAGAAACAGCGCAGACAATGCGCCTGTAGCCGCAGCCGAGCGGACGAAGATCAGCCAGTCGTCGCTTCCGTCGCGCAGGTCGATCGCCGCAGGCAGAAGCATGGCCGCCGCCATGATGAGGCCGAAACGCGCGCAGATATTGGCGACTGTCTTGTAAATGGCGGCCGGCTCCGGGTTTGGGCGAATTATTCCTATATCAAGCTTGTTTAGCGTGAGATCGATCCACCCGCAACGTGCTGGCGTGAAAGGGTTTGCTCAAAAGGTCACAAGCTGTGGCTAAAGCTCGGCAAATCCCTGTGGAAGCTTGCAAACATCCGGGGGCAGACCTACCTTGGCCATAATATCGGGGCATTGGCCGGACAGGATTGCGGAAGCGATTCTGGTGGGCCGGAAACCCACCGCTTTAAATCGATTTTAAAGTGCGCCCAAAAATGTGGAACAGTTTGGGTGCGCGTGAAAACCAACATGAGGAGCGCCGGTCCCGCTTGAAGGCCGCAGCGCTCCGGGACCGGAGAGAACTTCATGTCACAGCGTCATGCGCCAGTCATTGTAATCGGCTCGGGTCCTGCTGGTTATACTGCGGCGATTTATGCCGCCCGCGCCATGCTGAAGCCAATCGTGATTGCCGGGCTGCAGCAGGGCGGTCAGCTGATGATCACCACCGACGTGGAAAACTATCCGGGCTATGCCGATCCGGTGCAGGGACCATGGATGATGGACCAGATGGCGACGCAGGCGCAGAATGTCGGCGCGGAGATCGTCCACGACATCATCACCGAGGTCGAAACGACGGTGCGTCCTTTCCGCCTGAAAGGTGATTCCGGCACGGTCTATACCTGCGACGCCCTGATTATTGCGACGGGCGCACAGGCCAAGTGGCTTGGCCTCGACAGCGAGCAGACCTTCATGGGCGGCGGTGTTTCGGCCTGCGCGACCTGCGACGGTTTCTTCTATCGCGGCAAGGATGTGGTCGTCGTCGGCGGCGGCAATACCGCGGTCGAGGAAGCGCTTTACCTTTCGCATATCGCCAAGAGCGTGACGGTCGTGCATCGCCGCGACGGGTTCCGGGCGGAGAAGATCATGCAGGACCGGCTGCTTTCGCGCCAGAACGTCTCGGTCGTCTGGAACAGCGTGATCGACGAAATCCTCGGCACGGAGGCAAAGCCGCCCATGGGCGCGACCGTGACCGGCGTGCGCCTCAAGAATGTCGTGACCGGCGAAACGCAGGAACTCGATACGCATGGCGTTTTTGTCGCCATCGGCCACGCACCGGCGGTTTCTTTGTTCGAGGGCAAACTCAAGCAGAAGCCGAACGGCTATCTATGGACCGCGCCCGATTCGATGGCTACCGACGTTCCGGGCATTTTCGCTGCGGGCGACGTCACCGACGATATCTATCGTCAGGCCGTGACAGCCGCCGGCATGGGTTGCATGGCAGCTCTTGAAGCCGAGCGCTGGCTCGCCGCACAGGAACCGCTGCACGAAGCGGCGGAATAGGGCTTTCCACGCCAAAAGCGGGAGGCGGTCTTGCCTAAGCTGAATGCGGTCAAAACAATGAGAGGGGATAATCGTGGTCGCTCCGCTCGACTGGGATAAACTGCGCATTTTTCATGCTGCGGCTGAAGCGGGGTCGTTCACCCACGCAGCCCAGACATTGCATCTGTCGCAATCGGCTATTTCGCGTCAGGTCAGCGCGCTTGAGCAGGATGTCGGCGTCCCGCTGTTTCATCGTCATGCGCGCGGTCTGATCCTGACCGAGCAGGGCGAAACGCTCTATCGCACGGCGCATGACGTGCTGATGAAGCTCGAAAACGTTCGCTCGAAGCTTGCCGAGAGCAAGGAAAAGCCGACAGGCCGCCTGCGCGTCACGACGACCGTTGGTCTTGGTTCCGGCTGGCTGATCGAGCGCATTCAGGAATTTGTCGAGCTTTACCCCGATATCCAGCTCCAGCTGATCCTCGACAATGAGGAACTGGACCTGACGATGCGTCATGCGGATTGCGCCATCCGGTTGCGGCAGCCGCAGCAGCCCGACCTGATCCAGCGTCGGCTGTTCACGGTGCATATGCATGTCTATGCGTCGGCGGGCTATGTCTCGAAATATGGCAAGCTCAACTCCATAGACGAGATCGACCAGCACCGCGTCGTGACCTTCGGTGAACCGGCGCCGAGCTATCTGACGGGCCTCAACTGGCTGGAGATCGCCGGACGCACTGACGGCAGCTCCCGCATCCCGGCATTGCAGGTCAACAATCTGCTGTCGATTCGCCGCGCCGTGCAGCGGGGCGTCGGCATCGCTGTCCTGCCCGACTATATGGCGGACAAGGAATCCGGCCTGGTGCAGCTTCTGCCCGAACTGGAAGAAATACCGTCCTTCGATACGTTCTTCTGCTATCCGGAAGCCTTGAAGAACTCCGCGAAACTGCACGCCTTCCGCGACTTCCTGTTCTCGAAGGCCCGCAACTGGACCTATTGATTGCAGCTTGTGATTCAAAAAAGGCCGCGCTGGCAATCAGCGCGGCCTTTTGTTTTTTGGTGATGGCCGATTACTTGCGCGGCAGCAGGCGCTGGACTTCCTTTGAGGCGTCGGCAAGGGCGTCTTCCGGGGGGGCGGACTGTTCGACGACGCGAGAAAGATTGTCCACGATGGTCTGCGTCACCTTCACGCCGTTGGAACCGGGGAATGCATACCACGGGATCATCAGCGACATCTGGCTCAGACCAGCCTTGAAGAGCGGATTTTCCTCATAGAACTTGCCGAGATATTCGTCGGACTTCGCGGCCAGCTCGTTGTTCGGCACGTAGCCGGTGCCGGGAACGACGACGGACGCGCCATAGGGCCCGGCGGCAAACTTGGCGAATTTCCACGCCGCATCCTGCTTGCCCTGATCTTCGGTCAGGATGACGACCGCATTGCCGCCGGTTGGCAGGCGACCCTTTTCGGCGTTGATGAGCGGGATCTTCGCCGTGCGAAGATCGAACTTGTCGCCGACATTCTTGATCGTGTTGCGCAGCGCGCCGGTGGTCTGGAACGAGAAGCCGACCTTGCCAGCCGCGAAAGCCTGCTCGCCCGCCGCCTTTGTCAGAACCGGCATGCCGCCTTCCTTCACCATGCGGTCGATGAGCTTGAAGGCTTCGAGCCCCTCCGGTCCGTTGAAGGCGACCTTCTTCTCGTCTTCGGTCAGCATGGTGCCGCCCGCGCCGAACAGCAGCGCGGAGAACATCCAGTCGTCGCCCTGCCAGCGGAAATCGATGCCCTCATTACCGTTGCCGAGCGCCTTGATCTTGCCGCCCAGTTCAATCACTTCGTCCCAGGTGGTGGGGGGATTGTCGGGATTGCCGCCTGCCGCCTTCAGAAGATCGGCATTGTAATACATGATCGGATTGGAGGTTGCGAAAGCAAGACCGACCTGACGGTCGCCGACGCGGGCGAGGCTCAGCAGGTGATCTGTGAAGCCCTGCGCTTCCATATCAGTTTCTTTTTCGACCAGCGGCTTCATGTCTACGCCGATATTGCGCTCCGCCAGCACGCGCAGGCGGTTCAGACCGGTGAAGGTGATATCCGGCATTTCCGACGTTCCGGCCTGACGCATGATCGTCTGGATGCCTTCTTCGTAGGTTGCCGACGGGCTGACGAAGTTGATCTTGATGTCCGGATTTTCTTCCATGAACTTCTTGGAGATGTCGGCCATGACATCCTTGAAGAAACCCGGCATCGGGTAGTGTACGTTCAGCGTCGTGTCGGCAAGGGCGGGCGAGCCGAAGGCCGTTGCCATGGCCAGAGCGGCGAGGGCGCCGGAAAAGCGTTTCATGTTTGAACTCCTGTGGAGGATTGTGGGAAGAATTCAGCCCTTGAGGCCGGTTAGGGTGATGCCTTCGATGAAGCGGCGCTGGGCGGCGAGAAATGCCAGCAGCAGCGGCAGGGTGATGATGAGGGTTGCCGCCATCAGCGCCCCGTAATCGTCGCCCGCTTCCGCAGCGCGGAAATAAAGGAGGCCGAGCGGCGGCGTGGCGCGTTCCATGCCGTTGACGACGATCAGCGGCCAGAACAGGTCGTTCCAGTGGGCGACAACGGAGAAGATCGAGAAGGCCGTAATCGCAGGCCATGCATTGGGCACGATCACCCGCATGACGATGCCGGCTTCCGACATGCCGTCGAGACGAGCGGCGCTGATGAGATCGTCCGGCATGGCGCGGAAGAACTGCAGAAACAGGAATATGCCGAAGACCGAGATGAAGAACGGTGCGCTGAGGGCAAAGTAGCTGTTGAGCACGCCGAGCTGATTGAAGCCGACATAGAAGGGCAGTGCCGTGGCATGGATCGGCACCAGCAGGCCGAGCATGACCATCATCATCATGATGCGCTGGCCGCGGAAGTTGAGCTTTGCCATGGCGTAGGCGCAGGGGATGGCGACCACGACCTGGATGACCAGCACGAGCGCGCAGACAACCACGCCGTTGAACAGCAGAAGCCCCATCGGCACGCGGCTCATCGCCTTGGCGAGATTGTCCCAGAGCGCCCAGTTGTGCGGTATCAGCGACAGCGAGGACGAGAATATGTCCTGCTGCGATTTTGCTGCCGTGGACAGCATGAAGATATAGGGCGCGAGGAAAAGCAGTGCACCCAGCGACAGAAGTCCAAGACGGAAAGAACGAGCCAATGTCATCCGGGTATCCTCAATAATGGGTGCGGCGGTCCAGCACGCGGAATTGCAGCATCATCAGGATCACGAGGACCGCGAGAAAGATCACCGTCATGGCGGAGGCATAGCCGACGCGCAGATAGACGAAACCTTCCTGATAGATGGTCCAGAGCAGGACTTCCGAAGCCTTGTTCGGGCCGCCTTCGGTCAGCGTCTTGACCGTCTCGAAGACCTTCACGGCGTTGATGATGCTGATCGTCGTGACGAAAAGCGTGGTGGGGCCGAGCAGGGGCCATGTGACCAGCCGGAAGCGCTCCCAGCCGTTTTTCACGCCGTCCACTTCGGCCGCCGAATAGAGTTCTCGCGGGATGGCGGTGAGACCGGCCAGAAACAGCACCATGTTGAAGCCGACGCTTTGCCAGATGCCGATAAGCGCGAGGCTGAACAGAACCGTATCGCTGGAACCGAGCCAGTTGGGACCGGCAATGCCGATCATGCCCAGCATGGCGTTGACGGGGCCGAGCGTCGGGTGCAGCAGATACTGCCAGACGGTTGCCATGGCGACGAGCAGCGAGGCGACCGGCAGGAAATAGACGGTGCGGAAGAAGGATTTGCCGCGAACTTCGCCTTCGATGAGGAGCGCCACGCCGAGGCCGAGGAAAACGGAAGCGGGTGCCACGATGGCGGTATAGATGGCAGTGTTCTTCAGCGAGATCAGAAATGTCCGGTCGCTGAACAGTTCGGCGTAGTTTTCCAGCCCGATGAATTCGAAACCGTCATAACCAAGCTCGAAATTGGTAAGGCTCCAGAAGATGACGGCGGCAGTCGGCAGGAGAATGAGCAGCACCGTCAAGATGATCGCCGGAGCCGCAAGTTTCCAGGCAAGCCGTTCTTCACGGCGGCGGGCTTCCTCAGCCGCCGTCCGTGCGCTGGTGGCCGCGGGAGCGGAGATCGCGACATCAGACATGGGCCGCAGCCTTTTCCGGCGATGCCGTCTTGACGATATTTCCGGCGGGTTGGCGCAGGCGCAGGCCATCTTCCCCGAAGAGATAGGCGTGGCTGGCATCGAAATGCAGGCCGACCGGGAGGCCAACGACGATATCGCGGGCTTCTTCGGGCGCAAGCTTCACGGTGAGGTCCTGCGGGGAGCCGGGAGCCTTGAGGTAGACGAGCACTTCCGAGCCGAGAAACTCGATCCGCGAGACCGTGCCGGCAATGCCCGTCTTGTCGTGCGGCTTGAGCTGGAAATGTTCGGGACGAATGCCGATGCGGATAGTGGTGCCGGAATGGGCGGCGACATCCTGCAGGATGGCGCGACCGGCAAAATGCACCATGCCGTTATCGCTGACCAAGGCTTCCAGAATATTGATGCGCGGCGTGCCGATGAATTGCGCGACCTCGATATGGCGGGGATCGTTATAGATCGCGGTCGGCGTGTCGATCTGCAGCAGCTTGCCGCCCATCATCACCGCAACGCGGTCGGCCATGCTGAGCGCTTCGGCCTGATCGTGGGTCACATAGATGGTGGGAACACCGGCGCGGCGATGCAGTTCGACGATTTCGGCCCGGGTGTGGACGCGCAGATTGGCGTCGAGGTTCGACAGCGGCTCATCCATCAGGAATGCGCCCGGCTGGCGCACGAGCGCCCGGGCAAGGGCGACGCGCTGGCGCTGGCCGCCCGACATCTGGCCCGGCTTGCGGTCGAGCAGATGGTCGATCCTGAGGCTGGTCGCGGTTGCCTTGACCTGTTTCTGGATGGCGGCGCGTTTGCGCCGCTGGCCGGGCAGGAAGCTGCCTACCATCGGCAGGCGTTCCACGGCGGTCAGGTCACGCATGGCAAGCGGCACCGCAATGTTCTGTGCCGCCGTCAGATGGGGATAGAGCGCATAGGACTGGAAAACCATGGCGATGTTCCGGTCGGCGGGATGCGCGCCGGTTATGTTGCGTCCCGCAAGCTCGACGCTTCCCTCATCCGCATGGTCGAGACCGGCGAGAATGCGCAAAAGCGTGCTCTTGCCGCAACCCGAAGGGCCGACAAGGGCGATGAATTCGCCTTCTGCCGCTTCGATGGAAATACCATCGACAATGCGATTGCCTCCGTAGGATTTGCCGATGTCGCGAAGGACGAGCGTGCTCACTGGCTTGCCTCCTCGGTGACCTTCTCGCCGTCGCCCGTGTGGTGCGGATAGACTTCGTGCACCACATCGTCGATGACATAGGGGGTCAGCTCGTCGATGCGGACAATGCTGCTCGTGGCGACTTCATCGAGGTCGTGAATTGCAGCGCCGAGTATGCGCTCGCCGGGCAGGTCGCGCTCCATCGGGCCGACGATGAAGGCGGCGGCAGGCGCCCAGACATAGTTCGTGCCGAAGGCGTCGCCCGACCAGGCGCGGTGCAGGTGGCCGCTGGCGTGAAGCTGCACATTGTACTGCGCGAAGAGATCATAGAGGCGCTGGCGCGGGGCAGGGCGGATGCCCCAATAACCGCTGTCGCCCTCATCCGGATCGTCTACAAAGAGCGGCTTGTGGGCGAAGACGGCGACCGGCTTGCCGTCGCTGTTCTTCAATTCGTCCTCGAGCCACTGGAACTGTTCGGCTTCTTCGGCTTCACCGGAACCGATGACGAGGCTGTTGAGGCCGATAATGCGCCAGTTTCCGAAATTTTCCGCCCAGCGGTCCGGGCCGATATGTCGGCGCCAGCGCATCAGGCGCTGCGCATTGACGGGCTGGTGGCTTTCGGGAAGATGACCGATGTCGTGATTGCCCGGAAGGGTGAGGACACGCGCGGGAAGTTCGTTGAGGCAGGCGCGGCAGAACAGAAGGTCGGCCTCCACGTCAGCACCATCGACCGTCAGGTCGCCGGTGTGGATGATGAGATCGGGCTTCTGCTGGTCGATCCAGGCAACGAGCGGTTCCCAGTTGCGGTTGAAGTGCGGCTTGATGGGGCTGAGGTGAGTGTCTGTAATCTGAACGATCCGCACGGGTACGCTCCTTCTGGGGTCTGTCTGTGGGGGCAGCGCTTTTTCACGCGCCGCACATGCGCCAGGCGCGTCATGCGCGGCGTCTTGCCGGGGCTTTTAGGCTCGTTATGTGACAGGCCCGCTGCATTGCAGTGACAGTTGCGTGACATCTGCTTCGGGCGACTCAAAAAGGGTGATTTGCCAAATTTGCGGGCATTGCCATGTCGCCGATGCCCATGCTTTAGGCGGTTGATTTGCCCATTATAATATTACGAAGTAATTCTGTTCGGATTAACCAGATGATTTCAAAGGATTTTCTTGCCTGGTCAAGACATGCGTAAAACGCATAGCTGCATTGCGCTAAAGTCTCATTGCAAAAACAATGGGCAACAGGCATATAAAGGTCATCTCAGCGCTGCGTTTCCTCCTCCCATTTGCGCGGGCTGAGTGTTCCCCTCTGGAGGTTTGCCTCGAAGGCACCTTCAAAACTCAAAGCCAGACATTTGTCTGGCTTTTTTTTTGGCTTTTCGCCGGGCCGGGTGACGCATTGCAACGATAGCCAGATGTTTTTCGCGCTCAACTGTCGCTTTCGACAGGTCCGGGAAGCCGGGCGCGCCGCCACGGCATGTCTCAAATTGCGGATATGAAAAAGGGGCCTTTCGGCCCCTTGGTATGCTTTGCTCTGACTGTTTGTTCTGTCGCATTATCCTACGCAAAACCGCTACGCACTTTTGCTGGAAATGCTCTAGCGCAGGCTGGCGCAGAAGCGCTGGATGCGGGTGCAGGCTTCTTCAAGCAGCGCATCCGACGTCGCATAGGAAATGCGGAAGTTCGGTCCGAGGCCGAATGCCGAACCGTGCACGACGGCGACGCCTTCGGCTTCCAGCAATTCGGTGACGAAATCTTCGTCGGTCTCGATGACCTTGCCAGCTTCCGTCTTCTTGCCGATCAGGTCAGCGCAGGACGGATAGACGTAGAACGCACCTTCAGGTGTAGGGCACTTGATGCCCTTGGCCTGGTTGAGCATCGAGACGACCAGATCGCGGCGGGCCTGGAAGATCTTCTTGTTTTCCGGGATGAAGTCCTGGGTGCCGTTGAGGGCCTCGACTGCGGCCCACTGTGCGATAGAGCAGGCGCCGGAGGTCTGCTGGCCCTGAACCATGTCCATGGCCTTGATGAGCTGCAGCGGTCCGGCTGCGTAGCCGATGCGCCAGCCGGTCATGGCATAGGCCTTCGACACGCCGTTCATGGTGAGCGTGCGGTCGTAGAGCGAAGGCTCGACCTGAGCAGGCGTGGTGAAGACGAAATCGCCATAGACCAGATGCTCATACATGTCGTCGGTCAGAATCCAGACATGCGGATGACGAACCAGAACCTCGGTCAGGGACTTCAGTTCTGCTTCCGTATAAGCCGCGCCGGTCGGGTTCGACGGCGAGTTGAAGATGAGCCACTTGGTCTTCGGCGTGATCGCCTTTTCCAGATCGGCTGCGGTCAGCTTGAAATTGTCTTCGATCTTCGTGTTGATGAAAACCGGGTTGCCGCCGTTGATCGCCACCATTTCAGGATAGCTGACCCAGTAGGGGGCAGGGATGATGACTTCATCGCCGGGGTTCAGCGTCGCCATGAAGGCGTTGAACAGGATCTGCTTGCCACCGGTGCCGACGATCGTCTGTTCCGGCTTGTAGTCGAGGCCGTTTTCGCGCTTGAACTTGGCAACGATGGCCTGACGCAGCTCGGGGATACCGGCTACAGGCGTGTACTTTGTTTCGCCGCGATTGATGGCGTCGATAGCCGCCTGCTTGATATTTTCCGGCGTGTCGAAGTCGGGCTCGCCCGCACCGAGACCAATCACGTCCTTGCCCTTGGCTTTCAGTTCACGTGCTTTCTGGCTGACCGCGATGGTCGCAGAAGGCTTAACACGGGAAAGGGCGTCGGCGAGAAATGCCATGATAGATCTCCATAAATGGCAGGCTCTGTTAACCGGCACCGGGCGCGGTCCGGTTTTGCGGATTTTCTATGTCCCATCGGCGCGGGAAGCGCAACAGATGGATTGAGAATTCGTCCGCAATTGCCGGATTTCGCGCAAATGTGTTGCCGAAACGAACAGATCCATCAGCAATGCTGACATATTAGCGCAAAGAAACTGATTGGACAGGAAGCTGGCGGGCAGGAATATTGCGGCAAAACAGGAGACGACCATGCTGACGCTTTATGAACACGCCGATTCCGGCAATTGCTACAAGCCTCGCCTGCTTCTGGCGAAGATCGGCAAGCCCTTTCGGCACGTCGCGGTTTCCTCGCTTGATGGATCGACGCGGACGCCGGAATATCTGGCCAGGAACCCGAACGGCAAGGTTCCGCTGCTGGAACTGGAAGACGGTCGTTTCCTCGCGGAATCGAACGCCATTCTCCTGCATCTGGCGGAGGGGACGCCCCTGTTGCCGCAAGACCCCTATGAGCGCGCTCTGGTCTATCAATGGCTGTTCTTCGAGCAATACAGCCATGAGCCTTATATCGCGGTGCGCCGTGCCTTGATGGTCTATCCGCAGCGGTCACGTGATGCGACGCCGGAGCGTCTCGCTTCCACGCTGGCTGGCGGCGAAAAGGCGCTGACCGTGATGGAAACCCAGTTGGAGAAAACGCCGTTCATCGCCGGTCACACTTATACGGTGGCCGATATCGCGCTCTATGCCTATACGCACGAAGCGCATCGGGGCGGTTTCGACATGCAGCGATATCCCGCCGTGCGCGCATGGTTGGAGCGTGTCGCCAGCGACAAGGGCCATGTGCCGCTCGAGTGGCTGCCTTAAGATCCTATCCTGCCATCAGGTCGCGCAGGCTGCGCGTGGCCATCAACTTGTAAGCCGCTATCAGCGCATCGCATTCGCTTTCCGAAACCTCGACGGCGATGCGCATGGTGGATTCGCCGAAATGCATCAGCAGGAACGCGGTTTCGTCCAGTTGAGGCGGCAGCTTGCCGGGGGCGATCCGGCGGATCGTATCGGCCAGCAGCTGGCCGTTCTGCCTGCTCTCAGCAATTTCCAGCTTTGACAGGGACTTGTCTGTCTGCGTGGCCGACCAGATGTCGCGCATTGCCGGTTCCAGCCGCATCAGGCCCAGATATTCATCGATCAATCCATTGAAGGCGACGATCAGCTCTTCTGCCGAATTGGCGGTCGCGAGCCCTTCGGCGATACACTGGCGCGATTGCGCATTGGAGCTTTCAAACAGGTAGCGGATCAGGGCGCTCTTGTCGGGGAAATACTGATAGAGCGCGCCAATGGAAATACCGGCCTGCTGAGCGATCTCACTCATCCTCAGACTGTCGCTGCCTTTGGCGGCGATCAGCGCCGTGGCGCATTCTGCGATGCGACGGATCTTTTCCTGCGCGCGGCTCTGGCTGGGCGTGCGGCGGAGGACAGGGGCGCTGGTGGCCTCTGCTTGCCCGGCGGAATTCTGCTTCATGACCGACTCACATATTTCGCTCTTGACAGAATATGAGGATTACTCACATATTGCAAATATGAGGGTTACTCATATTCTGAGGGCTGGAAGGTGAACAGGTATCGTGCGGATAAAGCTGCCGCCGAAGACAGAGGGAGGACAGTCATGACGACGGGTTTTCAGTTGCTGGTTCTGCTGGCGGCATGGGGCAGCGCCATTACAGGCGGCATTTTCTATGCGTTCTCAAGTTTTGTGATGGCCGCGCTGGCGCGCATTCCGGCGAGCGCGGGCATGATGGCGATGCAGTCAATCAACATCACCGTGCTCAACGGCACGTTCTTCGCCGCCTTTTTCGGCACCGCATTGCTGTGCCTCGCGATTATCGTACTGGGATTGATGGGCTTCGGGGGCCTGTCGACGTGGGCGATGACCGGCGCTGCCGTCTATCTCGTCGGCACTATCGGCGTCACGATGGTTCTCAACGTGCCGCTGAACAACCAGCTTGCCGTGATGGACGTCAATGCCGCTGCGTCCGCCGACGCCTGGCTCGCTTATGTGCGCGACTGGACCTTGTGGAATCACGTCCGCACCATTGCCGCGCTGGTCGCAGCGCTCATTCTTGGCGCAAGCGCGATGGGGCGGGGCTGAACGGAACGGCGGACAAACAAAAAAGGCGGGCCCGAGGACCCGCCTTTTTCGTTATATTCTGACGATCAGGCTGCGACGAGGTTGTCTGCAGACGAACGGCCGGAACGGCGGTCCTGAACGATTTCGTAAGAAACCTTCTGACCTTCGTCGAGCGTGGCAAGGCCAGCGCGCTGAACGGCGGAGATGTGAACGAATACGTCCGTGCCGCCCTGGTCAGGCTGGATGAAGCCGAAGCCCTTGGTCGTGTTGAACCACTTAACTGTTCCCGTAGCCATGGGAATGTCCTTTGTAACATAGTAATTTTTAAGTCCGTATGCTTCGCACACGTGCCCGTGAATCGAATTTATGGACAGGAGATCGTCAGGAAGCACGGCGGGCCGCACGGGTCGCAAAGTCACTCGACCGAAAAATCGATGCGCTAACTATATGCGACAAATTTGACCAATACAAGATAGATAGAATGCGAGCTAGAAACTGATTTTACTGATGCTTTCAGCCATTCCGAGGCCCAGCCGGTTTTGCGCGCTCCTGCGGTCGAGCCAGAACAGCCGAAACAGGATCGGGGCGCCGCCGTCACACGGCGACATTTCGTAGTGATCCCAGGTTTCAGGCATCGGGGTGTTCAATTTCAGGTGGAAGCAATGGCGGCGGTGCAACCCCCTGGAGCCCCTTTCCGGATAGTCGTAATCGACGGTTTCGAGGCGGATCATGCCATCGCTGTGGAGAAGCCCCGTTTCTTCGGCGAATTCGCGATAGGCGGCGGCGAGAATATCTTCTCCCGCGTCGACCGTGCCGCCCGGCACCTGTAGCGGCGTTTCGGGAAAATCCGGTTCTTCAAATACCAGAAGGCGGTCGTTCCAGGTCGCATAAATGAGCACTTTGTCGATGGGCTTGATCGTGACAGCCATGGATTGCTTTCCGGCAGGGGTCGGGGTCCGGCCATCATTGCAGCGAAAGCCTGCCGGTAAAACCCGCATATTGTTGTGAGATGTATCCGCTCTCCTGCGCAAAAAAATTTGCCGATCTCCAATCTTTGACTTCCGCGTGAAGCCGGAATCGCCAGAACCGCTCTATGTATTTGTGGTGACGCATTTCCCAACGCAAAACCGGTTCCCACTTTTGCTGGAAATGCTCTAATGAGTATCTGCAAATTCGAGCGGGCCACGGGTAGCGAGGCAGGAAATGACGTCTGAACCAGACAAGGACAAGACGAAGCAGAGCGCACCCGGGAAGGAGCGCCGCCGCAAGAAGCCCAGACGCAGCGTCACGGAACGCCTGCGCAAAAGTTCCGCCAAGCTGATCGGCGGCACGCCGTCGCGCGATGGGACCGATCTTTTTTCACAGATTTCGATGATGGTCGGGGCTTTTCTGGTCTCGCCGGTGCGCAACACGCTGATTGCGCTCGGGGCCGGGATTTTCGCTCTTGTCGTGCTGATCGCCATCGGACAGGTGGCCATCAATCGCTGGAACGAACCGTTCTACGATGCCCTTGCCCGTCGGGATTTACAGGCTTTCTTCCATCAATTGATGGTGTTCTTCGGGATTGCAGGCGCTCTTCTGCTTCTCAACGTATCGCAGACCTGGCTCAACCAGATGTTCAAGCTCAAGATGCGCGAGGGGCTGGCGCGCGATCTGGTAGGGCAATGGCTGGCGCCGGGCAGGGCCTTCCGCCTCGCCAATGCGGGCGAGATCGGCATCAACCCGGATCAGCGCCTGCATGAAGATGCGCGGCACTTTGCGGAAATGTCGTGCGATCTGGGGATTAACCTGCTCCAGTCGACCGTCATTCTGGTGAGTTTCGTCGGCGTTCTGTGGTCGCTGTCGAGCGGTTTCGTGTTTCATGTCGCGGGCTACAGTTTCTCCATCCCCGGCTACATGGTCTGGGCCGTCATCCTTTATGCGGCTTCCGCCTCCTGGCTCACGTGGATCGTGGGACGCAGCCTGGTGAACATCAACGCCAACCGCTATGCGCGCGAGGCGGATTTCCGTGCATCGCTGATGCGGGTCAATGAACATCTGGACGCCATCACCCTGTCCCGCGGCGAGGGGGATGAGAGACGCCGCCTCGATCTGGACATCGATGCGGTTCTGGGCGCGATCCGCAAGATCGTCTATGCAACCACGCGGCTGACTTGGGTGACGGCAGGTTATGGCTGGCTGACGATCGTGGCGCCGATCCTCGTTGCAGCACCGGTCTATTTCGGTGGCGGGCTCACGTTCGGCGGGCTGATGATGGCGGTCGGCGCATTCACGCAGGTGCATAATGCGCTGCGCTGGTTCGTCGACAATTTCGGTGCGATTGCCGACTGGCGGGCGACGCTGCTTCGCGTCGCGAGTTTTCGTCAGGCGGTGCTGCACATGGATGCGCTTGGCCATCTGGACCGGCAGATCGACCTTGCAACGAATGACGATGACAGGCTGACGCTGGACAATGTTTCCATCGCCGCGCCCGACCAGTGCCTGAAGCTTTCCCGCAAGGCCTTTTCGGTCAAGCCCGGCGAGCGGGTGCTGGTGACTGGCGGGACCGAGACACAGAGAACGCTCCTCTTCCGCGCATTGGGCGGGCTTTGGCCATGGGGCGAGGGGAGGATCGGCATGCCGGCTGGCGACGGCGTGGCCTTCATGCCGCGCGCGCCCTACTTCCCGCCGGGCAATCTCAAAGGCGTCATCGTCTATCCGCTCGATATCAAGAAGTTTTCCGAACAGGATCTGGAGAACGTTCTGCGGCGGGCCGGGCTTGAGCGTCTGGCCACCAGTCTTGACCACGCTGCACGCTGGGATCGCGTCCTGACGGACGATGAGCGCCAGTGTATAGCTTTCGCCCGCCTGATCCTGCAGAAACCGCAGTGGATTGTCATCGATGGCGCGCTCGATGGCCTCGATGCCGAAGCCTACGACCGGATTCGCGACATGCTGAATACCGAGCTGAAAGATGCAGCCGTCATTCATCTTGGCAAGCCGCATCTGCATGACGGGCTTTTTACCCAGCAGATCAGTCTGGAAGACGACCCTTCGGGAAAGCCTCTCGAGGTGCGGGCCGTGAAAACGGCATGAAAAGCCGCCGGTCGCCCGGCGGCTTTTCAACTTTCATGAGTTAGAACGGTTCCGGTTAAAACGGAGTCGTTGAAACTGCTCTAACTATTTGTTTTGTCGCATTTGCCTCACGCAAAACCGCTTCGCACTTTTGCTGGAAATGCTCTATGCGGTCAGCGGAAGTAATCCTGAAGCGGACGAACTTCCAGCGAGCCTGCCTTGAGGGCTGCGATGGCTTCGGCAGCGGCTTCCGCTCCGGCCATCGTCGTATAGTAAGGCAGCTTCTGCATCAGCGTTGCGCGGCGGATCGACTTGGAGTCGGAAACGGCACTTGCGCTGTCCGTCGTGTTGAAGACCAGATGAATCTGGCGATTGCGGATCGCGTCTTCCACATGCGGACGGCCTTCGATGACCTTGTTGATCTTGGTCGATTCGACGCCGTTTGCTTCGAGGAACTTTTGCGTTCCGCCGGTCGCCATGACCTTGAAGCCGATGCTTGCCAGCAGGCGAACGGGGCCGAGCACGCGTTCCTTGTCCTCATCGCGGACCGATACGAAGACCGTGCCTTCACGCGGCAGTTCCACGCCGGCACCAAGCTGTGCCTTTGCGAAGGCCAGAGCATAGTCGTAGTCGAGACCCATGACTTCGCCGGTCGAGCGCATTTCAGGTCCGAGCAGCGTGTCGACGCCGGGGAAGCGAGCAAACGGGAACACGGCTTCCTTGACCGCGATATGCGGACGGGAAGGCGTCTTCGGCTTGCCGCCATAGGCGCCGAGTGCTGCCTCGAGGCTTTCACCAGCCATGATGCGGGCTGCGACCTTGGCAATCGGCGTGCCGACCGTCTTGGCGACGAAGGGAACCGTGCGCGATGCACGCGGATTGACTTCGAGAATGAAGATTTCGCCGTCCTTGATGGCGAACTGCACATTCATCAGCCCGCCCACATGAAGCGCCTTGGCAAGCGCTGCCGTCTGGCGTTCCAGTTCGGCGACGATTTCAGCCGAAAGCGTGTGCACCGGCAGCGAGCAGGCGCTGTCGCCCGAGTGGATGCCGGCTTCCTCGATATGCTCCATGATGCCGGCGACAAAGCTGTCCTTGCCGTCGCAGAGGCAATCGACGTCTACTTCGATGGCTTCGGTCAGATAGGTGTCGAACAGGAGCGGGTTCTTGCCGAGCAACGTGTTGATCTGGCCGGTCTTGTCGTTCGGGTACTTGGCCTTGATGTCTTCGGGCACCAGTTCCGGCACAGTATCGAGCAGATAGTTCTGCAACGAACGCTCATCATGGATGATCTGCATGGCGCGGCCACCCAGAACATAGGACGGGCGCACGACAAGCGGGAAGCCGAGATCGGCGGCGACGAGGCGGGCCTGTTCGACCGAATAGGCGATGCCGTTCTTCGGCTGATTGAGATCGAGCTTGATCAGCAGCTTCTGGAAGCGGTCGCGGTCTTCGGCAAGGTCGATGGCGTCCGGCGAGGTGCCGAGGATCGGAATGCCTGCCTTTTCAAGCGCATTGGCGAGTTTCAGCGGGGTCTGACCGCCAAACTGAACGATGACGCCGTGGAGCGTGCCCTTTTCCTGCTCGACGCGCAGGATTTCCAGCACGTCTTCCGCGGTCAGCGGTTCGAAATAGAGACGGTCCGAGGTGTCGTAGTCGGTCGAAACCGTTTCCGGGTTGCAGTTGACCATGATGGCTTCGTAATCGGCATCGCCGAGCGCGAAGGCTGCATGGCAGCAGCAATAATCGAACTCGATGCCCTGACCGATACGGTTCGGACCGCCGCCGAGAATGACGACCTTCTTGCGATCCGACACTTCGGCTTCGCAGCGCGGCTGGCCGACGAAAGGCGTTTCGTAGGTCGAGTACATATAGGCGGTCGGCGAGGCGAATTCGGCGGCGCAGGTGTCGATGCGCTTGTAGACCGGATGCACGTCGAGATCGGCGCGCAGCTTGGCCACGTCTTCGGCGTCCTTGCCGGTCAGGCTTGCAAGGCGCGCATCGGAGAAGCCCATGGCCTTCAGCATGCGCAGGTTTTCAGCGTCCTGCGGCAGGCCATGCTCGCGAATGCGCTCTTCGGTCTTTACGATGGCTTCGATCTGTTCGAGGAACCATGGATCGATCTTCGATGCGTCATGCACCTGTTCGGTGGTGAGGCCAAGGCGCATTGCCTGCGCCACCATGCGCAGACGATCCGGCGTCGGCGTGCCGATAGCGGCGCGGATGGCGTTCTTTTCGTCGCCTTCCTCGATATTGGGAATGGCGATTTCATCGAGACCCGTCAGGCCGGTTTCGAGGCCGCGCAGTGCCTTCTGCAAGCTTTCCTGGAAGGTACGGCCAATGGCCATCACTTCACCGACCGACTTCATGGCGGTGGTCAGGATCGGCGAGGAACCGGGGAATTTCTCGAAGGCGAAACGCGGGATCTTGGTAACGACATAGTCGATCGACGGCTCGAAGGAGGCTGGCGTTGCACCGCCGGTAATGTCGTTGTCGAGTTCATCGAGCGTGTAGCCGACGGCAAGCTTGGCTGCGACCTTGGCGATCGGGAAGCCGGTTGCCTTGGAAGCCAGCGCCGAAGAACGCGACACGCGCGGGTTCATTTCGATGACGATCATGCGGCCATTGGCCGGATTGATCGCGAACTGGACGTTGGAGCCGCCGGTTTCGACGCCGATCTCGCGCAGCACCGCAATCGAGGCGTTGCGCATGATCTGGTATTCCTTGTCGGTCAAGGTCAGCGCAGGCGCAACCGTGATCGAGTCGCCCGTGTGGACGCCCATCGGATCGAGGTTTTCAATCGAGCAGATGATGATGCAGTTATCCGCCTTGTCGCGGACGACTTCCATTTCATATTCTTTCCAGCCCAGAACCGACTCTTCGATCAGAACTTCGGTCGTCGGCGAGGCATCCAGGCCGCGTTCGATGATTTCAAAGAATTCCTGGCGGTTATAGGCAATGCCGCCGCCGGTGCCGCCGAGCGTGAAGCTCGGGCGGATGATGGCGGGAAGGCCGACCACGTCGAGTGCCTGCGCTGCCTTTGCAAGCGCATGGCTCATATAGCGCTGCTTGCGTTCCACTTCGCCGAGCTGCCATTCGGTTTCCAGCTTGTCGAGCGCCTTGTCGAGATCGTCGCCGGAGAACTGCGCCTTCACTTCGGCGCGCTTGGCTTCGTGGCGCTTGCGGTCCTCGTCCTTGATTTCGGTCGCGTTGGCGAGCATCGAGCCCGGCGTGTCGAGGCCGATCTTCTGCATCGCCTCGCGGAAGAGCGCGCGATCTTCCGCCTTGTCGATGGCTTCCGCATTGGCGCCGATCATCTCAACGTTATAACGTTCAAGAACACCCATGCGGCGCAGCGACAATGCGGTGTTGAGCGCGGTCTGGCCGCCCATGGTGGGCAGGATCGCGTCCGGGCGTTCCTTGGCGATGATCTTGGCCACGACTTCCGGCGTGATCGGCTCGATATAGGTCGCATCGGCCAGATCGGGATCGGTCATGATCGTGGCGGGGTTGGAGTTGACGAGGATGATGCGGTAGCCTTCCTCTTTCAACGCCTTGCAGGCCTGCGTGCCGGAATAGTCGAACTCGCAAGCCTGGCCGATGACAATGGGGCCCGCGCCGATAATCAGGATCGATTTGATATCTGTACGTTTCGGCATGAGCTCATCCTATCTTCTTCGCGCGCATGATCTTGTCCCGAAACCGGTTCCCACTTTCGAGAGACATGCTTCTTAGCCTGCCAGAAAAGCCCGCACGGTTTTCCGGCGGGTTGGCAGCTTATGAATTCTGTGGGCTAAGCGGGCCTTATAGGCAATCATTTCGATAAGCGGAACCCCACAAATCGTTTTATTTCAAAGAAAGTGGGGGCATTCACGAAAATTCTGCTTTCTCCGTGGATGTTATAACTGAACCAAAGCGTTCGCGCGCTGATTTCCCGCTCGCGCGGCTGACCGGCAGCAGCGTGCCGTCCTTCGTCAGCAGGCTGAGACCGCCATTGGCCTTGCGCAATTCTGCAACGTGCCGGTCGGCAACCCAGTGCGAGCGATGAATCTGAAGCCCGCTCGTATTGCCGACCTCATTCACGGCATCGGAAAAGCGGAGAAGGAGAAGTTCTTCTCCCCGGCTGGTGACGATCCTTGTGTAGTGATCTTCCGCGGAAAGACGCAGAATCGCGCCGCGATTGCCGGGTTTCAGCCGGGCGAGCAATGGCGGCGGCGTGTCGGCAATATTTCTCGGGACGGATTCCAGCTCACGGCGCAGCGTCATGTAGGCGAGAATGCAGAAAAGGGCGCTGAGGGGCAAGGCGACCGAGGCGTTGGCGAGAACCGCACTCGCCGTGGGCGTTCTGCCCGAAAAGCCCCAGTCGATAAACCCGATCCAGAGTCCGATCGGGAGGGCTGCCACGACAGCGCCGGCCATCATGCGGGCAAAGGCATGCTTGAAAAATGGTTCAAGAAAAGCATCTGCCAGAACAGAAAAGGCGATTGCGGTTGACCAACCGATAAACTGCACCGAGAGCCAGTAAAAGAAGCGAACCGCAACCGGCATGGACTGGTCCGTCCCGAAGGGGCCGGTAACGGTGAAGATCAGCACGACGACGAAGAAGGTGCCCCACAGGCGCGGCGCACGAATGATGGTCGACAATTCGCGAAGCGCGAATTGCAACAAGCCTCCGGTCACGTAGTTTTCCTGCATTTGACGCCGTTTCGATTGAGGTGAGCGCAGTCTTGTTGAAAGCGACAGGAAATTCAACAGGAACGCTGCGATGAACTTCGAACCGCTTCTTCATGCACCGCTTGCCATTCAGATCCATGTCGCGACTGTCGTGCCCGCCGCCATCATCGGCCTTGTCATCTTCATGCGCCGCAAGGGTACGAGACTGCACAAGGCGCTGGGGCGCCTTTGGGTGACGCTGATGGTCGCAACAGCGATCTCCAGCTTTTTCATTCACCAGATCAATCTCATAGGCGGCTTCAGCCCGATACATCTTCTTTCGATACTGGTGCTGTCGGGGTGCGCACGCGCCGTCATTGCTGCCCGGACAGGACAGATAGAGGCACATCGCAGGATCATGAGAAGCGTCTATCTCGGCGGAATTCCCGGAGCAGGGTTCTTTGCGTTCATGCCCGGACGCATCATGAACGAGGTTGCGTTTCCTTATGGATGGAGGTCGCCATTTCTTTTGGCCTGCCTTCTGCTGGCTCTCCTTGCGGCGGGTTTCGCCTATCGAAGCCGAACGGGTTTTCTTGTGAGCAAACTATTGCGAAAGAGTCTTCGTTTGTGATTGACGCTGCCATTTACTTTTTATGTTGCCGTGCCAACTCTTTATGCGACAATTACAGGTATAGTTTGGTGCCGCTTCGTTAAGGGCGGCACGGTGCACGGGAGTTGGTCAATGCGCTGGCAAGGCCGTAGGCAAAGCGACAATGTTGAAGATCTGCGCGGAGAGCAGGGCGGTGGTGCAGGCGGCGGCTTCGGTCGCGGCGGGGGCCTCGGCGGTCCGGGATTTCGAATCGTCCGTGGCGGCGGGATTTCAGGCATCCTCATTCTGGTGGTGATGTTCTTCGTGCTGCGCGCAGTGGGCATCGATCCGCTGCCAATCCTGTTCGGTGACGGCAGCATGGGGCCGAGCGTGACGCAGCAGGCCGACCAGTCGGGACGGACGGTTGCCGAAGGCGGCAATGTTGCCAATGACGAGACGACGCAGTTTGCCCGCACCATCCTTGCCGAGACGGAAGACGTGTGGAGCGGCATTTTCCAATCGCGCGGCCAGACCTATACCAAGCCGACGATGGTGCTGTTTTCGGGACAGGTTCGTTCGGCCTGCGGTTTTGCATCTGCGGCTTCAGGGCCGTTTTACTGCCCCGGCGACCGCAAGCTCTACATCGATCTGAGCTTCTATAACGAATTGGCCAACCGCTTCGGGGCTTCCGGCGATTTTGCGCGTGCCTATGTTCTGGCGCATGAGGTCGGGCACCATGTGCAGAACCTGCTCGGCATCCTGCCGAAGTTCAACCAGATGCGCCAGCAGATGAGCGAAGCACAGGCAAACCAGATGTCGGTTCGCGTCGAGCTTCAGGCCGATTGCTTCGCCGGTGTGTGGGGCTACTACACGGAGCAGAAGGGCATTCTGGAGTCGGGCGACCTGGAAAGTGCGCTCAATGCGGCCCACCAGATCGGCGACGATACGCTGCAACGCCGCAGTCAGGGTTATGTCGTGCCTGAAAGCTTCAACCACGGCACCTCGGCCCAGCGTGCCAAATGGTTCCAGCGCGGTTTCGACAGCGGAAAGCTGGAATCATGCGATACGTTCAGCGGTGACGTTTAAGATCGTTTCGATATTGCGGAAAAGGCGGTTTCGGCCGCCTTTTTCTTTATCCGGCCGAATTCCATTTTCTTTTTGTCGAAACCGGGGAATATTCGCCTTGTCGTGAAATAATTTTCCAGATAAATGCTTTTCGACCGGCGCGGCCCTTTTCCCGATTTGCAAGCGTGACGCTCAGTTTTGAGCGGCGATGGCGCGCGAGTTCTCCAATCAACACAATTTATGACTGTTCCACCTCGTGCGTCGTGGAGCATATTTCAGGTGTCCCATGCATGATCCCCAGTTTGTACGGCGGGGCTTGTTACTCGTCTTTATGACATTGTTTCTCGACATTATCGGCATTGCGATCATCATGCCGGTTCTGCCGACTTTTCTCGAAGAGCTGACCGGCGCGGATATCAGCACCGCTGCCGTCGATGGCGGCTGGCTCCTGCTGGTCTATGCCGGAATGCAATTCCTGTTCGCCCCGATGATCGGGAATCTGAGCGACCGTTTCGGGCGGCGCCCGGTGCTGCTCGCCTCGATCTTCACCTTCGCGCTCGACAATCTGATCTGCGCGCTCGCAACCACCTACTGGATGCTGTTTGTCGGCCGTATTCTGGCGGGTATCAGCGGAGCGAGCTTCGCGACGGCTTCGGCCTACATCGCCGATGTGAGCGATGACAGCAATCGCGCGCGCAATTTCGGCCTGATCGGCATTGCCTTCGGTGTCGGCTTTGCGCTCGGTCCGGTTCTGGGCGGCCTGCTGGGCGAGTTCGGCCCGCGCGTTCCGTTCTACGGTGCGGCGTTCCTGTCGTTCATCAACTTCATTCTGGCTTATTTCCTTTTGCCGGAAACGTTGAAGCGTGAAAACCGGCGCTCGTTCCAATTCGCCCGCGCCAATCCGCTGGGAGCACTCAAGCAGATGCGGAACTATCCGGGCATCGGCTGGGTCGTGCTGGTGTTCTTCCTGTTCTGGCTGGCCCATGCCGTCTATCCGTCCGTCTGGGCGTTTGTCGGTGCTTATCGCTATAACTGGAGCGAAGCGCAGATCGGCTTTTCGCTCGGGCTTTTCGGCATTGGCGCGGCATTCGTCATGGCGCTGGTTCTGCCACGGGTCCTGCCGATACTGGGTGAAAAGCGCACGGCGATGACCGGTGTGCTGTTCTCCTGTCTGGGGCTGATCGGCTACGCCATCGCATGGGAGGGATGGATGGTTTATGCCGTCATCTTCCTGACGGCGCTGGAAGGTCTGGCCGATCCGCCGCTGCGCAGCATCGCGGCAGGCAAGGTTCCGCCTTCGGCGCAAGGCGAATTGCAGGGCGCACTGACAAGCGTGTCGAGCATTACGACCATCATCGGCCCGCTCATCTTCACGCAGTTGTTCGCGATTTTCACCGGCAAGAATGCGCCGTTCGTTTTCGCGGGCATGCCCTATGCCGTGGGCGCCGGGCTGGTCTTTCTGGCGCTGGTCATCGTGGTGGCGCGGGTGCGGCCTACCGCACCGGCCAGACTGTCGGAGGTCTGATTGATACAAAAAGAAAGGCCGGAGTTTTGCTCCGGCCTTTTCGTTTGATGGTTCATGCGCAGCGTTCAAGCCGCCTGTTCGCGTTCCGGAAGCGGCGCCTGGCCCTTCTTTTCGCGGATCAGATTGATGAAACGGCGGAACAGATAGTGCGAATCCTGCGGGCCGGGCGATGCTTCCGGATGGTGCTGCACCGAGAAGACCGGCTTGCCGACAACGCGCAGGCCGCAATTGGTGCCGTCGAAGAGCGAGACGTGCGTCTCCTCGACATTTTCCGGCAGCGAGTCGGAATCGACCGCGAAACCGTGGTTCATCGAGACGATCTCGACCTTGCCGGTCGTGTAGTCCTTCACCGGATGGTTGGCGCCGTGATGGCCCTGATGCATCTTTTCGGTGCGTCCGCCAAGCGCGAGCGCCAGCATCTGGTGACCGAGGCAGATGCCGAAGACTGGAAGTTCGGTTTCGACAAGCTTCTTGATGGTCGGCACGGCATATTCGCCGGTCGCTGCCGGGTCGCCGGGGCCGTTGGAGAGAAAGACGCCATCCGGATTGTGGGCCAGAACGTCCTCAGCCGTCGCGGTCGCAGGCAGAACGGTGACTTTTGCGCCGAGGCCGGTGAGCAGGCGCAGGATGTTGCGCTTCACGCCGAAATCGAGCGCCACCACGTGATATTCCGGGGCTTCCTGTTCGCCGTAGCCATCTGCGAGCGTCCATGGCGTTTCCTTCCATGTGAGGCTCTGGCCAACCGTGACGTCCTTGGCGAGATCGAGGTTTTCGAGGCCGCTCCACGCGGCAGCGCGCGCCTTGAGTGCATCAAGGTCGAAATTGCCGCTCGGGTCATGCGCGATGACCGCGTTCTGGGCACCGCGCTCGCGAATGAGCGAAGTCAGCGCGCGGGTGTCGATGCCGGCGAGCGCGATGATGCCGCGATGCTTCAGCCAGGCGTCGAGATCTTCTTTTGCGCGGAAATTTGACGGCGAGGTGATGTCGGCCTTGAAGATTGCGCCGACCGCGCCGTGCCGGTTGGCGGGCGTCAGGTCTTCGACGTCTTCGGCATTGGTGCCGACATTGCCGATATGCGGGAAGGTGAAGGTGACGATCTGTCCGGCATAGGATGGATCGGTCAGGATTTCCTCGTAACCGGTCAGCGCCGTGTTGAACACGACTTCGGCTTCGACCGCGCCAACTGCGCCGAGGCCCTTGCCTTCGATCACGGTTCCGTCCGCAAGAACCAGGATGGCGGTTCGCTTCTCGACAGTCCAGGGTGCTGTTTTCGGTGTCGTTTCTGTCATGGTCTGCACTCCTGTTTGTTAGCCGCACGCCAGCGTGTGCTGTTATTTCGTTACCAGTTAGTGCACCGGACTGATGGAATCAAATCGAGGCTCTAACTGTTTGTTTGCATGCATGTCTTTGCCCCAAAACCGGTTCCCGCCTTTGGGCGACATGCATTAGCGGCACGCGTTCGCGTTTCACCCCGCCACCGGTAAGGTAGCTTGAAAGATGAAGCGTCAAGGGTCATATATGCGCCAAAAGGCAGCGGGGATTTCAAACCTCCCGCCGCGAGCACGTGCCGATGTCCTGCTAAGCCTTGAGCAATAGAGAAACTTGAAGGCCGGGTCAATCGTCCGAAGCGGGGCTTTCCCGAAATAATGACGATAATCGTCGCATTATTTCTCGGGATGCCGGTTCGGACAGCTCGGCGTTTCTGCTCGCTTGCTGTATAGATGCACGAAACGAACAACACAGAACAAACACCGTCAGGAGAGACGTTATGCTTCGCCAGGAGATTTCCCAGGCCCTCACGACCGCGCTGAAAGCACAGGAAAAGCGCCGCATGTCGACGCTGCGGCTGATCCTGGCTGCGGTAAAGGACCGAGACATCGCCAATCGCACCGCTGGCAAGGACCCTGTCGGGGACGAAGAATTGCTGGGCATCCTCGGCAAGATGGTCAAGCAGCGTGAAGAATCCGCCCGCATCTACGAGGAAGGCAGCCGTATCGAGCTGGCCGAAGCAGAGCGTGAGGAAATCGCGATCATTTCCGAGTTCCTGCCGCAGCAGATGTCGGACGACGAGATCAAGCAGGCCTGTGCAGATGTAATTGCTGAAATCGGCGCGCAGGGCCTGCGCGACATGGGCAAGTGCATGGCGGTCCTGAAGGAGCGTTATGCCGGCAAGATGGATTTCACCAAGGCCAGCGCCATCGTGAAATCGCTTTTGCAGTGAAAGCGTAAGGCCTGAAGGCTTTCGGCTTTTGATTCAGCCCTCGCTCTGGCGAGGGCTTTTCTTTGTGCTATGCATGGCGAAGGCCAACCAATCACCGGATGCTGACTGATGAAAACAGCTTTGCTTGTCATAGATGTTCAAAACGACATTGTGGCCGGGATGGGCACGCCGGAACGGCAGCCCGCTATCGACCGGGCCCTTGATGAGATCGTCATGCGGCTGCGCGGCTTGCAGGAGAAGGCGCGGCAGGCCGGAATTCCGGTCGTCATGGTTCAGCATGACGGCGGCCCGGGGGACGAGCTGGAAGAAGGCACGGCGGGATGGGAAATCCGCAAGGAGCTTTCCTTGCAACCGGGCGACGTTCTCGTCGAAAAGCGGAGTTGCAATTCTTTCCACGAAACGGACCTTCAAACCGTTCTGGAACAGCGGAATATCTCGCATCTCGTCGTCGGCGGCTGCCAGACGCAATATTGCGTCGACACCACCGTCCGGCGCGCCGTTTCTCTCGGTTACGACGTCACGTTGATCGGGGATGCGCACACGACCGGCGACACCGCCAGCCTGCAATTCGCGGATATCGTTGCGCATCACAATGAAACATTGAGCGGTTTCAGGGCGGGAAATGCTCGCGTGCGGGTGCGTACGGCTGCGGATATTTCCTTTTGAGGCTTGACGCCATGCGGCAGCAGGCATGACCTGCCGCCGCTGGACCGGTGGTCAGCTCTGCTTGGCGGTCTTGAGGCGCGTATCGCTGAGCAGCCCCTGTTCCTCAAGCACGGGGTAGGCCATCGACGCCAGAAGCGAGTTGATCTGCTTGAGGTCGCGGATCGTGTCGAGATGGATGGAGCTCGTCTCGATGCTGCGGGTCGCGCCTTCGCGCAGGCGCGTGAAGTGCCGCATGCTCGTCTGCTTTTCCAGTTCGCGCAACTGGTCCTTTTCCTGCACAAGCTGGCGGGCGGTGCGGCCATCGCGTGAAACGATGACGTTGAATGCCATATGAGCATTGGCCAGAACCATGGCGTGGAAATGGCTGAGTTCCTTCCAGCCTTCCTCGGTGAATTCCAGCTGGTGGTCCATCTTCTTCTGGACATGCGCCAGCATGTTGCGGACGATGATGTCGCCCACCTGTTCGAGCTTTACGCAGGCTCCCAGCAGTTCCTGCATCCGCAGGGACTCGAAATCCGACAGTTCATGGGTTGCGAGCCTGGTCAGGTAGAGCTTGATCGCGGCGTGCTTCTTGTCCACCCGGTCGTCCAGCGCCGCGAGTTCGTTGATCCGCGCCTGATCGGGCTTTTCGTAAAGCTCGATAATGCGGCGCAGCATGACCTCGATCGTGTCGCAGACACCCACCACCTCGCGGGTTGCATTGGCGAGCGCCTGTGAAGGCCGGTCGAGCACGGCGGCGTCGAGCGCGCTGTATTCCTCGGTCGCCAGCGGCTGAGCAGGCGCATTGCTGTCGGCGTTGAGGTGCACAAGCGCTTCGGTCGCCCGCAGCACGAGGCCGGAAAGCGGGATGCCTGCAATCATTACGATGACGTTGAACAGGATATGCGCATTGACCACCTGCGACACCGGATCGGCGCCGAGGAAGGCGACCGATGGCTTGAAGGTCTGGTAGAGCACCAGCATGACGAGCGATCCGGCACCGCGCATCAGGAGATTGCCGAGCGGTACGACGCGGGTTTCAGGCGGGGCATGACGGGTCAGGATCGGCGCGATGATCGACGAACCCAGATTGACGCCGAGAACCATCACCACGGCAAGTTCTGGCTGGATCAGCCCGCGTGACGCGAACGTGGTGAGGAGGATGACGGCGGCAACGCTTGAATGAAACAGCCATGTCATCAGCGCTGCAAGCAGATAGGCGGTGATCGGATCGCCGGATAGATAATCGACGATGACCGGCAGCAATTCGCTTTGCCGCAGCGGTTCCGTGGCCTGTCCGGTCATTTCCAGCGACATGATGAGAAGGCCGATGCCGACCAGAATACGTCCGATCTGCCGCCAGTCGCGGCGCTCGGTCGTCATGAAGATGCCGGTGCCGATGACGAGGCAGAGGGGCACTAGGAGCGTGAGGTCGTAGCTCAGAATCTTGACGACGAGGGCGGAACCAAGCTCTCCGCCGCGCACGGCCATGAGGCCCGCGATGCCGCTGACAAAACCTGACCCGACAAAAGAACCGACGAGAAGCGTAACCGCAGTCGAGCTTTGCAGCGCGACAGCAAGGGCCAGGCCAAAGGCAACGGAAAGCAGCGGATTCTGCATCTGGTTGCGCAGGCGTCTGCGCAGCCGGTCGCCATAGGCGCGTTCCACCCCGGTCCGCACCATGCGTGTCGCCCATAGCAGGAGGGCAACTGCACCGGCCAGATGCAAAAGGACTACAGAACCATTCACGGCAAAATCCCTTCGGGTTGGAGGTGAATATCTGTGATTAAGCTAACGCAACAAATGAAGAAAAAATATGTTCCGGCTAATCAAATTTCCAAGAGATATGGGCTTGTTCGCAATAAAAAGCAATCCATTCCCACAGCGTCATGACGAATATATGACAGTTTTGTGACAATGCGCCTGCCCGCTGGCGGCATGTGATTAGCGGGGAGGGACGCGCCTGCGCGATGGACTGTGGAAGCGGGCGGGCCTATATACTCTTTAGAATGCACCGGTTGCCCGAATGGCCTGCCTGTATGAACCGAAAGTGAAATCTGTAATGCGTTTTCCGCCCTCCTTTCTCGATGAGATCAGAGACCGCGTCCCGATCTCGACGCTGATAGGGACGCGCGCTTCGTTCGACCGCAAGAAAAGCAATCCGCCAAAGGGCGATTTCTGGGCCTGCTGTCCGTTCCATGGCGAGAAGACGCCGAGCTTTCACTGTGAAGACCGCAAGGGCCGCTATCATTGTTTCGGTTGCGGCGTGACCGGCGATCACTTCAAGTTTCTGACCGATCTCGAGGGGCTGAGTTTCCCCGAAGCTGTCGAACGCGTCGCCGATATGGCAGGCGTGCCGATGCCGGCGCGCGATCCGGAAATGGAAAAGCGCGAGGCGCAGCGCGCCACGCTCTATGATGTCATGGAACTGGCTGCGCAGTTTTTTGAAAGCCAGTTGCAAAATGCGGTTGGCGCCAAGGCGCGCGCCTATCTGCGCGACCGCGGCCTTTCGACCGCGACACAGCAAGCATTCCGTATCGGCTACGCGCCGGAATCGCGCAACGCGTTGAAGGAATTTCTGGCAGGCAAGGGCGTGTCGCGCGAGCAGATCGAGGCGTGCGGCCTTGTCGTGCACGGCGAGGGAATTGCGGTTTCCTATGACCGTTTTCGCGATCGCGTCATGTTCCCGATCGAGGATCTGCGCGGGCGCATCATCGCCTTCGGTGGCCGTGCGCTTTCTGCCGATGCCCCGGCAAAATATCTGAACTCGCCGGAAACCGAACTGTTTCACAAGGGGCGGGTGCTCTATAACGGATTGCGGGCGCGCAAGGCCTGCCAGCCGCAAGGCGGCGAGCCTGCCAAATCCATCATTGCCGTCGAAGGCTATATGGATGTGATCGCGCTGGCGCAGGCCGGTATCCATCAGGTGGTGGCTCCGCTTGGCACGGCGCTGACCGAAGAGCAGCTCGACCTGCTCTGGCGCATCAGCCCCGAACCCGTATTGTGTTTCGACGGCGACGGGGCGGGCCTTCGCGCCGCCTATCGCGCCGTCGATCTGGGGCTGCCTGCCTTGCAGCCCGGTAAGTCGCTGCGTTTCGCGCTTCTGCCGGAGGGGCAGGACCCGGACGATCTCGTCAAGGCGGAAGGGTCGGCTGCGTTCCATGCGGTCCTGCGCGATGCCAGGCCGCTGGTCGATATGGTGTGGACGCGGGAAACGGCAGGCGGTGTGTTCGATACGCCAGAGCGCCGGGCCGAGCTTGAAGCGCGGCTGCGGGAGATTACCAGCCGCATCGCCAATGAAGATATTCGCCGCCACTATAGCCAGGATATGCGCGACCGGGCGCAGGCTTTCTTTGGTCAGGGACGACAGGGGTATCAGGGTGGAGGGCAGCGCAATTCATCTTTCAACCGCAGGAACGAAGGCGGGCGCGGGCGCGGCGGACCGGCTGGCGGCAGCGGGCGACTTGCGATTTCCGACAGCCTGGTGCGTTCCACCCTGGTAAAGGGCGGCAGGCCGGGCGCTGGTTCGCACGCCCCCTTGCGTGAAACGGCAATCGTGCTGACGCTTCTCAACCATCCGCGTCTGATCGAAGAGGATTTCGAGACGCTGGCCGCGCTCGATCTGGGACATGAAGCCTTGAGGTCGCTACATCTGGCCATGCTGGACGTGCTGGCTGCCGGTCACATGGAAGATGGCCATGCGATGCGGCGGGCGCTGGTCAATGCCGGGCATGGCGAACAGATCGAAATGCTCGAACTTGTGGTGAAGGGCGCGAAGCTCTGGACCGCGACGGCGCTGGCCGCAGAAGACGATGCGCGGGAAGCGCTTCGGCAGGCGCTTCACTTGCATCAGCGGGCGCGCACACTACATAAGGAGCTGCGAGCCGTTGAGGCCGCGCTTGAAACAGATGAAACGGGCGAGCTGTTCGCACGTCTCAGAGATATACAAAATCAGATTTTGAAAGCTGATGCGACAGAAGCGCTGATCGATGGTTTCGGCCTGTCTTCGGGGCGTCCGCCCGGCGGCTTCTGATTCGGATTTCACGAATCAGGCTTGCTACTACAGCCGGAAATGCGGGGTTGCGATCCCGCAAACGCGCTCTATCTGGCCGACGGAGAGGCCGCGACAACAAAATGATTCGCTTTTTAAGCGCGAATCAGGTGAGTCGCTCTTGACGTATGGCGTAAATGACGGAATCACGACAGTTCGAACAAGGAAAAGAACAGAAACCGGTGATATCCGAGGCTGCAAGGCGGCAAGCTGGGTACGGGCCGGAAAAGTGGCCCGGAAAGTGGCGTTGTCCGGTTGACCGCCCATCTGCCCACAAGAAATCGGAGATGAAGAAGCCCGATACCGATGGCAAGGTTAATCCGCCATTAACAGGAAATCGGCTACTCGCAGAATCAACTGACGGATTGCGACCTCGCAAAACTGTCCGAGAACTCTATATATCTTAGAAGCGACCGGGGTCGCCTGGAGAAGAACATATGGCAACGAAGGTTAAGGAAAACGAAGAAGCCGAAGTCGAGCGCGAAGGTGCTGCCGACGGTCCGCTTCTCGACCTTTCTGACGATGCTGTCAAGAAGATGATCAAACTCGCGAAGAAGCGCGGCTACGTCACGATGGACGAGCTGAACGCCGTGCTGCCTTCCGAGGAAGTGACATCCGAACAGATCGAAGACACGATGTCGATGCTTTCAGACATGGGCATCAACGTCGTTGAAGACGACGAGCAGGACAACGACCGCGAAGACAACAGCGACGACGACTCGGAAGAGGGCGGCGATCTGGTCGAATCCGGCGGCACGGCTGTTGCCACCACCACGACCAAGAAAGAGCCGACCGACCGTACCGACGATCCGGTGCGCATGTATCTGCGCGAAATGGGATCGGTCGAGCTTCTGTCGCGTGAAGGCGAAATCGCCATTGCAAAGCGCATCGAGGCCGGTCGCGAAACCATGATCGCCGGGCTGTGCGAAAGCCCGCTGACCTTTCAGGCGATCATCATCTGGCGCGACCAGCTGAACGATTCCAACATCCTGCTGCGCGAAATCATCGACCTCGAAACCACCTATGCCGGTCCGGAAGCCAAGCAGGCCCCGGTGATCGAGCGGGTGGAAGAGGAAAAGCCGCGCGATGACAAGCCTCAGCGCCGCTCGCGTGACGACGACGACATCACCAATGTCGGCGGCGACATGCCGGTTGAAGAGGAAGAAGAAGACGAGGACGAAGCCAACCTGTCGCTGGCGGCCATGGAAGCCGAATTGCGCCCGCAGGTCATGGAAACGCTCGATCTCATCGCCGACACCTACAAGAAGCTGCGCAAGCTGCAGGACCAGCAGGTCGAGGGCCGTCTGGCCGCGACGGGCGAACTGTCGTCCAGCCAGGAGCGTCGCTACAAGGAACTCAAGGATCAGCTCATCAAGGCAGTGAAGTCGCTGTCGCTGAACCAGAACCGTATCGAACAGCTTGTCGAACAGCTTTACGACATCAACAAGCGTCTGGTGCAGAATGAAGGCAAGCTCCTGCGTCTGGCCGAATCCTTCGGCGTGCGCCGCGAGGAGTTCCTGAAGGAATATCAGGGCCACGAACTGGACCCTAAATGGGTCGAGCGCGTGAGCACGCTTTCGGCGCGCGGCTGGAAGGAATTCGCCGCCAAGGAAGAACGCACCATCGACCGGCTGCGTTCGGAAATCCAGATGCTGGCAACCGAAACCGCGATTTCGATCGGCGAATTCCGCCGTATCGTCAATCAGGTGCAGAAGGGTGAACGCGAGGCGACCATCGCCAAGAAGGAAATGGTGGAAGCCAACCTTCGTCTCGTTATCTCGATTGCCAAGAAGTACACGAACCGTGGCTTGCAGTTCCTCGATCTCATTCAGGAAGGCAATATCGGCCTGATGAAGGCGGTCGACAAGTTCGAGTATCGCCGCGGTTACAAGTTCTCGACCTATGCGACCTGGTGGATTCGTCAGGCGATCACCCGTTCGATTGCCGATCAGGCGCGCACCATCCGCATTCCGGTGCATATGATCGAAACGATCAACAAGATCGTTCGCACGTCGCGCCAGATGCTGCATGAAATCGGCCGTGAACCAACGCCGGAAGAACTGGCCGAAAAGCTCGCCATGCCGCTGGAAAAAGTGCGCAAGGTGCTGAAGATCGCCAAGGAACCGATCTCGCTCGAAACCCCGGTCGGTGACGAGGAAGATTCACACTTAGGCGATTTCATCGAGGACAAGAACGCGCTTCTGCCAATCGATGCAGCCATTCAGGCCAATCTGCGCGATACGACGACCCGTGTCCTTGCTTCGCTGACTCCGCGTGAAGAACGTGTTCTGCGCATGCGTTTCGGCATCGGCATGAACACCGATCACACGCTGGAAGAAGTCGGCCAGCAGTTCTCGGTTACCCGCGAACGTATCCGCCAGATCGAAGCGAAGGCGCTGCGCAAGCTGAAGCACCCGAGCCGGTCGCGCAAGCTGCGTTCGTTCCTGGACAGCTAAACCGGCCTGGATAGCCAAGCAGAACAAAACATACGGGAAGGGGAGGCGATATGTCTTTTTTGAAGCGTCTTTTCGGTGGAGGCTCTGCCTCCGAAACACCGGCAGAGCCGAAAGAGGCTGGTCGCCTTGAGCACAAGGACTTTCTGATCATTGCCACGCCCTATAGCGAGGGCGGGCAGTATCAGGTCTGCGGCGTCATTTCCAAGTCGATAGGCGGCGAAGTGAAGGAATATCGCTTCGTTCGCGCCGACCGTTGCCCCGGCATCGAAGATGCCGCCAGCATTGCGCTGAACAAGGGCCGGCAGATCGTGGATGAACAGGGCGAAGCCATTTTCCGCTGAACCATCCGCAAGAAGATTGGAAAAGCCGCGCATCAAGGTGCGCGGCTTTTATTTTTAAAGCTAATGTGGCTCGCACAGCATGGCGACCATTCTGCGCACGATGGGCAGAATGGCGAGGAGCACCGGAAACGCGACCACCCATGAAAGAGCCCAGGCGCCCATCCAGCTCGATGCGAGTTCGGGATGGGTAAAGCCAAGGCTCTTGGCGGTTGCAATTAGCGACACGATGAATGTCATCATGATCGATAGGATGAAAGGCATGACGATAGATGCATAGCGGGCGGGCAGTTTCCTGCGGCGTGCGCATTCAAACCGAGACATGTGTATTCCTGAATATTATGCGGGAAAGGCGCAACGAAAACATCAATGCGAATTGCCGTTCCCGGCGGATTGATGCGTTGCCTGACGTAAGACGCTTACGGTCATCGTGATGACGCCGCTTGATTAACCTGTCCGGGAACCGATTTCAACTGTTCTGAGTGGCGGCGATTTGTCCATGCCATTCCGGACACAATTCCAGTATACGCTGCATCATGAACGACAAACCTTTCTGGCGCACCAAGACCCTGAACCAGCTTACCCGCAGCGAGTGGGAGAGCCTGTGTGACGGTTGCGGCCAATGTTGCCTGCACAAGTTGCAGGACGAGGACACCGACGAAATCTATTGGACGAGTGTCGCCTGCACGCTGCTCAATGCCGAAACCTGCCAATGCCGCGATTATCCCAACCGCAAGAAGACGGTGCCGGACTGTGTGTTCCTGACGCCGGAAATCGTCGATGAAGTGGACTGGCTGCCGGTGACATGCGCCTATCGTCTGGTTGCGGAAGGTTCGGACCTGTACTGGTGGCACCCGCTTGTTTCCGGTTCGCCCGAAACCGTGCATGAAGCAGGCATTTCCGTTCGTGGCAAGGTGACGGCCTTTGATCACGATATGGAAGACGACGACGATTATCTGGACCATATGGTGATGCCGGGCGACCGGTGACCGCTGACCAGCGGTTTTCAAACATTGCGTAAATTTAATCTGTGGCCGGAACAGAACGGTACAGAGTTTCATTCATCATAAGCATTTGAATTTATTCTATTTATGGTGGTGTGGCGCAGATATGCCTTGCGCTTCACGGAAAGCTGAACGGTACATGAATGATGGTTTTTCATTCTGTTCATCTATTGCGGGCTACTTCTCGGATGTCTCAGGCAAGACCTGGAAACAAATCGAAAGAGGTTCAAAGATGTCTGCTATTTCGCTCAAGTCGTTCGTCGTAACCGCCGCTCTTGGTGTTGCCGCCATCTTCACGACGGCTGCCACGGCCAGCGCTGCATCGCCAGTTGCCGTTCCGGCTGTCAGCACGTCGGCAGGTTCTGCCATCGTGAACGTAGACTATCGCGGTCATCGCCATGGCCGCCCGGTTTATCGCGGTCCTGCATGCTCGGTCGAAGGCGCCAAGATGAAGGCCAACCGCATGGGCATTCGCAATGCGCGTGTGGTCTATCGCGGCAAGTCGGTTCAGGTTCGCGGCTTCCGCCACGGTCGCCCTGCCGGTGTCGTATTTGCGAATGTACGCGGCTGCCCGATCATTCGCTAAACCCGGATTGAATTTCAAAAGCCCCGGCCTGCGCAATCAGGCCGGGGCTTTTCGTTGTCGGCAGGCAAAGAAAAGGGGCGCTGGTGCGCCCCCTTCCTGTTTGGTCCTCAACTGGACGTTATTCCTTGATCTCGAAAACGACGTTGACCGAGACATTATAGCTGTTCTCGCCGGCTTCAACCGGAACGGAGCCCTGCGGTGCCGCGTCAGCCATGGTCTTGAACTGCGCGCGGGCGATTGGCATCGGCATGGGTGGACGGCTCTGCTCGTTGATCTCGACGAGGCGGCCAATACCGACACCGGCTGCGTCGGCAAGCGTCTTGGCCTTGGCGATAGCGTCGGCAACGGCGCGCTTGCGCGCTTCGTTGATCGTTGCGGCGGGATTGTCGTTCACGAAGTTCAGGTCGCCGCCCTGATTGATGCCGAGGGTGACCGATTCGTCGAGCACGTTTCCGACCTTGGCCAGATCGCGCACACGCACCGTCAGGCTGTTTGAAACCGTGTAACCGGTGATGCTCGGTTCCTTCAGGCCATTCTTGTCGTCAGGATAGACGTAGCGCGGCTGGATGCTGATGCCGCCGGTCTGAAGATCACGGTCTTCAATACCCGCCTTCTTCATGGCTTCGAGCACCTTTGCCATGGCTTCATTGTTGGCCGTCATGGCTTCGCGAGCGGTCTTCGCCTCGCGCAATACGGAGAGATTGAGGATAGCCATATCGGGCGAGGCGGTCATGGTGCCTTCGCCGGTGACGGCGATACGCGCAGGCTGCTTCGTCATCTGATTCTCCTGTGCCAGAGCCGGCAGCGTCAGCGCGCCTGCGAGCATGATTGCAGAAAAGGAGGTTGCAAGAAGAGTGGTAGCGCGGTTGTTCATAAAATCTCCTGTAGAGAAAGTTGAGGTAGCTTTGGCAGGGCAGGCCGTGCCGGAATGGCTGGCCGCCTTGTCTTTGAAATCATTTATTTCTTAAGTTCCCTCTCGTGCATGGAGCAGACGATATCAGATTCGAATTGCGCGCCAAATGCAACCTCCGGTTAAAATGAGAAGCGGGTGTTTCCAGTTTAAGCGGAGCCGCTGGAAGCGCTCTAAGTATTTGTTTCGTCGCATTATCCCACAAAACAGCTGCGCACTTCTGCGGGAAGTGCTCCCGGTTGCATGCTTCGCAACTGAATATGTGCGCATTAGGGCAACTGATGCATTTGACAGCTTGTGTCCCGGCTTTCTTTAGGGTAGGGCAAGGATGCGTGGGGCCTGTAGCTCAATTGGTTAGAGCTGGCGGCTCATAACCGCTTGGTTGGGGGTTCGAGTCCCTCCGGGCCCACCATTTTTCCTTCAGACAGTTTTGTTGCCATAGCAAAATTCGGGCCGGAACCTCCGCTTGTCCGTGGGACGCCCCGTTTCAAAAACTCGATCTCCGATAGGCTGGTTTCGACAGGATTGGCGCTGCCGATATCGCGTGTTGAAGCCGCCGCCTGCTTCAACAGGTCGGTGGGGCCAGCCATCATCACAAAGTTTCAACAAATTTTAGCGGTTCGTTAAGAAAATAGTAACGCAATGAAACAATTTTTTAAGTGACGTGAACTGGCAACAAATTGGAGGTTTTGGGCGATGAGAAAAAATGCAACCACCGTTGCGCTGGCACTGGCGGGGTTGGTGGCGAGTTCTCTCGCGGCTTCAGCGAAGACGAGTTATCTGGGTGAATTCAGGGATTGGGGTGTTTATCAGAACACCGAACTTGCAGGAAACAAGTGCTATGCTTTGACCGTTCCGGTTAATTTCCATCCAGCCGGTGTGCGGCACGGCGATAATTTCGTGATTATTTCCAAAGCGGACGGACAATACAGCCCGCAACTGGTGATGGGATATCAATTGAAGGCCGATAGTTCGGTCAATGTGATGGTGGACGGCGCACGGTTCCCGTTTTTCAGCGAGGGTAATCGCGCCTGGGCGGAAAATGTCGCCGATGAAGCCAAGCTGATACGCGCGATGCGCGCAGGCAAGACGCTCAATGTCCAGGCCACATCGGCCCGTGGCACACAGACCCGCTATACATTTTCCTTGATGGGGCTCTCAGCCTCGTTGCAGCGGGTGGATAGCTGCCGGTAGCATAAGAAAAAGCCCTGCCGGATGGCAGGGCTTCGACTTGAAATTTCCGGCCTCAGGAAAGCCAGGTCTGACGATTGTACCAATCGTCCAGTTCGGAACGCACACGGTCCTTCTCGATGCCGTAGCGCTCCTGAATCTTGCCTTCCAACTGTTCGCGCCGGCCATTGATCTGGTCAAGGTCGTCATCGGTGAGTTTGCCCCACTGTTCCTTGATCTTGCCCTTGGCCTGTTTCCAGTTTCCTTCAACGCGATTCCAGTCCATTGGTAGTCCTCCGTTCTGGGTTGGTTATGGTTAACTAACGCGACGGAACAGGATTGGTTCAGCAAAAAATTCAGAATTTTTTGGAAAGCTTCACAGAGCCGCAGGTTAGCGGGCTCGGCGAAGAGTTCATGCCTCTGCGCGGCGGGGCGCGTTCCAGATTGCAGGGCTCGCAATCAGCGTTCTCCCATGTATCCGCGCCGTTTCCATTGCTGCAACGGCATGATGTCCGGCGGTCCTCCGCCCGCCTCGTACCAGGAATCGACGGCCCAACGCTGGCCCTGCCTGTCTTCGATAACCGCTGTCCAGTGCGGGTAGCGGCCGTCAAAGAAGGCCCCGCGGGAAGCGCGCCGCGCGACGGAGTGATGCTTCAACCAGCCTCGTGATTGCAGATAATGCAGGAAGGTGTCGGTATTGGTCGATTCATCGATGCAATCCATCTGGCCCCTGATGCGGGCCTTGCCGAACTGCATTTTCGGCTTGTCGCGGACGCCGATGGTCGCGGTGCTGCGCTGTTCGAAGATCGCAACTGCGGCCCGCAACGCCTTCCGTTCGCCATCCGCGCTTCGACCGCCCGCTTGCAGAAGGCCGCGGATACGCTGTTCTTCCTTCGAGGTCAGCGTAACCTTGGACCGGTAATAACATTCGTAACCGTGGCAGACACTGAAGGTCTGTGCCGAAGCCAGCCCGACCGGGAACACCAAACCCATGAGGACGCCTGTACCCAGCAGTTTTATCAAATGGCCGCTCCGCATTCGATTGAACGAATTTCCGTGCAATTTCAGTAAGATAAATAGACCGAATCTCCAGCTATTCTAGCGGTGCTTGTGGCTTGTGAAAAGCAGGGACGGCTCCAGACGCTCCAGCCCCTGATAGGGATTTGCGTGAATAGCCAGAATCCAGAGGCAGAACGAGGCTGTCAGGGAGTAGATGACGAGCGCTTTCACGCCAGCCCGGACGCGATCGGCGTGGGTAGCGGCGATGGTTATCGCGGTCAGGAATGTCAGGGAAAGCACGAGATACCATTTGTAATAGTCGATGGAGGTCGAACCGACGGCCAGGCGGGTATTGCGTGCGTCCTGCAATTCATCGAAGTCGTTGATGAGCTGCGAGATTACCGGCGAGGGGACGTCGGTGCGGGCCAGATTGATGATCTCGCGCCTTATGTTCTGTAGCGCGGTTTCGACGGAACCTGCCGGCTCGACATTGATCTTCTCGCGCCATTCATCATCGATGACGGCAAGGCGATAGCCGGTGAGGGCGGTTGAGAGCGCAGGCGCGGCCAATATCTCCGCATTGGAAGTTCCGATGAGGCGGGAAATCGCCGAGCGCTCTTCGCTGACGGCCTGATCGGCGCGGGAATTGACGCTCCATATATCCGCCGCGACGAAGCCGAGCGACAAAGCCCAGGCGGTTGCGATGGTGCCGATGAATGCGCCGATCGGAATCGAAAGAACATCGCTGGCTGCGTGTTTTGAAAGCATGTCCAGCGCAAAACGCCCGACCGCATAGAACACAATTCCGAGTATGATGAAGGCACCAAACGACAGATAGATCGGCAGCTCGAAGATAAAGGCCATTTATTCCCCCCTTGTAGCGCTTCCAGTCAATCGGAGCTGCTCCAGCGCATTGTTCTGGCGGATATATTTTCCGAGAGCCGCTTTCTGCTGCGCTTCGATATCCGGCATAGTATCCGCTAATATTAGGGAGAAGTGGTTGAATTTTACTTAGGCCGATGGCCTGTCAATCCGGAGCCTGTTCATTTCCCGTCTTGGGCAGGCATATTGCCAATCGAAACGGGGCGTATAGCAAAACCCGCCGGTCGGGCCGGCGGGTCGAACGAGTGAGATCAAATCTAACGCGATCAGAACGAGACGGAGAAGCCGACGACCGGCCCGTGCTGGGTCACGTCATACTTGAACTTCGCAATCGTATCGTTGTCCTTGTAATCCTGGTAGAGGGCCCGATAACCGACGCGGAACGTCGTGGGAACGTCGAAAACCATCGTGCGGTAACCCAGATAGATCTGGCCGTTGGCACTGAGCTTGGTGCCGGCGCCAAAACCGCCAATGTCGGCTTCCGCGAAAATGTTCCAGCGGTCGTTGATATCATAGAAGACGCGCGTTCCCACGAACGGGTCTGTCCATTCCACCTTGCTCGTTTCGCTGAAGCGGCCAACCTGCAATCCTGCTTCAAGCTTTGTCCAGCGAACGCCGACCGTCGGTTCGATCGCGAAGACGCGCTGGTTTCCGAATAGTGTCGTTCCTTCGAGCTGCTGCTCATAGACGCGATAGTAAGCGCCAGCCGACAGGCTCGCTGTCTTGATGTCGAGAGCAAGCTCATTGTCGCGGAGGCTTTCGTCCTGGCTGGTCTTGACGTACTGCCCGTCAATGAAAAAGCCGAACGTGCCGTTGGTGATATCGACATTGCCCATCACGCCCATATCGAGATTGTCGAAAATCTCGCTGAACGGCATATTCACGTCTGTGCTGCGGCCAAGCAATCCGGCGCTACCATTGAGTGACGCGCCCCAGAGATAAGGGCTGACAATCACCTGCCAGCGCTGCTGGTCCTGAATTTCTGGTTGTGCTGTTACGGCATCGGCCGCGAGCGATGCCGTTGATGTTCCAATTAAAACAGACGATGCTAATATAATACTTCTGTAAAATTTTAACAGTAAATTCCCGTTCTGGTTACGTAATTTTCCGTCTTTCACTGAAAAAACCCCCTCAATTATGTATTAGCATTCCTGATAATACATCGGAATCAAATCTTTCTCCATATATATGTTAATCGATTTTGGAAATAAAATGAAAATTCTTACTTGTACTGGTGTTTGTTCTGTGGATTTTAAACGGGCGTTGCAATTTATTGGTGGGCAGCGCTGCACGGCGCTCTTCTGCCGTTGCTGCCTGAGAGCCAGTCTATCAGCGCAAATGCGCATCTTTCTCGCCAATTGTCGCAAGCTAGTGATGACTGGAATTGCTGCCATTTTTTCCTGCGCTGTTGATAATGATTTCGAGCAGCCAGGGCCTGTGGTCGATGATTTCGGTCAGTTCCTGCAGACCGATCTGCGAACCGGCTTCCTTCAGCAGCGCGTTGGCGTCGGAGGCCGATCCGTTCTTGCCTTCGAGCGCCACGCGGTGTGCCCGGCGGATAAGCAGTTCGGGCTGTGTAAAACTGCTCTCGGCAAGTCTTTTCTCAATTCGGCGCTGCAGTTCTTCCGGAGCAATCATCTGCTGAGTTCCTTCATTCCTGTAAAAGTGCGCAGCCATTGCTGACCGTGATCCGCACCCGGAATCTATGTTGAGATTAAGTTTTTACCACGTGACAATTCGTACAAAGCGATCATGTGGAGAGGATTTTACTGCCGGGAGCGAGGCAGGAGACGGCGGGTGGGTTCGACTTTAGTATCACGGAATAGTAACGAAATATTTCAGCACATCAAATCCGCAAAATTGCCAATTTATTGCCACGCTTTCTCTTGTTTGCATCTCACATGCTACTTACATAGCCGATACGCCTTGGCGGGAAGAGCAGTGGTCAGGTAGAACGGATGCGGGAAGCGGGCTTCGCTTCGCGGGTTCGTTGCGCGGTGTCCATTGCCTGTTTCCGTTTGATAACAATAATAATCCGATGGTTTGCAATGGCCACTCTTCGCTATTTTATCTGGCCCATGGTTTTTACCGTATTGGGTCTCGCAGGTGCCGTCTGGCTCGGTTACGAAATGACCGGCACTTTTGGGGGAATGGTCTCCGTCTTCATCATCTGTGCGGTTCTCAGCGTTCTGGAAATATCGCTTTCCTTTGATAACGCCATCGTCAATGCGCGCATCCTGCGCGACATGACGCCGGAATGGCAGCACCGGTTTCTGACCTGGGGCATTATCATTGCCGTTTTCGGCATGCGCATCATCTTCCCGCTCGCCATCGTCGCGGTTGCCATGTGGACCGATCCGATCTCGGCGCTGAAACTCGCCATCTGGCAGCCCGATGAATATGCCCGCGTGATCTCGGAATCGCACACCGGCATCGCCGCCTTCGGCGGCACGTTCCTGCTGATGGTCGGCATGAAGTACTTCTTCGATGTCGAAAAGGATGTGCACTGGATCAAGGCCATCGAAAGCCGCATGTCGAAGTTCGCTTCCGTGCAGGGAGTGGAAATCGGGGTCGCAATCGCGCTGATCATCTTCTTCTCCTACCAGCTGGATGCCGAACATTCGCACACATTCCTGATTGCGGCGCTGTTCGGCCTTCTGACCTTTCTGGCTGTCGAAGGGCTGGGCGAGGTGCTGGATGCGACGCAGGAACAGATGGACATGGTCCATCGCGGCGGTCTTGGCGCCTTCATCTATCTGGAAGTTCTGGATGCCAGCTTCTCGTTCGACGGTGTTATCGGTGCCTTCGCGCTCACCACGAACCTGTTCATTATCGCCATCGGCCTCGGCATCGGCGCCTTCTATGTGCGTTCGCTCACCATCATGCTTGTCGAGCGCAAGACGCTTGGCCAGTACCGCTATCTCGAGCATGGCGCTTTCTATGCAATCCTGGTTCTGGCGGTCATCATGTATGTCCAGACACTGGTGCATATTCCGGAAGTCATCACCGGCCTTATCGGTGCGGCCCTGATCGGTCTCTCGTTCATGTCTTCGCTGCGCTACAACCGGCTCAATCCGAACTGGCAGGAAGAAGCCGAAGAGGTCACAGGGCATTAGAGCGGTTCCTGTTCTGAAGAATCGCCGGAACCGCTCTAACTATTTGTTTTATCGCATTATCCAACGCAAAACCGTTTCACACTTTTGCTGGAAATGCTCTAGCCTTGCCTCGTGCAGTCTGAACAAAGGGGCAGCTTACGCTGCCCTTTTTTGTTGGTCTTGACCGAATCGCCGGAGTTGAGGACCATTGATCATTGCGATGGGTTTCGCAATTTGCCGCGGGTCGTCTCGAATGCAGCGATGCGGCTTCACTGGGGAGGGCACGTTTCCATGGTCGTTACACGGTTGAGCAAGACCGCCTTCGTGGCGGCAATAGCCTTTTTCGCAACGCTGGTTTCGTTCGGCAATATCACCGATTACGATACCAATTTCGCCTTCGTGCAGCACGTTTTGATGATGGACACGATCTTTCCCGATGCCACGATCAAGTACCGTGCCATCGATAATCCGATGCTGCACAATGCCGCCTATATTCTGATCATCGCGGCGGAAACGCTGACGGCGATCCTGTGCTGGATCGGGGCTTTTGCCATGCTTGGCCGCCTGACCGACCGGGCGGCGAGCTTCAACCGCTCCAAGAAGTGGGCCATTGCCGGCCTGTCGCTCGGCTTTCTGGTCTGGCAGGTCGGCTTCATGTCGGTCGGCGGGGAATGGTTCGGCATGTGGATGTCGCAAACCTGGAACGGGATCGAATCCGCGTTCCGGTTCTTCATCACCATCATCGCCGTGCTGATCTTTATCGCCATGCCGGACGGCGAGCTAGAGTAAGTGGGATGCCGAAACAGGCTCGTCGATCAGTTCGACGCCAGCCTGTTTCATCCTTTCGAGCATGATGTCCATCGAGCCGTTGAGGTCGATGCCGCGGCAGGCATCGAGACGGACGCGCACCTGAAAGCCTTGGGCCACGGCATCCAGCGCCGAATAAGCGACGCAGAAATCGGTGGCGAGGCCCACAAGGGTGAGCGAGCCGATATTGCGTTCGCGCAAATATCCGCCAAGGCACGTCGGCGTTTTATGATCGTTCTCGAAGAATGCTGAATAGCTGTCTATGCCGATGCGAAAGCCCTTGCGGATGACGAGCTGCGCCCGCGTCCATTGCAGGTCCGGGTGGAAATCCGCTCCGTGGCTGCCTTGTACGCAATGGTCGGGCCAGAGCGTCTGCAGGCCATAGGCCATTTCGACCGTATCGAAAGGCCTGGCGCGAGGGTGGGTCGAAGCAAAGCTTGAATGGTTGGCGGGGTGCCAGTCCTGCGTGAGGATGACGTTTTCGCTTTCCTCAATCAGCCGGTTGACGGTCGGAATGATTTCATCGCCGCGATCGACCGCCAGCGAACCGCTGGGGCAGAAATCATTCTGGACGTCGATAACCACAAGTGCATGACCGATCATGAAACGCTCCCGCTTGGCTTGCTTTGCAACCAGATATAGAGCGCATCCTGAAAAGTGGGAACCGGTTTTCGGGCAAGATGCGTGCCACGGCAGGAGCCGGAGCGGTTTCGCGAGGCCTGCAATAAGCCGCGTTCTGGTATAACATCGGCAAGGGTGCTACGGACGAGCCAGATCAGACACCAGACAGGAAACCACCATGACAGATGTAATCGTCCGCGACAGCAATGGCACCCAATTGAATGACGGCGATTCCGTCACGCTCATCAAGGACCTGAAGGTGAAGGGAACCTCCACCACATTGAAGCGGGGAACGCTGGTCAAGGGCATTCGCCTTACCGGAAACCCGGCGGAAGTCGATTGCAGCACCAAGCAGGTCAAGGGATTGGTGTTGCGGACCGAGTTTCTGAAAAAAGCCTAGGCCTCTTCCAGAGCTCGTGCTGTGACTGCAAGGTCAGGCATCGATCTCCACGCGGCCGCGCGGGCGGCTGCAGCAGGCGAGGATATAGCCCTCCGCGATCTCGTCATCGCGGATGCCGCCATTGTGGTTCATTTCGGTCTCGCCGCCGAGGCACTTCACCTTGCAGGTGCCGCAGATGCCGAACTCGCAGGCGCTCGGAATCTTGAGCCCGCCATTGCGTGCCGCAAGCAGGATCGTGTCGTTTTCCGTGCATTCCACTTCCACGCCGGAAAGGCTGAAGACGACGCTGGCGGACGCTACCGCCGGGGCGGCGGGGGCTGCCGCAGCCGTCTCGGAAAGTGTTGAAGGCACCGGCACCGACGAAATCTCGCTCGCCGGATTAAAGCTTTCCTGATGGTAGTTGGCCATGTTGAAGCCGGCATCTTCCAGCAGGCCGCGCACACCGTTCATGAACGGCTCCGGCCCGCAGCAGAAAACCGTGCGGTGCAGGAAATCTGGCGCAAGCAGTTCGAGCCGGGCGCGGTCGATGCGCCCGTGCAGGCCCGGCCAGACATGGCGCGCCGAGGATTGCTCGACGATAAAGGCCAGCCGCATGGCTTCCATGCGGCCCGAAAGCAGTTCCAGCTCCCGGCGGAAAATGATGTCGTCCGGCGTGCGGGCGCAGTTGATGAAGGCGACGTCGGTGGCAGGCGCACAATCGAAGAGCCAGCGGGTCATGGAGACCATCGGCGTTATGCCTGAACCGGCGGAGACGAAGAGATATTTTTCGCCGGGATGGTTGGCGAGCGAGAAGTCGCCATTCGGCCCGTAAGCCTTGATCTTCATCGGCGGGCGCAGATTGTCGAGCATCCAGCGCGTGCCGATGCTGCCCTTCTGCGCCTTGACGGTGACGGAGATATGGTAGGGACGGGAAGGGGTCGAGGACAGCGTATAGGTCCGCAGCACCGGCCCCAGCCCGTCGGCCCGTTCAATCGGCAGTTCAAGGGTGACGAACTGGCCCGGCGTATAGCGGAACCAGTTGTCCTCGGCAGTCTTGAAGGAGAAGGTCATGACGTCTGGCGCTTCTTCGATGGCCGAAATGCATTCCAGCATCTGCAACCTGTCGTTCCACGGCAGCATCTCATCCAGATATTTCAGAGGCTGCATGGCCTTCTCACTTCTCGCTTCGTATTACGGTATCAGGCGACGCGGCTAAGCTTTGCCGCTTCGCCACGCAGGCGCGGCGTCATTGTGTTGGTGTACCATTCGAGGAACTGCATCACGCCGCCTTCATGTTCGACCGAGTAAGGGCCGGGCTGATAGGCGGGCGACCGGATGCCGACGGCGTTTTCTTCCACGATCTGCCGGTCCTGATCGTTTGTCTGTATCCAGACATGGGTCAGTTCGTCGAGATCGTAATCCACACCTTCAACAGCATCCTTGTGAACGAGCCATTTGGTGGTGACAAGCGTTTCCTCGGCGCTGATCGGCAGAACGCGGAAGGAAATCGCGTGGTCCGCCATCAGATGGTTCCAGGTCGACGGATAGTTGAACAGCAGCATGGCGCCGATATTCGTGCCGCCAGCCACCTGATCGCTCAGATGCTTCTTCACCGCCGCCTTGCCGGACATCGTGTAGCTCACCGCGTCGCGCAGGAGCGGGATGCGGGTGATGCGATAGCGGCCGTCTTCCGACATGTTGAATTGTGCTGGCAGGCCGACGCTGGCGCAGTTCTTCCAGAGCTGGTTGATCTCCGGATCTTCCATGACGCCCTGCACGCCGGTTGCCGACGGCGCTTCTGGATAGGTGCGGCAGAGTTCGGGATGGTTGGCGGCGCAGTGATAGCACTCGCGATTGTTTTCCCAGACGAGCTTCCAGTTGCCCTTCTCGATGATCGAGCTTTCGAAGGCGACCTTCGCGTCCTTGATGTTGTGCGGTGCGAGATAAGGCTCGACCAGATTGCGGAAGGAAGCAAAGTCGGGGGCTTCGTCGGCCACGCAGACATAGATATAGCCGGCGACGGTTTCACAATGAACCGGCTTCAGGCCGTATTCGGCTGGCTTGAAGTCCGGGCCGACCTGACGCGCGAAGAGCAGGCGTCCGTCCAGTTCGTAAGTCCACTGGTGGTAGGGACAGACGAGCTTCGCGGCAGTGCCCTTTTCGGCAGCGCAAATGCGCGAGCCGCGATGGCGGCAGGAATTGTGGAAAGCACGAATGCCGCCCTGCGCGTCGCGAACGATGACGACAGGGTAAGCGCCGATCTGCACGGTCATGTAGGAACCGGTCTTCGGCAGCTCGCAGTCGTGGCCGACAAACAGCCAGTCCTTGTAGAAAATGTTGTCCAGATCCTGCTTGTAATATTCAGGATCGGTGTAGAATTTCTGCTCCAGGCTGAAATTGGGGTCGCGCCCGGTCAACAGCCCCAGCATTTCGTTGCGAACGTCCATAGCCTCGAACCCTTGCTTTCCATCTTGATCGGCCCTTCTGCTGTTCTCGCAGCGACTATGGCTCGATCCGGTGTTCCCTTTGTCTTCCGGAAGCACGGCTTGTCCCGTTATCTCAATGGCTTGCCCACATCTCCCGAGGTCTGTGAACTGGCTTCCGTTATCCTGATTCAATCACTGAACTATTCTAAACGCGCATTGGGATGCGACATGGTTTTCGCGTAAAGACGACACGCCAAAATGTCGCTTTTGCGGCGCAGCCAGATCATCGCAAATGTGTGTTACATGCGCCTGCGGAGCGTTTCCGGGATTGCAAATTGGTTTAAAAGCCAGTTACCACGTCAACCATATCCCAATTGTTTCATTCCATGGGAGGCTCGGTGGCCATGAAACGTTCTGAAATCAACGAAATCATCCGCGAAAGCGACGCATTCATCCGTTCTTTCGGCTATGTCATGCCGCCCTTTGCCTATTGGTCGCCCGAGGAACTGAAGGCACGCACCTCGTCTGATGCGCGTGCAATCCGCGATGCGCGTCTCGGCTGGGATATTACGGACTACGGACAGGGAAAGTTCGCCGATCTCGGACTGTTCCTCTTCACCACGCGCAACGGCAATGCCGAGGACCTCAAGCGCGGCGGTGGCATGCTCTATGCCGAAAAGATCATGATCTCGCGCAAGAACCAGCTTTCCCCGATGCATCGCCATGTGGTGAAGGCGGAAGACATCATCAATCGTGGTGGCGGCACGCTGGTGCTCGAACTGTTCAATTCGCGGTCCGACGGCAGCGTGGACAAGGAAACCGACGTGACGGTTGCAACCGACGGACGCCTTGTGACGCAGAAGGCCGGCGCTCACTTGAAGCTTCAGCCGGGTGAAAGCGTGACACTGCTGCCCGGCAACTGGCATGCCTTCTGGGGCGAGGGCGGTGACGTGTTGATCGGTGAAGTTTCGACCGTCAATGACGACCTGACTGATAATATTTTCCGCGAGCCGATCGGCCGCTTTTCGAATATCGAAGAAAACGAGAAGCCGCTGCATCTGCTGGTGTCGGACTACGACAAATGGCTGTGATGCTACCGATATTTCGGTTCTGGCAGCCTGCAAATGGTGTTGTTTGACGCTTCCGGTCCGCATGTAACTTTAAGTGAACGATGCTCCGGTTCTCTAACGCCTCCATTTCCGGCAAACCGGAGCCGGAATCTCATCAGGCTCTCGCGAATGCAAACTGAAGGACTGAACATATGAAGCTGGCGATGATCGGAACGGGCTATGTGGGGCTGGTTTCGGGTGTGTGTTTTGCCGAATTCGCTTTCACGTCACCTGCGTGGACAAGAATCCGTCGATCATCGAACGGCTGAAGGCCGGTAAGGTCACCATCTTCGAGCCGGGTCTCGATGAATTGATGACCCGCAACATTCGCGATGGCAGGCTGGAGTTCAGCACTGACCTTCCGGCAAGTGTCGCGGATGCCGATGTCATCTTCATCGCGGTAGGCACGCCATCCCGTCGCGGCGACGGCGAGGCGGATCTGCAATATATCGAGGCTGCTGCGGACGAAATCGCTGCCGCCATGAAGCCCGGCGCCGTCGTCGTCATCAAGTCGACAGTCGTAGTCGGCACCAATGCGCGCATACGCGACCGCATCAAGGCCGCCAATCCGGGTGTACCGTTCTCGATGGTGTCCAATCCGGAGTTTCTGCGGGAAGGTTCGGCGATCGAGGATTTCATGCGACCCGACCGTGTTGTCGTCGGCGTGGAGGACGAGCGCGGCAAGGCCGCAATGCAGCGCCTCTATCGTCCGCTTTACCTGCGTGAAACACCGATGGTCGTCACCTCGCTGGAAAATGCCGAAATCATCAAATATGCGGCCAATGCCTTTCTGGCCATGAAGGTGACTTTCATCAACGAGGTCGCCGACCTTTGCGAGAAGACCGGCGGCAATGTGCAGGAAGTGGCTCGCGCCATCGGTATGGATAATCGTATTGGCTCCAAGTTCCTGCATGCCGGACCGGGTTTCGGCGGATCGTGCTTCCCGAAAGATACGCGCGCCTTTGCTGCAACCGGCAAGAAATACGAGGCGCGTCAGTCGCTGATCGAGCAGGTTATAGCGGTCAATGAAACCCGCAAGCAATCCATGGCGGAACGGATCGTGACCGCCGCCAAGGAGAGCGGTGCGGACAGGGTTGCTGTTCTAGGCGTCGCCTTCAAGCCGAACACCGACGATATTCGCGAGTCTCCCGCGCTCGACATTATCGCGGCCATTCAGAAGGCCGGAATCAGGGTTCAGGCGCACGATCCGGAAGCTATGGACGCGGCCCGGGCGGTGCTGCCCGATGTTGTCTGGTGCAATTCAGCCTACGAAGCTGTAGAGGGGGCGGGTGTCGTGGCTCTGCTGACGGAATGGAACGCCTATCGTGCGCTCGATCTGAAACGGGTGGCGGGTGTCATGGCCGGAAATGTGCTGATCGATCTGCGCAATGTCTACAAGGCCGAGGACATTGCCGGTACCGGGCTTGACTATCGCTCAGTGGGCCGGACGCTGAGGGCCTAAAAACAATAATTCTGAACCGGGGAGTTTACTCCCCGGCTGTCAGCCGCTTCTTTTCGTTGGCGATGAGCCAGAGATTGCGGATATAGACGATGAGGCCGAGGCCCTGACCGGCGATGAAGACCGGGTCCTTGCGCTGGATGGCATAGATCAGCAGCAAAGCGCCGCCGAACAGCGAGAAGAACCAGAAGGCCACCGGCATGACGCTGCGCCTTGCCTTTTCGGATGCGAGCCACTGCACCACGAAGCGCATGGTGAAACAGGCCTGGGCGACAAAGCCCAGCACGATCCAGCCATCCCATTGCGCCACGAAAACGTCGTGCAGCCACTGCGACAGGCTGTTGAAAATATCAGTCATGGGTGATCTCCCTCACGCGAGGAACGACCTTGCGGCGCTTGCGCAGCCACCAGACGCCATAAAGGTCCAGAATGCCGCGCATTCCACGGTCCAGAATGCCGTAATTGGATTTGCCGTGGCGGCGTTCGCGATCGACCACGTCGACATGCACCACATCGTAGCCTTCGCGCAGCGCCAGCGCAGGAAGGTAGCGATGCCAGCCATCGAAGAACGGCAGTTGCCGGAACAGGTCGGTATGCAGCGCTTTCAGGCCGCAGCCGGAATCGCGCGTCTTGTCCTTGAGGATCGCGCCGCGCAGATTATTGGCAAAGCGCGACGACAACTGCTTGAGTTTCGTATCCGTGCGCTTGAGGCGCTGTCCCGCTGCAATGCCGTAATCCGGTCCGGCTTTGATCAGCGCATCCGCCAGAACGGGGAGATAGGCGGGATTGTTCTGCCCGTCGCCATCCATGGTCACGACGATCTTGCCGCGCGCCGCGAAGACACCGGAGCGCACTGCGGCGCTCTGGCCCGATGAACGATCATGGCGCAGATGGCGAAGCGGCTTGCCTGCATGGATGCGGCCCGCGAGTACGTCGCTGGTCGAGTCCGTCGAACCGTCGTCTACGACGATGACTTCGTATGCGCGGCCCTGCATGGCGGCATCGACTTCATCCAGCAGAAAGGCAAGATTGTCGGCTTCGTTGCGGCAGGGGATAACCACAGAAATCGTCGGTGTGTCCAAGCGGAGTGTTCCTTCATTCCTCGCGCCATCTGCTTAAGCCCGGCTTACCTGCCCGGAAACCCGATAGCGCGCAAGGCGCGCTGCATAGCATTGATTGCATGGCAAAGCCAAGACGGTTCAAGTAATCGTGAGTTCTGGCCCGGATAATAACTCGATTGATCGGTTGACTGCCGTTTTCTAGCTGGTCAATGCCGGTGACGGAAGAGCCTCCGCCAGCCAATCCAGAAAATTCTGCATCACCTGATCCCGGTTGGTCTCGTTGAGGCTTTCGTGGCGGGTGCCGGGAAGGATCGTGCAATCGACACGCTTGAAGCCCATCTTCCGCATTCTCTCCCCCAACTTCTGCACAGCGGCGCCGTTCGCCGTTGCCGGGTCTTCGGCGCCGCCAACCAGATTGAACGGCATGTCCCGCGGAACCTTTGAGAAATTGCGGTCGTCGGCCCCGCGCCGGATCAACCGGAAAATGTCGATCCACAGCGCCACGCTGGCGTCGAAGCCGCAAAGCGGATCGGCGATATAGGCATCGACCTCCGCTGCATCGTGCGAAAGCCAGTCGAACAGCGTGCGGTGGCCCTTTATGGACCGGCCCCAGGCGCGGAAGGTCATTTTCGGCAGAATGCTGCTTGGAACGTCCGAGCCTTTCAGCATGCGCTCCATATAAAGAAGTGCGAGTGCCGCAGCGCTTTGCGCTCCACCGTCAAAATTTGCATTCCAGACCGCCGCCGCATTCACTGTGTCGGCATGGTCCAGCACATAGTTCAGCGCGATCAGCCCGCCCATAGAATGGCCGAAAAGTACCACGGGCAAGCCCGGATGCTTCTCGTGAATGTGACGGTTGAGCGCCCGCACGTCCTCGATGGCCACGATATGGCCCTGCTTTTGCGCGAACGTGCCTCTCGGTGCATGAGCACCGATATTGGTGCCGTGCCCGCGATGGTCGTGAATATAGACGTGGCAGCCAGCCGCCGCGAGGGCGAAGGCGAAGCGTTCATATCGCGCCGAATGTTCGGCGAGGCCGTGGCACAGCTGGACAACCGCTCGCGGCATGGCGGCGCGGACGGTGCGGAACGGAAGTTCTGATTTGTCTGCGACCGGCAGATGATGAATGGTTTTGAACGTCATTTCGCCATCTGATTTTATGCCGTGCAAATAGTCAATCTCCCCGATGCAGCGTCGCTAAAACAGGCATTGGATCGACGGGTGAACGAATTTTAGGCAATAGCGTTTTTTGTGCAGATTCTGCTTGAAAAGCGCAAAAGCTTGGGCAAATCTAGCTTTGCAGACGGGGTTTTGAAGGGCATCCAGGGGCGTCTAGAGACAGAATTCACGTCATAACTTGCAGGCCGTCCGATGAAAGGGAGGAAACTTTCGCGGACGGTGGCCAGAGGGGAAACCGGGTGACGGAAATATCCGCGCCCGGTTTCATTATATTTGTTTCTCGAGCAGATGCGGACTGGTGGTTCCGGCTGCTTCCATTTCGCGGGTTGGCGTTTGCTTCCGGGGCATATTTGGCCTACATACGCCTCAGCAATTTCCGCGCGGTTCGACCTGATCGGCGACCCGCGCTTCTCAACCTGCGGAGACGACGCGCTTTATGGCACGCCAGTTCATTTATCACATGTCCGGCCTCAACAAGGCCTATGGCAACAAGAAGATTCTGGAGAACATTCATCTCTCCTTCTACCCTGACGCCAAGATCGGCATTCTCGGTCCCAACGGCGCCGGTAAGTCGACCGTGCTCAAGATCATGGCCGGTCTCGACAAGGAATATACCGGCGAGGCGTGGCTCGCCGAAGGCGCGACCTGCGGTTATCTCCCGCAGGAACCGGAACTCGATCCGTCCAAGGATGTGCTCGGCAATGTGATGGAAGGCGTCGCTGAGAAGAAGGCGATCATCGACCGTTACAACGAACTGATGATGAACTATTCCGACGAAACGGCGGATGAAGGCGCAAAGCTGCAGGACATCATCGACAGCCAGAACCTCTGGGATCTGGACAGCCAGGTGGAAATGGCCATGGAAGCGCTGCGCTGCCCTCCGGGCGATGCGGACGTGTCCAAGCTTTCGGGTGGTGAAAAGCGTCGCGTGGCGCTTTGCAAGCTTCTGCTTTCCAAGCCCGACCTGCTGCTTCTCGACGAACCGACCAACCATTTGGATGCCGAAACGACCGCATGGCTGGAAAAGCACCTGCGCGAATATCCGGGTTCGGTGCTGATCATCACCCACGACCGTTACTTCCTCGACAATGTGACGGGCTGGATTCTCGAGCTCGACCGTGGTCGCGGCATTCCGTATGAAGGCAACTATTCCGCCTATCTGGAAGCCAAGGCCAAGCGCATGCAGCAGGAAGGCCGCGAGGAAGCAGCGCGTGAAAAGGCGCTGTCGCGTGAACGCGAGTGGATTTCAGCAAGCCCGAAGGCGCGTCAGGCCAAGTCCAAGGCGCGTATCAAGGCCTATGACGAACTGGTCAAGAGCGCGGAAGAACGCCGCCCCGGCGACGCGCAGATCATCATCCCGGTGGGCGAGCGTCTGGGTCAGGTGGTCATCGAGGTTGAGAACCTGTCGAAGGGCTTTGGCGACCGCCTGCTGATCGACGATCTGAGCTTCAAACTTCCGGCTGGCGGCATTGTCGGGGTGATCGGCCCGAACGGCGCCGGTAAATCGACGCTCTTCAAGATGCTGACGGGGCAGGATCAGCCGGACAAGGGTTCGGTTCGCATCGGCGACACGGTTCACCTTTCCTATGTGGACCAGAGCCGCGACGCACTCGACGCCAACAAGACCGTATGGGAAGAAATTTCCGGCGGCAATGACGTCATCAAGCTCGGCAAGTTTGAAATGAACTCCCGCGCTTATTGCGGTGCGTTCAATTTCAAGGGCGGTGACCAGCAGCAGAAGGTCGGCAATCTTTCGGGCGGTCAGCGCAATCGCGTTCACTTGGCCAAGATGCTGAAATCCGGCGGCAATGTCCTGCTCCTCGACGAACCGACCAACGATCTCGATACGGAAACGCTCGGCGCGCTTGAAGATGCGCTCGAAAATTTCGCGGGCTGCGCCGTTATCATCAGCCACGATCGCATGTTCCTCGACCGCCTGGCGACGCACATCCTCGCATTCGAAGGCGACAGCCACGTCGAATGGTTCGAAGGAAACTTCGAGGATTACGAAGCCGACAAGATCCGCCGTCTTGGACCGGATAGCGTCAATCCCAAGCGGGTTACCTATAAGCCGCTCACTCGTTAATTACTCTCAAAAGGCCGGTGCATAGCGCCGGCCTTTTCGTTTGATGAAGGGAGACAGGATGAAAGACTGGTCCGCAAAGCAATATCTGAAGTTTGAAGACGAACGCAGTCGCCCGGCGCGTGATCTTCTGGCCCGGATACCGCTCGACGCGCCGCGCAAGGTTGTCGATATCGGCTGCGGCCCGGGCAATTCGACGGAGCTTCTGGCCGAACGTTGGCCAGACGCCCATGTCTCCGGCTTCGACACATCACCCGACATGATCGAAAAGGCCAGGGCGCGCCTGCCGCATGTTGATTTCACCATCGGCGACGTGACGAGCTTTGAGCCGGATGCGCAGACCGATGTTCTTTTCTCCAATGCCGTGTTCCAGTGGCTTCCCGATCACATCGCGCAGATGAAGCGCCTCTTGTCGCTGCTTCGTCCCGGCGCAGTGCTGGCCGTCCAGATGCCGGATAATATGGGTGAGCCCACGCATGTCGGCATGCGCGACGTGGCCAGAACGGAAGCCTTTGCCGCCAAGATCGGCACCGAGGGCAGGGAGCCTTTGCCGCCGGTGGCGGAATATTACAACGCACTGGCCAGCCAGGCTGCACGGATCGATCTATGGCATACGATCTATAACCATCCGCTGGATGGCGTGGATGCCATTGTGGAATGGGTGAAGGGGACAGGTTTGCGGCCTTTTCTCGATCCGCTCGATGAGCAGGAACAGGCCGACTATCTGGAGGCCTACAAAGAGCAGATCGCGCCGCATTATCCAGCGACGGTCGACGGAAAAGTGCTGTTGCGTTTTCCGCGTATTTTTCTGGTCGCTCAAAAGAAATAACTGTCTCAAAGGTCGCTCCACACGGGGAATTGATCGATTGCCCGTGCGGGCGATCTCAATTATTTATTTGTTATTTCAAAGGGTTGCATCGTCTCTGGAACAGGCGGCGCTGCCAGCCGTTTCATTTAGCAATTTCTCATATTGTAATAGATTGCATGCAAACGATTTTGTTCCTATGGTCTGGCCGCATCCTGAAACCGCTCTAGATATGGAGCCTGTGATCGCAACGCCGTGATGCGTTTCATCCCGTCGCGATTTCGTTCAGGAGGCCGGTTTCGATGCTCTTGCTCCGTTTATATTCTTCGTTGGGAATGAACACCGAGACCGCCGGTTCAAGGACCGTCTGTCATCGCCAGCGATTCAGACGGCATGATTTTGACCGGGAGGACATTTCAAATGCGAGGCTGCCTTTCGACTGAAACGCGGATCGCTTTTTATGTTTGTGAAGTGAAACAATCGCCGATTTCGGTCATCCCGCATGGGACCGGCGGCTTGCGGGCTGTTCGACAACTGCCCGCTATCGGGAGTTTTCAGAATGAACAATGCAGAAATGCATGCTGACGCCAATGGCGAGATCGAAGCGGCACATGATGCCCATGACACGCGCCGCCGCGTCTTTGCCATCGTGGCCAGCGCATCGGGCAATCTGGTGGAGTGGTACGATTTTTACGTCTATTCCTTCGGCGCGCTTTACTTTGCGTCGCAGTTTTTTCCCGCCGAAGACCAGACCAGCCAGTTGTTGAACGCGGCTGCGATTTTTGCGGCTGGTTTCCTCATGCGCCCTATCGGCGGCTGGCTCTTTGGCCGCATTGCCGATAGGCTCGGCCGACGCACATCCATGCTGATTTCGGTCACGATGATGTGCCTCGGTTCTTTCGCGATCGCCATTCTGCCGACCTATCAGAGCATTGGCATTGCGGCACCATTCCTGTTGCTGATTGTGCGGCTTTTGCAGGGGCTTTCCGTCGGTGGCGAATACGGCACCACCGCTACCTATATGAGCGAGGTGGCGTTGGCCGGTCGTCGTGGCTTCTTTTCCTCGTTCCAGTATGTCACGCTGATCGGCGGGCAGTTGCTTGCCGTTCTGGTGATCGTGGTGCTGCAGTTCTTCCTGACATCGGATGAGCTTCACGCCTGGGGCTGGCGCATTCCTTTCGCCATTGGCGGTGTCGCGGCCATCGTGGCGCTTTTCCTGCGGCGGACCCTTCACGAGACCTCGACGGAAGAAACCCGCAGCAACAAGGCAGCGGGCAGCTTCGCCAATATCTGGAAGAACCACCGCAAGGCTTTCCTCGTTGTGGTCGGCTTCACGGCTGGCGGTTCGCTCGCCTTCTATACCTTCACCACCTATATGCAGAAATATCTGGTCAACACGGCTGGCATGAGCAAGGAAACGGCCAGCGAAACCATGACCGTCGTGCTGCTGGTCTATATGCTGATGCAGCCGCTCTTTGGCGCATTGTCCGACAAGATCGGGCGCAAGACGATGATGATCGGGTTTGGCGGCATTTCCATCCTGACGACGATTCCGCTCCTGACGCTGATCGGTTCGGTTCAGAGTCCGCTCTGGGCGTTCATCTATATCGTGATCGCGCTGGCGATCGTCAGCATGTACACCTCCATCAGCGGCATCGTGAAGGCAGAACTGTTTCCGGCGGAAGTGCGGGCGCTGGGCGTCGGCTTTTCCTATGCCATCGCCAACGCTATTTTTGGCGGCACGGCGGAATATGTGGCGCTGTGGTTCAAGCAGCAGGGCATGGAAAGCGGCTTCTTCTGGTATGTGACCGTGATCATGGTGGTAGTCTTCGTCGTCAGTATCGTGATGCCGAACCCGCGCACGCACGGCTATCTGCAAGGGCACGGTTCGGTCGATTGACATTCGCCAAGCTGGAATATTTTCAGGCCCGGATCGGTACGATTGCGGGCTGAATGCATTGTGTGGCCTTGCATTCCGCGATGCGCTATCATCCGGGAGTTTTTATGGGGCGTTTTCATGAAATATTTTCTGAGATCAGAGCATTTCAAGCAAAGGCATAATGCGTTCGCGGTCCCGTTTTTGGGGGCGGCCCTATTCATGGTGCTGCTTACTTTCCCTGCTCATGCGGTGCTCGCACCGAATGTCGAGGCAGGCCGGGAACTCGCCTCCGTGACCGAGGCGGTCGGAAAGCGCTTTCCGGGCCAGCCCATCCAGAGTATCACCCGACAGGATTCCGGTTCTTACGATGTCCGGGTCGGAACATGCAGGTTGAAGGCCAGGATCGTCACCCTGCCGACACCGCAAGGCATGGTTGGTCCACGGCAATATACCGTGCGGTTGACCCGGCCCAAATGTGCGGCGGCAAAACAGTAAATCCCGGCTGGTTTACATCTGTACGACTTCATCGTCCTCCGGCGAGACGAGCCGTGTGGAGCGCCACTCCGTGAGTTTCGCGTTGATCGCATCCAAAACGAAGAACCGTGCCGAATCCCTGTCATAGCCTTCGTCGCGCAGCGCGTCGTAATCGGTGTGGGAATGGCGCACATGCGCAACGGTCGCGAGCCACACGGCAGTGGAAGGCGGCAGCGTCTTCATATGCGGAGCAAGTGCTGCGGCGCGGATAGGTTCGGAGTCCGAATAGGGGACGGCCGGAAGCAGAAGCGTCAGGGACTTGGCGATTGCCTTCTGGCGATTGGTGCCTGCGCTCATTCTGCTCTCCTTCCATATCCGCATGCGCCTGAAAATCCGAACCGATTTCAGGAAGCACGACGCTTGGCTTCCTGTCTGGAACGTTTTTCGTGCATCCGTAAGGCGTGGGGCGCTCGTTTGCGAATCCCTTACGCCGCCATTCTGCATGAAAAGTCCTTGCGTCAAAATTGTTTTCCATATAAACATATCTTTATGTCTTTTAGTCAGCCCGAGGGCCAAGTGATGAGCAGTTTGCAGCTGCAACTCGATCAGATGGTGGATGTGTTGAAGGCGGTGGCGGAGCCAAGCCGCTTGCGCATTCTGGCGCTGTTGGCGCGGGGCGACCTGACCGTTTCGGACCTCACGACGATATTGGGGCAATCCCAGCCGCGTGTTTCGCGTCATCTGAAGCTGCTGGCCGAAGCTGATCTGATCGATCGCTATCAGGAAGGGGCGTGGGCCTATTTCCGTCTCGCTGACAATGTGATCAGCGGTGATCTGGCGCGCGGGCTTCTGGCGCGCCTCGACAGTGCCGATGCGCTGGTCGAGCGCGACATGGAGCGCCTGTCGCAGGTGAAGTCCAGCCGTCAGGAAAAGGCAGCCGCCTATTTCAGCGCCAATGCCGGCAGCTGGGATCAGATACGCAAGCTGCATGTGCCCGAAGACGCGGTCGAAGTGGCGCTCAAGAAAATAGTCGGCGACAAGCCGTTTCAGGCCATGCTGGATGTCGGCACGGGTACGGGCCGGTTGCTGGAGCTTTTTGCGCCGCTTTACCTTCGCGGCGTCGGTATCGACATCAATCGCGACATGCTTGCCGTGGCGCGGGCCAATCTCGATCTGGCGGCAATCGGCAATGCCCAGGTTCGTCAGGGCGATGTCTATGCGCTGCCTGTCGAGCGCGAGAGTTTCGATCTGGTGACCATTCATCAGGTTCTGCACTTTCTTGACGACCCGCTGGCTGCGATCAGGGAAGGCGCGCGGGCGCTGCGCCCCAACGGGCGGCTGCTGATCGTCGATTTTGCACCGCACAGGCTTGAGTTCCTGCGCGAGGAGCACGCGCATCTGCGGCTTGGCTTCAGCGACGAGCAGATGCTGGGCTGGATGAGGGATGCCGGTCTTGAACCGGAAAAGACACTGGAGCTGGAGCCGAAGGCTACCAACGGAGATCAGGGGCTGACAGTGAAGCTGTGGCTTGCCCGCGATCCGCGCCTTCTGATCGCCGACCCGGTGTCGAAAACGATAGAGCGCGTTTCGGCTTGATGAAGTCAGACGGAAGCACACTCTAAATATTTGTATTCACGGCATTATGCGACGCCCGATGTTTCCATCTGGCTGCAAAATGCTCCGAGCATGACGGAGACAGTTTGATGGGTTTTTACGGTCTTTCCCGCCGACCGGACGTTGGCCAGACCACCCGGGTATCGTTCGAATTCTTCCCTCCCAAGACGGAAGAAATGGAACAGCGTCTCTGGGATACGGTCACGCGGCTCGCCCCGTTGCAGCCTGAATTCGTTTCGGTGACCTATGGCGCCGGTGGTTCCACGCGGGAACGCACGGCGCGCACCGTTGCGCGCATTCTCAAGGAAACCGACGTCAAGCCCGCCGCGCATCTGACCTGCGTGGATGCGACGCGTGAGGAAGTCGACCGTGTGGTGCGTGAATTCGCAGCGTTTGGCGTTAATCGTTTCGTGGCGCTGCGCGGTGATCCGGCGGCGGGTATAGGCGAAAAATATGTGCCGACGCCGGGCGGCTACCAGAACGGTGCCGAACTGGTCTCCGGCCTGCGCAATATTGCGGATTTCGACATTTCAGTTTCCGCCTATCCTGAAAAGCATCCGGAAAGCCCGGATTTTGCAACTGATATCGATATGCTGAAACGCAAGGTCGATAATGGTGCGACGCGCGCCATCACCCAGTTCTTCTTCGAGAACGATCTTTACGAGCGTTATGTCGAGCGGGTTCGCCGCGCAGGCATCTACATCCCCATCGTTCCGGGCGTGCTGCCGGTACACAACTTCAAGCAGGTCAAGAATTTCTGCGCGCGGTCGGCGACGCATATTCCGGCCTGGCTGGCCGAGCGTTTCGACGGGCTGGACAACGATCCGCAGACGCACCAGCTGGTGGCAGCCGCAATTGCCGCCGAACAGGTGATGGATCTGATCGAACGCGGCGTGCAGGATTTCCATTTCTACACGATGAATCGCGCCGATCTGCCCTTTGCGATCTGCCATATGATCGGCATAAGGCCGAAGGCGGAAGCAGCGCTGGAAATGGCCTGAAACAAAAGAAAGTCCGGCGATTTCGCCGGGCTTTCTCGTTTTCGTGCGGGTCGACCTATCCTCAAAAACCGAAGCCGCCGTAATGGTTTAGGCCATTTCCCTTAGAGCATTTCCTGTTTAGGCTGGTGTCTTTATCCCGAAACCGGTTCCCACTTTCGGGAGACATACTCTAAGGGATGACCCCTGCTATCAACGCTGCAACAAATGCAAATGCCGCACAGATCATGAGGACATTCAAAGATCGCGTAAGTCCCATTGGTCTGTCTCCTTCATATGCGCCCGACTGGTCGGACGCGCGCTGGTAGGAAACCGGAATCTAAGCGCAAAACGCCCCGAACAAAAGAAGATTTCGTTCTGCAATCTGCCGTGATAGGGGAATAAACCTATTGTTTACCCTCTAAACTATTGAAATATTTGACTAGAAAAATTTGTTCACATTTCATGAAAAAGACATCGAACTGCCACGTTTGGTGCTGTTTTCGCCGCACTTGCCACAGCTTTTTTGACACGTTTTTAGCCCATTTCAGCGAATTAGCGCCAGATATGCCGACAAGGTGAGGACTGATATCACGGTCGAATAGAGGATGACGTTGGAGGTTATCGCCGCTTCGCGACGATAATGCTCGGCCAGCATGAACGGCCCGGTGCCGGTCGGCAGGGCTGCGAGAAGCGCGGCGCTCTGCGCCAGCAGGGGCGGTAGTCCGAACACATGGACCGCCAGCAGCCAGGTTGCGAGCGGTTGAACGATGAGCTTCACCGAGACCAGGAAGGCGATGGCATTCACGCTTTCACGTTCGATCTTGCGCGGTTGGGCGAGGAACAGGCCAAGGGCCACGAGCGCGCAAGGCGATGCGGCACCGCCGAGCATCTTGAGGAAGGTTTCCGCCGGGGGTGGGATCGCGAGCCCCAGAAAGGACACCACGGCACCAAGCGCTGGAGCGACAAGCAGCGGATTGCGGATCAGGGATAGCACCACCTTCCAGATGAGACGGAGCGGCTTCTTTTCGGTTTGCAGGCCGATTTCGATTAGCACGATGGCAAAAGCGAAGGTGACGCAGACGGTGATGATGATCGAAATGGTTGTCGCGGCCAGAACGCCCGAGCCGAAAGCGATCATCGAAAGCGGGATGCCCATATAACCGGTATTGGGATAGGCGGCGTTCAGGCCGTCCAGCGCGGTATCGGCAAGCGGCATTTTTCCGCGCAGCCGCACCAGAAATGGCAATGCGAAAGCAATGGCGCTTGAAAGCAGAAACACTGCGATGAAGCCTGGCTGCCACAGCTCGCTGCCATGGGTATTGGCCATGATGTCGAAGAGCAGGGCAGGCAGTGCAAGATAGACGACGAAACGGTTCAGCTCCGCTATTGCATGCGGCCCGAGAATTTTCAGCCTGAAGGCACCCCAGCCGGAGAAAATCAGCGCGAAAACGGGAAGGACGACGAACAGCGTTGTGAGCATGGGGCGCATTTCAGTTCGGGAAAGGAAAAGGCGCGGGCTTTGAACTCCGCGCCTTGTCGAATATCAGAGCTTGTCGAGAAGCTCCTGCGTTGGCCAGGAATCGGCGGGCATTCCGAGGCGCAACTGTTCGGCGCGCACGGCATCGCGGGTGGCGACACCGAAAACGCCGTCGATCTTGCCCATTTCATAGCCGCGCGCCTGCAGCTTGGTCTGGAGTTCCTTCAGCTGGTCCTGCGTCAGGCCGGGAACCGGGGTGCCGGGATCGAAGGCAGGCGCACCCGCCAGACGGGTCGCGAAATAGGCCGCCGTGGTCGCATAGACGATGGACTTGTTCCATTCCACGAACACGTCGAAGTTCGGATAGGACAGGAAAGCCGGTCCCTTGCGGCCAAGCGGCAGCAGAAGCGACGCATCACCGTCATCCGGACCGAGCGGACCATTGAGGCCGGTCACGCCCTGTTCAGCCCACCAGGAATGCGGCTTGCGATTGGTGCGGATCGCTTCTTCCCAAGGCAGGTCCTTGGTGAGGCGAACTTCCTCGAGCCATGGCTGGCCACGTTTCCAGCCGAGTTCCGAGATCATGCGACCGGCGGTCATCATGGCGTCGGGAACGCTGTTCTTCAGATCGACCTTGCCGTCGCCATCGCCGTCAACGCCACGTTCAAGATAGTCCTTCGGCAGAAGCTGCATCATGCCGATTTCGCCAGCCCATGCGCCAGTGGTCGCCGCATCGACGACCCCCTGATCGAAAAGCTTGAGAAGGGCGATCAGCTGCGGGCGGAACAGGTCCGGGCGGCGGCAGTCATAGGAAAGGGTGACAAGCGCATTGAGCGTGTCGAAATCTCCCTGAATGGCACCATAGTCGGTTTCCAGGCCCCAGAAGGCGGCAAGGACTGGTCCCGGTACGCCATAGGTATCTTCGACCTTCTTGAAGACATCGGCATATTTGACCAGATTGTCACGGCCCTTCTTCAGGCGCGCTTCCGAGATGAGGCGCTTGGAAAATTCGGTGAAGGTCAGGTTGAAGACAGTCTGCTTGCGGTCGCGGTCGAGCACCTTCTGCTCAAGCATGGCCTTGTGCAGTTCGGCGATGCCCTTCTCGCCGACACCGGCGTCACGGGCTTCCTTGGTCAGATTGTCCATCCACTGGCCGAAATCGATCTCGCATTCCGGCTTTGGAAGATTGACGGCGTTTTCAGCCGGGGCCGCAGCAGGCGCAGGGGACGCGGCGGCCTGTGCATTGGACATGGCTGTCGATGCCAGCAGGGCGGCTGCGATAACTGAAGCAAACAACTTCATTGGTAACTCACACTAATAAACCGGGAGCAGTCGGCTCCCTTCCGAGGATTGTTTTGCTATTGCCCCAACAAGCCCCGGAAATGAAGCAAAACTTGGTGTGAACTGCCAAACTGGGCCGTGTTAGCGGACCTTGTTGCTTTCCAGCCACTTTTTCCACGTATTGGCGTCACCTGCGAAGACGTTGATGTCGGCGTCGCCCTTGATGCCGGGAATGGAGCCGGTGCCGGTATATTGCCAGAACGTCCACGGATGCGGTCCGTATTTTTCGTCAGGATGACCGGCGACGGAGCGCAGCCAGAACGGATAATCCGCCATCTGCCGCAGATCGTTGTCATCGAAGAAATCGACCGTCGTGTAGACGATCGGGCGCTTGCCGTAATGTTTTTCCAGCGCTTGCAGGAAAATGCGCATTTCCTTGCGCACAACGGCTGCGTTGGGGCGCAGCTTGCAGGTTGGCGACTGCGGGTTCCATTCCATGTCGAGAACGGGCGGAAGCGCGCCGGGGTCACGCGGTACGTTTTGAATATACCAGCGCGCCTGCTCGATCGCCGGACGGCAGAAATAATAGAAATGATAGGCGCTCCGGGCGATGCCTGCCTGACGGGCGCCGTTCCAATGTTCCTGAAAGCCGTCATCGACCCGGTCGCCGCCTTCGGTCGCCTTGATGAAGGCAAAGGAAATGCCACTGGCGCGAACGGCGCTCCAGTCAATATTGGTCTGGTATTTGGAAACGTCCGTGCCGTGGATCGGATAGTGCCACGGCGTCTTGCCGGTCCAGTCGTGCGGGTCGCGATCCCCGAAACGGGGCGCCTTCACCGGGCCTGACGGCGGTGGAATGCGGGCTACCGAACCACCTGATTTCTTTACGTCGGAAAAGTCGTAGTCCACCGTCGTGCAGGCGGAAAGAAGTAAAGCGCCGAGGGCGAGAATGCTGCAGCTGGCCAGACGGTTCATATAGTGGTTCCGTGTCGCGAATCAGTCCTCTAACGGTTACGCGATCCGGAGGCAGACGTCACCAGTCTGCCGGTCAAGTTTGCTGCTAATCTGTTGAAGTGGCTGGCATCGCCGCACGAACGACCGCTATCCAGGCAAAGCCGCGATACAGAATGCGCTTTTCAACAGTGGCGTTCCGTTCCTGTGCGAGCTGATCGCAAATCGCAAAAAGGTCGCTGCGCGGTGTGACGTGGAACCATTCCAGCCATTTGAACAGAGCTTTTGCGAACCAGCGGGGCAGACGAGACTGATCGCCAAAATCGACGATATGCAGTTCGCCGCCCGCATTGAGGTGTCGGACGCTTTCCCGGATGACCGATTGCCATTGCGGGATCATCGACACCGCATAGGAAATGAAAATCCGGTCAAAGCCCGCTTGTCCGAACAATCGCTCCGGGTCGAATTGCGCTGCGTCGGCCCGGTCGAGGCGGACGCGGCTTTCGATGCCGGCGCGTTCCGCCGCATGGCGGGCGGTATCCAGCATTTCCGCGGAAATATCGATGCCGAAGAGCGTGACGTCAGGATAATGTTCCGCAGTCTTCACCAGATTGCGGCCCGTGCCGCAGCCGATTTCCAGAACCGTGCCGTTCCGGGGAACGTCCAGCCCCGCAATCATTGGGTCGCGACCCAGAAGATAGTATTTGCGGGTTGCATCGTAGAAATGCCGCTGACGACGGTAGACCCGATCCATGAGGTTGGCGTGGTCCATACCCTGAACACTCCATGGGCTGCGCAGCATGTCAGGCATCCTTCAAGATATAGAGGTGGAAGCCGCCATAGATCGACGAACGGTCGCGATCATGCAGGGCGCGGGACTCGTCTGCCTGATATTCCCAGCGATCCAGTATCTCGGGCGCTACCCGTCCCGGAAGCAGGCTCGGTTCAGCAGCAGTGCGGAAGATGACGCGGGCGTTCGGCGCGGCCGTGCGGGTGATTTCGATCCACAGCGCGTTGAGTTGCTCGTCATTCATCCAGTCCTGCGCATCCAGCAGGATATAGCGGTCGACGGAAGCGGCGGGCTTGGCGGCGAGAAAATCGGTATAGCTGGCGTTTTGCACTGTCATGCGGTCGGCACGCGCCCGCACCGTTTCGAAATTGCTGCGCGACAGATAGGGCGGCAGCGGACCGGTCTCCTCATTGCCGCTATAGCCGCGCCCGAAGGCCTGCCACGCGAAATAATTGTCGGTAAGGGGAAAGCCGCAGGCGAGTTTTTCAAGGCGGCTGCGCAGGACAAGCGCCATATCGCCATTCCCAGCGGTAGCAAGGGCATCATATTGCTGTGGCGGTATGCCGAGCCCAAACAGGGAGGATTTGCGGGCCGTCGCCCAGCGCACCATGCGTTTTTCAAAAAGCGGTGCCAGCGCGGTGTCGAAGAAACTGCGCTGCTCTTCCATGGTGCGCGCCTTCAAGATGTCGCGCGGATCGATCCCATAGAGCCGCGCCACGCGGTGGCCCATGCCGATGAAGACGCCAAGCAAACCGTGGCGATAGAGGTCGCGCCAGAAAATGGAAATGCGCTGGCGGCCGTTCCACTTGCGCTTTTCCCAATAGGTGCGGCTTTCGCTGTCGAGGTGCGGGCGGATGAAGCGCTTGTAGGCCGCCAGATTGGTCTTGTCATCGGCCTTGCCGTAGAAGCGGTAGAAAGCGTTGTAATCAGGGAGGTTTTTGACGGCGGCCAGTTTAAGCCGGTTGAACGCGACATGCGCCCGATTGAGATCGACCGCTTCCACGCATGCCGGATCGGCGGTTAGGTAGGACATGGCATTGCATCCGCCGGAAGCGATGGTGACGATGCGGTGGCCGGGCTCGATGGCAAGTGCCGCCATGTCGACTTCCGGGTCTTCCCAGATTTGCGGATAGACCAGCCCCTTGAACAGCCACGCGAACAATCTTTCGGAAAAGCCCGCGCGCGAAAGAGCGTTGTTTTGTGTCACAGCACGCTTGAGAATTGTGCCGCCTGTTGCCTGCTCTGTCATCAAAAGTTCCCCTGATCCTCGAATCCAGACTTCGATTTTGCAAAGTTAAACATCGTCCAATGACAGGGACGTGACGAAATAATTGCGGGCTTATAAACGGGAAAAAATGGGCTACTGCTCTGTAATACTGTCGCTTTATTACGTTCGGTAAGACTATTTGAGAGAACTTTTCCGCGCTGTTGCCGTTTTTCGGTGTGAAGGTCCAGTCGACAGGACTTCTGTGTCGATGAGCGACCGTAAAGGTGATTGGCCGGGTAAACCGGCCACGCACGGAGAAACAGCGAGGCGTTTGGCAAGCTTGCCATTGATGCCTGAAACCAGGCCAAGAGCCTAACCTAGGAAGGAGAGCCTAAGTGAAGAAGTTTCTGATTGCTTCTGTCGCCGCCGTATCGCTTCTCGGTCTTGCAGCTTGCAACGACAAGAAGGACGATACGAACAACGCACCGGCACCATCCACGCCGGCAGCGCCTTCGAACAATGACACGACGCCAGCGCCGACCACTCCGGCCACCCCGGCACCATCGACGCGGGGTACGGGGACTGCACCTTCCAACTAAGGGTGCGATGTCGTGACTGCTTTGCAGGCGGATGGCGATCCGGTGTCGGGTCGCCATTCGTGCTTGACGGCTTCGGCCGGTTTCGGATTTGACATGAACGCTAAGGCAACCACAGTGGGAAAAGACGGGCACTCTGCGTTTTCCGTGTTTCAACGCAGGCTCGGTTCGGTTATGGCTTTCGTCATGAACCGTAACTTTCTCTTTTTCATTTCTGCGATCGTTCTCGTTGCGCTTGCCGCATGCGGCAAGGGAGATGACGAGAGCGCTGCCACGACCAATGGCGGAGAGCAGGGCGCTGCCGCCATTTCGCAGCCTGCCAAGCCGGCAGAAAGCACGGGCACGGAAAAAGGTCCCGATCTGGTCAAGTCGCTTCGCGAGAGTTCAGGTGTGGTGACCCCGGAAGAAAAAGCCGCCGCCATCGAAAGGGCGCGCGCAAATGCGGTTGCCGCCGCTCAGTCGGTGGGCCAGACGGATGAGCAGGCACAGGCGGCTGGAGAGGCTGCGGCTGCTGTCGCACAGCGCTCCTTCAACGACCGCGAGCCGCAGCAATAATGTAAGAGCCTGTTCCAACAGTCGTCGTGCCGGTCTCCAAATGGCGCCTTTCTGTATTCCGCTGCTCACGTATCCTTAAGTACGCTCCGCTCCGGTACTCGAAAATTACCATTTTCGCCACGGCCCCACGCTTTTTGATTGAGGCTCTCAGCCTGCGGTTCGATATTCTTTCTAAATGTTTGTTTTTTCAACTTTCGCCTGCCTAGGCGGTTTTCAGTCCTTTCGGAATTCTATAGAAAAGTGCCATGTCGATTTGGGTCCGCATCGGTGAGTTTGTCACGTCCGTGGCGTCGAATGCCATTACTGGCGTTATCGAAGCCGTGCGCACCGTTTTTGAAGGCGATGCCGACACGCGCCGCCGGGTGGCTTTCTCCATCGCGATGATCGCGCTTTCCGCCAAGATGGCCAAGGCGGACGGGGTTGTCACCCAGGATGAAATCCGCGCCTTTCAGGACATATTCGCGGTGCCGAAGGAAGAGACGGCGCATGTCGCGCGGCTCTACGATCTCGCCAAACAGGATGTTGCGGGCTACGAATCCTATGCGCGTCAGCTTGCCGGATTGTGCAGCGAGGGGCAGACCGACTGTCATCTGCTGGAAGACATCCTTGACGGGCTTTTCCATATCGCCACCGCCGATGGCTATGTGCACGAAAAGGAAATGGCCTTTCTTGCAGGCGTGGCGGATATATTCGGCTATGACGAGGCGGCCTTCGACCGTATTGCGATCCGGCATGTCCAGCGCGGCGCTGACGATCCCTACGCCATTCTGGGGTTGGAGCGCGGCGTGTCCTTCGATATGGCCCGCAAGCGCTATCGCGCGCTGGTGAAGGAACACCACCCTGACCGGCTGGTGGCCGAAGGGTTGCCGCTCGAATTCATAACCATTGCCAACAGGCGTCTTGCGGCGATAAACGCAGCCTGGGCGAGTATCGAGAAGAATCTGGAGGCTGCATGAGCAGCGCACACGAAATCGAGAACGAATTGTTGGAGGAGCTGGTGCTTGTCCGGCCTGATTTCGTCGGTGCAATGCTTGACCCGTCGCCCAATTTCGGTCCGCGCCGCGACGGCAAGGTGCCAACCTTTCTCATTCTCCACTATACGGGTCTGGCAACCGCCGAAGAGGCGGTGCAGGTCCTGAAGTCGCCGGACATGGAAGTTTCCGCGCATTATCTCGTCCATGAAGACGGGCGGATCGTGCAGATGGTATCGGAAAAGGCGCGGGCCTGGCACGCAGGCCAGAGCTTCTGGAAGGGCGAAACGGACATCAATTCGGCTTCCATCGGCATAGAGATCGTCAACCCGGGCAACCTCCAGGATTATCCGCCGTTCAAGGATGCACAGATCGAGGCGGTTATCCGCCTTTGCCGCGACATATGCGAGCGCCAGGCCATCAGACCGGAGAATGTGCTGGCCCATTCGGACATCGCTCCGTCCCGCAAGACCGATCCCGGCCATAATTTTCCGTGGAAGCGGCTTCATGAGGCAGGTATCGCCCATTACATCGAGCCGACGCCGATCCGCGGCGGAAGGTTTCTCGCAAGGGGCGAAAACGGCCAGCCGGTCGAAGCCTTGCAGTCCATGCTGGCGCTTTACGGCTACGGAATTGCCATCACTGGCATCTTCGATGAGGATACGGAGACCGTGATTAAGGCCTTTCAGCGCCATTTTCGGCCACAGAATGTGGACGGCGTGGCCGATGTTTCTACCATAGATACCCTCTACAGGCTGATTTTTTCCCTGCAAAATGTTACCGCCTGAAGCGGCACGAGTGATCTGTTTGTCTAAGGGCAACATTTCAGATTTTCGTAATGTTTTCATAAAAATAGATCGATCCAGTCCCGTTGCAGCGGGGCTGTGACGGCGGTTCGCTGCGGCCGCGCATGAATCGCTAATGTTGCAACCTGTAAGACTATTTTACTTTTGCAACCAATCTTCAGCTGCATTTCCCCGCCAATTCATTGGTCAATCCCAGCGGTCACGGGCCCTTACAGGCCATATCGGGCGGGATCAAAAAACAGGATCGTCTCCCCCAAGACAGGCGGTCTGACAAAAGAAACGTTTCAAGACGGTAGGTTATGAAAGTAAAATTTGTTGTTGTTAGCGCCCTTGTCGGCGCGATGAGTTCGTTTGGCCTGAATCCGGCGCTGAGTGCCCCTTCAACTGAACCGACCAACCTCGCAGCTCTCCTCAAGGCACGCCAGCAGAACAAGTCTGCCGCGGCGGAAAAGCCAACCACAGCGCCCAAGAAGGCATCGGTCGTCAGCCGTCGTGCGGCCCCGGCCACAAAGGGTTCCACCGGTAAGCGTTCGCAGTCGAAAGACACGACGACCGCCCGTAACGCCAAGGGCGGCGCCTATTCCACCATCATCAACCGTTATGCGTCGACCTATGGCGTGCCCTCCGCACTGGCCCATGCGGTTGTGCGTCACGAGAGCAATTTCCAGCCGAATGTGCGCGGCAAGGCCGGTGAAATCGGCCTGATGCAGATCAAGCTCTCGACCGCTCGCAGCCTCGGCTACACCGGCTCCGCCAAGGGCCTCTACGAGCCGTCCACGAACATCCAGTTCGGCATGAAGTATCTCGCCATGGCGCAGAAGCTCGGCGGCGGAAGCACCTGTGGCACGATTCTGAAATACAATGCCGGTCACGGCGCAACGCGCATGAACCCGACCTCTGCGAAGTACTGCAGCTCGGTCAAGGCCTATATGCGCGCTCTCTAACAGATTTGCGTCAGCGGTCGCGTAGAGTACAGGCAGCCTGATGCGAACGGAAAGCCGACAGTGGCAACACTGTCGGCTTTTCTGTTGTGACGAGATTTTTTCGAAATCCGGTTTCACTGTCGCGCTATCGTTGCTATATGCGCCGTGTCAGTCGGTCGGGCAGCCGCGCCTGTCATATGCCGAAAGGCGGCAGGTGAGGAAAGTCCGGGCTCCATGGAAACACGATGCCGGGTAACGCCCGGCGGGGGTGACCCCAGGGACAGTGCCACAGAAAGCAGACCGCCCCGTCTTCCGTACCGTTGCAATGACGAAACGGCAGGGATGACGGGGTAAGGTGAAAGGGTGGGGTAAGAGCCCACCGCGTCGGCAGCAATGCAGACGGCACGGTAAACCCCATCGGGAGCAAAACCGAATAGGGACGGCGCGTCGGTTCGCAAGGGCCGGCAATCGGTTTCCGGATCAGCCGTCCGGGTGGGTTGCACGAGGCGGGTGGCGACATCCGTCCCAGATGAATGGCTGCCACGTCGGGCGCAAGCCTGGCCATACAGAACCCGGCTTACAGACCGGCTGACAATTTCCTCCAGGACGGTTTCGATCTTCCAACGCAAGAAACGGATAGTTGCGTTGCGGCCGAGGCTCTAATTGGGACCTCCACGAAATCATGGAGGTTCACTATGACCAGCTTGAAGGACAAGGTTGCAATCATTACCGGCGCGTCGTCCGGGATAGGACGTGCGGCCGCATTGCTCTTTGCAAGAGAGGGCGCGTCGCTGGTGCTGAACGCGCGCGGACTCGCGGGACTTGAGCGCGTTGCACAGGAGATCGCGGCGTTTGGCGGAAAGGCGCATTGTGTTGCCGGGGATGTGTCGGAAGCCCGGACCCATGCGGCGCTGGTGGCAGCGGCGAAAGATCAATTCGGCGGGCTCGATATTGCTTTCAACAATGCCGGAACCGTCGGTCCCATCGCGCCGCTTGCCGAAATCGCGCCCGGCGATTGGGAAGCGGTACTGGCGGGTAATCTCACTTCCGCATTTCTGGGAGCAAGATCGCAAATCCCCCTCATGCTCGAACGGGGCGGCGGCTCAATCATCTTCACCTCCACATTTGTCGGCACGAGCGTCGGCATACCCGGCATGTCGGTTTACGGAACCTCGAAGGCGGCTCTCATGGGGCTGGTGAAGGGCATAACCGCCGATTACGGCGTCCGTGGTATCCGGGCAAATGCGCTTCTGCCGGGCGGTGTGGACACGCCAATGGGCGGAGATGAAAAACACAAGGAGTGGGCCGCCGGTCTTCATGCGATGAAGCGGATCGCCCAGCCGGAAGAGATCGCGCAGGCTGCGCTTTTTCTAGCGGGTCCCATGTCCAGTTTCGTTGCGGGGACAGCGCTTTATGCCGATGGCGGCAATGCTGCGGTAAAATGAATGAAAGGGCGGCTCTGCAATGCAAAGTCGCCCTTCTGAAGCACTTCGGGCCTTAGATGGGCACGCCGGTCAGGAAGTCGTAAATCAGCTTCATGTTCAGGACGATGATGATTGCAGCGGTGATGGCGGCAAGCAGCGTGACCCAGCGCGGAGCGACAAGCGATCCCATCTTCTTTTTCTCCGCCGTGAACATGACAAGCGGAATGATCGCAAAGGGCAGTTGCAGGCTCAACACGACCTGAGACAGGATAAGAAGCTCGGTCGTTCCCTGAGAGCCATACATGATCGTCACCACGGCAGCCGGAACGATGGCCACGAAACGGGTGATCGCACGGCGCAGCCACGGCTTCAGGCGAATGTCGATGAAGCCTTCCATGACGATCTGCCCGGCCATGGTCGCGGTGATGGTGGAGTTCAGCCCGCAACACAGAAGCGCAATGGCAAAGAGTGTTGGCGCGAGGGCCGAGCCGAGCAGCGGGTTCAGGAGAGCATGTGCCTTGTCCAGATCTTCGACGGCGGTATTGCCGGTGGCGTTGAAGCTCGCAGCAGCCAGGATCAGGATCGACGCATTGACGAGCAGCGCGAATGTCAGAGCAATGGTGGAATCCCATGTCGCAAAGCGTATGGCCTCGCGCTTTTCAGCGCTCGTATGGCCGTAGTCGCGCGTCTGGATGATACCGGAATGCAGATAGAGGTTATGCGGCATCACCGTCGCGCCGATGATGCCAAGCGCAATATAGAGCATGTCCGGATTGCGGATGATCTCGGTCGTGGGTGCAAAGCCTTTGATGACTTCGCCCCATTGCGGCTGCGCCATCAAAATCTGAATGAGGAAACAGAGCGCGATCACGCCAAGCAGCGTGATGATAAGCGCCTCGACGCGGCGGAATCCCTTGTTCTGGAGATATAGCACCAGAAGCACGTCGGCTGCGGTGATGATGACGCCGATTTCCAGCGGAATGCCGAACAGGAGGTTGAGGCCGATGGCTGTGCCGATGACTTCGGCAAGGTCGGTGGCGCAGATTGCAAGTTCCGCCAGAAACCAGAGCGGCCAGGCGAGAAAACGCGGATAGGCATCCCGGCAGGCCTGCGCCAGATCGCGGCCCGTCGCGACTGCAAGGCGAGTGCAAAGCGCCTGCAGGAGCACGGCCATAAGGTTGGACAGCAGAACGACGGAAAGCAGCGTATAGCCGAAGCGGGAGCCGCCAGCCAGCGAGGTTGCCCAGTTGCCGGGGTCCATATAGCCAACAGCTACCAGATATCCCGGGCCGAAAAAGGACAGCGCGCGACGAAACTTCGAGCCGGAGCGATTGACCCTGATCGAACGGTGGACATCGGACATGGATGCTTCACCGCGATCGCGCCGCCAGCCTTCAAATGTAACTTCGCCAGCGCCGGACGAATTTTCTCCATATGGAGCCATTATAAACGCCTTGATGTCGTAATGCAGTTGCAAACTATTTGCATTAAATACGGCAAGGACGCGGAGACGTCAACAGGGGGCAGGGCATCACAAATCATAAGCTTGTGATGCATAGCGTGTGGGCCGGAGGTGATGCGTTGAGTGAAACGCGCTCCGGTTTTCGGTCGATGCCGCGAAACTGCTCTCCAAAAAATCTCTGTTGAAAGTTCCGAGGCTGAGCGGGTTCCGGCGCGAAGCCCATCCAAAGGATAACGCTTCATTAAGCTTAATATCCGATAACTGACGAACGAATCCGTCATGCCCTCAAGTCGACGGCAAATGGGCGGAATCCAAAGGCAACACTCAGGCATGTCTCCCGAAAGCGGGAAGATGCTCTCAAGCGCAATGCGCTTTAGCTAACGGGCTGCGTACCCGGGAAAGGATCGGAATGATGGCAAGCCTCGGCGGAGACAATTCTCAAGCCGGTGGGGCTGAAGTCCGTCACGTTCCGGTGCTGATTGCCGAAGTGATCGATGCCCTGAAGCCCGTAGCTGGCGCGGTGATCGTCGATGGGACATTCGGCGCGGGTGGTTACACGCGCCGCATACTCGAAGCGGGTGCGGACGTGATCGCGATTGACCGCGATCCGACCGCAATCGAAGCCGGGCGGGTGATGGAAAAACAGTTTCCGGGCAGGCTCAATCTGGTCGAGTCCCGGTTCTCTGCCCTGGATGACGCGGTCTCGACAGTGAAGGGAGCGGGCAGCAAGGTGGACGGCGTTGTGCTCGATATTGGCGTGTCGTCGATGCAGATCGATGAGGCCGAGCGCGGCTTCTCCTTCCAGAAGGACGGTCCGCTCGACATGCGCATGTCGAAAAAAGGGCCGAGCGCTGCCGATGTGGTCAACCGTCTCAAGACCGGCGATCTGGCTCGTATCTTCAATTTCCTGGGCGAGGAACGCCATGCGGGCCGCATTGCGCGCATGATCGACAAGCGCCGCACGGCGCAGCCTTTCACGCGCACGCTCGATCTTGCCAATGCCATCGAAACGCTGGTCGGTCGCAACCCGAAGGATCGCATTCATCCGGCCACGCGGGTGTTTCAGGCGCTGCGTGTCTATGTGAACGACGAGTTGGGCGAACTGGCGCGGGCGCTGCTTGCTGCCGAGCGCATCCTGAAACCGGGCGGACGGCTGGTTGTCGTGACCTTCCATTCGCTCGAAGACCGCATGGTGAAGCGTTACTTCGCGGACCGGGCGGGCGGTAGTGCCGGATCGCGCCATCTACCGGAAACGCATGTTCGTCTCGCGAGCTTTACGCCGGCGATCAAGGGTGCGGTCGGCCCGACGGCTGAGGAAGAAGAACGAAATCCGCGTGCGCGCTCGGCGAAGCTGCGCGCCGGAACAAGGACGGAAAATCCGCCACTGGAAGACGATCTATCGCTTTTCGGGTTGCCCAAACTGCCCGAGACGAACGAACTGGCCCGGAGTTAAACGAGTGCTGCGTACTTTCGACATCATCATGATAGCGGCGATGCTGGTGGCGGCGACCGTCACCTACACGATCAAATATGACGCGGAAAAACAGATCGCGGTAATCGCCAAGCTGAAGCGGCAGATCGACTCCGAGAAGGACACCATCACGCTCCTGCGCGCCGACTGGGCATTGATGAACCAGCCGGGCCGCTTGCAGAGCCTCGTGGGCGTCTATGAAAAGGAACTCAATCTCCAGCCGATCGAAGCCGAACAGCTTCTCCTTGGCGTCAACGAAATTCCGGAACGCCCGGTGGATGATATCCAGAAGATCATCTCCGGCAGCGACGAACTGTTGGCAAGCGGCGTGCTTGAAAAGGATGCCATCACGACCGGCAGCGTCAAGAATAGCGGGACGAGGCACTGATCATGCGGCTGAGACCTTTCAGAAAAAAGAACATGCAGGCAGGTAACGGTGTTGAGCCGGTTGGCGATGAAAAGCTGGCCGGCAACATGGCGTTTGTCGGCTCGCGCAAGAAACACGGCAACCGCGCGCGCAATCGCCTGTGGATGGCCATCGCCTGTTTTGTCGGCATCTATGGCGTGATGGGTGGAAAGCTCATCTATTTCGGCGTCATCGGCGGCGAAAACGAGGATAATGCTGGCCCGGCTGTCCAGCAGCTGGCATCGCGCCCGGATATCCTCGACCGGAACGGCGAAATTCTCGCTACCGATATCAAGACGGCGTCGCTCTATGCCGAACCGCGCAAGATCGTCGATCCTGACGAAACCATCGAAATGCTGTCCACCGTGCTGCCGGACCTCGACTGGGAAGCGACATACAAGCGCCTGAAAAGCGGCGCGGGCTTCGTCTGGGTCAAGCGCGGGCTGACGCCTCGCCAGCAGAGCCAGATCATGGCGCTCGGCGTACCGGGCATCGGTTTCCGGACGGAAAAGCGCCGTTTCTATCCGGGTGGCCCAACCGCGTCGCACATCCTCGGTCTCGTCAATGTCGACAATCAGGGCATTGCGGGCATGGAGAAATATATCGACAGCCAGGGCCTGACCGACCTGCGCTCCGTAGGTCTTGCGACCGGGCAGTCGCTGGAACCGGTGCGTCTCTCCATTGACATTCGCGTGCAGCACATCATGCGCGATGTGCTGGTCAAGGCCATGGAACGCTATCGGGCGATTGCCGCCGGTGCGGTTGTGCTGAACGTCAAGACCGGCGAAGTCATCGCCATGGCATCGGTGCCGGATTTCGACCCGAACAATCCGGTCCATGCGCTGGACAAGGATCGCCTGAACCGCATGTCGGCAGGCACCTATGAAATGGGCTCGACCATCAAGAGCTTTACCACGGCGATGGCGCTCGATTCCGGCAAGTTCAACCTGAACTCGCGTCTTGATGCGTCGCGTCCGCTGGTGTTCGGTCGCCAGACCATCCGTGACTTCCACGGCAAGGGCCGTGTGCTGACGCTGCCGGAAGTCTTCATCTTCTCGTCCAACATCGGTTCGGGCCGCGAGGCCGATGCCGTCGGCATCGAAGGCCACCGTGCGTTCCTGAAAAAGATCGGTCTTCTCGACCGCTTGCAGACGGAACTGCCGGAAGTGGCGCGCCCCGTCGAGCCGCGTGTGTGGAAGAAGGTTCATTCGATGACCATTTCGTTCGGCCACGGCATGATGACGACGCCGTTGCAGACGGCAGTTGGTGCTGCGGCGCTGATGAATGGCGGCAAGCTGATGCCGCCGACATTCCTGACGCGCACGCAGGCCGAGGCCGATCAGGTGGCCAAGCAGATCATCCATCCACAGGTTTCTGCCGACATGCGTTATCTCTACCGCCTCAACGCGACTGCGCAGGGCGGTTCCGGCAAGCGCGCGACGGTTCCGGGCTATCGCGTCGGCGGCAAGACCGGCACGGCGGAAAAGGTGGTGCATGGGCGCTATTCGAAGGATGTGCGCTTCAACGCATTTCTGGCGTCATTTCCGATGGATGACCCGACTTATGTCGTGCTGACCATCATCGACGAACCGAAGCCGGAGGAAGGCAAATTCAGCGCAACCGCAGGTCTCAACGCAGCGCCGATGGTTTCGGAAATCATCCGCCGGTCCGCTTCGTTCCTCGGCGTGAAGCCCGATTTCCAGCTCGAAGCCCAGCCAGCAATGGTTAGCAATTTAAGCGGCAAGCCTGATTTTCAACAGGATGTGCCGCCAGCAATGGTTTCCAACGAATACGACTGATTCGCATAAAACAGCCTTTGCAGCGTTACGCGCACAACTGAATCTGGATTTGGTATGACCATGAAACTGAAGGAAATCGCTCTTTTCAAGGAACTGGCCTCCGGCAATGCCGGCGAGGTGGAGATCACCGGTGTCACGTCGGACTCCCGCAAGGTCGAACGCGGTTTTCTTTTCGCAGCCTTGAAGGGTGTGAAAGCTGATGGCGCGGCTTTTGTCGCCGATGCCGTCAAGCGCGGCGCCAGCGCCATCGTTGCGGGCAAGGATACGGTCATTGCCGATGCGGGTGTGCCGGTCCTTCATGTCGACGATCCGCGTCTTGCCCTGGCAGTTGCGGCGGCACAGTTCTATGGCAAGCAGCCGCAGGTCATGGTTGCGGTCACCGGCACCAGCGGCAAGACGTCCGTTGCATCCTTTACCCGTCAGATATGGGCGTATGCCGGTTTCCCCGCCGCCAACATCGGCACGACCGGCGTCTTCTCACCGACCCGCAGCGACTATAACTCGCTGACCACGCCCGATCCGGTGGAGCTGCATCGCGTGCTGGCCGAACTTGCCGACGAAGGCGTCACCCATGCCGCCATGGAAGCTTCGTCTCATGGTCTCGACCAGCGCCGTCTCGATGGTGTCAAGCTTGCTGCCGGTGCCTTCACCAATCTCGGTCGCGATCATATGGATTATCACGCGACCATCGAGGAATATCTGGGCGCGAAGATGCGTCTCTTCAACACGCTTCTGCCGAAGGGCGCGCCAGCCATCATCTTCTCCGACGATCATTTTTCGGCGCAGGCCATCGAAGCGGCGACGCTAGCTGGATGCGACGTCAAGACGGTCGGACGCAAGGGCAATTTCATCGCTCTCAAGCGCGTGGAGCATGAGCGTTTCCGCCAGCATGTCGAAGTGCGCATCGGCGACGAGATCTTCGAGATCGAGCTGCCGCTCGCCGGAGATTTTCAGGTGGCTAATGCGCTGGTGGCGGCAGGACTTGCCGTGGTCACGGGCGTTCCGGCTGCGGCTGCAATGCGCGCACTGGCGCTCCTGAAAGGGGCGCCGGGACGGCTGGACCTCGTCGGCGCGACGGAAGATGGCGCACCGGCCTATGTCGATTACGCCCATAAGCCGGAAGCGCTGGAAAATGTGCTGACTTCGGTACGCCCGTTCACGACGGGCCGTGTGATCGTGGTTTTCGGTTGCGGCGGCGACCGCGACAAGGGCAAGCGCCCGATCATGGGCGAAATCGCGTCGCGTCTGGCCGATGTGGCCATCGTCACGGACGATAATCCGCGTTCGGAGGTTCCGGCACAGATACGCTCGGAAATCATGGCGGCAGCGCCCGGTGCGACGGAAATCGGTGATCGCCGCGAGGCGATCTTCACCGCCGTGTCGATGATGCAGCCGGGCGATACGCTGGTCGTTGCAGGCAAGGGTCATGAAGAAGGGCAGATCGTCGGCAACATCACCCTGCCGTTCTCGGATCATGCGGAAGTTGCGGCAGCACTGGCTGCCCGTCTTGAGGAGCGCTCGGAATGAGTGAGTGGCTCTGGAAATCCGACGATATGGTCGAAGCCATGGAAGGAAGGCCATTCGGCAACCTTCCCGGCGGCATAACCGGCATCTCTATCGACAGCCGCTCGCTGAAGCCAGGTGAGGCGTTCTTCGCCATCAAGGGCGAGCAATTCGACGGCCATGATTTCGTCACCGCTGCCATGGCTGCCGGTGCCGGTCTGATCGTGGTGGCGGAACACCGTCTGCCCGCTTTCGGCAATTCCAAGGTGCCGATGATCGTGGTGGAGGACGTGCTTGAAGCCCTGACCAAGCTTGGCATTGCTTCGCGCGCCCGCTCGAAGGCACAGATCATCGCGGTGACGGGTTCTGTCGGCAAGACCACGACCAAGGAAGCACTGCGCCATGTACTTTCGGAAGTCGGCAAGGTTCATGCTTCGGTGGCGTCGTTCAACAATCACTGGGGCGTGCCGCTGACGCTTGCGCGCATGCCTGCCGATACGGATTACGGCGTCTTTGAAATCGGCATGAACCATCATGACGAAATCCGCCCGCTGGTAAAGATGGTGCGCCCGCATGTGGCGCTGATTACGCTGATTGCGCCTGCCCATCTTGGTCATTTTGCCAATCTGGAGGAAATCGCCGTCGCCAAGGCGGAGATTTTTGAAGGCATTGTCCCGGGCGGTTATGCACTTCTCAACCGTGACGACAAGCGTTTCAAGCAACTGGAAGAACTGGCTGAAAAGGCAGGCGTCGAGCATATCGTCACCTTCGGCGAGAATGCACGCTCCGATTACCGCCTGCGCGAAGTGAAGCTGCATCCCACCTGTTCCTGCATGACGGTGAAGGCTGGTACGCATGAAGCTGCGGTCAAGGTCGGCATGCCGGGCCGCCATATCGTCCAAAATATGCTCGCCGTCCTCGGCGCAGCCGATCTGGTTGGTGCGGATATCGCCAAGGTGATGATGGCAATGGCGACGCTCACCGCGGAAGGCGGTCGCGGCGCGCGCCATGTGCTGCAGCACCCCGAAGGCACGTTCACGCTGATCGACGAAAGCTATAATGCCAATCCAACCTCGATGCGCGCAGCCCTGTCGCTCTTGCATTCAACGGCGCCGGAAGGTTCGCGCGGCCGTCGCATTGCGGTGCTGGGGGATATGCTGGAGCTTGGGCGTCAGTCGGGAAAACTCCACGCCGATCTCGCGCGTCCGATCGTGGATGCCGAGGTGAATGCGCTTTTTATCGGTGGACCGGACATGTCGGCGCTTAAAAATGCCTTGCCGGTTGAAATTCATACCGAGTACAGGCAGAGCACCGACGAATTGTTGCCGCTGGTGGTCAAGACTGTCCGTCCGGGCGATGTCATCATGGTGAAATCGTCGAAGGGAATCGGTTTTTCCAAAATCGTCAAGGCGCTGATCAGCCAGTTTCCGCCGGTGGAACCGGCGGAATAAGCGGTATTTGAGGGATTTTTCTCTAAATGTTGATGCTTCTCACCTTCTTCGCCGAACATATGACACCGCTCAATGTGTTCCGCTACATTACTTTCCGCACCGGCGGCGCGATGATCACTTCGGCGCTGATCGTGTTCCTGTTCGGCCCGTCGATCATCAACTCGCTCCGGGTGCGTCAGGGGAAAGGCCAGCCGATCCGCGCCGACGGCCCGCAGACCCACTTCAAGAAAGCCGGTACACCGACCATGGGCGGTCTGATGATCATGACCGGCATTCTTGTGTCGTGCATGCTCTGGGCCAATCTCTCCAGCGTCTATGTCTGGGTGGTGCTGCTGGTTACCGTGGGTTTCGGCGCAATCGGCTTTTATGACGATTATCTCAAGGTGACGAAGCAGTCCGACAAGGGCTTTTCCGGCAAGGCGCGTCTTGGCATCGAATTCCTGATCGCCGCCGCCGCCGCTTTCATCATCATGCGGGCAGGGCAGGAGCCGTTCTCGTCCTCGCTGACATTCCCGTTTGCCAAGCAGTTCGTCATCAATCTGAGCTGGTTCTTCATTCCGTTTGCTGCTTTCGTCATGGTTGGCGCAGGCAATGCCGTGAACCTGACCGACGGTCTCGACGGGCTTGCAATCGTGCCGGTCATGGTCGCCGCTGCCTCCTTCGGCTTCATCGCCTACCTGTCTGGCAATGCGATCTTTGCCGATTACCTGCAGATTCATTTCGTACCCGGCACGGGTGAGCTTGCAGTGGTTCTGGGCGCCGTCATCGGCGCGGGCCTCGGCTTCCTCTGGTTCAATGCGCCGCCTGCCGCAATTTTCATGGGCGATACGGGTTCGCTTGCGCTTGGTGGCATGCTGGGTACGGTTGCCGTTGCGACAAAGCACGAAATCGTTCTCGCCATCATCGGCGGCCTGTTTGTCGTGGAAGCGCTTTCCGTCATCATTCAGGTTGGGTCCTTCAAACTGACCGGCAAGCGCGTGTTCCTGATGGCGCCGATCCACCATCATTTCGAAAAGAAGGGCTGGACCGAGAGCCAGGTCGTGATCCGTTTCTGGATCGTCGCGATCATTCTCGCGATGATCGGCCTTTCCACCCTCAAGCTCCGGTAAAGTGCCATGATCCCGATCACCGCCCTCAAGGACAAGACGGTCGCCCTTTTCGGACTGGGCGGGTCGGGCATCGCGACCGCCAAGGCCATTCTTGGTGGAGGCGCAAAGGTCATTGCCTGGGACGACAATCCCGACAGCGTTGCCCGTGCACAGAGCGCGGGCATTGCCACGGGCGACCTGCGGCAGGCGGACTGGTCGCAGTTTGCGGCTTTCGTGCTTTCGCCGGGTGTCCCGCTGACCCATCCGAAGCCGCACTGGACCGTCGATCTGGCTCATGCTGCCGGGGTCGAGATTATCGGAGACGTGGAGCTGTTCGTTCGCGAGCGGAACCACATTGCTCCCGATTGCCCGTTCATTGCCATTACAGGCACCAATGGCAAGTCGACGACGACCGCCCTGATCGCCCATATCATCAAGGCTTCCGGTCGCGACATGCAGCTCGGCGGCAATATCGGCACAGCAATCCTCACGCTAGAGCCGCCGCAGGCGAACCGCTTTTACGTGGTTGAATGTTCATCCTACCAGATCGATCTGGCGCCTTCGCTGAACCCGACCGCAGGCATCCTGCTCAATCTGACACCGGACCATCTCGACCGTCATGGATCGATGGAAAACTATGCGGCGATCAAGGAACGGTTGGTCGCGGCAAGCGACACGGCCATTGTCGGGGTCGACGATCAATATTGCGAAGCCATTGCCGACCGGCTTTATCGTGACGGCGTGCATGTCGTGCGGATTTCCAAGGAAAAACAACTCGGCAAGGGCTATTTTGCTGACGGTGCGAAACTGCTCTGGGCACAGGATGGAGAAGTCGATGAAATCGCTTCTCTTGAAGGTATCGGCTCGCTGCGCGGCGCGCATAATGCGCAGAATGCACTTGCGGCGATTGCCGCCTGCCTGTCCGTGGGCCTGAGCCTTGAAGAAATCCACGCCGGTCTGAAAAGCTTTCCTGGCCTCGCTCACCGTATGGAACAGGTCGGACATCGCGGGAAAGTCCTGTTCGTCAACGATTCCAAGGCGACCAATGCGGAAGCGACGGCTCCGGCATTGTCTTCGTTCCCGCAGAACATCTACTGGATTGCAGGTGGCGTGCCGAAAGCTGGGGGAATTGCTTCGCTGGCCGGGTTCTTCCCACGGATTGCCAAGGCCTATCTGATCGGCGAAGCCGCCGCGCAGTTTGCGGCAACGCTTGGCGATGCGGCGCCGTTCGAAATTTCCGACACGCTTGCGGTCGCCGTTGAACACGCTGCCCGGGATGCCGGCAACGATGCGGCTCCCGAGCCGGTCGTGCTGCTGTCGCCTGCCTGCGCGAGCTTCGACCAGTTTCAGAACTTTGAAAAACGCGGCGATGCATTCCGCAGCGCTGTTCTCGCACTTCCGGGTGTCGAGCGGATAGGAGGGGAAAGCTGATGGTAAGCCGTGTCGATCGCGGTCCTGTCGCCAACTGGTGGTGGACAATAGACCGCTTCTTCCTCGCTGCATGTCTGGCCCTGATGGGGCTTGGCATTTTGTTGTCATTCGCCGCAAGTCCTGCCGTCGCGTCGCGCATCGGGCTGGACAGTTTTCATTTTGTCGAACGACAGATTTTCTTCATGCTTCCGGCGGTCGTCGTCATGATCGGCGTGTCGTTTTTCTCGCCGCGCCAGATCAGGCGCTTTGCCCTGATCCTGCTCGGCATTTCGCTCGTCCTGATGGTCGCGGCACTGTTCTTCGGCATCGAAGTGAAGGGTGCTCGGCGCTGGGTCAACCTGGCGGGCATATCCATCCAGCCATCGGAATTCATGAAGCCCGCCTTCGTGGTGGTTTGCGCCTGGCTGTTCTCGGAACGTGAGCGCGGCGGCGAAATGCCCGGCAATTTTCTCGCCATGCTGCTGTTCGGCACCGTTGCGGCCCTGCTCGTGCTTCAGCCAGATCTTGGTCAAACGATGCTGACCACCGGCACATGGGGCGCGATGTTCTTCCTTGCGGGCCTGCCGATGTTCTGGATTCTGGTTCTTGGCGGTCTTGCGGTTTGTGGCGGCATTTCGGCCTATTTCATGTTCGATCACGTCGCCGGACGTATCAATCGCTTCATGACGGGCGAGGGCGACACGTTCCAGGTCGATGCCGGTCGCGAGGCGATCCTGCGCGGTGGCTGGTTTGGACAGGGGCCGGGCGAAGGCACCGTGAAGCGCATCATTCCGGATAGCCACACCGACTTCATTTTCTCGGTCGCGGCGGAAGAATACGGCATCATCCTGTGCATGGTCATCATGCTGCTGTTCGCGTTCATCGTCGTGCGTGGCCTTTCCATCGCGCTGCGCGAACGCGATGCGTTTACGCGTCTGGCCGTCTCGGGGATTGTCATCCTGTTCGGCTTCCAGTCGATCATCAACATGGCGGTGAACCTGCATCTTATGCCTGCAAAGGGCATGACCCTGCCGTTCATTTCTTATGGCGGATCCTCGCTCATCGCCATCGCCATCACGATGGGCATTCTTCTGGCATTGACACGCCGCCGTCCGGAAGCCCGCATGACCCATACGGTCAGCATGGGCGCCGATGTGAACAGGCGCATTCCGGCTTTGTGAGGGGAATATGGGGAAAGGCGTAATCGTACTGGCCGCCGGGGGAACGGGCGGCCATCTGTTTCCGGCGGAAGCGCTGGCACATGAACTGAAGGCGCGCGGTTGGGACGTCCATCTGGCGACCGATGCGCGCGCGCAGCGTTTCGCTGGCGCCTTCGCGGAAGACCATGTTCATGTCATTCGTTCGGCGACGATCGCAGGACGCAACCCGATTGCGCTCCTGAAGACGTTCTGGTCGCTGTGGCAGGGCAATCTCGATTGCCGCAAATTGTTCCGTCGGCTGAAGCCAAAACTGGTTGCGGGCTTTGGCGGCTATCCGACGCTGCCGCCGCTTTATGCCGCCAGCAACATGAACATTCCGACCATGGTCCACGAGCAGAACGCTGTTATGGGCCGCGCCAATAAGGGCCTTGCGGGCCGGGTGAAAGCCATCGCCGGTGGCTTTTTGCCTGAAACAGGTGGCATCCATGCCGAGAAGACGGTCACGACCGGCAATCCGGTGCGTCCGCCTGTGCTGGTTGCAGCCGGAACGCCTTACAAGCCGGTCAAGGCGGAAGAACGTTTTCGCCTGCTGGTTTTTGGCGGCAGCCAGGGCGCGCAGTTCTTTTCGACCGCTATTCCCGCTGCCGTGGCCTTGCTGCCGGAAAAAGATCGCGCGCGGTTGCTGATCACCCAGCAGTCCCGCAAGGAAGACGAAGCCGCGGTGCGGGATGCTTACAAGAAGCTTGGCATTCCGGCGGACGTGGCGCCGTTCTTCAACGACATGCCGGCACGCATGGCCGATGCCCAATTCGTGATTTCACGTTCCGGGGCTTCCACCGTTTCCGAGATCACGGTCATCGGTCGCCCGGCCATGCTGGTGCCGTTTCCGCATGCGCTGGATCACGATCAGGCAGCGAATGCGGCAGCGCTCGCGGCAGTGGGCGGCGGCGAGGTCGTTCGCCAGTCGGAATTGTCGCCGGAACGCCTGGCGGGGATACTCCAGGCTGCGATGAATGAGCCACAGCGCCTCGAAGCACAAGCAAAAGCTGCGAAAAGCGTTGGCAAGCCGGATGCTGCGCGGTTGCTTGCCGATCTGGCAGAGGCTATTGCAGCGGGTAAATCTGTTCAGGAATTCAAAGAAGGAACTCGGCCATGAAAATGCCGCTGAATATCGGGCTCGTCCATTTCATCGGAATTGGCGGCATCGGCATGAGTGGTATTGCCGAAGTGCTGCATAATCTGGGCTACAAGGTACAGGGCTCGGACCAGTCCGACAGCGCCAATGTGCAGCGCCTGCGCGAAAAAGGCATTGAGGTCTTTGTCGGCCACAAGGCCGAAAACATTGGCGATGCTGAAGTCGTCGTCGTTTCGACCGCGATCAAGAAGAACAATCCCGAACTGATCGCCGCACGCGAAAAACTGCTCCCCATCGTGCGCCGCGCGGAAATGCTGGCCGAACTGATGCGCTTCCGGCATGCGGTTGCGATTGGCGGAACTCACGGCAAGACGACCACGACCTCGATGGTTGCGGCATTGCTAGATGCCGGGCACCTCGATCCGACCGTCATCAATGGCGGCATCATTAACGCCTATGGCACCAATGCCCGCATGGGCGATGGTGACTGGATGGTCGTGGAAGCGGACGAAAGCGACGGCACGTTTCTGAAGCTGCCAGCCGACATTGCGGTTGTCACCAATATCGATCCGGAGCATCTCGACCACTACGGCAATTTCGATGCCGTGCGCGCCGCTTTCCGCCAGTTCGTGGAAAATGTGCCATTCTATGGTTTCGGCGTGATGTGCCTCGATCATCCGGAAGTGCAGGCTCTGGTGAGCCGCATCGAGGATCGCCGCATCATCACCTACGGTCAGAACCCGCAGGCGGAAGTGCGTTTCGTCAATCACCGCATGGACGGTGCTGCGAGCCTGTTCGATGTCGTGATCCGCTCGCGCAAGGGCGAGGCGACCGAGATCAAGGATCTGCGCCTGCCTATGCCGGGCCAGCACAACGTATCTAACGCGACGGCGGCAATTGCGGTTGCGCATGAACTCGGTATCTCCGCCGACGATATTCGTCGTGGTCTCGGCTCTTTCGGCGGTGTGAAGCGCCGCTTCACCCATACCGGCACATGGAACGGCGTCGAGATATTCGATGATTATGGCCATCACCCGGTTGAAATCCGCGCGGTGCTGAAAGCAGCCCGTGAAGCCGCCAAAGGCCGTGTGATCGCCATCGTCCAGCCGCACCGTTTCACGCGTCTGGCAAGCCTGTTCGATGAATTTGCGGCATGTTTCAACGATGCCGATACGGTCATCGTGGCGCCGGTCTATACGGCAGGCGAAGACCCGATCGAAGGCGTCAATTCCGAGACACTGGTATCGCGCATCAAGACCGCAGGTCATCGCGATGCGCGTTATGCGAACGGCCCGGAGGCGCTGGCGCCATTGGTCGCGTCGATTGCGGAGCCGGGCGACTTCGTGGTGTGCCTCGGTGCAGGCAACATAACGCAGTGGGCCTACGCATTGCCGAAAGAACTGGCTGAACAGGGCAAGAAGTAAGATGGAAAGCGGCGAGACGCTTCTGAAAAAGCTCGACGGCAAGTTGTCGGGCCTGCGCGGCAGGCTGACAGCGGATGCCGGCATGGACAAGATTACCTGGTTTCGCGCTGGCGGACCGGCGCAAGTCCTTTTCCAGCCCGCTGACGAGGAAGACCTTTCCGCTTTTCTGAAGGCGGTGCCCGAAGAGATTCCGATCCTCGTTGTGGGCATCGGCTCCAACCTTTTGGTGCGCGATGGCGGCGTTCCCGGCTTTGTCGTGCGGCTCTCGGCCAAGGGTTTCGGCGAAGTCGAGCAGGTTTCCGACACGCAATTGCGGGCAGGGGCGGCAACGCCTGACAAGCGTGTGGCTGCGGCGGCGCTGGATGCAGGGCTTGCCGGATTTCATTTCTACCATGGCATCCCCGGCGGCATAGGTGGCGCGCTGCGCATGAATGCGGGCGCGAACGGCGTGGAAACGCGCGAGCGCGTCGTGGAAGTGCGCGCGCTTGACCGCAAGGGCGAGGTGCAGGTGCTTTCCAATACGGATATGGGCTACGCCTATCGGCATTCCTCGGCTTCGCCAGACTTGATTTTTACCTCCGTCCTGTTTGAGGGGATTGCGGGCGAGCGCGACGCAATCAGGCAGGCCATGGACGAGGTGCAGCATCACCGCGAGACGGTGCAGCCGGTGCGCGAAAAGACAGGCGGTTCGACCTTCAAGAATCCGGAAGGCACATCGGCCTGGAAGGAAATCGACAAGGCAGGCTGCCGCGGTTTGCGGGTCGGCGGCGCGCAAATGTCAGAGATGCACTGCAATTTCATGATCAATACAGGCACCGCAACGGGGCATGATCTGGAGACTTTGGGCGAAACGGTTCGCGCCCGAGTTTTTGAAAATTCGGGTATTCGCCTTCATTGGGAAATCAAACGTCTTGGTTTGTTCCGCGATGGCGAGCCGGTTGAAGAGTTTCTTGGAAAATTTTGATAAAAAAGTTGCCCGGATTTTCTACCTGATATTCCGGGCTTTTTTGCCTTCGCAAGCGACACGTAAGGTTCGTCCCTTCCTATAGGGTCTTGTCACGGAATCAATCCTCTGATTCTTTAGGGTTAACCACACAGTGATTTGATTCGGCAGGATTTTCCTGCCGCGGGTGCCTGCGGCCTGTGCTGCTGGGTTGCTCGGATTCTGTTTAATTGATGCGCAGGGGATTGCGCAGAGGGGATGCTAACATGACGGGAAAGCACGTTGCCGTTTTGATGGGCGGTTTCTCTTCGGAGCGTCCGGTAAGCTTGTCCTCCGGAGCGTCTTGTGCTGCGACCCTCGAAGAGTGCGGCTATCGCGTGACGCGTATTGACGTGGATCGCAATGTTGCCACCGTTCTTGCCGAGCTGAAGCCTGATGTTGTTTTCAACGCGCTGCATGGGCCGTTCGGTGAGGATGGCGCTATCCAGGGCGTTCTCGAATATCTCCAGATTCCCTACACGCATTCGGGCGTTCTCGCTTCGGCGCTGGCCATGGACAAGGATCGCGCCAAGAAGGTTGCCGCCGCCGCTGGCGTTGCCGTTGCTCCTTCGCTTCTGCTCAATCGTTTCGAGATCGGCGCCGAGCATCCGATGAAGCCGCCTTACGTGGTCAAGCCGGTGCGTGAAGGTTCCAGCTTTGGCGTTGTGATCGTCAAGGAGGATCAGGCCCATCCGCCGCAAATCATCAGCTCTGCCGAGTGGAATTACGGTGCTGAGGTTCTGGTCGAAAAATACATTCCCGGTCGCGAGTTGACCTGTTCCGTTATGGGTGATCGCGCCATGGACGTGTGCGAGATCATTCCCGTCGGGCATCAGTTCTACGATTATGATTCAAAATATGTTGCAGGCGCATCAACTCACGTGTGCCCGGCGAAAATTTTACCAAATATTTACCAAAAAATACAAACAATGGCCCTTACGGCGCATCGGGCAATCGGGTGTCGGGGCGTAAGCCGGTCAGACTTCCGTTTCGATGATCGTTTCTCCGAAGATGGCGAAGTTATCTGGCTGGAAATCAATACCCAGCCGGGGATGACTTCCACCTCGCTCGTGCCTGATATCGCCAGAGCGGCTGGTATCTCTTTCGGTGAATTGTTGAGTTGGATGGTGGAGGACGCGTCTTGTTTGCGTTGAACGGAAAATCGGACGGATACGGGCGCTCGGGCTCGATGCGGGATGCATCGGGTGCGATGGGTGCCGCTTTTGTCCTGCCCCGCTTCCTGCGCAAGCCGTTCCGCTTTGCCGTCCGCCTGTTTCAGGGCAATGTCAATATTCCGCGCCATGCTGGCACCGTCGGTATGCTGGGCTTCCTCGGTGCGACCGGTCTCTATGGCATGGCCGTCGGCGGTCATACGCCCGAGGTCGTCAAGGCAACAGCATCCACGCTTGGTTTTGCAATCGAGGATGTGAAGGTTGTCGGCAACAACGAGACCTCCGACATCGATATTCTTGGTCAGCTCGATCTCGACGGCGAGACGTCCCTTGTCGGCCTGAGCGCCGAAGAGGCACGCCAGTCCATCGACAAGCTGCCCTGGGTTGAAAGCGCGGAAGTCCGCAAGGTTTATCCCGGCACCGTTCTCGTGTCGCTGCGCGAGCGCAAGGCGTTTGCCATCTGGCAGAACGACAAGGATCTGTCCTTGATCGACGCTGCGGGCGACACCATCGTTCCGTTTCGTCCGGGCCGTTACAATTCGCTGCCTCTCGTGGTGGGTGAAGGCGCAGAAAAAAAGGTCAAGGGCTTCGTCGATGAGATTGCCGCCTATCCGGCGCTGGCCGGAAAGGTTCGCGCTTACGTCCGGGTCGGCGACCGTCGCTGGGACCTGCTTCTGGATAATGGCGTGCGCATCATGCTTCCGGAGACTGATCCGCTGAAGGCGCTGGCGCATGTCGAGAAGCTTGATCAGGAGCAGCATCTTCTGTCGCGCGATATCGCTGCGGTCGATCTTCGTCTCGAAGATCGCGTGACGGTGCAGCTGACGGCAAGCGGCATGGAGCAGCGCCAGAAATTTCTGGCAGAGCGTAAAAAAGAACTATCCCGCACGGGGAAACGCGTATGAGTATTCTGGGCGGCAAGGGGACATCACAAGGCGGGACTGCAGGGCGCAAGGTGCGCCTGTTAACGGTTCTGGATGTCGGGTCGAGCAAGGTTTCCTGCGTCATCGCGAGGTTGCGTCCGCATGAGGGCGGCGCACTGCTGCCAGGCCGCACGCACCGCATGGAAGTGCTGGGCATCGGCCATCAGCGTTCGCGCGGCGTCAAGTCGGGCGTCATCATCGATCTGGATGCGGCTGAACAGTCGATCCGTCTTGCGGTCGACGCCGCAGAGCGCATGGCCGGCCTGACCGTCGATAGCCTTATCGTCAATATTTCCGCTGGTCGCCTCAAGAGCGAAACCTTCACGGCAAGCGTCAATCTGGGCGGCCATGAAGTGGAGCAGACGGATATTCGCCGCGTTCTGGCGGCGGGCGCAAAGCAGGCGCTGGCCGCTGAACGTCACCTCGTCCATTCGCTGCCCGTCGGCTATACGCTCGACGGTGAGCGCGGCATTCGCGATCCGCTTGGAATGCTCGGCGACAGTCTCGGTGTCGACATGCATGTGCTGACAGCCGATGCTGCGCCGCTGCGCAATCTGGAGCTTTGCATCAATCGTTGCCATCTGTCGGTGGAAGCCATCGTTGCAACGCCTTATGCCAGCGGTCTTGCGGCTCTGGTCGGCGACGAGGCTGAAATGGGCGCGGCCTGCATCGATATGGGCGGCGGCACGACGACGATTTCCGTCTTCTCCGAAGGCAAGTTCATTCACGCCGATGCAGTGGCCATCGGCGGCACGCACGTTACGATGGATGTGGCGCGCGGCTTCTCCACCCGTATGGAAGACGCCGAACGCCTCAAGGTCATGTACGGCTCTGCGCTGCCAAGCGCTGCCGATGACCGCGACCTCATCTCGGTTCCGCCGATCGGTGACGATGAGCGTGATGTACCCAATCAATATCCGCGCTCGGTACTGACGCGGATTATCCGTGCGAGAGTGGAAGAGACGCTGGAACTGGTGCGCGACAGACTCAACCAGTCCGGCCTCGGACATATCGTCGGCAAGCGCGTGGTTCTGACGGGGGGCGCAAGCCAGCTGCCGGGAATGCCGGAGGCTGCCAGACGAATCCTTGCAAGAAATGTACGAATCGGGCGTCCTCTAGGAATAGCGGGATTGCCTGAGGCGGCTAAGGGGGCGGCTTTCGCCGCGACCGTTGGACTTCTGATTTACCCGCAGGTGGCCGGGATAGAAGAACGGTCGGTGAAAGCGGCTTCCTCCGGTCTCATGACCGGTACGGGTGGGCGCATTCAACGTGTCAGCCAATGGCTGAAAGAGAGTTTCTGAGTATCCAGTATTGTGTAAGCTGTTGAAATAGCGTGTTGAATTAGCGTGTCGACTTATTGGGGCGTGACCATCTGGGTAACAACCAATCCACACCGCGGCGGCGAAGCGGTGGTAAGGCTTAAGAGGAACAAGGACCTATGACTATCAATCTGCAAAAGCCGGATATCACCGAGCTGAAGCCCCGCATCACCGTATTCGGTGTCGGCGGCGGCGGTGGCAATGCGGTCAACAATATGATCAATGCCGGCTTGCGCGGCGTGGATTTTGTCGTGGCCAACACCGACGCTCAGGCTTTGACGATGTCGAAGTCCGAACGCATGATCCAGCTCGGCGCTGCCGTTACAGAGGGTCTTGGTGCTGGTTCCCAGCCAGAGGTTGGCCGTGCGGCTGCTGAAGAATGCATCGACGAAATCGTCGATCATCTGAACGGCACCCACATGTGCTTCGTGACGGCAGGCATGGGCGGCGGCACCGGTACCGGTGCTGCTCCGGTCGTGGCGCGTGCTGCTCGTGAACGCGGTATTCTCACCGTCGGCGTCGTGACCAAGCCTTTCCATTTCGAAGGCGCACGCCGCATGAAGACCGCCGATCTCGGCATCGAAGAACTGCAGAAGAATGTCGATACGCTCATCGTCATTCCGAACCAGAATCTTTTCCGCATCGCCAATGACAAGACTACCTTCGCCGATGCTTTCGCAATGGCTGACCAGGTGCTCTATTCGGGCGTTGCCTGCATCACCGACCTGATGGTCAAGGAAGGCCTGATCAATCTCGACTTCGCCGACGTTCGCTCGGTGATGCGCGAAATGGGCAAGGCAATGATGGGTACGGGCGAAGCGTCCGGCGAAGGCCGCGCGATGGCTGCTGCCGAAGCTGCAATCGCCAACCCGCTGCTCGACGAAACCTCGATGCGCGGTGCGAAGGGTCTCCTGATCTCGATCACCGGCGGTCGCGACATGACCCTGTTCGAAGTGGACGAAGCCGCGACGCGTATTCGCGAAGAAGTCGATCCGGATGCGAACATCATTCTTGGCGCGACCTTCGACGAAGGCCTCGAAGGCGTCATCCGCGTGTCTGTCGTCGCTACCGGTATTGATAAGCAGTTAGGAGACGCGGCGCCTGCGCCGCTGGAATTTCGCCAGCCGGTAAAGCAGACCGCACAGGCAAAGCCGATGGCTCCGCATGGCGCACTGCGTCCTCCGGTCGTTGAACAGCCGCGTCAGGTTGATCCGATTGCCCAGGCGATCCAGTCTGCTGAAGCTGAAATTCCCGCCGCACCGGCTGCACCTGCCGCTTCGGCAGAGCCGGAATTCCGCCCGCAGAGCCGCATCTTCCAGGCTCCGGCACCGGAATCCTTCGAACGCGCTCCGGTTGCCCGTGCGCCGATGCCGCAGGCTCCGGCTGCCCATCAGGCACAGGCCGTGCAGCAGCCGGCCTATCAGCAGCCGCAGATGCATGAACAGCCGGTTCGTGAACCGCGTCCTGCTCCGCGCATGCCAGCCGTTTCGGATTTCCCGCCGGTTGCACAGGCTGAAATCAATGCCCGTCGCGCTCCGCAGCAGCCTGTACAGGAAGAGCCGCGCGGTCCGATGAGCCTCTTGAAGCGTCTGACCCACGGTCTGTCGCGTCGTGAGGACGATCAGCCTGCGGCCCGTCTGGAACCGGCTCAGCACCGCGAACCCGGCATGCGCCCGGCTGAACGCCGCGCTCCACAGCAGGATTCGTCGATCTATGCACCGCGTCGCGGCCAGCTTGACGATCAGGGCCGCCCGCAGCCGCGCGCAGCTTCGGAAGAAGACCAGCTCGAAATCCCGGCCTTCCTGCGCCGCCAGTCGAACTGAGCCATTTCTGGCAATGAATATGAAAGCCGCGGGTAACTCCGCGGCTTTTCGTTTCTGTAAACAGAAACAGCACGTTCGTAAGAAAGCGTGATTTTGTTCAGGCCGCGCGAATTATTATCTTGATCGAAACGGGTATGGTTCGGGCGGCGGAGTTTTGTACACCCTTGCGTATTTCCTGTCGCAATTTTAGCTATATCTATCCATATAGACCCAAGAATTGCGAAATCGGTCGTTGAAATTCCTTTTGGGCGACCTGCACTCATTATATTCAGCAGATTGGAACTGTCTTGAGCGCTTATCAAAAGACAATTGGTCGTGCGGTTACGCTTTCAGGCGTCGGCGTTCATGGCGGAGCTCCTGCTTCGGCGACATTCTTCCCGGCGGATGCCGACACCGGCATCGTATTCCAGCGCTCCGACCTGAAGGGCAAGGCGCCCGAAGTGCGCGCCCATGTCTCGCAGATCGGTGCGACGGACCTTTGTACGTCTCTCGGGCCGAAAGAGTCCAAGATCGACACGGTGGAGCATCTCATGGCGGCAATCGCCGCTCTCGGGATTGACAACCTTGTCGTGGAAGTCGATGGCCCTGAAGTTCCCATTCTTGATGGTACCTCTGCGCGTTTTATCGAGGCTTTCGATGAAGCGGGTATCGTCACGCAGGAAGCGAAGCGCCGCTTTATCCGCATTTTGAAAACGGTCCGCGTCGAGGCTGGCGGCTCCTGGGGTGAGTTTCGCCCCTTCGCCGGCACGCGATTTGAGGTCGAGATCGACTTCGAGTGCCCGCTGATCGGCCGGCAGAAATTCGCGGACGATGTGGATGAGGCAACCTTTCGCAAGGAGCTTTCCACCGCACGCACTTTCGGTTTCATGAAGGACGTGGAGCGCCTCTGGGCTTCCGGCCATGCGCTTGGTTCGTCGCTCGACAATTCGCTCGTCATCGGTGACGATAATTCGGTCATCAATCCCGGTGGTTTGCGTTTCAAGGACGAGTTCGTCCGTCACAAGACGCTCGATGCCGTTGGCGATCTGGCCTTGGCAGGCCTGCCGTTCATCGGTTGCTTCCGCTCCTATCGCAGCGGCCACCGGCTGAATGCGGAAACCGTGAAGGCGTTGCTGTCGGACAAGTCGGCATTCGATATTGTCGAAGCTTCGGGTGTCCGCAAGAATTCAAGAGCCTCCGATTTCGTTGCCGTGAAGCCGAATATCGCTGCTCCCTGGGCGCTTTGATTTATAGCATGAAATGAGTGGGTATCGGCACATGGCCTTAATTGGGCCGTGTTCGCCGGTTCCCCTCGCAATTGAGTCGGTGCGCCGTTTCCGCGGTGGATTGATCGGGGAGTATCTACCCATGCGGGTGGTCAATACCGGGGACAATTCACACTGGTTACGGGTTTCGACGTGCCGTCCGGCGGATTCGGGCTACTAGACGATTGCCGATTTCGCCTGCATGTGGTTTATGGACGGCCAAAACAGCGTCAGCAATGTTCTTACATTGGCTGGAGCTGAATGTTTTGTATGGATGGAGCAGCCGTGCAGTGCTAGAAGCACGCAACTCCAAACAGGAATGACGCTGCCAGAAGGCCGGAGACCGCATGACGAGTTTCAAATTCAAGGGTGTGACGAAAACCGCGCTGCTTACTAGCGCTATCGCCGTTCTTATCCCGCTCGCCGGTTGTGCCAGCAAGGACGACGACATCGATCTCACCAAATATGTCGAGACGATCGATCCTGCCGACAAGCTCTACAATGAAGGTCTCGCCAATCTGGATGCAGGTCGCCTCGATGAAGCCGCGAAGAAATTCGCAGCCGTCGACCGCCAGCATCCCTACACGGAATGGGCGCGCAAGTCGCTCGTGATGGCTGCCTTCACCAACTACCGCAAGGGCAATTACGAAGAAGCGATCTCGATGGCGAAGCGTTACAACACGCTTTACCCGACTTCGCCGGAATCGGCCTATGCCTATTACATCATTGGTCTTTCCTACTTCCGCCAGATTCCGGACGTGACCCGCGACCAGGCCGCAAGCCGCCGCGCGATCGCCGCGATGCAGGAAGTGGTCGATCGCTTCCCGGATTCCGAATATACGGATGACGCCAAGGCCAAGATCCGCTTCGCCCGCGACCAGCTTGCAGGCAAGGAAATGCAGGTCGGCCGTTACTATCTGGAACGCAAGGAATATCTGGCAGCCATCAAGCGCTTCCGCGGCGTGGTGGAAGAATATTCCAACACCCGTCAGGTGGAAGAAGCACTCGCCCGTCTTGTCGAAGCCTATTATGCGCTTGGCCTGACCTCGGAAGCCCAGATGGCCGCGTCGGTTCTCGGCAAGAACTATCCGGACAGCCAGTGGTACAAGGACAGCTACAAGCTCCTGCAGAGCGGCGGTCTTCAGCCGCGCGAGAATGGCAATTCGTGGCTGGCCAAGGCTTCGGCGCTCATCACCGGCGGCGGCTCATAAGCTGAATCTCACATGCTGTCGCACCTGTCGATCCGCGATATTGTTCTGATTGAAAGGCTCGACATCGAGTTCAAGACGGGCTTGTCCGTGCTTACCGGTGAAACCGGGGCGGGCAAGTCCATCCTGCTTGATTCGCTTTCACTGGCTCTGGGCGCGCGCGGCGACGCCTCACTGGTGCGTCATGGCGCCGATCAGGGGCAGGTGACGGCGGTATTCGATGTGCCGGGCGGACATCCTGCCCGGAATTTTCTGCGCGAAAACGGTTTTGACGATGATGGCGACATCATCCTGCGCCGCCTGCAGATGGGCGATGGCCGCACGCGCGTCTTCATTAATGATCAGGCGGCGAGCGTCGCGCTCCTTCGCGACCTTGGGCGCAAGCTGGTGGAAATTCACGGCCAGCACGACGACCGCGCCCTGATCGATACCGATCTTCATCGTACATTGCTGGATGCCTTCGGTGGTCTCGAACAAGAGGCCGCGGTGGTTCGTGAGCGTCACAAGGCTTGGCGCGACGCAGAAACCGCACTTTCCAAACACCGCGCCCGCGTCGAACAGGCCGAGCGAGAAGGCGACTATCTGCGCTCTTCGGTCGAAGAACTGACGAAGCTCGATCCGCAACCCGGCGAAGAGGAAGAACTCGCTGAACGTCGCGCGATCATGATGAAATCCGAAAAAATCGCCGGTGACGTGAACGAAGCTGGCGAATTGCTGTCGGGACAGGGGTCTCCCGTGCCGTCGCTTGCAAGCCTTGTGCGTCGGCTGGAGCGCAAAATTCCGGAAGCGCCGCATCTGCTGGAACCGGTTTGCAAGGCAATCGACGAAGCGCTCAACAGCCTGGCTCTTGCGCAGGACGGCATCGATCATGCCATGCGCGAAATCGATTTCGATCCCCGCGTACTGGAACAGGTCGAGGAACGGCTTTTTGCGCTGCGTGCTGCCGCGCGCAAATATTCCGTTGCCGTGGAAGGCTTGCCCGCGCTGCGTGACAAGATGGATGCCGATCTTGCCGACCTCGATGCCGGGGCGGAAAAGCTCGTCCAGCTTGAAGGCCAGGCGAGCGAAATGCGTGCGGCCTATGATATGGCTGCCGCCAAGCTCTCCGCTTCGCGCAAGGAAACCGCAGAACATCTGAAGGCCGCTGTGATGGCCGAATTGCCTGCGCTCAAGCTCGAGCGCGCCGAGTTCATCGTCGAAATGACGACCGATCCGGAAGCCCGCGCGGCGGAAGGCATCGATACGGTGGAATATTGGGTGCGCACAAATCCGGGCACGCGGGCAGGGCCCATGATGAAGGTCGCTTCGGGTGGCGAGCTTTCGCGCTTCCTGCTGGCGCTGAAAGTGGCGCTTGCCGATCGCGGTTCTGCTCCGACGCTCGTATTCGATGAAATCGATACCGGCGTGGGCGGCGCTGTGGCGGATGCGATCGGCCAGCGCCTTGCACGGCTTTCGGGCCGTGTGCAGGTGCTTTCGGTTACGCATGCGCCGCAGGTGGCGGCGCGTGCCTCCACCCATTTCCTGATCGCCAAGTCGGCGACCAACGAAGACCGGATGGCGACTTCGATTCGATCCATCGGGGTGGACGAGCGGCAGGAAGAGATTGCCCGTATGCTCGCCGGCGCCAGCATCACCGATGAAGCGCGCGCGGCGGCGGAGCGTCTGCTTGCCGAAAATAGCGCGCTGGCCATTTAAAAGCCTGTCAGCAGTCATTGTGCACCTCGCTGTTTTCGTAGGCGTAATCATATTTCTTGTTTATGTTGGGCGAAACTGAATCAGCAGGTTTTGCTTCGCCTATGACCGATATTCCCGTCGAAAAACTGACCGAGCCTGAAGCCGTTTCCGAACTGGAGCGGCTGGCGCGTGAGATTGCGCATCATGATGAGCTTTATCATGCCAATGACCGGCCGGAAATTTCAGATGCGGAATATGACGCGCTGAAGCGGCGCAACGATGCAATCGAAGCGCGCTTTCCGCATCTGGTGCGGACAGATAGCCCGTCCTTGCGGGTCGGCACTGCGCCGGTTTCCAAATTCGCCCCGATTGTCCATGCGCGCCCGATGCTTTCGCTCGGCAACGCATTTTCGGATGAGGACGTGCGTGATTTTGTCGGCAGCGTCTACCGATTTCTGGGGCAGTTGCCGGATAATTCCATCGCTTTTACCGCCGAGCCGAAGATCGACGGCCTTTCCATGTCGATCCGTTACGAGAACGGAGTTCTGGTCAGCGGCGCAACACGCGGCGACGGCACGACCGGTGAGAATGTGACCGCGAATATCCGCACCATTGCCGAAATCCCGAACAGGCTACCGGCTGGAGCGCCGTCCGTGGTGGAAGTGCGCGGCGAGGTCTATATGGCCAAGAGCGATTTCCTCGCGCTCAATGAGCAGATGGCCGCTGAAGGCAAGCAGACCTATGTGAACCCGCGCAACACGGCAGCGGGTTCGTTACGCCAACTGGACGCCAAGGTGACGGCGAGCCGAAAGCTGAAGTTCTTCGCTTATGCCTGGGGTGAAATGTCGGACATGCCCGCCGACACGCAGATGGGCATGGTCGAGATGTTTCGCGAGTGGGGATTCCCGGTCAATCCGCTGACAAAGCGGCTTCACGGGGGGGACGAATTGCTTGCGCATTACCGTGCCATTGGGCTCGAACGACCGACGCTGGACTATGATATCGACGGCGTGGTCTACAAGGTCGACCGGCTCGATCTGCAGACGCGGCTTGGTTTCCGCTCGCGCAGCCCGCGATGGGCCATTGCGCACAAGTTTCCGGCAGAACAGGCGACGACGATCCTGCGCGATATCGACATTCAGGTCGGGCGAACCGGCGCGCTGACACCGGTGGCGCGACTGGAGCCGATCACGGTCGGCGGGGTGGTCGTCACCAATGCGACGCTGCACAACGAAGATTATATCAAGGGCATCGGTCTCAAGGGGGAGCGTATCCGCGCGGACGAGCATGACATTCGCCTTGGCGATACGGTCATTGTGCAGCGCGCAGGTGACGTTATCCCGCAGATTGTCGATGTTGTACTGGAGAAGCGTCCGGTCGATGCCGTGCCGTTCCATTTCCCGCATGAATGCCCGGTCTGCGGGAGCCACGCGGTGCGTGAGGAAGGCGAGGCGGTCTACCGCTGTACCGGTGGCCTGACCTGTGCGGCGCAGGCGGTCGAGCGCATTCGCCATTTCGTATCGCGCAATGCCTTCGATATCGAAGGTCTTGGCGAAAAGCAGGTTGAGTTCTTCTTCCACGCCGAGGACGACAGCCTGAAGATCAAATCGCCTGCGGATATCTTTACGCTGCAAAAGCGGCAGGCGGGTTCGCTCAAGAAGCTTGAGAACATCGAAGGCTTCGGCGCGACTTCCGTGAAGAAGCTTTACGATGCAATCAACGACCGGCGCGAGATTGCGCTCAACCGCTTTCTGTTCGGCCTCGGCATCCGTCATGTCGGCGAAGTCAATGCCAAACGCTTCGCCCGAGCCTATCTGTCTTATGCCGCGTTTGAAAAAGCTGCACTGGAAGCCGTCCCGCCGAAAGAAGGCGACCGTACAGACAAAGGTAATGAAGTCTGGCAGGACCTGATCGCGGTAGAGGGCATTGGTTCCATTGTTGCCGAGGCGGTCGTGGATTTTTATGCCGAGCCGCATAACCGCGAAGTGCTGACGGCTCTTCTGGCGGAAGTGACGCCGCTTGATGAGGCGGCGCGCGTTGCCACCGGTTCGCCGGTGGAAGGCAAGACGGTGGTGTTTACGGGCAGTCTGGAGCGTATGTCGCGCGATGAGGCCAAGGCCATGGCAGAACGCTATGGGGCAAAGACCGCCGGATCGGTATCGAAGAAGACCGATCTTGTGGTGGCTGGACCGGGTGCGGGCTCCAAGCTTGCGAAGGCATCGGAGCTTGGCATCGAAGTCATCAACGAAGATGCCTGGTTCAAGCTGGTCGGAGAAGAATAATGGCCCCGTTCAACGGTTTTGGCGAGAAAGCGATCCCGTTTCTGAAAGCTCTGGATTTTCACCAGAACCGCGAATGGTTCGTGGAGAACAAGGAACTTTTCGAGCAGCAATTGAAGGAGCCGCTTGGCGATCTTGTCGAGGAACTGACGAGCCGGTTCGAAAAGGCCGGTCTGCCGTTCAAGGGCGACCGGGTGAAATCGCAGTTCCGTATCAAGCGTGACACGCGGTTTTCAAAGGATAAGGCTCCCTATAATCGTCATCTGTCCGCATTGCTGTCGCAATCGGGCACGAAATGGGACGAGAGCGGATGCTTCTATGTCTGCATCGGCTTGCCGGGTGTGCGCGACAGCTACGCCTGTGTCGCGTGGTGGGGACCGAAGAAAGAACTGCTCCAAGCCATACGCAACTCTATCGTCGAGAAGCCGGAAGAATTCCGCGCCATGGTCGCGAAACTCAAGAAAAACGGTTTGAAGATCAGCGACTACGACCGGCTGAAACGAACGCCGCGAGGTTTTGAAGCCGTCACCGACGACGATCTGCTGGAAGCCATCCGCAATCGGCATTACTCGGTGCGGATGGAAATCGATCCTGAAACGATTACCCGTGCCGATCTGGCGGATCGTCTTGTCGATTTCACCGAACGGGCTCGTCCACTGGTGGACTGGATGCACAAAATCGAAAAGACTGTTCCACAACAATCATGATCATTCATGAATGCATCAGCGGGATTTATGAGTGATGCCCAAATGCGGCATCGCCGTTTAATAGTATGATTTTTTGGGAAATCATATTCCAACGGGCAGCAGAATTTCATAACTACTCTTCATTCGGAGGAGTAAGTATTCGTGAATCAGACTTTTCGGCCCGGAAGAGCTTCAGCGCGCGCCGATATTGTTGACGGTGTCCGGCGTGGACTTCCGCTTGTCGTCGCAGGAGCGCCATTTGGCTTGCTGTTCGGCGCGCTGGCTGTCGATAACGGCTTGTCGCTTTCCGAAGCGGTGTTCATGAGCGCGATCATCTATGCCGGTGCCAGTCAGATGGTGGGGCTCGATCTCTTCAGCCAGAATATTGCGCCGTGGATGATCGTCATGTCGATCTTCGCGGTCAATTTCCGGCACGTGCTCTATTCGGCGACGACAGGTCGCCGCATCCGTCACTTCAAGCTATGGCAAAAGGCGCTGGCTTTTTTCGTTCTGGTGGACATCCAGTATGCGGAAGTCGAACAGCGTGCGGAAGCCGGCAAGCCGGTCACCTTCGCCTGGTACATGGCCCTCGGGCTCACCTTCTATCTGACCTGGGTTCTGGAAGCGCTTATCGGTGGATTGTTTGGCAATCTGATTACCAACCCCTATGCCTTCGGCATCGACTTTCTTTTGCCAATCTATTTTCTCGGCATGGTCATGAGTTTCCGCCATCGCCAGAACTGGCTGCCTGTCGTTATAGCCAGTGCGATTTCTGCGGTCGCAGCCTACAAATTCGTGGGGTCTCCGTGGCATGTTTCGCTGGGCGCGCTTGGCGGAATTGCGCTGGCGGCGATTATCGCAAAACCACGCGAAGGGGAGGCATAAATGTCCACCACGATCTGGATCATTCTTGCAAGTGCGCTCTGTACCTATCTTACCCGCATCGGCGGGCATCTGGTCCTGTCACGCTTCAGCCATGTGCATTATCGGGTGGAAGCGGCGCTCAACGCTGTGCCTGCGGCTGTTCTGACGGCCATTGTGGCCGCACCCGCTTCAGATCACGGCTGGCGGGAACTGCTCGTGTTGGCGGTGTGTATCGTGCTCTCGCTGCGGCTCAGCATGATGACAATGTTCTTTGCGGGCGTAGCGCTCCTGATAGTGCTACGCCATTTTGCTGCGTGAAAGTGCTATTAAAGCGGCGCGGTGGCCGCTTCAAGCCATTTGCGTTCAGCGTCCTTGAGATGGCCGGAGAGCTTCTCGCGCACGCGGGCGTGATAGCTGTTCAGCCAGTCTATTTCCTCCTGCGTGAACAGCGACTTGTCGATCAAGCGCCGGTCGATGGGGCAGAAAGTCAGTGTCTCGAAGCCCATCATCGGAATGTCGCCCCCTTCGGGCACTTCCGGTTCGGTGACGATGATGAGGTTTTCGATGCGGATGCCGAATGAACCCGGTTTGTAATAACCCGGCTCATTGGAAAGGATCATGCCCGGCAGCAACTCCTGCGCGCCCTTCTTCGAAATGCTCTGCGGACCTTCATGGACCGACAGGTAGGAGCCGACGCCATGGCCGGTTCCGTGCGCGTAGTCGAAACCATGCTTCCACAGTGCGATGCGGGCCAGAACGTCGATATCCTGGCCGCGCGTGCCTTTCGGGAAACGGGCGGTGGTGATCGCGATCACCCCTTTCAGCACGAGCGTGAAGGCCTTGATCGTCTCCGGCGACACGCTGCCGATGGGCACGGTGCGGGTGATGTCGGTGGTGCCATCGCGATATTGCGCGCCGGAATCGACCAGATAAAGCTCACCGTCTTCGAGCGTCCTGTTGGTATCGGTGTTGACGCGGTAATGGATGATCGCACCATTTGGCCCCGCACCGGAGATCGTGTCGAAGGATATGTCTTCCAGCGGCATCTGGAAATCTCGCCCGGCATCGGCACGCGATTCTTCCAACTTTCGGGCCGCGCTGATTTCATCGACCGTACCGGGCTTCTGGGCGTCGATCCAGGAAAGGAAATTGACCATCGCCACACCGTCGCGCTCATGTGCTGCGCGCGAGCCATCAAGCTCAGCCTTGTTCTTGATGGCGCGAGGAATACGGGCTGGATCCTTCCCTTCGATCACGCTACCGCCTGAACTGTCGACGATAAGGCGGAGTTTTTCGGCAGCAAGAGCGGGATCGAGAAGGATGGCTTCGCCTTTGACCGCGCGAGCACTGAGATGCCCCTCCAGATCGGCAGGTGCTGCGAGCCTGGTAAGCTGCGTCAGATAGGCACGCGGTTCGATGGCAAGCTTGCGTTCATCAATAAAAAGCTCTGGCTCGCCTTGCGCGGGAATGATGGCAAAGCTGAGCGGAAGCGGCGTGTTGGAAACGTCCTTGCCGCGAATATTGAACACCCACGCGACCGAGGACGGATCGGTGAGGACAGTCGCGCTGGCGCCACTAGCGGCAACGGCCGTCTGCATTTCCCTGATTTTGTCCTCCGCCTCATGACCTGCGAAACGGGCTGGCTGGATCGTGACTTCCGCCGCAGGCACGCCGGGCTGGTCGTCCCAAATGGCGTTGACAAGGTTGATTTCGACTGGAACCAGTTGACCACCCTGGTTTTCGAGCGCCTCGCGCAAAGCGCGGGCTTCCGAAATGGTGTGAAGCCACGGGTCGAAGCCGATATTCAGACCCTTGCCGTTCTCCGCCAGCCAGGAAGCCGGTGGGTTGGTGACGAGGCTTTCATAGGAAAAGACCTTTGGGTCGGTCTGGGCGCGAACCTGCAATTCGTAGCGTCCATCCACGAACACATAGGCGCTGTTCTTGAGGATGAGCGCAGCACCTGCCGATCCGGTGAAGCCGGTCAGCCAGGCAAGACGCTGCGCATGGGGCGGGACATATTCGCCCTGATGCTCATCGGCGCGAGGAACCAGAAAACCGTCGAGGCCAAGCTCGGCCATCTTCGCGCGCAGCTTTGCAACGCGCGGGGCTCCATTGGCCGGATTTGTGGTGACGTCGAAATTCTGAATAGCCATTTTGTAACTCGCTCAAAACAGGAATACGCCGTGGTGCATGCGGCCAGTTAGAGCAGTCTGGTTAAACTGCTCTGACTCTTAGATGTTACGCATTATCCGGAGCAAAACCACTTCGCACTTTTGCTGGAAATGCTTTATTTCAAATGGATCGCCACCCAGCCTTCGCGATGCAGCGTCTTTTGATGGGTGAGACCCTGTGCCTGATAGGCAGCGAGCACCGCATCGTGCTGGCTGTCAAGTATTCCGGAAAGAATGATGGAACCGCCGGACGCGAGATGTTCTTTTAGGGAAGGCGCAAGCTCGATAAGCGGATTGGCCAGAATATTGGCGACGATCAGGTCGAACGGCGAATGGGAACGGAATATCGCGTGGCCGAAGCCTTCGGCCGTTGCCGTGACGATGTGCTCGGCAACGCCATTCTTGGCGGCATTTTCAGCAGCGACCGTAACGGCGACGGGGTCGATATCGGTAGCCAATACCGGAATGGGAGCGAGCTTGGCGATAGCGATGGCGAGAACGGCGCTGCCGGTACCGAGATCAAGCGCATTGGTCGGATGTTCGCTGGTGACGGTCTCCTCGATCAGTTCGAGGCATCCCGCCGTTGTTCCGTGATGGCCGGTGCCAAAAGCAAGACCCGCGTCGATTTCGATGGGAATATCGCCCACTTCGATCTTGTCGCGGTCGTGCGAGCCATGGACGAAGAAACGTCCGGCTCTCACCGGCTTCAGACCATCCAGCGAATGCGTGACCCAATCGATGTCCGGCAGTTCCTCGACGGCAAAAAGGCCCGTACCCACCAGTTCATCGATCCGCCCAGCAACTTCTTCGGCATTGTCCTCGACATAGACCGAAACCTCGAAAACCTGTCGATCTTCATCGATCTCGGTGATTGCTATGGGAAAGCCATCCTCCTCGAAAGCCTGTTCGAGAATGTTGTAGACGCGCTCGGCTTCCGCCTTATCTGCCGAAAAGAAAAGTCGTGACTGGGCCATGAAGTAAAAAGCTCTCTGCTGGAAATGTTCTAGAGCTTCTCCTTAGCTCTTTGCAGCGCCTTTGGCCAGATTCTTCAACTTTTCCAGAGCCGTATCCGGGTTTTCCTGATAGGCGATGGTGCTGCGGAAGCGGCCGCCCTTGTCGAGCAGAAATACCGATGCCGTATGATCCATGGTATATTCGCCGTCTTCACCGGGAACCTTCTTTGCGTAGACGTGGTAGGACTTCACCACATCCGCAATATTCTGCGGCGTACCGGTGACGCCGATGATGCGGTCGGAAACGTTGCCGACATAGGTTTTCATGACTTCCTGCGTGTCACGTTCCGGGTCGACGGTGATAAAATAAGCCTTGATGTCACTGCCCTCCGGTCCGAGCTGCTTCAGCCAGCCATCCATCTCATAGAGCGTGGTGGGGCAGACATCGGGGCAGTGAGTGAAGCCGAAGAAGATGGCCGCCGGCGCAGCGCGCAGGTCGTTCTCGGTGAACGGCTTTCCGTCCATGGTGACGAGGTTGAGTGGGCCGCCAAACGGTTCTTTAGCCGCCTGCTTGTCGCGGAAAAGGTTAAGCCCCGCAGCGCCGACAATGACGACGATAAAGGCGATGATGAAGATGGGCAGGAATTTTTTCATGTCCAGTCAGCCTTGAATTTCCGAACGCGCCTCGTTGCGCTGCTCAACAACCTATCTTTTCTTTATGCATTGCAGAACCGTCGTTAAAGCCGCATCCTGCCATCATGAAGAGCTGGCGGCAGTGTAGGGTCATTTGTTCAATTTTCAATAATTTCTGAAATTTTTGACTATTTGTCGCGTGGGAGATGAACGAGTTTAGGGGACACTTGCTTTGTCTTTCGCAAGGGGGCGAACTGATATATGCCTGAAATGGCAGCGGCATAGGCCGATCTTCGCGGATTTCGCTGTTTGTAGCGATGCTTCGGGTGAATATTCATGACGTCGTCAGATGACCTTCGTTTCCAAAACAGTGAACCTCGCATTCATTCCACTGCTCAGCTGAAATCAGTCAAGCTGGGGCGGTATGCGGATATCGGTGAGCGTGTGATTCTGCGTGAAGTCACGGTCGGCGATTTCACCTATTTCGAGCGGAACGGTGAGGGGATCTATGCCGAGATTGGCAAGTTCTGCTCCATTGCTGCGAATGTCCGCATCAATGCGCTTGAACACCCGATGGAGCGGCTGACGACGCATAAGGTCAGCTACCGGCCAAATGAATATTTTCGTTATCTGGGCGTTGATGGAGAGTTCCGCGCAAGGCGTCAGGCGCAGCGCGTGATCATCGGTAATGATGTGTGGATCGGCCACGGTGCGGTCATCACACCGGGCGTCCAGATCGGCCATGGCGCTGTGATTGGCGCGAACGCCGTGGTCACGAAGGATGTGCCGCCTTATCATGTGGTCGGTGGTGTTCCGGCCCATTTTATTCGCAAAAGGTTCGACAATGCCGTCATAGAACGGCTGCTTGAACTTGAATGGTGGAACTGGCCAGTGGAAAAACTCTACGAAGCGGTGCCGTACATTCAGACGCTCGAGATCGAGGCGTTTCTTGAAAAGTGGAGCGGCTGAATCCGGCTCTTGCAAAGCCGTAATTATTTTCCCACTTTCACGTCACGATAGTTCTGGAGACTGGAAAATATGGTCGGACTGAAGCGTTTTGCCGGTTTGTTGCTTGCTCCAATGATGGTTGTTGCAGCTTCGGCGGCTCCCGCCGAGGAAGTCGGCAAGGTCGGCGTCGACTGGCTTGGAAATGATATCGTCATCGACGCGGTACAGGACCCGAAGGTGCAGGGCGTAACCTGCCATCTGGCGTCGTTCTCACGTGGCATGATCGACCGGTTGCAAAAGGGTAACTGGTTTGAAGACCCATCCAATGCTTCGATTTCATGTGAGCAGACAGGGCCGATCACCATAGGCGACATTGATCTTGGCAAGGGTGGAGAGCGGGTTTTCTCCGAACGCACCAGTCTGATCTGGAAGAAGCTCGTCATCACGCGCATTTACGACAAGACGAACAATACGCTGCTTTATCTCGCCCATGCGACGCAGGTTCAGGACGGTTCCGCGAAGACCTCGCTTTCGACCGTGCCGCTCTATAAGGGCGATGTTACGTGGGCTAAAGGTAAGCCGGAATAACAAAGCTTTTGCTATTCCGGCTTCTTGACCAGATGTTATTCAGATCGGCTGGACGAAGCTGTCGAGAACGCGCTTCTGCCCGGCCTTGTCGAAATCGATGGTGAGTTTGTTGCCGTCGATAAGCGAGATCGTGCCATTGCCGAACTTGATATGAAACACGCGGTCGCCAAGCTTGAAGGCCGATGGCTTGTCTGCCACTGACTTGGCTACCAGTTCGCCGTCTATCGTGCGGCCCTTCACAGAACCACGTCCGGCGCCGAAGCCGGAATCGGTCTCGCCATAGCCGATACGCTCGACGCGGCTGCCGGAGCGCGAGCCCCAGTTATTGCGTGTCGCATCGGAACGGTTCTGCTGTGCGCGCTGCCAGCCGGGCGTCGAATAGGTGTTCTGGAACGGATCGGCCTTATCGAAACGGGACTGCCCATAGCCACCGCCATAACCGCCGTAATTGCCTTCCAGTTCAGCCACTTCCACATGCGCTTCCGGCAATTCTTCCAGAAAACGGGAGGGAATGGTGGATTGCCACATTCCATGAATGCGCCGGTTGGACACGAACCAGATATGCAGATTTTTCTTGGCGCGGGTCACGCCGACATAGGCGAGGCGACGTTCTTCCTCAAGGCCCGAACGGCCACCTTCATCAAGCGCGCGCTGGTGGGGAAACAGGCCTTCTTCCCAGCCAGGAAGGAAGACGGTTTCAAACTCCAGACCTTTGGCCGAATGCAACGTCATGATGTTGACGGCATCCAGATCCTCGTTCTGCTCGGCATCCATGACAAGGGCGACATGTTCAAGGAAACCACGCAGACTTTCATATTCCTCCATGGAACGGATGAGTTCCTTGAGGTTTTCAAGCCGACCCGGTGCTTCGGCAGACTTGTCATTCTGCCACATAGCCGTGTAGCCGGACTCATCGAGGATGGTTTCCGCCAGTTCCGTGTGCGGGGTATTGTCGATCATTGACTGCCAGCGCAGGAAATTCTCGACCACTTCGCGCAGCGCGGAGCGTGGCTTCGGCTTCAACTCTTCGGTTTCGATGAGGTCGCAAGCCGCAGCGAACATGGAAATGTCGCGTGCGCGGGCATAATCATGCACCTGCCGGATGGCGGCTTCGCCCAACCCGCGCTTCGGCGTATTGATGATGCGCTCCAACGCCAGATCGTCGGCCGGTTGCGCGACCACGCGCAGATAGGCCATCGCATCGCGGATTTCGAGGCGCTCATAGAAGCGCGGACCGCCAATGACACGGTAATTGAGGCCAAGCGTGACAAAGCGGTCTTCGAATTCACGCATCTGGAAAGAGGCGCGAACGAGGATCGCCATGTTGTTGAGGAGGTGCCCCTGACGCTGCGCTTGTTCGATCGCTTCGCCGACTGCGCGCGCTTCTTCTTCGGAGTCCCAGGCGGCATGAACTTTCACCCGTGGATCGTCCGGATTGGGCGCTTCCGTAAACAGCGTTTTGCCGAGGCGGCCCTCATTATGGGCGATCAGGTGTGCGGCGGCGCCGAGAATATGCGCCGTGGAGCGGTAGTTGCGCTCGAGCTTGATGACGACTGCGCCCGGGAAATCCTTCTCGAAACGAAGAATATTGTCCACTTCTGCCCCGCGCCAGCCATAGATCGACTGGTCGTCATCGCCGACACAGCACAGATTGACTTTGTTTTCGCTCACGCCGAGTTCGCGGCGCTCACCGGCTCCGCGGGGGCCTTCGGACGCCCTAGCGGGCTGTATGGGCGCATTTGTGTTTTGTGTTGTGGGAGAGGTATTTCTCGATTGAGGGCGTTGTGCAAGCAAGCGCAGCCAGAGATACTGCGCTGTATTTGTATCCTGATACTCGTCCACCAGAATGTAGCGGAACTTTGCGTGATATTCGCGCAGGATATCCGGATGATTGCGGAAGATGCGGATCGGATGCAGCAGAAGATCGCCGAAATCGCAGGCGTTCAATGTGCGCAGGCGTTCCTGATAGGCTTGATAAAGCTCGCGCCCGCGACCATTGCCGAATGAGCGTGCATCGCCTTCAGGAATATCGGATGGGCCGAATCCCTTGTTCTTCCATCCGTCGATCATGTTGGCGAAGGTGCGCGCCGGCCAGCGCTTGTCATCAAGGCCTTCAGCCTGAATGAGCTGCTTGATCAGCCGGATCACATCATCCGTATCGAGGATCGTGAAATCCGATGTCAGATTGGCAAGTTCCGCATGGCGGCGCAAAAGCTTGACGCCGATGGAGTGGAATGTGCCGAGCCATGGCATGCCTTCCACTGCGCCGCCGACCAGATGGCCGATACGCTCCTTCATTTCACGCGCAGCCTTGTTGGTGAAGGTCACGGCGAGAATCTGGCTTGGATAGGCACGGCCGGTGGTCAGAATATACGCGATACGGGTCGTCAGAACGCGTGTCTTGCCAGTGCCCGCACCGGCAAGCACCAGCACCGGACCCTCTGTCGTCAGCACGGCCTGACGCTGTTCGGGGTTCAGCCCTTTCAGGTAATCGGGTTCGCCGCGCTGCTGGTTGCGTGCTGCCATGGCACGTGCGGCAATGCTGCCGGGAGCAGGCGTGCGGCTTGCCGGAGCGTCGTCATCGCCGAAAAACGGCATATCGTCGGGAAAGTCAGACATTTGACCCGAATGTAATGATTCGTGGCTGAAAGACCAGCGAAAGGGTTAAAATATTCGACTACTCTAATTGAGTAACGCGCCGATCCGTAAAGTTCAGGCGATGAGAAGCCAGCGCTTCGACGAGCCCGCGCAGTTCGGGTTCACGCTGCAACAGATCGTCCAGTTCCGTCATCTGGTTCATGGCGATCAGCCGCAGAATGTCGTCGCGGACGGTCCCATCGGCGCGCCGTGGCAGATGGGCAACCGGCTGGATCAGTTCGACCTTCTGTCCTTTAAGCCTTGCGCGCAGACTTTTCTCGTCTGCGTTCAGCGTTTCCACGAAAGCGTAGATGCCGACGCCCTTGGCTGGAAGTGAATAGAGCGCAAGCGCCACATCGGTTACGCGCGGATCGGATTTCAGTGCCGCACGGATTGCAGGACCTTCGTTGTCGATCCGGTCGCCCGTACCTTCACCGTCCGACCAGCTGAAAATGCCACGGGTGATGAAGTTGTAGACCTTCTTGCCTGTCGCGAGCCAGATGCGGGAGGGCAGCGACCGGCGCGCCAGAATGCGTTTTTCCGTTGGCGTCATCCGGTCCTTGGCGAAGGCACGCTTCTGCTTGAGCAGATGGCGGAAATCCTCATATGCCATCAGGCGATAGAGGGCACCGCGACGGCGATGAACGCTTGCCAGCTGGAAGTCGATGACCGCTGCTTCGCCTTCAGGCGTCATCAGCCAATTCTGTGGCTTGGCGAGATCGTTATGGGTGACACCGAGCCGGCGCATGTCGCGCAGAATGCGATGCGCGGTGCGATACCATTTCGGATCGGAAGGGCGCGCAAGATGCAATGGCGTTCCTTCTGTCCAGGATCGATAAAGCCCGTCCTTGTCGGTGGCGAGGAGTTGTGGGACGCCTTCGATACCGCGCACTGTCTTGAGACCGCGAATTTCGCGCCGGGCCAATATCCAGGCCAGCGGCTTCGACCACCAGGGAGCGGCGCTCACCACGCGACGGATGATGCGGGTTTCGGGATCGTTCACGAAATAGCCGGCATGGGTTTCTGAAAACACGTCGCGCTTGAATACGGCGGTTTCCACAAATTCCGGTATTTGATCGCCTTTCAGAGGCACATCTATATTGGGGTTCTGAACCATAAGGCTCCACTAGTGGATTGCATCCGATCAATCAAGTTTGATGGCCGACAAGCCTTATTGCAATCACGTGATCGAAGGCGCACAAGGAACGCACAGATTTCGTGCAGCTCATCGGGGAAATGCAGAAAATGGCACAAGGCGACGACAGCAAGCAGGCGATTGCGCAGATCATCCGACAGGAACAGGCGCTTATTTTTCCCTCGTTTGACGAAAATGCAGCATTTGCGCTGGGTGCGAGCATCCGCGATATCGCCGTGAAGGAAAAGCTTGGAATCGCCATCGAAATATCCCTGTGGGACCGGCAATTGTTTTATGCAACGACAGCCGGAAGCACAGTGGACAATCAGGAATGGTTGCGCCGCAAGTTCAATGTGGTGCGCCGCTTTCACGCTTCGACCTATCGTCTTGTTCTGGAACAGAACCGCGAGGACCGCATGTTCGCTCCCCACAAGGCGCTGAATGTGGAGGATTACGCGCTGGCAGGGGGCGGGTTTCCGATTTGCGTTGCCGGGGCGGGCGTGATCGGTGCGGTGATCGTATCGGGGCTGCCGCAGCGCGAGGACCATAATCTGGTGATCCGGGCAGTGGCGAAACATCTTGGGCAAGACCCGGTTGCTCTGGCGCTGCCTGCCGTTTGAATATCGAGTTTCGGAGAATGAACGATGTCGCTTGAAAATGTTGTCGCGCTTGCCCGCAACGAGGACGGTATCGCCGCAGCAGTCGGTGTCCTCAAGCAGCGTTTCGGTGAGCGTGCGCAGACCGGTCAGGCTATCCGCGAACAGCACGGCCACACGACAACCTATGTGCCGACGCAGGCGCCCGACATCGTCATCTTTGCCGAGAACGCGCAGGAAGTGCAGGATGTTGTGCGTATATGTGCCGAGCACCGTGTGCCGGTTATCGCTTTCGGTGCCGGTTCGTCGCTCGAAGGGCAGGTGAACGCGCCCGCTGGCGGCGTGTCGCTTGACCTCACCCGCATGAACAAGGTCATTGCCGTTCATGCAGAGGATCTCGATTGCGTGGTGGAGCCGGGCGTTACGCGTCGGGAACTGAATGAATATCTGCGCGACACGGGACTGTTCTTCCCGATCGATCCGGGCGCCAATGCCACGCTGGGCGGCATGGCTTCAACCCGCGCTTCGGGCACGAATGCGGTCCGCTATGGGACCATGCGCGAAAATGTGCTGGCGCTTAAAGCCGTGATGCCCGATGGCCGCCTGATCGAGACCTCCAAGCGCGTGAAGAAGACGGCTGCGGGCTACGACCTCACGAGGCTGCTTGTCGGAGCGGAAGGAACTCTTGGCATCATCACCGAACTGACATTGAAACTACAGGGAATTCCACAGGCGATTTCCGGTGGCATCTGTCCTTTCCCGGATGTGGATTCGGCTTGCCGCACGGTGATCGAAACCATCCAGATGGGCATTCCCGTTGCGCGCATCGAGCTTGTGAACACGCTTCAGATGCAGGCGCTGATACTCCACTCCAAACTGCCTTATGAGGCGCAGCCCTATCTGTTCGTCGAGTTTCACGGCACGGAAAGCGGCGTTGCCGAGCAGGCGGAATTGTTTGGAGAGATTGCTGCGGGCAATGGCGGCGGCGATTTCCGGTGGACACACGATGGAGAGGAGCGCGACAGGCTCTGGCGTGCCCGGCACGATGCCTATCTGGCATCGTTCCTGCTGAGACCGGGTTGCAAAGGTGTTTCGACGGACGTTTGCGTGCCGATTTCGCGTCTGGCCGATTGCATTGGCGAGACGGAAAAGGACCTCGCCGAAACCGGCCTGATCGCTCCGATCGTTGGGCATGTGGGCGATGGAAATTTCCACCTGCTCCTGCTTCTGGACACGGATGATGCGAGCGAAATGGAACGTGCCGAAGCTTTCATGGACCGGCTCGCCAAACGCGCCATCGCCATGGAGGGCACCTGCACCGGTGAGCACGGTATCGGGCAGGGCAAGATGAAGTATCTTACCATGGAATTGGGTGAGGCCACGGATTACATGCGGGCCATCAAACAGGCGCTCGATCCCGACAACATCATGAATCCGGGTAAAATACTGATTTCGTGATTCAAATCAGGCCTTTGAACGATTTTGCCAAGAGTTTGATTCATGCAGGCGTGCATATCGGCGTGGCCGGGATGCAATTTGCCTTGTTGTCGCCGGATCGATGCCGTTATGTTGCGCAGATAAAGACAGCGTGATTCACCGTTTGTTTCACGCTAACTTGCAATCTGTTTGACCGGAGCTGGTTTTTGGGCCGCATATTCGTCATCGTCGGCGGGCTACTCGTGCTGCTGTTGACGGCAGCACTTGTCGTGCCGCCTTTTGTTGACTGGAGCGGCTATCGCGCCGATTTCGAGCGGGAGGCGAGCCGTATTTTGGGCCGCCCCGTCAAAGTCGCCGGTGATGTCAGCGCCCGGCTTTTGCCATTTCCCTCGGTGGCCTTCTCCGATGTGCGTGTGGGGGCCGACGCGGCTCAGCCGGTGATGACCGTCGACACGTTCTCGATGGATGCCGAACTGATGCCGTTCCTGCGCGGCCAGCTTCTGATCTTCGATATGCGTGTCGACCGACCGCGGGCGACGATTTCGCTCGACAGGGATGGCAAGGTCGATTGGGCAATCCGTCCGTCGACGCCGCTCGATCCGGCGAAAATCAAGCTGGAACGACTTTCCGTCAAAGATGGCACCATCACGCTTCGCGAAGAAGCGAGCGGTCGCAGTCATACGGCGACCGAACTCAATGCGGTGATTTCTGCAAACAGTCTGGCAGGTCCGTGGCAGGCCAATGGAAGCCTCGTCTTGCGGGGAGAAAGGCTTGCGATCGACCTGACAAGCGGCGAAGCGAAGCCTGATGGATCGCTGCGCGTGCGGGCTCGAATTTCACCGGATGCAATCCCGGCTACTTTCGAGACCGATGGCGATGTGACCGTAACCGATGGGCGGCTCGACTATGCGGGCGACTTTTCTCTCCGTTCGTCGGATATGGTTGCAAAGACGGGCAAAGACCAGAAGGCGCCGGCGGAAACGCCCTTTTTCAGTGGCGTGCGTGTAACCGGAAAGTTCAAGGCGGATGGCAGTCGCTTCGACGCGAGCGAATTCCGGATGGAACAGGGGCCAGCCGACAATCCTTATGTGGTGAATGGCAAGGCCTTCATCGATTACGGCGAAGAGCCACGTTTCGAAGTCAGCGCCGATGGCCAGCAGCTCTACTGGGGGCCGAACGAAGCCGCCAGCGAAGAACAGACTGGCTCAGACATGCCAATTGCAGACCGGATTGCGATTGCACGCCGTGTTCTTGAGCAATTGCCCATTCCGACCATACCCGGCAATGTGGATTTGCGCCTGCCTGCGGTGATCGCGGGTGGTACGACGATACGCTCGGTCACGGTGAGTGCGGAACCTGATGGAAACAACTGGAATATTCGTCAGTTCGCTGCCGATCTTCCTGGACGAACCAAGGTGGAAGCCAAGGGCACGCTTTCGGTCGGCAAGGATTTCGGCTTCAAGGGCGAATTGCTGGTTGCTTCGCGCCAGCCTTCGGGACTGGCAACATGGCTCAACGAGACAGTCGATGATTCCGTCCGCAAGCTGGACGGTGCAGGCTTCTCCGGTCAAGTCGAACTTCGCGACGGTATGCAGCGGATCGATAATCTTGAAATCGCCTTGGGAAAGACAACGCTCAAAGGCTCGTTTGTTCGCGAAGTAAAGGGGTTGGCGCAGCCTGCAATAACGCTCGCGCTCAATGGCGGTGTGGTGGAAAGCGAAGCACTGCAAGCCTTTACAGGATTTTTCTCGAGCGGTGACGGCCTCGGTCTCCTTGATGGTCAGTCGTTGGATCTGGCATTCAAGGCGGGACCAGTCCGGTATCAGGACATGGAGGCTGGCAATGTCGATATGGCGCTCCGGCTTCATGACGGACGCTTCGATTTCGACCGGCTGATGATCGGCGACGTGGCGGGCACGACACTGACTGCGACCGGCACTTACGAACCCTTTGCCAATACGCCGTCCGGCTCGCTCGACGCGACAATCCTGTCTGCCGACCTTTCGCGGTTCCTGTCGCTGATGGCCAATCGCTATCCCCAGTTGCCGCTGTTCCACGCGCTTTCGATACGGGCAGCCAATTTCCCTAGCCTGTTCGAGGACAGCGAAATCAATGTCATCGCCAACGCAGTTTCGCCTTCGGTACCAGCGGTGGCCCCGGTGCCTGCAAAAACTGCGGCATCAAAAGGCAAGAGCGACCGACCCGCCGAGGCGAAAGCCAAGAATCCTCCCGGTGTTGGCGAGTTTTCGTTCAGCGTTACCGGCAAGGCGGGTGGCATGAAGCTGGACCTGTCGGGGACCGCGAGCGGCGGCGAAGGGGAGAGCGAGCCGTTGCAGATGCAATTGAACGGTACCGCGGCATCGGAACAAGGCGAAGCGGTGCTTGCATTGATCGGATTGCCCACCCTGCCGCTGGGGCTTGCGGGTGAACTTACGGCCGATCTAAGTATGCAAGGTGCACCGAGCGCGGGTATGCGGACGCTCCTCAAGCTCACGGCACCTGACGGGGCAGCGACCGCCGACGGTGTGATTTCGCTGGTTGGCGGTGATATTGCCGCCAGTGGCAAGGCTCAGCTGAAGTCCGCCGATCTGCAACCCTTCATCGCGACGGCGGGTTTCGCCCTGCCTGGATTTGGGGAGGGACTTTCAGCAGACCTTGCCAGCGACTTCCAGTTTGCAAAAGGTATCTTGCGGTTCCCCAATCTGACGGGAAAGCTGGACGGGGAAGAGGTCTCGGCGAGGCTGGAGGCCAATTTTGCCGACAGCGGACTTCCGCAGCTGAAAGGTGAGGCAAAGCTTGCCACGCTTGAGGTCGACAGCCTCGCAGCGATCATGCTCGGGCAGGATGCGTTCGAGCCGGCAAAACCTGTTGCGAAGACGATCTGGCCGCGTGGCGCATTCGCTGTGCGATCATCGCTGCCGCTCCTGCTGGATGTGAAACTCAATGTAGCGCAGGCGCATATGGGCGGCTTCGGGACCGCCACGGAGTTTTCGGCACGGCTTCTGAAGACCATGGACGGCCTTCAGCTGAACGAACTGACTGGTAATTGGGCGGGCGGATATCTGGTCGGCAATGTCTCCTTGAGCAACAGCGACAAGAATGCTCTTCTCTCGACGGAACTCAAGTGGAGTGGCGCAAACCTCAAGGATTTCTACCAGCTGGAGACCGGTGCTGCGCCGATTGGCGGCGTAGTGAAAGCTGCCGTCAATCTGAACGGAAGTGGCGAGAGCGTGGCGGCGCTCGTCGGATCGCTAGCCGGAACTGCAAGTTTCGACGTGGAGAATTTTACCGTCAATGGTCTGGACGGGGCGGCATTGCCCGCGATGATCGCGGCAGCTGACGCGGCGGGCGATCAGTCGTCTGGCCCGGACAAGCTCGCTTCGAAGCAATTTGTCGGTATTGCCGACAAGGCTATGGGGCAAGGTATGTTCACGCCGGGTAATGCGCGGTTTGACTTTACCATTAGCGGCGGTGTCGCGCGTATGGCTGCGGCGAACCTGAATGACGGCAATGCAGTCCTTCTCGGTGATCTGCAATTCGATCTGTCCACGCTCGGTATTGGCGGAAACGGCAGTCTGACGTTCCAGAACGATGGCGGTTCCGATACCGGCATCTCACCGCAGGTAGCCTTTTCTCTGGGGGGCACCTATAGCGTACCGGAAGTGACTTTCGATAAGCAGCCCTTGATCCAGTTCCTCACCCAGCGTGCACTCGAGCGCGAGCAGGAGCGTGTTGAATCGATGCAGGCGAGCCTCATGGAGAAGCAGCGTCTTCGCCGCCAGCTTGGACTTTTTGAGGCGGATGAAGAGGAACGCAACCGCTTGCAGCGTGACGAAGAGGCAAGGCGCCGTTCTGAAGCAAAGGCGCGTGAAGTGGCCCGGCAAGCCGCAGAGGAAGCGCAACAGCTTGAGGCGCAGAAGCCGCAGGCCGCTCCGGCGGGAGGGACGAATGCTCCCCTCGCATCGCCGGACGGCGGGCAATCCCTCAACGAATTTCTGAAAAGCCTGGAGCAAGTGCCTGCTGCTCCGGCACCTCAGCCTTGAGGCAATCGGGATTTGAGCCAATCCAGAACGTGGAGCCTCAGCGCGGAAGACAGGTTGATTGACCTGTCACGCCTGCCATCGATTTCTGCGATCAAGCTTGCAACGGACATCTCGCGCGCACCTGCAATTTCTTCAATCAACTCAAAGAACGGGTCTTCGAGTGTATAGCTCGTCGCATGTCCGCGAATACTGACGGAATGTTTACGTAACCGTCCCGGCGCGTTCACTTTTCCGCGTCCGGTTTGTCGCTTTTCTCCAGGCGGTTCTGATCCAGAAAACGCTGCGCTTTTGTCATTTCCGCCTGCGTAAGAACCTTTTCGGATTTCGTTCGTCCGAAATGAACGCGGTTCTGGTCCGCGTGTTTCTCTTTCTCAGCGCGGGCTTTCTGTTTTCTGAACTGCCGTAGGTTGACAATATCGCTCATGGAACCACGCGGAAACGTTGAAGATTTTCGAAAATTTACCGCGTTTAGGTCCGAGCCTGCAAGTGCGTAATAGGTTGGCACTATTTCTGCGGGTTCTTCGGATTGGTGAACCACCAGATAGCCAGGGAAACCAGAATTAGAAGTATGAGCCCGACCGTCATTTGCAGAAGAGGGAAATTCGGTTCGTCCTTGGCCACAAAGAAGGCTGCGACAAGGCCGCTTATCCACAATACTGCCTGAGCAATTGCACGAATCATCGAACTCATCCTGAACCGGTTGCCGTCGAAACCGACTATAAAGCGGCCGTTTGCTTTTCACCATTGATTGCAATCAACGGTGAAAAGGGATCCATTCAATCAAACAAATAGAGCCAGCAGATTTTCAGATCGGGATGGCAATCGCGGTATTATTTCTTCCGGAATGCATCCAGCGAAACCACATCGGCCGAAGGCTTGGCTTCCTTGTCGGCCTCATCTGCATTGCTGTCTTTGGAAGCAGCAGCTTCTTTTTCGGCCGAAGTCTTGCGCGACTTCGATTTAGGCTTTTCCGCCTTCTCGACCGGGGCTTCCGTTGAAGCGATCTCAATGGGGGCAACATTGCCGCCTTCGTCATTGTCGCTTTCGGGCTGGCTGATCGCTACGTCGAATTCGAGTTCGAAATTGACCGAAGGGTCATAGAAACCGCGGACTGCCGAAAATGGAACGGTCAACTTTTCCGGAATATCTCCGAAGGAAAGACCAACTTCGAAAAGTTGGTCGGTCACATGCATGTCCCAGAACTGATGCTGTAAAACGATCGTCATCTGCTCGGGATATTTCTCCTTCAGGCGCGAGGAAATTCGCACACCAGGCGCTCCGGTCAGGAACGTGATGAAGAAGTGGTGGTTACCTGGCAAGCCAGCCTTGGCCACTTCCGCAAGAACCTTGCGAATGACGCCGCGGAGGGCTTCCTGAGCGAGAATATCGTAACGGATTAGGTCCTGTACCATGGTTTGCTTATCCCACGGATTCGGAGGTCGATGTCAAGTTCGTTCTCATCAGATACGATGATATATGACCTGAAAATGCAACAGCGCGATGCTTGTGGCCTGAAGATGTGCAATTTTTGAACGCCACTGGAGGCGCCGGGTCTATCGACGTCCGAATGCCCTCAGGAAGGTGCGCACTCCGTTGACGGCGCTCTTCTCGATGATCGCATCATCCAGACACTGGCCGGTCAGTATATGATAATGGGTGTCGGCGTTGATCAGCGCCATGAAATGGCGCGCCGCCAGATCGGGATCATCGACGTGCAGATGGCCATCCATCGCAAGGCGGGCCAGGCGCGCCGCGATCGCAGGTATGGCCTGTGCAGGGCCCTTCGTATTGCAAATGCTGGCGGCAAGCGGCAGGTTGGTCTCATTGGCCTGCAATATCTTGCGCAGAAACGCCCCGGACGAATCGTAGATGCAGTTCCGGCTCATGCGGATGGAGAACGCCACCAGATCATGCTCCAGATTGTCGCCGGTCTGGGGAAATGTGGCCAGAACCGCGAACATGCTCGCACTCATACGCGCCAGTGCATCCTCGACGACGGCAGCGAGCAGCGCTTCCTTGTCGCGGTAATGATTGTAGATGGTCTGGCGTGACACGCCCGCTTCGCTGGCAATGAGATCGATACTCGCCCCCTGAAACCCGTCGCGGTTGAAAACCCGCGCTGCGGAACACAAGATGAAGTCGCGCTTCATGCACTGTCCGGGCTTTATCGCCGCGGAATTCAAGCCCTTTTCGGATACGGCGCGCTTCTCGGGCAGGACGGCCATGTCGATTATGTCAGTAGGTTTCATAATCCCAACATAAGATAGCTTGACGTTTTGGACAATGGTGTCTAATTTGACATTAGTGTCAAATCTGTTTTGACCATCCGTATAGAATGCCTTTCGCTTCAGAGTTTTCAAATGTCAGCCACAACCAAAAATGGGCTGACTTCATCGAGTGAGAACGAAAACTCGAAGCGAATACAAAGATTTATCTGTCCTGTACCGATTTTGCGAGCCCGATGGCGCCATCCTCCCAAGCAAAACCGGAGATCCGAAATCGGTGCGGGAATCTCACGAAACATTGATGAAAGCGCGTCCCCCATGGCTTCCAGTCTTGTGCGCAATGCCATTGTTCTTGGCCTTCTTTCCGCCATTGGCCCATTTGCGATCGATATGTATCTGCCCGCTCTGCCCACCATTGCCGCCGATCTGCATGCGGAAACCGGTGCCGTGCAGATGAGCCTTCTGGCCTTTTTCATTGCGCTCGCGATAGCGCAGCTCTTCTGCGGACCGCTGTCCGACATGATCGGGCGCAAACTGCCGCTCTATGGCGGGCTGGTCCTGTTTGGCATAGGCAGCATCGGTTCGGCTGTCGCCACCGACATAGATGTGCTCGTGCTTTTCCGTTTTGTGCAGGGGCTGGGTGCTGCTGCGGGGATGGTTATTCCACGTGCTGTCGTGCGTGATCTTCATACGGGCATCGAGGCTGCGCGCCTCATGTCGCTTCTGATGCTGGTTTTCTCCATATCGCCGATTCTGGCTCCCTTGACGGGATCCGTCATTATCAGCTTCTTCGGCTGGCGGGGTGTCTTCTGGGCCGTTCTGGTTGCGGCTGCTATCGGTATCGTTCTCGTGGCGACTGCGCAGAAGGAGACGAGAACGGCGGAAGCCCGGCTAGAAAGCAATCTGGGCAGCGCCTTACGCGGCTATGGTCGTCTGTTGAAAGATCGTTACTTTCTCGGGCTGGTTTTTGTGGGGGGCTTCGGGATTGCGTCCTTCTTCGTCTATCTCGCCAATTCGTCTTTCGTGCTTATCGACCATTACGGCCTGACGCCCACGCAATATGCGATCGCCTTTTCAGCCAATGCAGTATCGTTCTTCGGTGTTTCGCAGTTGAACGGCTGGCTGGGATCGCGCTTCGGCCTTCGTCGGGTCATGCGATTCGCGGTCTCCGGATTTGCTGCGGCAATGCTCGCCATGTTCGCCGCCGCCCTGATGGGGCACCAGTCGCTCTGGCTGATCGCCGGTTTCCTGTTCGTGGGATATGGCTTCCTCGGCCTCGTCATCCCGACAACAGCAGTTCTGGCTCTTGAGGATCACGGTGAAATTGCCGGTACGGCTTCGGCGCTCATGGGCACGCTGCATTTCGTGATCGGCGGCGTGGCGATCGGCGTGACCGGTTCGTTCTTCGATGGAACGGCACTGCCAATGGTCGGCGGGATTGCCGGTTGTGCGCTGACCGCCTTCGTGCTGACGCAAGTCGTTCTGTCGCGCAAGGCGAGCGAACTCGATACAGAGGCTGCTGCGGCGTAATCCATGGAAAGGGAAGTGGAGGCTTCTGTTGCCAGGTGCCTCCGAACCCCGCCTTAAGGTGCTAACCCCAAGGGCTTTAGAGTGGGTTTCCCGCACCGCCATTAGGCAGCGAGAGCATAACCCTGAGCTTTGTTGTCATTTGCAACTACTCAATTGACCCGATAACGGTGGTATCATGCCGAGTAAAAGAGCGATCTTTACACCCTTGTCGATCCTGTTTCGCCCCCGCCACAATACAAACCACTAGCCGATCTGTATTCTGGTGGAGGCGCCGGGTACCGCCCCCGGGTCCAATGGGTTTATTACACCGTCCATTTATCACCATAGTCAACTTGCGCTGACACGCCGTATATAGGCGCGGTTGACCGCGATTGGAAGAGGGGACGCAGTTTTTAACGGGTTTTGCTGATATTCCGGGGCCTGCGGTTCCCGTTCATTTTTCATTGACAGTCTGCTTTCGCTGGTCAATCCTACCAATATATCGGGGGCGGCGAGCGAAATTTCGATGAAGCCGGTTTCCGTGAGCTGAAACGGGGTATTGAAACCCCAATCGAAGGAGAGTGGATATATGAGTGAATATCTCGCGGATGTCCGTCGTTACGATGCCGCTGCCGATGAAGCTGTCGTCGACAAGATCGTCAAGCATCTGGGTATTGCGCTGCGCAATCGCGATTCCTCCCTCGTTTCGGCAACGGACCCGGAAGAACTGAAGCGCGTCCGCACGAATTGGGTCGCCAAGAAGCTTGGCGTCGACGACGAAGCCAAGGGTGATGAGGTCGTTGCCCATGTTGCTGAAGTCATGAAGGGCGACCGCAACAAGCATCGCGTCACCTTCTATTATCTGGTTGCCAAGCAGCTCGGAAAACTCGGCAGCCTTTGATCCACAGCGATCTGGTGAAATCGAAGCCCCGGTGCCCGACGCCGGGGTTTTTCTTTATACTGGGCTCAACCGAATCGGATTCTGGATATCCCCCATGCGCACCTATCTCGATCTTCTTCAACATGTGCTCGATAACGGTGTTGACCGTGGCGACCGCACAGGCACGGGTACGCGGTCGGTTTTCGGATATCAGATGCGCTTCAATCTGGAAGAGGGCTTTCCCGTGCTCACCACCAAGAAGCTGCATCTCCGGTCGATCATCCATGAACTTCTCTGGTTTCTGAAAGGCGACACGAACATCGCCTATCTGAAGGAAAACGGCGTTTCGATCTGGGATGAATGGGCAGACGAAAACGGCGATCTGGGGCCGGTTTACGGTTATCAGTGGCGCTCATGGCCCGCGCCGGACGGCCGTCACATCGATCAGATCGCGAATCTTCTGAAGATGCTGCATGGGAATCCCAATTCGCGCCGCCTCATCGTATCGGCCTGGAATCCGGCGCTTGTCGATGAAATGGCGCTGCCGCCATGCCATTGTCTTTTCCAGTTTTATGTCGCCGACGGCAAGCTATCGTGCCAACTCTATCAGCGCTCGGCTGATATTTTCCTGGGCGTGCCGTTTAATATTGCGTCCTACGCATTGCTGACGATGATGATCGCGCAGGTCACGGGATTGAAGCCGGGAGAGTTCGTCCACACGCTGGGTGACGCACATATTTACGCCAATCATTTCGATCAGGCGCGCGAGCAACTCACGCGTACTCCAAAGAAATTGCCCCAGATGTGGATCAATCCGGATGTGAAAGACCTTTTTGCCTTCCGTTTCGAGGATTTCCGGCTTGAGGGCTATGAGGCCGATCCGACGATCAAAGCTCCGATTGCGGTCTGAGGTGCATCATGTCCGCAAAGAAGCCCATCGTTTCGATCATTGTCGCTGCCGCTGAAAACGGGGTTATCGGGCGCGATAATGATATGCCGTGGCGGCTTTCGACCGATCTCAAGCGCTTCAAGGCGCTGACGCTCGGAAAGCCTGTCATCATGGGGCGGCGGACCTGGGAATCCATCGGACGGCCCTTGCCGGGACGGCCCAACATCGTCGTGACAAGAGACAAGGGATTTCAGGCTGAGGGCGCGGCCACGGTCGGTTCTCTTGATGAAGCGATTGCGCTTGGGTGCAAACTCGCTGCCAAGGTGGGGGCCGAAGAGGTCTGTGTCATCGGCGGGGGAAAAATCTATGCGCAGGCTCTGCCTCTCGCCGACCGCGTTCACCTGACGCGCGTTCTGGCGGAGATCGACGGCGATACGCGTTTTCCGGAAATCGATCCGAACCTATGGCAAGCGGTTTCGCAGGAAGATGTGCCCGCCGGGGACAAGGACAGCCACCCAACGCGCTATGTCGTGTACGAAAAACGTGCTGTGTAAAGCATAGTTCACGAATTTTGTCGTCTTCGCGTTGAAAGCGGACCTCCCGATGCCTATAAAACGGAAACATTAGTTGATGACGGGAGTGGGCAACTCGCTTTCCCGTCGCCTGGACGAGAGGTGAGGATGCCCTGGAGTAACCAGAATGGTGGCGGCGGCCCGTGGGGTGGCGGCGGCGATAATAACAACAATAATGGTGGCCCGTGGGGACAAGGGCCGAAAGGTCCTCGTGGTGGCGGCCAGAACACGCCACCTGATCTCGAAGATATTTTGCGCAAGGGCCAAGACCGTCTGAAGCAGGTATTCCCCGGCGGTGGGGGCAAGGGCGGCAGCAATCGGGGCGTTCTGTTCCTGATCGGCGCAGCTGTTCTCGGCTTCTGGCTTTTCCAGTCGATCTATACCGTGCAGCCGGATGAACTTGCCGTCGAACTGCGCTTTGGAAAGCCGAAGGAAGAAGTGTCCGAACCGGGCCTGCATTTCCATTGGTGGCCGATCGAAACCTATGAGAAGGCGCAGATCGTCGAAAAGCAGATCAACATTGGCGGCCAGGGCAACCGGAGCGCGACCCAGGGCCTGATGCTGACGGGTGACCAGAACATCGTCAATGTTCAGTTCTCGGTTCTTTACCGTGTCTCCGACCCGCAGGCATATCTGTTCAACGTCGATAATCCCGATGCGATGGTGCAGCAGGTTTCTGAAAGCGCGATCCGCGAAATCGTTGGCCGTCGCCCGGCTCAGGATGTTTTCCGTGACAACCGTGCGGCTATCGCAACGAGCGTCCGCGATATCGTCCAGCAGACGCTCGACGCCTACAAGGCGGGTATTCAGATCAATGCCGTTTCCATCGAAGACGCAGCGCCGCCGCGTGAAGTGGCAGATGCCTTCGATGAGGTGCAGCGCGCCGAACAGGACGAAGATCGTTTCGTGGAAGAATCGAACCAGTATTCGAATCAGAAGCTCGGTCAGGCCCGCGGTGAAGCAGCGCAGCTTCGTGAAGAAGCAGCCGCCTACAAGAACCGCGTCGTTCAGGATGCGGAAGGTGAGGCGCAGCGTTTCAGCTCCGTTTTGGGTGAATACCAGAAGGCGCCTGAAGTCACGCGCAATCGTCTGTTCCTCGAAACCATGGAACAGGTGCTGAAGAGCACCAAGAAAGTTATTGTCGAACCTGGAAAGGATGTCGTGCCTTATCTGCCGCTGAACGAGCTCATGCGCCAGCCACGCCCCGGCGTGAATGCGACGACGACGACCCCGAGCGGAGGTAACCAGTAATGGCCCAGAACAGGCTTCCAATCATTGGCGGTATCGTTGCCGTCATCGCTTTCCTGATCTACTCCGCCACGTTCATCGTATCCGAGCGTCAACAGGCTATCGTGCTTCGCTTCGGCCAGATCGTCGATGTGAAGACGGACCCGGGCATCTATTTCAAGCTGCCTTTCGGCTTCCTGGATGCTGACACCGTGCAGTTGATCGATGACCGTCTGCTGCGCTTCGATCTGGACGATATCCGCGTTCAGGTTTCGGGCGGCAAGTTCTATGACGTCGATGCCTTCCTCGTCTACCGCATCACCGATGCGCGCAAGTTCCGTGAAACCGTTTCAGGCAGCACGCTTCTTGCCGAGCAGCGGCTGCGCACCCGTCTTGATGCTGCACTGCGCAGCGTTTACGGCCAGCGCGGTTTTGAAGCGGCGCTTTCGGAAGAGCGTGGCGACATGATGCGCGAAGTGCGTGACCAGCTTCGTCCCGACGCGACGTCGCTTGGCCTTACCATTGCCGATGTTCGCATTCGCCGTACGGATCTGACCGCCGAGGTCTCGCAGCAGACTTATGACCGCATGAAGGCCGAACGTCTGGCCGAGGCGGAGCGCCTGCGTGCCCGGGGCCGTGAGGCCGCCCAGCGCATCCGCGCTGTGGCCGACCGTCAGGTCGTCGAAACGATAGCTGAAGCGCGCAAGGAATCGGAAATCCTTCGCGGTGAGGGCGATGCCCAGCGCAGTGAGATCTTCGCCCGTTCCGCAGGCAAGGACCCCGGTTTCTTCGCCTTCTACCGGTCGATGTCCGCTTATCGTGAAGCACTTGAGACACCGGATACAACGCTGGTTCTCTCCCCGGACTCGGAGTTCTTCAAGTTCTTCCGGGACGCTGGCGGCAGACTTGCAACGCCTGCCCAGTAACAACCGGGGCAAACGCTCATGAGCGATTTTCTAGCCGCCGTAGGTCTTCTTTTCGTTCTCGAAGGGCTGCTCTACGGCGGCTTTCCTTCTTTGGCGAAGAAGCTGGCCCGTGAGGCTAGCGAGACGCCGGAGAATATGTTGCGCATCGCCGGGATTGCAGCGCTTGCAATTGGCGTCGGCATTGTCTGGCTTGTCAGGGGATAAGCCGTTTTCCTCCCGTTATTTATTGTCTGCGGTCTATGCGAGGCCGTAAACAGGTCGTATTTTGCAGCGATCAAGCCGTAGTACATCTATCGCTAATCAAACGACTGCAAGCAGACAGGAACGGAGCAGGGCTTCATGGTAATTGCACCAAAGGCGGGATTTGCTCGCACCCTTTTCGCAACCGTGGCGCTGGGGGCGATGACGGTTGGTGGCACTCTTTCGATGGGGACGCCTCCGGCAATCGCGGCTCAGGGGCCAGCTTCCGTTGCTGACCTGGCCGAGGGTCTGCTCGATGCGGTCGTGAACATCTCCACATCCCAGACCGTCAAGGGAGACGGGGAAGGTGACGGTGCCGTTCCCATGCCGCAGGTGCCGGAAGGCTCTCCGTTCCAGGAATATTTCAAGGACTTCTTCGGCGACAATGGCGGCGCGCAGGGTGACGAATCGCGCAAGGTCCAGTCGCTGGGTTCGGGCTTCGTCATCGATGCCGAGAAGGGGTTCATCGTCACAAACAATCACGTCATTGCCGATGCTGACGAAATCGAAGTCAATTTCAATGATGGTTCCAAGCTGAAAGCGGAGCTCGTCGGAAAGGACATCAAGACCGATCTGGCGATCCTTAAAGTGGACCCGTCCAAGCACAAACTGAAGGCCGTCCAGTTCGGCAATTCGGAAAAGGCGCGTATCGGCGACTGGGTCCTTGCAATCGGCAATCCGTTCGGTCTTGGCGGAACGGTTACCGCCGGCATTATTTCGGCCCGCAAGCGTGATATCAATTCCGGTCCCTATGATGATTTCATCCAGACCGACGCGGCGATCAACCGGGGCAATTCCGGTGGTCCCCTGTTCGATATGGAAGGAAAGGTGATCGGCATCAACACGGCGATCATTTCGCCGTCGGGAGGTTCCATCGGTATCGGCTTCGCCATTCCGGCAGAAATGGCTGTCGGTGTGATCGACCAGCTCAAGGAATTTGGTGAGGTTCGCCGCGGCTGGCTCGGTGTGCGCATCCAGCCGGTTACGGACGATATCGCCCAGAGCCTCGGGTTGAAGGAAGCCAAGGGCGCGCTGGTCGCCGGATTGATCGAAAACTCCGGCGTCGACAACAAGGCCATTGAAGCAGGCGATGTCGTGATCCGTTATGAAGGCAAGCCGGTTAACACTGCCCGCGATCTGCCTCGATTGGTTGCCGAAACGCCTGTCGGCAAGGAAGTTGAAATTGTCGTGGTCCGTCAGGGTGAGGAAAAGACCGTGAAGGTAAAGCTCGGTCGTCTCCTAGAGGACGACAAGAGCACCGAGGCTGCGACGGAAGACCAGGCTCCGCTTCCTGAAGGTGAAGGCGGAGACGAAGGCAAGCAAATGCCGGATACGCCGAAAAAGGACCAGAAGAGCGACGCTGCTCCAAGCGTACTTGGGATGAAGCTCAGCGAGCTGAGCGACGAGGTCCGCGGTGAGTTTGGTATTGCCGAAGATGTAGAAGGCGTTGCGGTTCTTTATGTCTCTCCCGGGTCCGCTGCCGGCGAAAAGCGTATCGAAACCGGCGATGTCATCGTCGATATTGGCCAGGTGACCGTAAAAACACCCGACGATGTGAAGAAGCGCATCGATGCGCTGCGCCGCGAGGGACGCAAGAATGCACTCCTGATGCTGGCATCCCGCTCGGGCGAACTGCGTTTTGTGACTGTCCGGATCAATTGATCCCTCCATGGTTATCCGCAATGGCAAAGCTTTCTGTTTCATAAGCTTCGGCTGTGCTATGGACCGGCGCCATTCGGAGTAAGATGAGTTGGAAACAGTCGATATTGTGGTCATAGGCGCCGGTGCGGCAGGCATGATGTGCGCCATCGAAGCGGCCAGACGCGGGCGTTCCGTGCTGGTCGTGGATCACGCCAAAACAGCCGGTGAGAAAATTCGCATATCGGGCGGTGGACGCTGCAATTTCACTAATCTTCATGCGAGCCCGAAGAATTATCTCTCGCAGAATCCGCACTTTTGTATCTCGGCCCTCAGCCGCTATACACAGCGCGATTTTATTGCACTGGTTGAGCGCTATCGCATCGCCTATCACGAGAAGACGCTGGGACAACTCTTCTGCGATGGTTCGGCATTGCAGATAATCGAAATGCTGCTGGCAGAAATGAAGTGCCATGGTGCGCGACGGAAGCTTGGTTGCAGCGTCAGCTCGGTTGAAAAATCTGTAGAAGGCTTTTCTCTTCAACTGTCGGACGGACCTGTTAGCTGTCGATCACTGGTCGTGGCCTGTGGCGGGAAATCGATTCCGAAGATGGGGGCGACAGGCTTCGGCTACGATGTCGCGACACAATTCGGATTGCGGATTGTAGAAACACGACCTGCGCTGGTTCCGCTGACGTTTGAACCCAACACGCTGGAAAGGCTGAAGCCGCTGGCCGGTGTTGCCGTCGACGCTGTTGTCTCCTGTGGTAAAACCAAATTCGCCGAGGCGATGCTTTTTACGCATCGCGGCATTAGTGGCCCTTCGATTTTGCAGATTTCTTCCTACTGGCGGGAAGGCGACGAAATCCGCATAGCCATGCTGCCCGAAACAGACATTTTCGAAGCACTGCGCGAGCAGCGCAAGCAGAACGGCAAGCAGGCATTGCAGACCGCACTGGCTGTTTATCTTCCAAGAAAGCTGGCGCAGACCTTAGCCGAGGATGTCGGCGCAACGGGTCATCTGGCGGATATGTCCGACAAGATGTTCCGTCGCGTCGAGGCAGCGATAAACGACTGGCGCATCAAGCCTGCGGGCTCGGAAGGTTACCGTACCGCAGAAGTTACGCTTGGAGGGGTCGATACGCGTGAGCTCGATTCCAAGACCATGGAAGCCAAATCCGTCCCCGGCCTCTTTTTCATCGGCGAGGTGGTGGATGTCACCGGCTGGCTCGGCGGCTATAACTTCCAGTGGGCCTGGTCGTCCGGCTGGGTTGCCGGTCAGGCTGCCTGAATGCTTATGCAACGTCAGGTGATCGATCTGATTGTAAAATGCGATAGACCGCATGACGCTTCAAATGCGGAGTTTCATCCGGCACGCGCGGGTGATCAAAATCACGCCCTGGATCACGGATCATGCCGATGCGCTGCATGACAGCTGTAGACCGATCGTTATTGTGAACGGCGAAAGAAACGACTTCCGAGAGGCCAAGGGTGTCGAAAGCATAGTCGATCAGCGCTTTGCCGGCCTCGGTTACGTAACCCTTGCCCCAATAGGGCGTGGCCAGCCGCCAGCCGATTTCAACAGTGCCGTCCGGTAGATGAGGTTCAAGATCGGTGCGGGCGAGACCGGCGAAGCCGATGCATTGACCGCCTGTTTTTTCTTCCAGCGCATAGAAACCGAGACCCGTTTCAGAAATGGTCTTCTGGAGGCGGTTGAACAATTCATCTGATTGCACGCGGTTTCTGCGAAAGGGAAAGAAACGCATCACCTCTTCATCGGAATTGATGACATGGAACAGACCGCGGTCGCGATCTTCCCAGTTTCGGACGACGAGGCGTGGGGTTTCCAGAATGATCATTGAACGAAGTCCGTTTTTCGGTAGCCTTGAATATAGAGCAGGGCAGTCAGGTCGCCATGGTCAACGCGCATCCGGGCTTGCGCTGCCACGGCTGGTTTTGCATGAAGCGCCACGCCTGTTCCCGCAAGCTGGATCATGCCGAGATCGTTCGCGCCGTCCCCCACCGCAATCGCATCATCCGGTGTAAGACCAAGACGATCAGCGATTTCCACGAGCTTCTCCACCTTGGCCTCACGGCCGAGAATGGGTTCCGTGACCAGGCCGGTCAGGTGCATGCCATCATCGATCAACCTGTTTGCGCGCTCTTCGTTGAAGCCGATCATTTCGGCAATGCGATGGGTGAACGATGTAAAGCCGCCGGACACAAGCGCGGTGTAAGCGCCATGCTTGCGCATGGTGCGTACAAGTTCGGGTCCGCCGGGCATCAGTGTGATGCGGGTTGAAATCACCTTGTCGATGACGGAGAGCGGCAGGCCTTTCAACAGGGCCACCCGCTCGCGCAAGGCCGGTTCGAATGCAATCTCACCGTTCATGGCGCGCGCGGTGATCGCTGCCACATGCTCGCGCAGGCCGGCTTCTTCCGCCAGTTCGTCGATGCATTCCTGCTGGATCATGGTGGAATCCATGTCGGCAATCAGAATCTTCTTGCGCCGACGCTCCTGTTCCTGCACCACGACATCGACTGGCGCGCCATCAAGCGCATCACGAAGCAGGGCTTCTGCTTCTTCGCTGCTGATCCCCGATGGTAGCGGAATGTCGCAGGCGATGTTGTCGGCCAGCCAGTAAAGCCCGGTTGCATTCACTGCCGAGGACGCTTTAATCCCAAGCGCTGATGCAAGCGAAGCCTTGGCCGGATTGGCGATCAAGGTGGCGACGAGAGAAAGCTGTTGGGACATGGAGAGCAATTCCGGCGATGAATGAGGATGCGATCACGAATGCAATCCTGATAGCTGGCCCGACAGCCAGCGGCAAGTCGGCACTTGCGGTTCGCATGGCTCGAGACACAGATGGCTTCATCGTGAATACCGACTCCATGCAGGTTTACGACGTACTCGATCTTCTGACTGCCCGGCCGGACAAAGCCGATCTTGCTGCCGCGCCGCATTATCTTTACGGCCATGTCGCGCCATCGATAAGCTATTCAACCGGACGATGGCTGGAGGACGTAGCTCGTCTGTTATCGCACCCCCGGATGAAGGACCGCACTCCGATCTTTGTCGGCGGGACGGGGCTTTATTTCAGGGCATTGCTGGGCGGACTGTCGCAAATGCCGGAGGTGCCGGGTGATGTTCGGGCCTATTGGCGAGGGCGAATGGAGACAGATGGACCGGAGTTGCTTCACCGGATCCTCGGTGAACGCGATCCAGATATGGCTGCAACACTTCAGCCTGCCGACAGTCAGCGCATCGTTCGGGCACTGGAAGTGCTGGAGGGCACCGGAAAGTCTCTTCTCGATTGGCAGCAGACAAAAGGTAGGGCCCTTGTAGATGAAAACAGCGCCCATAAAATTGTATTGGCGCCTGATCGGGCATGGCTTTCAGAGCGCATCGCGCAGCGATTTGCGTTGATGTGGGACAATGGCGCGATCGACGAGGTCAAGGCATTGCTGGCCCTTGATCTGGACCCCGGACTGCCAGCGATGAAAGCCATCGGTGTGCGTGAAATCACTGCGTACCTTGAAGGCACGATGTCCCGAGAAGAAGCTGTTGATCGTTCGGTTATCGCCACGCGGCAATATGCGAAGCGTCAATCGACATGGTTTCGAAATCAGCTCAATGCCAGCTGGTCCGTCCATGCAAATTCTAATGATGCTTTCGCTCAATTAACGACAACGAAATAACTCGCTGGCACTCTCTGAAACAGGAGGCGGGCGTGGATTATGCGGTTCAACAGATCGGAGCGGGCATTTTTTATTCTGATCGTTTTGATGGTCGGTATCGGGCTGCTGCTCTACCAGGCTCGCGTTGACATCGGACAATTGCTGACCTTACCGCTTGAGGGGCGCACCTTGGAACTGGTTTCGCGGCTGGACCAGTTGAACGACGTCACGATCTGGTTGCTGGCGGCGACGCTCGCTTGCGGGCTGTTCCTGATCTACCCCCAAATAAGAATCGATGCGCTGGATCGCGGCAAGTTGCAGGTCATCACGCAGGATCTTTCCGAGCGGTCGCAGACCCTCGAACATGCTGCGCTGACGGACAGCCTGACGGGCATGCAGAACCGGCGTTATTTCGACGAGGCGCTGAAGGAATATCTGGTCCAGTTCGACCGTATTCACCGGCCCGTCGGGCTGATGATTATCGACCTCGATCACTTCAAGACCGTGAATGATACTTACGGGCATGACGTTGGCGACATCGTATTGCAGGAGGTGGCGCGGTGCCTCAGGGATTACACACGCTATCATGACGTTGTCGCCCGGCTGGGTGGGGAGGAGTTCGCAGTCCTCGCACCGAACATGGATGCGGAATTGATGATCAAGCTTGCCAATCGCATTCGCAAGGCAATATCGGCGCTTGAAATCGATCTCGGTGACGAAAAGCTTGGTGTTACCGTCAGTATCGGTCTTGCGATATGGGACCGTCGCGAGACCTCGAAGGATCTCTATCGCCGCGCAGACAAGATGCTCTATGCAGCAAAGAACATGGGACGCAACCGCGTCTGCGCCTGAGCGTGTCTAGCGCTCGCGGTCCTTGCGAAAACTGCGCACCAATTCGCCCATCTTCTCAATGCTCTGTTTCGTGTCCAGGCTGAGTGGAGTTTGCGGCTTCAATGAAGGTGCCCGATGAAATTGCTCTCCGATCGATGCATGGTCGCGATGAGAGGTGGAAGCCGGGTTGCCCCAAAGATTGTCGTCGTCTGCGAGCCGGTCCGCTGGTTCCGCCTGGGAGCTGCTTTCGAATGCGCGCAGCTTTTCGACGATACGGTCCAGCGATATCTTGCCGTCGTTGCGCCAACCGGAAAGGGCGCTTTCGCTTTTGCTGCGTCCCGGAAGCTGATGGGATGGAATAGTCTCAAATGTAAGTCGCATGGGCGTCGAGAAGGCTTCGCCGAAGGCGATGGCCTCGCGATTGGCGATCGATGAAAGGAAACCCGCCATACTTTGCGCGCCGCCGCGAATGGCACCTTTGATGATTTCCTGGTCGCGTTCATTGCCGAGCCGCATCGCGAAAATGGAATTGCATTGCGACAGGATTGTCGCGTCAAGCTCGCCAGGGCGCTGGCTGATGACGCCAAGATAGGAACCGTATTTTCGGCCTTCCTTGGCAATCCGGGCTATAGCCTGCCGTGTCGGCCAGAAGCCGGCGTCGCGGTCGGCCGGAATATAGCGGTGAGCTTCTTCGCAGATCACCAGCGTCTGCAGGCTGCCTTCGCTTGATAGAGCGATATCGAACGCCAGTCGGCACAAAACCGACGCGACGGCGTTGACCACCTCGGAAGGCAATCCCGCAAGCTGGAATGTGCAGATGGGCTTTCCGTTTTGTGGGATGCGGAAAATGCGGCCAATGGCGTGCCGCATCGTCTCGGGTCCCCCAGTCACGGCAAACATGAAGCGGAAGCGAGGATCGGCAGAAATCGATTCCAGACGAGCCTTGAGGCTTCGCAGATAAGGACGTTCCGCTTTGCTGTCGAGAAGCCCCATGCGTTCATCGATGAGGGCGATCAGATCTGGGAGGCGATAGGCAACGGGCGTGTCGGCGCTGACGCTCTGCCGGTCCGCCAGCTGCCGCCGCAAGGTTTTCGCGGACAACGGCTCGGTGCCTTGCATTTTTTCCCGCGCAAGCTGGACAAGATCGCGCAGTATATCGAGTTCCATCGGATCGGGCGCGCGCCCGCGAAAGATCACGTCTGCGAATTCTTCAAGCCGCAGCATCCAGAACGGCAGCTCGATATTCGTCTGATCGACGGCTACTGCGAGGTCAGGAAATGCGCTCGCGAACTCGTTGTGTGGATCTAGGATGAGTACACGAAGATTGGGCTTTTCGGCGACGATGCGGCGCAGAAGCAGCATGACTGCGCTCGATTTACCGACGCCCGTTGTGCCAACGATGGCGAAATGCCGGGAAATAAGATCGTCGACCGAAATATGAGCCTGAACTGTTGCGTCCTGTGTCAACGTGCCGATCGAAACGCTGCTGTGCCCGGTCTGGGCATAAATGGCCGCCAGGTCGCTCGCGCGGATACGGTGGGCGATAGCGCCCGGATGGGGAAATTGAGAAATACCGCCGTTGAATGTGGTTTGCCCATTGGACTGCACGCGAACCTCGCCCAGAAACTCGACATGGACATGGAGCGTGTTGTCACCGCCGCGTATCCAGACATCACCCGGCACAAGCACATTGCGAATAAGACCGACGACGCGATTGTCGCCTGACCGAATGGATATCAGCTGTCCCACTGCCCAGTAATCGTCGGATGCGGCGGAGGAAGGGCCTGACAACGCCGAGACGATGGCGCCTGCGCCATCACACTGGATGACGTACCCTTCCGTGCGATTGCGCTGCACGTATTCGCCGTGTTCTCGTGCGCCGGAATTGTCGCCGATTTCGCTCATGCTGCCCGCTTGCCCCAACTTTCAACAGGAGGTTTCGCATCAGGATAAGAGTCTTCGGTTGAAATAAAGTTATCGTTTAGGGTGAGCGAGCCTAAGAAAATATCGCGGGCGATGTATTTATGCGTTGACGACGCCAAATCCGGCTATTAGTGTCCGCCACCATGAACACGATTATTATTCTTGTGGTACGGGCGCGCATGGGCAGGATGGTGTAACCATCCGGCGAAAGCTCCCATGCGCGAAAGACAGGCTCCCTCGGGGGCCTTTTTTATTATCCAAATCAGAAATGAAATGCAGACGGGAAGAGAACAATGACTGCAGGTAAACGTGAGGCGGACGCAAACGCCGCAGAAACGCAGGAAGCAAGCAATCCGCGCGAAATGACCGGCGCGGAAATGGTCATTCAGGCTTTGATCGATCAGGGCGTCGAGAGCATCTTCGGTTATCCCGGTGGCGCTGTGCTTCCGATCTATGACGAGCTCTTCCAGCAGGACAAGGTTCAGCACGTTCTGGTGCGTCACGAGCAGGGCGCCGGACATGCGGCGGAAGGCTACGCGCGTTCGACCGGCAAGGTTGGGGTGATGCTTGTCACATCCGGTCCGGGTGCGACCAATGCGGTCACGCCGCTTCAGGACGCTCTGATGGACTCCATTCCGCTGGTTTGCATTTCGGGCCAGGTGCCGACGACCCTGATCGGTTCCGATGCATTTCAGGAATGCGATACGATCGGCATTACACGCCCCTGCACGAAGCACAATTGGCTCGTAAAGGACGTCAACGATCTGGCGCGCATCCTGCACGAAGCCTTTCATGTCGCTTCCACCGGTCGTCCGGGTCCCGTTGTGGTCGACATTCCGAAGGATATCCAGTTCGCCAAGGGCATTTATACGCCGCCGGAAACTGCACCGCGCACCAGCTACCGTCCGGTTCTCGACGGCAATGCGCAGGCAATTTCGGATGCCGTTCGTCTGCTCGTCAATGCGAAGAAGCCCGTCATCTATTCCGGCGGCGGCGTGATCAATTCCGGCCCGGCAGCTTCCCGTCTGCTGCGCGAGCTGGTGGAGATCAGCAATTTCCCGATCACCTCCACGCTTATGGGACTGGGCGCTTATCCGGCTTCCGGCAAGAACTGGCTTGGAATGCTCGGCATGCACGGCACCTATGAAGCCAACATGAGCATGCATGACTGCGATGTCATGCTGTGTGTTGGTGCCCGTTTCGACGACCGTATCACCGGGCGCCTGAACGCATTTTCCCCGAACTCGAAGAAAATTCATATCGATATCGATCCATCTTCGATCAACAAGAATGTTCGCGTCGACGTGCCGATCATTGGCGACGTTGCCCACGTTCTGGAAGACATCGTTCGTCAGTTCCGCGCTTCTGAGAGGAAACCGGAAAAGCAGGCAATCGGCGCATGGTGGGAGCAGATCGACCGCTGGCGCTCCCGCAATTCGCTTGCCTATGCGCCGAACCGGGACGTCATCATGCCGCAATATGCAATTCAGCGGCTGTATGAACTGACAAAGGATCGCAAGACCTACATCACTACTGAGGTGGGACAGCACCAGATGTGGGCTGCGCAGTTCTATGGCTTCGAGGAGCCCAACCGCTGGCTGACCTCCGGGGGTCTCGGCACCATGGGTTATGGTCTGCCGGCGGCGCTCGGCGTGCAGATCGCGCACCCTGATGCTCTGGTTATCGATATTGCAGGCGATGCATCCATCCAGATGTGCATTCAGGAAATGTCGGCTGCGATCCAGCACAATGCACCGATCAAGATCTTCATCCTGAACAACCAGTATATGGGCATGGTGCGCCAGTGGCAGCAGCTTCTGCATGGCAACCGTCTGTCGCACTCCTACACGGAGGCGATGCCGGATTTCGTGAAGCTGGCCGAAGCCTATGGCGCGCACGGCATCCGCTGTGAAAAGCCGGGCGATCTCGATGCCGCCATTCAGGAAATGATCGATATCGACAAGCCGGTTATTTTCGATTGCCGCGTGGCAAATCTCGCCAACTGCTTCCCAATGATCCCGTCGGGCAAGGCGCATAACGAAATGCTGTTGCCGGATGAAGCAACAGATGAAGCCGTTGCCAATGCAATCGATGCCAAGGGCCGCGCGCTCGTCTGACCCGGAGGAAAGAAATCATGAACGCACAGAACCTAGCTTCCGGATCGGCCTATTTCATCGCTGCCGAAACGCAAATGCCGGAAACGCACACGCTTGCCGTCCTCGTTGACAACGAACCGGGCGTCCTTGCCCGCGTGATCGGTCTTTTCTCCGGCCGTGGCTACAATATCGAAAGCCTGACCGTTTCGGAAACCGAGCATGAAAAGCACCTCTCGCGCATCACAATCGTGACGCGCGGCACCCCGCATGTGCTCGACCAGATACGCCACCAGCTGGCCCGCATCGTGCCGGTTCACCGCGTTGTCGATCTCAGTCATCGCGCCTCGGAACTCGGCCATGATCGTCCGGTGGAACGGGAATTGGCATTGGTGAAGGTGGCCGGCAAAGGTGAGGCAAGGGCCGAGACGCTACGTCTGGCCGACGCATTCAAGGCCAAGGTGGTTGATGCGACGACAGATCATTTCATTCTGGAAATCACCGGAAAAACTGCCAAGATCGATCAGTTCATCTCGATCATGAAGCCGCTCGGTCTGGTTGAGACCTGCCGTACCGGCGTTGCGGCCATGAACCGGGGGCCGGAAGGCATGTAATAGCTTCCGAGGCGATCGATACAATATCGTTGAAAACCGGCACAATGTTTCGATTGTGCCGGTTTTTTATTGAGCTAATTTGTCCCTATAAATCGGGGCCATCCTATGTCTGTCGAAATTTTTCTGGCGCTTCTCGTCTTCGCCTTCGTCTCATCCGTTACACCGGGGCCGAACAATCTGATGCTGCTGGCATCGGGTGTAAATTTCGGTTTCCGCCGCACCATTCCGCATATGCTCGGGATTGGCGTCGGCTTCTTCGTATTGCTCCTGGCGGTCGGCTTCGGCCTCGGCGCCTTGATCGAAACGGTGCCGTCATTCTATACGGCGCTGAAGTTCGCCGGTGGCGCCTATATGCTTTATCTCGCCTGGAAAATCGCCATGTCGCGCTCCATCGGAGAAGCCAGACATCGCGATAAGAGCGTGCCGATGACTTTCCTTCAGGCGGCGGCGTTCCAGTGGGTCAATCCGAAAGCGTGGGTGATGGCAGTCACCGGCATTGCCACCTATGCCAACCATGACAATTATTATGTTGCTGTGCTTCTGGTGAGCACTGCCTTCGCGATCGTTAACTTGCCGAGCGTGTCGGTCTGGGCGGGGTTCGGAACCTTGCTGCGCAACTGGCTTTCCGATCCTATTCGGTTGAAATGGTTCAATCTTGTCATGGCTTTACTGCTCGTACTGAGCCTGTGGCCAATGCTGAAATAAAGATGAAGAGGCAGATGATGAACAAGCTTCCTACTTACGATGACGTGATCTCGGCCGCAAAGCAGATCGAAGGCCACGCGCACCACACGCCCGTATTCGCATCGTCCACAATCGACCGTGAAACCGGCGCGCAGTTCTTTTTCAAGTGTGAGAATTTTCAGCGCATCGGTGCATTCAAGTTTCGAGGCGCGTTCAACGCTTTGTCACGGTTTACAGATGAGCAAAAGGCGCGGGGTGTGCTGGCTTTTTCATCCGGCAATCATGCCCAGGCGATAGCGCTTGCAGCAAAATTGCTCGGCATCGGAGCGACTATCATCATACCCGAAGACGCGCCGCGCGCCAAGCTGGAAGCAACGCGAGGCTATGGTGCGAGGGTTGTAACCTATAACCGCTACGAAGAAGATCGCGATGCGATTTCAGGCCGGCTGGCGGAGGAGGGCGGGCTGACCCTCATTCCGCCGTTCAATCATCCCGATATCATCGCCGGCCAGGGGACTGCTGCCAAGGAACTGATCGAGGAAACCGGCCCGCTCGATGCATTGTTCGTCTGTCTCGGCGGCGGTGGCCTGCTTGCAGGTTCGGCGCTGGCCGCGAAAGCCTTGTCGCCCGCTTGCGATGTCTACGGGGTGGAACCGGAGGCTGGAAATGACGGCCAGCAATCATTTCGCTCCGGCAAGATAGTCCATATAGATGTTCCAAAGACGTTGGCGGACGGTGCGCAGACGCAGGCGCTGGGGGATATGACCTTTGCCATCATTCGCAACACCGTTCGCGATATTCTGGCGGTTGGCGACGATGAACTCGTGCAAGGCATGAAATTCTTTGCCAGCCGGATGAAGATGATCGTCGAGCCCACCGGCTGTCTTGCTTTTGCTGGAGCGCGACAGATAGCGTCGAAGCTGCACGGCAAGCGCGTAGGCGTCATCGTCAGCGGCGGTAACGTTGATCTCGACAGATTTGCAGCTTTGATGAGCAAAAACGTTTGATCACGGTTTGATCTTGTCTTCAGGCGGCGAATCCTGTCTGAAAGGGTCATGCAGTTTTCACCGGAACAGGATCAGGCGCTGAAAGCCGTGGGGTATTGGCTCAAGGACGGTCGCAGCCCCATTTTCAGATTGTTCGGCTATGCGGGTACGGGCAAGACGACGCTCGCCCGCTATTTCGCCGAGCATGTGGATGGCGATGTGCAGTTTGCTGCGTTTACCGGGAAGGCAGCTCAGGTGCTGCGTTCGAAGGGTGCCAGCAACGCTCGCACGCTTCATTCGCTCATCTATCGCCCGCGCGGTGAAGAAGCGATCGAGGACGAAACAACCGGCAAGACCTCCATTGCGCCGACCTTCTCGCTCAACCGGCAAAGCCCTGTCGCCAAAGCAGCGATGATCGTTGTGGACGAATGTTCCATGGTCGATGAAGCGCTGGGGCGGGATTTGATGAGTTTCGGCACGCCTATCCTTGTCCTTGGCGATCCGGGACAGTTGCCTCCGATTTCCGGTGGTGGGTTTTTCACGGAGCACGAGCCGGATTACCTGCTGACCGAAATTCATCGTCAGGCACAGGACAATCCGATCATCCGCATGGCGCTCGACGTGCGAGAGGGAAGGGAACTTCCCTATGGCGACCACGGCGCTGCGAAGGTTATCGGTAAAGGCGATGTCAATCAGGAGATGGTTCTGGCTGCCGATCAGGTGCTGGTCGGTACCAACCGAACGCGACGCCGCTACAATCAGCGCCTGCGGGAATTGAAGGGCTTCACTGCGGATTATCCGCAGGCCGGCGACAAGCTGGTTTGCCTTCGCAACGATCCTGCCAAGGGGCTTCTCAACGGATCATTATGGAAGGTGATGACCTCTTCCAAGGAAACCGTGAAGCCGGGCATCAACCTGCTTGTTACGCCCGAGGACGATGACCGCGGCGTTGCGAAGATCAAGCTGTTGAAGGCGCAGTTCGAAGATCCGGACAGTGAAATTCCGTGGCAGACCAAAAAGCGTTATGACGATTTCGATTATGGCTATGCCTTGACGGTTCATAAAGCGCAGGGCTCCCAATGGGACGAAGTGGTGCTTTTTGACGAAAGTTTTGCGTTCCGCGATACGCGTGAGCGCTGGCTTTACACGGCCATTACCCGCGCCGCCGAACGCCTGACTATCGTAAAATAATCATTCTTCCGTCGGTCTTGCGCCGAGCCATTCCCATGCCTCGTTTTCTTCATCCGCTTCAAATGCACGGAGTTCTATCGAGAGGAACGGCTGCATGAGGGTTATGCTGGCCTGTATCCACAGGGGACCGCCCACGATAGCATAGCGGCGAAGCTTTTTGAGCGATTTGGCGCGCATGGACAACATGCTCTCCGAAAATGCAGCGGTCCAGTCGAACCCCTCATAGCCGGTGAGACGGACCAGAAGATCGATTTCGTCGTGAGTTTCGTAAGCGGCATCGAGAAGTCCGTAGAGGTTCTCCAGCGATGCGTCGTCAAGATGTCCCTCGATTGCAAAGGCAAAAACGTCATCCCGGTTTGTTGGAATACGGCGAATGACGGGTATGTCCTCATTTCGCATCATAGACCTCCATCATTGATCAGATTCAAACGCCGAAGCGGGGTCAAAGGTTGCGTCCAGCGCCAAATTGATACGAACTGGAAAAGCTCTGCAAACCCAGTTTGTTACAACCAATTTGCGCGGTTGGGGATTGCGGGCGCGGTGCGACGGCAAAACACTCACATTTTTTCATGGCAGGCGTTATAAAGCGGAATATTCATCCGGGAGTCTCCAATGCCTGCGAAATTATCGGTCAATCTCAACGCTGTTGCGATGCTGCGAAACCGGCGCGATTTGCCATGGCCAAGCGTCACCGGTCTGGGCCGCGCCGCGCTCGCTGCAGGGGCCGCCGGATTGACGGTGCATCCGCGTCCAGACCAGCGTCACATCCGGTTTTCCGACCTCGGCGACATACGCGCTTTGATCGATGACGAGTTTCCGCAGGCGGAGTTCAATATCGAAGGTTTTCCAAGCGAGGCATTTCTGGATCTCGTGGAGAAGCATCAGCCTGAGCAGGTGACGCTTGTGCCTGATGATCCGACACAGGCGACCTCTGATCACGGCTGGGATTTCGTATCGAAGTCTGATTTCCTCGTGCCGATAGTAACTCGCCTGAAAGCAGGTGGAATGAGGGTGTCGTTGTTCGCCGACCCCGATCCGTTGGGATACGAACGCGCAAAGGCTATCGGGGCGGACCGGGTGGAACTCTATACCGGTCCCTACGGCGCTACCTACGACGATCCGGCTGCCGCGGTGCACGAACTGGATCGTCTGGAAAAGGCTGCAAATGTTGCCACGGCGTTGGGATTGGCCATCAATGCCGGGCATGATCTGACAGTAGATAATCTGCCCGCGCTCGTTAAACGTGTTCCTCAACTGAACGAAGTTTCCATCGGGCATGGATTGACCGCCGATGCCCTCATGTATGGGATGCCGACGACGGTAAGCCGCTATATCGCGGCCTTGCGATAGATGTTATTCAATGCGCTTGATGCATGGCTGGGATTGGAGCTCTGCAAAAAGCGCATTTGCATTCGGATGCGACAAGCTATAGGCGTCCGCCACTATTCAGATGCGTTTGGGGGCGCGCAGGATCGTATGAGGGAAGCATTGAAGCAGTTCTCCGACGTCTGCTTTGCGCGCTGCGGCATTTGCAATGTTGTTGCATTCGTGCAGATTGCTACGTTCAGTCGACGCCATGACCATGATTGAAACTGGTCGGAGGAAGGCTTGGCAGCGATGCCGCAATTCGCAACTTTTTGCGAATACGCTCATTATCTCAATTCGATCCCAGTAACTCCAGCCAGAACGTTTTCAGGAAGTTGCGAGGTGCCTGCATATGAGCGGCGAGCTAAATGGCAATGACACGCCGATGCAGGCTGGTGTGCCTGCAGTCGGTGTTCCTGAAAGCGTTGCGTTTGCTGAAGATGCCGGGCAACACAATGAGAGCATGAAGACGCTGGTGCTAGGAGCATTGGGTGTCGTCTATGGCGACATCGGCACCAGCCCTATCTACGCTTTTCGTGAAGCGCTTCATGCGGCGGCAAGTGACGGCATTCTCGCCCGCAGCGATATTCTGGGCGTCGTTTCGCTGATCTTCTGGGCGCTGACACTGGTTGTCACAATCAAATATGTGCTGTTTGTTCTGCGTGCAGACAATAATGGCGAAGGTGGCATTCTTTCGCTGATGGCCCTTGTCAGAAGTGCGTTGAAAGGCAGGCCGGACCTGATCCTGGGGGTAGGCATCTGCGGCGCGGCGCTGTTCTTCGGCGATGCGGTCATCACGCCCGCCATATCGGTCCTTTCGGCAATGGAAGGGCTGGAGATTGTCGCTCCCGATCTTACGCCTTTCGTGGTTCCCATAACCGTCGTTATTCTTGTGACGCTGTTCTCCGTACAAAAATTGGGAACGGGAAAGGTTGCCATCGTCTTCGGACCGATCATGGCATTGTGGTTTCTGGCGCTGGGCGCGTCGGGTCTATGGCATATTTTCGATGATCCTACCGTGATGGTGGCGCTCAATCCCTATTATGCGGTGCGCTTTCTGGTGGTCAGCCCCGGCATCGCATTCATTACGGTCGGCGCCGTGTTTCTCGCAATGACGGGCGCTGAAGCCCTTTACGCCGATCTCGGCCATTTTGGGCGCAAGCCGATTGTCCGTGCATGGCTCTGGATCGTTTTTCCATGCCTGCTGCTCAACTATTTCGGGCAGGCTGCGTTCATTCTTTCTCACGGTGAAGCGGCTGCGCTGCCGTTCTTCCAGATGATGCCAAGTTTCGCACTCCTGCCCATGGTGTTGCTTGCCACCGCTGCGACCGTGATAGCGAGTCAGGCGGTTATTACCGGCGCCTACTCGGTGGCGCGTCAGGCCGTTCAGCTCAACATTCTTCCGCGCCTGGAAATCCAGCACACCTCGGAAAAGCTGCACGGCCAGATTTATATCCCGCGCGTCAACCTGCTTCTGGGGCTGGCAGTGGTCATTCTGGTGCTCGGTTTCGAGAAATCCAGCAATCTTGCGGCGGCCTACGGCATTGCCGTTACCGGCAACATGCTCGTGACGACGGTTCTGCTTTATATCGTGATGACCCGTATCTGGAACTGGCGTGTAAGCCGCGCCCTGCCATTTATTCTCGGCTTCCTTGTCATCGACATCATGTTTTTCAGTGCGAACGTCATCAAGGTTCACGAAGGTGGGTGGGCGTCGATCGGTATCGCAGTGGTGCTGGTCCTCATCATGTGGACCTGGGTGCGGGGAACGCGGCACCTGTTTCACAAGACCCGCAAGGCTGAAGTTCCGCTGGACCTGATCGTCCAGCAAATGACCAAGCGTCCGCCTACCATCGTGCCGGGTACGGCTGTTTTTCTGACGGGCGACCCAAAAAGCGCTCCGACCGCGCTCATGCATAGCCTGAAACACTACAAGGTCCTGCACGAAAACAATGTCATATTGACGGTTGTGACCGCTTCGAAGCCATGGGTTTCGAGTGCCGACCGGGCACGGGTGTCCCAATATAACGAGCGCTTCATGCAGGTGACGCTCACTTTCGGCTATATGCAACAGCCTAACATTCCGCGGGCGCTCGGCATCTGTCGCAAACTCGGCTGGAAATTTGACATCATGACCACGTCTTTCTTCCTGTCGCGCCGGTCACTCAAGGCATCCGCTCATTCCGGCCTGCCGCTCTGGCAGGACAAGCTATTCATCCTGCTTGCGCGCACGGCATCAGACGCAACCGAATATTTCCAGATACCGACAGGGCGAGTGGTGGAAATTGGAACGCAGGTAAACCTCTAAACCTGCTTGAACCGACAATTTTACAGGGCGCCTTCCCGGCTTCGGGAGGGCGCTTTTTGCGTTCTATGCGCACCGAACTGAATTCTGCAGTAGCGAACTGTAATTTTCGAAAACACGCTTGACCGTGGCGGGAACAATAAGTATGAATTGGGGAACCGTACCGTACGGTACAAGGTGGAGGGAAAGACCCGTGACTGATACCAGCGACGAATTGCAGGCTCAAAAGCAGCAGGCTCTTTCGCCGCGTCAGAACGATGTTCTGGAGCAGGCGTTGCGCCTTCTAGTGGAAGGCGGGGACCGCGCTTTGACGACGGCAAGTATTGCACGTGCCGCCAACTGCTCGAAGGAAAGCCTCTACAAATGGTTTGGCGACCGCGATGGCCTGTTAACGGCGATGGTGCGCTGGCAGGCGTCGAAGGTTCGCGTTGTGCCGCTGACGCGTGAGAAGCTCGATGCGGAGTCCCTGTTTTCCAGTCTGGAGCATTTCGCGCGCGACTGGCTTCTGGTGCTGTCGGGGAAGACCTCGATTGCCCTGAACCGCCTTGCGGTGAGCCACGCAGCGTCCGCTAAATCCGCATTGGGCGATATCGTCCTGGCCAACGGCCCTGTTGCGATGGCCAAGCGCCTCAAGCCCATTCTGCATATGGGGCAGGAGGCCGGTTTGCTGACCTTCGACGATATCGATGAGGCATTTCGCACGTTTTTCGGGCTCGTCGTCCGGGACATGCAAATACGGTTGCTGCTTGGCGACCATCTGGAACTGACTGACGACGTGGTCATCCGGGACGCCCGGCGCGCCACCAAGCAGTTTTTTGCCCTCTACGGGGCCTAATCACATCGGCGGACGCGAGAAAGCCGAAGAACAATCTGAACGAAGGGAATAAGGAAATGCGCGTTTACTACGATCGGGATGCAGACGTTAACCTGATCAAGTCGAAGAAGGTGGTTATCGTCGGTTACGGCAGCCAGGGCCGTGCCCATGCGCTGAACCTCAAGGATTCCGGTGCCGCTAACGTGCGCGTGGCCCTTCGTGAAGGTTCTGCGACTGCGAAGAAGGCACAGGCTGACGGCTTTGAAGTGATGAATGTTGCCGATGCCGCCAAGTGGGCCGACCTCATGATGATGGCAACGCCTGATGAGTTGCAGGCCGACATCTACAAGGAGCACATTCACGACAATCTTCGTGATGGCGCTGCTATCGCCTTCGCCCATGGCCTCAATGTCCATTTCGGCCTCATCGAGCCGAAGAAGTCGGTTGACGTCGTCATGATCGCGCCGAAGGGTCCAGGCCATACGGTTCGCGGCGAATACCAGAAGGGCGGCGGCGTACCTTGCCTCATCGCCATTCACCAGGATGCCTCGGGCAACGCACACGATCTGGCGCTCTCCTACGCTTCGGGCGTCGGCGGCGGTCGTTCGGGCGTCATCGAAACCACCTTCAAGGAAGAGTGCGAAACCGATCTGTTCGGCGAACAGGCTGTTCTTTGCGGCGGCGTGGTCGAACTGATCCGTACCGGCTTTGAAGTTCTGGTCGAAGCTGGCTATGCGCCGGAAATGGCGTATTTCGAGTGCCTGCACGAAATGAAGCTGATCGTGGACCTGATCTACGAAGGCGGCATCGCCAACATGAACTACTCGATCTCGAATACGGCCGAGTGGGGCGAATACGTGACCGGCCCGCGCATCATCACTGCCGAAACCAAGGCTGAAATGAAGCGCGTCCTGAAAGACATCCAGACGGGCAAGTTCACGTCGGACTGGATGCAGGAGTGGAAGGCCGGCGCTGCCCGCTTCAAGGGTATCCGCCGCATGAACGATGCTCACCAGATCGAAGAAGTCGGCGACAAGTTGCGCGCAATGATGCCGTGGATTGAAAAGAACAAGCTCGTGGACAAGGCTCGCAACTAAGAGACTTCAGCTTCCATTGTTCGATCAAGGGGGCGTTTCATGCGCCCCCTTAATAGTTGGCGTCCCAGAAGGCTTATGCGTTCGTTGCGAACGAAAAGAACTCAAATTCTGCGCCAGTTTTTCGTTTCATGCACTTAAAGGCCCAAAACAATTCCGAATATCTTTATTCCATAGAAGCATGGGAAAAGCTGTTCTCGTCTGCCGAAAAGTGCGCTAGAGCTTCACATCCAATAGCCAAGTTCTGAGGAGACTTCGCTATTACAAGTTCCGTAAAATCTACGGATAGTCTAATTGAGGAGATTTCCCGTGTTGGACTGGGAAAATGTATTTGCAACGCGCTCGAAACGTATGCGCGCATCAGAAATCCGCGAACTGCTGAAGCTTCTGGAACGTCCCGATATTATTTCGTTTGCGGGCGGAATTCCTGATCCGGCGCTTTTCCCGCATGACGAATTCCAGGCGGCCTATAAGGATATTCTTACCGGCCCCGAAGCCAATGCAGCGCTGCAATATTCCATTTCGGAAGGCTACAAGCCGCTGCGCACCTGGCTCGTCGGTGAGCTTGCCAAGATCGGCATTCCCTGCACGGAAGACAATGTGTTCATCACATCGGGTTCCCAGCAGGCGCTCGACTATCTGGGCAAGCTGTTCCTGTCGCCTGCCGACACGGCGCTCGTGACCGCACCGACCTATCTCGGCGCGCTCCAGGCCTTCAACGCTTACGAGCCCAATTACGATATACTGGCGATCAAGGGCAATCGCACGCCGGAATCCTATGCGCAGGCAGCGGAAAAAGCTGGCGGTCAGGTGAAGTTCGCTTATCTGTCTGCCGATTTCAGCAATCCGACGGGCGAAACCGTCGATCTTGCTGGCCGCGAGAAACTGCTCGCACAGGCGGATGAACTTGACATTCCGGTGATCGAGGACGCGGCTTACCAGTATCTTCGCTACAATGGCGATGCGATTTCGCCGATCCTGGCACTCGACATTGCCCGTAACGGCGGCGATATCGAGAAGACCCGCACCATCTATTGCGGTTCCTTCTCCAAGACGCTGGCTCCGGGCCTGCGCGTCGGCTATGTGGTGGCGTCGAAGCCGGTTATTCGCAAGCTTGTTCTGATGAAGCAGGCAGCGGACCTTCACTCTTCCACGATCAACCAGATCGCCATTCAGCGCGTTGCCAGCAGTGGCTTCGATGCTCAGGTAGCGAAGCTGCACAGGGTTTATAAGCACCGTCGCGACAAGATGCTCGAAGCGCTGGCGAAATATATGCCGGAGACCACGAGTTGGACGAAGCCTGAGGGCGGCATGTTCGTCTGGGTCACGTTGCCGGAAGGCATGGATGGAGCTGCACTGCTTGCCGCGTCCATCGATAGCGAAAAAGTCGCGTTCGTTCCGGGCCGCGCTTTCTTTGCTGACGGCAGCGGAGCCAATACACTGCGCCTCAGCTATTCCTGCGCCAATGACGAGATGATCGATGAAGGCATCAAGCGGCTTGGTCGCCTGATACGCGCTCACACAAAATCTGCCGCTGCCTAAGCCGCAGATGTAAAAGCCGGGTTCTGACCCGGCTTTTTTCTTACTGGAAGGGTGAATTGCAGCCCGTTCTCGGACCGGCTATCGGCTGGTAGGTGTTGTCGGATGTTCGATAGCTGCGATAGCGGTTCGAACACCACTGGATATGGTTGCTGCTCGGGCGCGCGCCGGCGGTCGGCGGCTGCATCGTGCGCCGATATTGCAGGGCATCGCCGTTCTTGTAATTTAATACGCCGTGTTCGGTAATATAAGTTCCGCTTTCCCGGCAAAGTGTCGAACCGTAGCAATTGCGGGCGCTCGGGTCGGTGCGATTGGCTCCCGCCTGACCGCCGATAATCAAAGGGCCGCTCGGCTTCAACGAGGGAAGATACTGGCTGTTGCGAAGTTCGACGGCTGACCCCGCACTCGCAATACCGGCAACGAAAAGTCCGGTCAGTATCGTCAGGTGCAGTAGGTTTCGCATCGTCTCGGCTCGCTTCAATGACGTTTCTCCCGGTATATGGGTACTTTTGAAACCCAAGTCACGGTTTCAGCAGAAATTTATTGGTTTCGGAATTCATCCTCTTGCCAATCGCCCGGCAAGCGGAGAGATTGCGCATGCATGTTTACAATAGCTACCTTCAATGTCGAAAACCTGATGCGCCGGTTCGATTTTTCCGGCTTTCGCAATGAATTGCATCAGGATCGCACCTTGCAACTCTTTGAAATCAGCGATGAGGCGCAATATCGCCTTCTCGAGCAGGCACGGGCCATTGCGCATGCCGACGATACGCGCCAGATGACGGCCCTTGCTATCGCCGAAACACGCGCCGACATTCTTTGCCTGCAGGAAGTGGACAACCTCGCTGCGCTGAATGCATTCGAGTATGGCTATCTTTTCAAGATGATAGGCCATGGCTTCCGGCATAAATACCTGATTGACGGAAACGACAGCCGTGGCATCGATGTCGCCGTTATGATGCGCGACACCACACGGGACGGCCAGCCCATTGAGGTTGATGAGGTCACAAGCTACGCCTACGTAACCTATAATGATTTCGGCCTGTACGAGCCTGCCCTCGGCGAACTCGGACTTGAAGCCCATGACCGCATCTTCAAGCGGGATTGCCTTAATGTGGATATTCGTATTGCCGGAAAGCCGCTGTCGCTTTTCGTGACACATCTGAAATCGATGACGGGCGCGCGCAACGGCTTTGATGGACGAACTTCCTCTTTGCCGGTGCGTCGCGCGGAAGCGCGAGCGATACGCCGTATCATCGAAGACAAGTTCGGTCCTTCCAATGTTGCCAATCGCCGCTGGCTGATTTGCGGTGACTTCAATGACTATCGCGAGCGGATCATCATCGGAGGCGATGAATGGAACGGTTACGAATTCACGCCAATGGTCGAGGAAGAAAGTGCGCTGGACGTGCTTCTGGGAGACGGGTTTGCGGTCAACCTGGTCGAACGCCGTCCCGTGATGGACCGCTGGACGCTCTATCACACGCGCGGGCCGCAAGAGCGCCATCTCTGCCAGCTTGACTACATCATGGCGTCGCCTTCATTCGCGAAGAAGAATGAAAGAGCGGTTCCCAACATCATTCGGCGCGGGCAGCCGTGGCGCACGATTTTTCCGCCGGGTCAGCAGATCGACCGCTATCCCCGAACCGGGTGGGATCGTCCGAAGGCAAGCGATCATTGCCCGGTTGCAGTGACGCTGAATATGGTTTGAATGATGGAACAGGTCCGCGAAAACACCGTCCATATAATCGACCGTGCGGATGTGCGGGTGCTGCCCGGTTCTTTGCCATATACGGTGGAGAACAGCGAAGCGATTGCTTCGAACTGGACGAAAGAGCGGGCTGCGAACCCGACCTTGTTCGATGGTGAGTTTTATCTCGCCCCGCAAGCGGAATTGACGGGCGGTCTATTTAAAGCCGGTTTCAAGCGTACAAGTTTTGCGACATTGATGCACTGGCGACGTGACGTATCGCAGGAACGTCCTTGGCACATTTTCGGCGTCGGTGTGATTGTCTCCAGCGAGGGTCATCTGATCGCAGGCCGCATGGGGGTGCAGAATGCGGGAGCCGGAAGGGTTTATTTTCCGGCTGGCTCGATCGACGATAACGATATTGTCGACGGATATGTCGACTATGATGCCAATCGCAGGCGAGAGGTTCAGGAAGAAACCGGTCTCGATCTTCATGACGCCAGAGCGGAGCAGCAAATCAATCTCGTGACTGGCAATCGCAGCGTTGCGCTTTTCCGCCGTTATTATTTTGACGCGCCATCGACGGAGCTGGTGTCGCGGATCGAGCAGTACTTGGCTGATGAGGCCGAGCCCGAGCTGTCAGAGATCATTCCGGTGAAGGCAGCAGGGGCGATGGGCGAGGCCACGCCGAGTTATGTGCGAGCCTTCGCGGACTGGCATTTTAACAATCTCTAAAACTTGGTCAGACTTGCAGATGACAGCGCCACGAAATTGTCTATGCTCGCAGATAACGCGCAGCATGAAGCATCGGAGTGAAATCGCCTTTGCAATTTGTCTTGTGAGCATGTCGTGGGGAGAATGAGGGATGAGTGAAGCCGCTGTTTCCGGCAGATTTTACGAGGTTTTCGACGTTTTCGCCGACAAGGCTCTGGCTGGAAATCCGCTGGCTGTGGTTCATGACAGCGAAGGTTTGAACGATACGCGCATGCAGGCCATCGCACGCGAGTTCAATCTTTCTGAAACGGTGTTCATTTTCCCGCCGAGCAATCCGGCGCATGAGGCGGCGGTGCGTATCTTCACGCCTGATTATGAGCTTCCCTTTGCCGGGCACCCTACGGTGGGTGCGGCGGTTTCGCTCGCCCGACGCCGCAAGACGGGGGATGAGACGGACAGGCTCGTCGCTCTGGAAGAGAAGGTCGGCATTGTTCGGTGTGGCGTGATACTTGGCGAGAACAGCGCTTTCGCCGAGTTCGATCTCCCCCGCCTTCCGGAACGGCTCGAGGTCAAGATCGAAAAGGAAGAGGCCGCCGCCGCAATCGGTCTCGGCACACACGAGATCGGATTCGAGAACCATGTGCCCGCAGTCTGGAGTGCGGGTACACCCTATCTGCTGGTGCCGGTCCATAATCTGATAGCGGCAGCAAAAGTGTCCATTGATCCGGTCTATGTCAATGAAAGCCTGCCGCACGTCGATGGCCGTCCCTTGCCGATTTATGTCTATTGCCGCGAAACAATTCTGTTCGACAGCAATTTCCATGCACGCATGTTTGTAACGGGCGCCAATGTCTATGAAGATCCGGCTACCGGTTCTGCAGCGGCTGCCTTTGCAGGCATGATCCAGAAAAACGACAAGCCTGTTGATGGCAGTTCGCAGTGGTGGATCGAGCAAGGTATGGAGATGGGGCGGCCTTCGCGGATTCGCCTTGAACTGGACGTTGCCAAACAGCAGCTTACAGGTGCCCGGATCGGCGGAACCGCAGTCAAGATCGCGGAAGGACGTCTCTTCATCTGATAAAATTACCGCCCCTGCGCTTTGATTACGGTCAAAGCTGGAACGCCGCCCTATGTTAACCTGTCGGCAGACAAGCAAACGGCGGAGCTGAGCCATGATGATCAGGGAAATGTCGGATTACGATATCCGGAACATGATACAGCACACCCAGTTGGGGCGGCTGGCTTACGTTCTCGACAATCGCCCGTATATCCTACCACTGAGTTTCCGGTTTAGCGGCGGTTCACTCTATTGTTTTACGACCGAGGGCCATAAAACCGACGCCTTGCGCAAGAACGATGCGGTTTGCATCCTTTTCGATCAGATTGAATCCCGGACCAGCTGGCGCACCGTAGTGCTGAACGGCCGATATCGGGAGATCGAACGCGAAGACGAAAAAAACTCGATCGTCGCGCTCATGGCTTCGGAGCCAACCTGGTGGGAACCCGCCTACACAAAAACGGTTGCCAAAGACGGTCACGAACGCAAACTTGCGCCAGTCTTTTTTCGCGTTGATATCGAAAGCGCAACAGGTCATCAGGCCGGCTGAAATAAGGGCCGGCATTTCAGGCCGGGCTCGACTTCGTGTTACTTTACGACCAGAACCGGTGTGTTGCCGCGGGTCAGGACTTCATGGGTCTGACTGCCGAGAAGCATGCCCTTCAGTCCGCGACGACCATGGGAAGCCATGACGATGAGATCGTTGCGCAGTTCCTTGGCTGTCTCAATGATGGATGTCGCCGGATGCGGGGCAACCTCATGCAGCGTATGAACTTCGACTTCCGCTTCGTTCGCCAGCTCGCGCGCACGCGCGAGGGTTTTATCGGCATACTCGTTCCATTCCTGCTCGAAACGCTCGATGAAAGCAGGGCTATCGGTCCAGCCGCCCGGAAGCCCCGAAACCGAATAGGGCGCGGTCACCGTCAACACGGTCACCTTCGCACCAACGCTATGCGCCAGCTTAAATGCGTGGGCAAGGCCGCGCTCTGCAAACTCCGACCCATCGGTCGTGACGAGAATATTCTTGTACATGTTGCCCTCGCTGTCGGTTTTCAATCTTTAACCTAATGTTTTAAACAGCCATATCAAACCCCTTGCCTGACAAGTTGTTTAGACGGAACGAATTCATGCCCCTCGATTGCGATGCATTTCATGCCAGCTGGATAGCGACGGTCCTCAATCTCGATTGGCCGTCGCGCAGTTCCTCTCGGATCGAGGACGATGCCGAACGTGTAAAGCGCCAGAAAGAAGAACTTGTCAGGCTTTTTGACGAGGCGGCCGAGCACGGTATCAACGCCGTCATTTTTCAGGTTTCGCCCACTGCCGATGCGTTTTACCAGTCAGCCTATTTGCCGTGGTCGTCCTATCTGACGGGAACGCTAGGCAAAAATCCGGGCTTCGATCCGCTGAAATTTGCGGTTCAGGAAGCGCATAAGCGGGGCATAGAACTGCACGCTTGGTTGAACCCCTATCGCGTTTCGATGGATACAAAGCCGTCAACCCGCAAGGAGTTGCGAAATTCGTCGAAGGAGTCGCCAGCCAGCGTATATAAAACCCACCCGGCCTGGGTTGGCGTATCGGCGGATCGTTATGTTCTCGATCCCGGCATTCCGGCCGTTCGCGAATGGGTGACGAATGTTACCGCTGAGGTTGTTCAGAAATATGATGTCGATGGCATTCAGTTCGATGACTATTTCTACTATGAAACTGCATCGTCGAGACTCGATGACGATAAATCCTATGCACAGTTCGGGACGCGTTTTTCGAGCAAATATGAATGGCGTCGCTACAATACCCATACGCTGGTGCGGCAGATTTCCGACAAGATAGAATCAATCAAACCGAATGTTCGTTTCGGCATCAGTCCGAGCGGCGTCTGGCGCAATGCCGCTGACGATCCGCGCGGTTCTGCAACCCGCGCCGGGAAAACCAATTACGATGGAGATTTTGCCGACACCCGGCGCTGGGTGAAGGAGGGGATGATCGATTATATTGCGCCGCAGATTTACTGGTCCTTCGGAAGGAAGGAAGCGTCCTACGGGACGATTGCCAGATGGTGGGCAGAGACGGTTCGGGGGACGCAGACCGACCTTTATATCGGTCTGGCGCTTTATCGGGCCGGCGCCGGGACTACACTCGAGCCCGGATGGGAGGCTGGCGATGGCGTGACAGAAATCAAGCGCCAGCTCGAACTCAATGATGCATTACCGGAAGTGAAGGGAAGCATTCTATTCCGTCAGGGGTTTCTCTCCGATCCGAAGCTCGGAGCTGTCTCGAACTATCTGAAGAAGACATGGGGCAAATGCAGGCCACGAAAAAACTGACTGGGAAAACGATCATAGTTCGCGGAATTGTCTCCTGTTTGATTGAAATCAAAGAGCTTCCTATGAGCGGGTGCTAACTAGCCATCGTTGCCGGGTTCCACCAGAGCCGGTGACCCGGGGTGCCGAGGCCCTACTCGAAAGGCACCCCGGCTAAATCAATCTGTCGAGCGCATGAGCGCGATCTTTCTGCAACGTCGCCTGTCGGCAGCCAGCGGGTGCTGTCGGCGTTGCTCCCCTCTGTTTCATCAAATCAGCACCCGCGTCTCCAACGACATCGATGTTTTAGCTGTTCTTGATCCTAATCAAGGCGAACGGTTTCGGCGATGGCTAGAGCAGACCCAGCCGGGAGTTTGCGATTCTGGATCGCTTCCCCCAATTCACCGGTTGCTAAATGAGAAGGTAGTTCCATATCCCCCAAAGAAGGTTCCGGTCCATGCCGGAGGCGGGGCGGTGGGGATGACGAAAACCCTCGCAGACAGCGACCGCTTGCCGATGCTTCGTTTGAAGACGGTATCGTGACGACGATGGCAATGAGGGTGCTTCATTATGGCTTTCAACCGCAAGCAATGGATACTGGCTGGAGCGATTATCGTCCTTGCCGCAGGCGTGTATTACGCCTGGAAATCGCTGAACGGAGACGGGCTGCCGGAAGGCATCGCCCGGGGTAACGGCCGCATCGAGGCGGTTGAAATCGATATTTCAACGAAGAGTCCGGGGCGCATCCGCGAAATCCTCGTCGACGAAGGCGATTTCGTACAGGCAAATGACATCCTTGCACGCATGGATACGGACCAGCTTGAAAGCCAGCTCAAACAGGCCGAAGCGCAACTGCGCCGAGCCGAGATCGGTATCGAGACGGCACGGAGCCTGGTCACGCAACGCGAAGCTGAACACACGGCTGCGGAAGCGACGGTGGCGCAGCGGGAAGCGCAGCTCGATGCCGCGCAACGACGTTTGGCCCGCTCCCAGCAATTGACGCAAACACGCACGATTTCTCAGCAGGTTCTTGACGACGATCGCGCGACTGCGCAGGGAGCAGAGGCAGCGGTCGGTGCAGCCAGAGCACAGCTCGCCGCCACGGAAGCCGCCATAGGCGCCGCAAAGGCGCAGGTCATCGATGCCGAGGCATCCGTAGAGGCCGCCAGGGCGGCAATCGCCAGCATTCAGGCAGATATCAACGACGCCACCCTGAGGGCCCCGAAACCCGGGCGCGTCCAGTATCGCGTCGCCCAGCCGGGCGAGGTGCTTTCCGCCGGCGGACGGGTGCTCAATCTTGTCGATGTCAGCGATGTTTATATGACCTTTTTCCTGCCGACTGCTCAAGCAGGGCGGGTCGCCATTGGTGCCGAGGCCCGGATTGTTCTCGACGCCGCGCCGCAATATGTCATTCCTGCGAATATTAGCTTTGTGGCCGATGTTGCCCAGTTCACGCCCAAGACCGTGGAAACGGAGGAGGAGCGCCAGAAACTGATGTTCCGCGTCAAGGCGAAGATCTCGCAGGAACTGCTTCAAAAATATATTCAGCAGGTAAAAACGGGACTTCCGGGCATGGCCTATGTCAAGCTTGATCCCAATGCCGAGTGGCCGCAGCATCTTGCGGAAACCGTGAAATGAATGATGTTCCGGTCAAAGCTGGCGCTAGCGACGACAGCTTTGTCGTCCGGGCGCAAGACGTAGGATTGTCCTACGGAAAAACCCGCGCGCTGCGGGAGATCAACCTTGATGTTCCGGCAGGTTGCATGGTCGGGCTGATCGGGCCTGATGGGGTGGGCAAGTCGAGCCTGTTATCGCTGATCGCCGGGGCCCGGACGGTGCAGCAGGGCCATATCGAGGTCCTGAACGGCGATATTTCCGATAAGCGGCATCTTCAGTCCGCCTATCCGCGCATCGCCTATATGCCACAAGGGCTTGGGAAGAACCTTTATCCGACGCTTTCGGTGTTCGAAAATATCGATTTTTTCGGACGGTTGTTTGGACATAACCGGAAAGAACGCGAGCGGCGTATTACCGATCTTCTGGCACGAACCGGCATGTCGCCCTTCGCCGACCGTCCCGCGGGCAAACTTTCCGGCGGCATGAAGCAGAAGACAAGCCTCTGCTGCTCGCTGATCCATGATCCCGACCTGCTCATACTTGATGAGCCGACGACCGGTGTCGATCCACTATCCCGGCGTCAGTTCTGGGAGTTGATCGACGATATCCGCAAGGATCGTCCGGGAATGAGCGTCATCGTTGCCACGGCCTATATGGAAGAAGCCGAGCGTTTTGACTGGCTCGTCGCGATGAATGACGGTCAGATACTGGCGACGGGTACGTCGCAGGAATTGCTGCAGCGTACCAATACTCCCAATCTCGATGCTGCCTTTATCGCGCTTCTGCCGGAAGAATTGCGAAAAGGGCATCACGATATCGAAATCCCAAAGCGTGAATTCGGCGACGATGCCGAAATCGCAATCGAGGCGCAAAACGTCACTGTTCGCTTCGGCAATTTCACGGCAGTGAATGACGTGAGTTTTCGCATCCCGCGTGGCGAGATTTTCGGCTTTCTGGGCTCCAACGGTTGTGGCAAGACCACGACCATGAAAGTCCTGACGGGGCTGTTGCCCGCCAGTGAGGGTACAGCCCTGCTGTTCGGGCGTGAGGTCGACCCGAAGGATATCGATATACGCCGCCATGTCGGATATATGTCCCAGGCGTTTTCACTTTACTCGGAATTGACCGTTCGCCAGAATCTGGAGCTTCACGCCAAGCTGTTCGAGATGGCGGACGACCTGACCGAACGTCGGATCAAGGAATTGACCGAACGTTTTGATCTTACAGAGGTCATGGATTCCTTGCCCGACGCCTTGCCGCTTGGTATTCGCCAGCGGCTCTCACTGGCTGTGGCTTTGATCCATTCGCCCGATATCCTTATCCTCGATGAGCCGACATCTGGTGTCGACCCGGTCGCCCGTGACGCCTTCTGGCAAATCCTTGCCGATTTGTCGCGCAAGGACAACGTCACCATTTTTGTCTCCACCCATTTCATGAACGAAGCGGAACTCTGCGACCGTATTTCGCTGATGCATGCGGGCAAGGTGTTGATCAGCGATACCCCCAAGGCGATTACCGAAAGTCGCCATGCGGAAACTCTGGAGGAGGCCTTCGTCGCTTATCTTCAGGATGCTATCGGCGAAACAGGACAGCTCGCGCAATTGCCCGCAGTCTTGCCGGATCAAGCGGCAGAGGCAGATGAATCGCATCCAAAGCAGGCTTCAGGCTGGTTGCCGGACCTGAGGCGAATGCTGGCCTATACGCGGCGCGAGGCGCTGGAATTGAAGCGCGATCCGATCCGTGCAACGCTTGCTATCCTTGGCAGCGTTATCCTGATGTTTGTCATCGGTTACGGCATCAACATGGATGTCGAGAACCTGAAATTCGCTGTTCTCGACCGGGACGACACGACGATCAGCCGTAATTATGTCCAGCAGATTGCAGGTTCGCGTTATTTTTCCGAACAGGCTCCGATAACCGATTATGACGATCTCGACCGGCGAATGCGCGAGGGGGAAATCAGCCTCGCCATCGAAATACCGCCGAATTTCGGCGCAGATGTCATGCGCGGACGCCCAGTGGAAATCGCCGCATGGATTGACGGCGCGATGCCAACCCGCGCGGAGACAATCAAAGGCTATGTTCAGGGGATGCATGCCAATTGGCTGACGCAGAAAGCGCGTGAGCTTTATGGGCGCGCGGCGACTGTCGGCAGTTTCAACCTGGAAATCCGCTACCGTTATAATCCCGATGTGCAAAGCCTCGTGGCCATGGTGCCGGCGGTCATTCCGCTTCTGCTGCTGATGATCCCGGCGATGCTGGCGGTGCTAAGCGTAGTCCGTGAAAAAGAACTGGGTTCCATCATCAACTTCTACGTGACGCCAGTGACGAAATTCGAATTTCTGTTCGGCAAGCAATTGCCGTATATCGGGTTGGCGTTTCTCAATTTCCTGATGCTGACTGCCTTCGCAGTCTTCATTTTTCGGGTACCGTTTACGGGCAGCTTCCCAACCTATGCGCTGGCGGCATTGCTCTATGTCACGATCGCGACCGGCATGGGACTGGTGCTGTCGACTTTCATGAACAGCCAGATCGCTGCAATCTTCGGCACGGCGTTGCTGACACTCATTCCGGCGGTGCAATATTCTGGCATTATTGACCCTGTGTCGTCGCTGCAAGGCGCGGGCGCTTTCATCGGCAAAATCTATCCTGCAACGCATTTCGTAACCATTTCGCGTGGCGTTTTCTCCAAGGCACTGGGATTTGCCGATCTCGCAGGTTCGTTTCTGCCCTTGTTGATCGCGGTGCCGCTACTCATGGCGCTCGCCATCATTCTTCTCAAGAAACAGGCGGGCTGAGATGCGGATATCCAACATAGTCCAGCTTGGTGTGAAGGAACTGCGGGGTCTCGCACGCGATCCGATGCTGCTGATCCTCATCGTCTATGCCTTTACGCTTGCGATCTACACCGCTTCCAAGGCGATGCCCGAAACGCTCAACAATGCGGCCATAGCGATTGTCGATGAAGATCTGTCACCGGTTTCGGCCCGCATCACGACAGCGTTCTATCCGCCATATTTCGTACCTCCGAAACTCATTTCATCTTATGAAATGGATGCCCGGATGGATGAAGGGCTGGACACGTTCGCACTCAACATCCCGCCGAATTTTCAGCGGGATCTTCTGGCTGGGCGTTCCCCGACGATCCAGCTCAATGTCGACGCGACCCGGATGAGCCAGGCCTTTACCGGGGGTGGATATGTGCAGGCGATTGTGACGAGCGAGGTGAACGAATTTCTCAATCGCTATCGCGGCAGCGCACAAACACCCGTCGAACTCAATCTGAGGGCGAGATTCAATCAGGATTTGAACAAGGGTTGGTTCGGGGCGATCAACAATGTGATTTCGTCGGTGACGATGCTGTCTATCATTCTGACGGGCGCAGCCCTTATTCGAGAGCGCGAACACGGAACCATAGAGCATCTGCTGGTGATGCCGGTAACGCCCGTCGAAATCATGGTCAGCAAAATATGGTCTATGGGGCTGGTCGTGCTGATTGCTTCAGCTTTTGCCTTGGTCGTGGTGGTGCAGGGACTGCTCGCTGTTCCCATCTATGGATCGGTGTCGTTGTTCCTCGTCGGTGCGGCGCTGCAGCTTTTTGCGACGACCAGTCTTGGTATCTTTCTGGCGACTGCGGCTGGTTCCATGCCGCAATTCGGAATGCTGCTGATGCTGGTGCTACTGCCCTTGCAAGTGCTTTCAGGAGGCACAACCCCTCGTGAAAGCATGCCCGAGGTCATCCAGACGATCATGCTGGCGGCGCCGAACACGCATTTCGTCATATTGGCGCAGTCGATCCTGTTTCGTGGTGCAGGGCTAAGCGTCGTGTGGCCGCAGTTTCTGGCCCTTGTCGTCATCGGCTCGGTGCTTTTCTACTTCGCGCTCCAGCGCTTCCGTGCGTTCCTGCGATAAGAAAATTCTTTTGAAAACAGGAGGCTGAATCCATTCCTTGCCAATGTGATTCAGTTTTCTCTTCCGGATTGCGCTTCGTCGCAGTTGCGAATCCTTAACCATGTTGCTATCGCAATCACTAGGAAACGGTTCCGCTGTTCAGGCGGATGAAAAGGGAACACGGTGAAGCCATTCGGGCTGATGCCGCGACTGCCCCCGCAACTGTAACCGGAGAGCTATCCTCCACAGCCGTGCAAGCGGTGAAAGCCACTGAAAGCTATCGTGCGATCGGGAAGGCGGCGGAAAAGCGATGACCCGGAAGTCAGGAGACCTGCCGTATCCGGTCACCCATGCATGGATACGGGGTGTGTCCAGGCGCGGCTGTCCGTGGCGGTGACATTGTTGAAATGTTGCCGTCGGGAAGAAGGGCGTATCACGCCACTATCACTTCAACCTGCGGTGAGAGGAAAAGCCGGTTATCGGTCCTCCGATACGGCAGGTTGAGGAAAAAATGCATCTTTTGAAATCATCGGTTCTATTGGTATCGGCCAGTGTTCTTGCACTACCGTCTGTGACGCTTGCGCAAAACCTGCCGGAAAGCGAGGGCAGCGTCGTTCTCGATACAATCGTGGTCACGCCATTGCGCCGCGCGTCTTCGCTGCAGCGCTCGACCTCATCGGTGACTGTCATCGATTCCTCGGATATCGAGCGTTCGGCCGCTCCCGATCTGCAGTCACTGCTGAAATCCTATAACGGTATTTCCATCAAGACGAATGGCGGGCAGGGTTCTTCGGCTGGTATCTTCATTCGTGGGATGTCCGCCACGCAAACAGTCGTGCTGGTCAATGGCGTGCGCACCGCGTCCGCGACAAGCGGCGCAACTGGATTGGCGAATATTCCCCTGAGCTCAATAGACCGCATTGAGATCGCAAAAGGCCCTCATTCTGCTCAATATGGCGCCGACGCCATGGGTGGCGTGGTCAATATCATTACCAAGCAGGGTGGTGCCTGTGGCGAGCGCTCCTGGTGCGGCAGCCTTTCTACCGGGGTTAGCCATCCATGGGGCGGCTATGTTTCCGGTTCCGTTCAGGGGCGCAGTAAAGATGGGGTCGATTACACTTTCGGCGCGGCTATCACCGGCACGCAAGGATATGACTTCACCACATCGGATGCGTTTGGTCATGAGCCTGATCGCGATGGATTTCTACAGGGCTCCTTCAACTTTGCGCTGTCGAAAGATTTCGATTGGGGTAAAATTTATGCAGATGGTCTCTTCAGCCGGGGGCGTAACCAGTATGACGCCAAAGCGACTTCGCCGAACCAGGCTGACAGCACGGCATTTAACGGCAAGATCGGAACGCGGATCGATCATTCGGCGGACTGGTCGTCAACACTGGAATTCAGCACCGGTATCGACAATAGCCGTAACTTCCGCAAGGGCGTGAACGGATCTGACCGGTTTGAAACCAGGCGTTATGGGGTTTTTGGATCGACCGAGAAGAGCTTCGATACCCGCAACGTTGGTCATACGGTCACCGTTGGCGTGGAGGCCTACCGCGAGGAGATCAACACCACGGTTGCCTATGATGAAACCAGCCGCGACCTGGCTGCCGTGTTCGGTCAATATTCGCTGGAATATGAGGCGTTGCGCATTGACGGTGGCATTCGCTATGACCACAACAGTCAATTCGGCAACGTCGCCACTTATAACCTTGGCGCGAGCTATGAAATTTTGCCGGATTTGGTGCTGAGGTCTTCTTACGCAACCGGTTTCCGTGCGCCGACATTTAATGATCTTTACTATCCGCTGTCGGGAAATCCTGATTTGAACCCCGAGAAATCGGGTTCTTATGAACTCGGTTTGAATTGGCGGATCGGCGCTCGCACCAGTCTGGATATGGCTTTCTACGATACCAGACTAAAGCAGGGCATCAGCTGGAGAGAAAACGAGCAAACGCATCTCTGGTTGCCGGTGAACGTTGACCGAGCCCACATTACCGGTTTTGAAGCGACGCTCGACCACCGCTTCAACGACCAGTGGGGTGCCAAAGGCATGGTGGATTTCAAGCGGCCTATCGATGAAGACACTGGAAACGATCTTCCCTATCGTGAACGTTTCAAGGCAGCGGCTGAGGTCAATTTCACGCCGATTGAAAAGCTCGATCTGGCTGCAAGATTGATCTACGGCGGCTCCCGCTACGCGGACGCTGCGAACAACAAGAAACTCGGTGACTATGTGACCGCTGATTTTGTGGCGCTGTATTCCATCGACAAGCAATCGCAACTGAAGTTTTCGGTCGAGAATATTTTTGACAAGGACTATCAGGCCAGCTCTGGCTATATTGCGCCAGGACGTACGATCAATGTCGGATTGACCCGGAATTTCTGAGGCTGAACAGAGAATGAAAAGGGCATCCGCAAACTGGACCATCAGCTTCTGCCTCGCGGCGGGGCTGGCCCTTTTCGTTCGAAATCCGGCAGATGCAGCGGATAGTCCAAAGCGGGTTGTTTCCATCAATGTATGTACCGATCAGCTCGCAATTCTGTTGGCCAGGGAAGGGCAGCTACAATCGGTTTCCTATCTATCGCAGGACCCGGAATTGTCCGTCATGGCGGCGAAAGCCCGGCAGTTGCCGGCCAACCATGCGCAGGCAGAAGAAGTTTTCCTGATGAAGCCCGACCTTGTGCTGGCGGGAACATTCTCCTCGAGAGCGACGGTTGGACTATTGCGGAGGCTCGGCGTACGGGTGGAAGAGTTCGCGCCCGCCCGCTCGTTCAGCGATATAGAAGATCATCTGCGTCGCATGGGCGAGTTGCTCGGAAGACAGGCGGAAGCCAGCCGGGAAATCGATAAGATGAAAGCTGCTTTAGCGGCAATCCAGCAGCCTGTCCGTCGCAAGACGGTCGCGCTTTATTACGCCAACAGTTACACATCCGGTCGGGGCACGCTGGTCGATGAAGCAGTTCGCCTTGCCGGACTTGATAATCTGGCCGACCAGGCAGGCGTCAGTGGCTCTGCGCCGCTATCACTGGAAAAACTGGTGCTCGAAAAGCCGGATATTCTGGTGCGCAGTTCCAGAGAACGCGCGCCTGCGCTGGCTTTCGAGAATTTCGAACACCCGGCCTTGCGGGCGCTCGAGAGACAGGCGAGGGCGGTGACGATAGCAGACAATCTGACCGTGTGCGGTGGACCATTCAGCGTGGAAGCCGTGGCAGAACTCGCGGAGGCCGCGCGTGACTGAGTGTAACCGCTTCTATCTTCTGCTGGTCGGGCTGGCCCTGCTCGTGGCTTTGCTTTTCGTTGTTTCGCTGCTGACGGGACCTGCGGCAATCAGCATCCCCGACAGCCTCAAGGCACTTTTCGGCGATGACAGCGAAATGATCGTGCTAGTGATGCGCGAAATCCGTCTGCCCCGGGCATTGCTCGCGCTCCTTATCGGAGCTTCGCTTGGGCTGTCTGGCGCTGCCTTGCAGGGCTATCTGCGCAACCCGCTCGCGGAACCGGGTTTGCTGGGAGTGAGCGCATCGGCGTCGTTCGGAGCGGTTATTGCTATCTATAGCGGCCTGTCGCTTCTGTTTCCGCTGGCCTTGCCGCTGCTTGCGCTGGCGGGGGCTTTTGTGTCGGTGTTTCTCGTCAAGCTTCTGGCGGGGCGGAATGCCGGCACGCTCGCCGTCATTCTGGCAGGTGTCGCGGTGACGAGCCTTGCCGGAGCATTGACGGCGCTGGCGCTCAACCTGTCACCCAATCCATTTGCGGCAATGGAAATCGTGTTCTGGATGCTCGGATCGCTGGCAGACAGATCAATGACCCATGTCGGTCTTGCCGCACCATTTATTCTGGTTGGCTGGACGATGCTTCTGGCACTCGGGCGGTCTCTCGACAGCCTGACATTAGGGGTCGACGCTGCGGCCACGATGGGCGTCAATCTGGCTCGTGTGCAGCTGTTTGCCGTGCTGGGTACCGCGGCCTGCGTCGGTGCTTCCACTGCGGTTGCAGGGGCAATCGGTTTCGTAGGACTGGTGGTCCCTCATCTCTTGCGTCCCCTTGTGGGTTCGCGTCCATCGCGATTACTGGTCGCAAGCGGTTTCGGTGGCGCTGGCCTTTTGCTGGCGGCTGACATATTGGTGCGCATCGTCATGCCGGGGCGTGAGCTGAAACTGGGCGTCCTCACCGCAATCATCGGTGCGCCGTTCTTCCTGTGGCTGGTTTTCAAATATCGGAGGCGGCTCGTATGACATCGCTTTCGGCAAAAAATCTTTCCGTTACGCTCGGCGGAAAAGCTGCGCTCAACGATGCAAGTTTCGCTATTCGCGACGGTGAATTCATCGGGTTGATCGGACCCAATGGCGCCGGAAAGACGACGTTGTTGCGCGCTATCCTGGGGCTTGTTGCGTCCCGAGGAGAGATTTCGCTTGATGGGGACGACTTGCGCCGAATGACGGCTTCGGAAAAAGCGCAAAAGCTTGCCTATCTGCCCCAGGAGCGTGATGTGGCGTGGCCGATATCAGTGGAGATGCTTGTTTCCTTGGGCCGTTCTGCGTTGAAACCGGTCTTTGCGAGCATGAATGCGCAGGACAAGGCGCTTGTCGATAGTGCAATGCAGCGTATGGACGTTGCCCAATTCCGAGACAGGCCCGCAATGGAGCTTTCCGGCGGCGAGCGGGCGCGGGTACTGATTGCGCGTGTGCTGGCGCAGGATACGCCGATGATACTCGCTGACGAGCCGGTGGCAGGCCTCGACCCTTCTCATCAACTGGGGTTGATGGAGAGTTTTTCTGAACTTGCGCGGGAGGGGAGAACGGTTGTTGCCTCATTGCATGAGTTGAGCCTTGCGGCACAGCATTGCACGCGCCTGCTTGTGGTGGACAAGGGGGAAATCGTTGCGGACGGGGCGCCAACGGAGGTCCTCACGCCGCAACTATTGCAAGACGTCTATGGCATAGATGCGAAAATACTGACAGTCGACGGAGAGTTCATCGTTCATCCTGCTTCACGTACAGGCTAGACATTTTTCCATTGGCGGTCACGGGACGAGGCGTAGATCGTTTCTACAGCCTTCTGCACTTCATAACCCTCACGAAAATCGGCGTGACCGTTCCTCTGTCCAGCGGTGGCAAGCAGGAAGTCGCGGACCTCGATTGTCTTGAGATCATTGAAGCCGATCTGGTGACCGCCCGCGACGCAAAAGGCTCCATAGGGTTCGTGCTCAGGTCCTGCGAATATCTTGCGGAAGCCCTGTTGCCCTTTTTTGTCGGAAAAGAGAAACAGGTCGAGCTCGTTGAAGCGTTCCTGCGAAAAGCATAACGAACCTTTCGATCCGGAAATCTCGAAATCATGCTGCATCTTGCGACCGCTGGCGATCCAGCTTGCTTCGAGCGTTCCGGTCGCTCCGTTTTCAAAACGCAGGAAAGCACGCGAAACGTCGTCCACTTCCACGGGTTTCATCCGTGAAGGGTTCAAACTATCCGGACGCTCGCTGATGACTGTCACGGCGTCTCCCATGACGGCTGTGATCGGTCCAACGAGATAGCGCGCAGCAGCGATGATATGACTGCCGATGTCGGCCAGTGCTCCGCCTCCGCCCGCCGGATCAAGCCTCCAGGTCCAGGGGATACGGGCGTCGGCCATGAAGTCCTCAGCGTGAATGCCGCGAAAATTGCGGATTTCGCCCAGTTCTCCGCTTTCGATGATTTCCCTTGCCAGCTTTATCATCGGGTTTTTGAGGTAGTTGAATCCGACTGCGGTCTGAACACCTTTCCGTTCAGCGGCGAGCGCCATTTCGAGGCACTCGGCTGCGGTGGGGGCAAGCGGCTTTTCGCAATAGACGTGTTTGCCTGCTTCAATGGCGGCGAGCGCCATTTCCCTGTGAAAACGGTTTGGCGTAGTGATGTCGATGAGATCGACATCCGGGTTTGAGATCAGTGTACGCCAATCGCCGGTGGCATTTGCAAAGCCCAGTTGTTTTGCGGCTTTTGTCGCTATTTCCGCATTCACATCGGCCAATGTGTGAAGCCGCACTTCAATCGGCAAGTCGAACACCCGGTTGACGTTTGCGAGTGCAAGGGCGTGCGTCTTGCCCATGAAACCGGACCCGATCAAACCGACCGTCAGAAGCTCAGTTCTACCAGTCATGGCATTCCTCCCGAAACGATGGTCGAGGTGTTTGGCGCTGCGCAACTCCTTTGCGAAATAAGCATATCGTCGGCAGCTTATGCGATTGACATCAGCTACCAGAAATGGAATTATAATTCCACGATAATTTGTTATGAATGTTTCATTCTATTGAATAAACCCAACCTCTGCATGAGTTGCCGGACAAACGCTTGGAGGAGCGCCGGGATGCCGCAGACGAAGGTAAAGCGTTAACGCAAACCGGCGGGGAGCGCCGGACAAGGGAGGAGTGAACATGCAATCTCTATTGAAGTCGGCCGTAGCCGGGGTGGCCTTGTTGGCTGCTTCTGTCGCAGCCCAGGCAGCTGATATTAATATCGTCGTGGTCAGCCATGGTCAGGCATCCGACCCGTTCTGGTCTGTCGTGAAGAATGGCGTTGCGGAAGCGGCAAAGGATACGGGTGTGAAGGTCGATTACCGCGCACCGGAAACCTTTGACATGGTGCAGATGGCGCAGCTTATCGATGCTGCGATCAATCAGAAACCACAAGGTATCGTGGTTTCCATTCCAGATGCGGATGCGCTTGGACCGTCGATTCAACGTGCTGTCGCAGCCGGTATTCCCGTCATTTCCATGAATTCCGGGTCCGATGCTTCGAAGAAGCTCGGCGCTCTGCTGCATGTCGGTCAGGATGAATTCGATGCCGGTAAGGTTGCCGGTGAAGCATTGAAGAATGCTGGCGGAAAGAAAGGCATTTGCGTCAATCAGGAAGTCGGAAACGTCTCGCTCGATCAGCGTTGTGCAGGCTTCAAAGAGGGCTTTGGTGAGGTGACGGTTCTGCCTACGTCGACAGATCCTGCAGAAAACGAAGCCAAGGTTCGTGCGGCTTTGGCATCCGATGCTGCCGTCGACACGATCCTGACCCTCAATGCGACACTCGCGGGTGAACCAGCTGTGAAGGCTGCTGCAGAGAGCGGTCGCAGCGGTATCCACGTTGCGACGTTCGATATGTCGGCTGGCTTTCTGGAAGCCGTCGAAAAGGGACAGGCGGATTTCGCCATCGATCAGCAGCAGTTCCTGCAAGGCTATCTGCCGGTATCGTTTCTCGCGCTTAACGCGAAGTACGGCTTGATGCCGGGTGGTAATGTTCCATCGGGTCCGAACCTGATCACCAAGGACAAAGCCAAGCAGGTCGTTGAACTTTCGGCCAAGGGCATCCGTTAACCTCGTTTCGACGATCAAACATCAAGCCCGCCCATGACAATGGGCGGGAATGGGTTTCTGCGCCCGGAATGTATCAGGAGAAGATCATGAGTGAGCCACTTCCCCATCAAAAGGCCGGAACGGCACCGCTGTCGAAGGATGAGCGTTTGCAATCGGCCAGCCCGTTGCAGCGGCTCCTGAGCCGGCCGGAATTGGGGGCGGTGTCTGGTCTGATCCTTATAACGATCTTTTTCGTTTCTGTTGCCAACCCTGCGATGTTCACGGCAGCCGGTATCATGAACTTCATGGCGCCTGCTTCGCAGCTTGGCATTCTGGCCGTCGCCGCGGCGCTTCTTATGATCGGCGGCGAGTTCGATCTCTCCATCGGCTCGATGGTCGCCTTTGCTGGCCTGATCTTCGCCGCTGCCCTCGTCGTGTGGCAGGTACCACTCGCCGTCGCCATCATCGTCACCCTGCTTTTTGCGGCTTTCGTGGGCGTGGTGAATGCCCAGATAGTTATCCGGACGGGCCTGCCATCCTTTATCGTAACGCTCGCTTTCCTCTTCATTCTGCGTGGTTTGTCGTTGGTTGGGCTGAAATGGGCCACGGGCGGAGCCACCCAATTGCGGGGTGTGAAGGAAGCCGTTGCGGGCAGTTATCTTGCAGGACTCTTTTCCGGCGATGCCTTTCAGGGAGTTTTTGCCTGGATGGCTGAAAACGACCTGATCGCCAAATTCCCCAATGGGGAGCCGTCGGTAAGAGGCGTCCCTGTCGAAGTTCTCTGGTTCATCGCCATTGCGCTTATCGCGACCTATGTGCTGGTGCGCACCCGCTTCGGCAACTGGATTTTCGCGGCAGGCGGTGATGCACTTGCCGCCCGCAATTCCGGTGTTCCCGTGCGCCGTGTCAAGACGACACTCTTCATGTGCACGGCAATGGCTGCAGCACTGGTGGCTATCCTTACCGTTCTGGATGCTGGCTCAACCGACGCGCGCCGCGGCTTCCAGAAGGAATTCGAGGCGATTATTGCCGCGGTGATTGGGGGCTGTCTGCTGACCGGCGGTTATGGCTCTGCGATAGGCGCATTCTTCGGTGCGATCATATTCGGGATGGTGTTGATCGGGTTGACCTATACCCAGATCGATCAGGACTGGTATCTGGTCTTTCTCGGCGGAATGCTATTGATCGCGGTGCTCTTCAACAATTTCATTCGCAAGCGTGCGACCGGCGAGCGCTGAGGAGGTTTGCCATGACGACGCCCATCATCGAAGTCCGCAATCTCGTTAAACATTTCGGCCCAGTCATCGCATTGAACGGCGTCTCGTTAAGCGTCGAACCGGGGCAGGTGCACTGTCTGCTTGGTGACAATGGCGCTGGTAAATCGACCCTGATCAAAACGCTGTCCGGCGTGCATAAGCCGACGAGCGGCGACTTTCTGGTTGAGGGGAAGCCTGTCTTCTTCAACAGTCCGCGTGATGCGCTCGATCATGGCATCGCGACCGTCTATCAGGATCTAGCTATGATCCCGTTGATGTCCGTCATGCGCAATTTCTTTCTTGGGCGCGAACCGACAAAGGGCGTCGGACCTTTCCGCTGGTTCGATGCACAACAGGCCGAAGAGGTAACACGCGAGGAAATGCGCAAGATCGGGATTGACGTTCGTGATCCACAGCAGGCTGTGGGAACGCTTTCCGGCGGCGAGCGCCAGTGTGTGGCCATTGCCCGCGCCGTCTATTTCGGGGCGAAGGTGCTCATCCTTGATGAACCTACCTCGGCGCTGGGCGTGCGCCAGACAGCGATGGTTCTCAAATACATCAATCTGGTGCGCTCGCGGGGGCTGGGCGTCATCTTCATCACCCACAATGTTCGTCATGCCCATGCGGTCGGCGACAAGTTCACGGTTCTCAATCGCGGCGTAACGCTTGGAACGCGAACCAAGAACGATGTGGACATGGACGAACTGCAAAGCCTGATGGCGGGTGGGCAGGAGCTTGCCGATCTGACTGCCGAACTGGGCGGCAGGGTTTGATGGGTTTTCGGAGTGTAGAATGAACGGACAATTCAGCGGTAAAGTTGCTGTCATAACGGGAAGCACCCAAGGGCTGGGAGCAGCAACGGCCAAACTGTTTGCTGAAAGAGGCGCGAAAGGTCTCTTGATATGCGGGCGTTCGGCTGAGAAGGGGCGGGCACAGGTCGATCAGTTGAAAAAAGCGGGAACAGAAGCCGTTTTCGTTCAGGCCGATCTTGAGAAGGTGGAAGACTGCCGCAAGATCATCTCGGAAGCTGATCGTGTGTTTGGACGACTCGATGTCCTCGTAAACGCTGCTGGTCTCACGGATCGGGGCACCATTCTGGATACCGACCCCGAACTGTTCGACCGTTTGTTTGCGGTGAATATGCGAGCGCCGTTCTTCCTCATTCAGGAAGCGATAAAGCTGTTCCGACGCGACAAGGTTGAGGGAACCATCGTCAATATTTCTTCGATGTCCTCCATGGGCGGCCAGCCATTCATTGCGGCTTACTGTGCCTCCAAGGGGGCGCTCGACACGCTGACCCGCAACGTGGCCTATTCGGTGCTTCGCAACCGCATTCGCATCAATAGCCTGAATATTGGCTGGATGGCATCGGACGGCGAGGATCGCATCCAGCGCGAATTTCACAATGCGCCGGCGAACTGGCTCGATGAAGCGGCCCGGAGCCAGCCTTTCGGAAGGCTGATCGATCCGGCCGAAGTTGCCCGTGCGATAGCTTTCCTGGCCTCGGAAGAATCCGGATTGATGACCGGCGCCATCGTGAATTTCGATCAATCCGTCTGGGGCGCGTATGGTGCATCTCCGCATCCAGATCAGCCGCTTTAGCGGCTGACAGTATCCGTATGTTCGTATGAGGGGTTGGAGCCTGGTTCGGCAACTGAAGTGGTTTGATAGATATTTCCATCGAGATTGCGAATATTTGTATGTTGCTTTGTTCGAGTATTGCTTGAGCAAAGCATAAAATATTGTGAGAAAATTTTATATCCCTTCTTGCGCTTGCAATTTCAGGTAGTTAGAGCATCTGCCTGCCTGACCGATTCAGGCTGTGTGTTTCAAGCAGTTGTTTCAGCCGTATTAACGCAATGTCAAAGCCTCCCTTCGACTGCGAATTCGCTCTAGACAATAAGCTGGCACAGACACCGTTTTAATTTGCGCTGAAAGGACCAGCATCGTGGAGCAGGCAAAGAACGGAACCCGCAAGGGTGGGCGCAAGGCGCTGTGGGCGGCTGTTGCGATAATCGCTATCGCCGCCGCCGGTTTGACCGGATACAAATTCACACTTGAGAAGACCATTACATCGCAGCTTGAAAAGCGTGGCGGCAAGGCATCTTCCGTCGAAGCGGATTTTCTCGGACGTATCCACCTGCGCGACGTGACGTTGCCGCTGAAGGATGGCTCTGACGTTCGTATTGCTTCGGTCGATGGTCGCCCGAAGTTCCTGTTCCTCACGGGGATGCTGAATGCGTCGGGCATCGATACAGAGATCGGCAACTACAAGATTTCCATTCCAAGCGTGGCGATCGAAGACGCCAATTTCGATAGCGCCATGCTGAAGGACACTTTCGGCAATAGCGGTCTCACGCTGCCGGAGCGCGTTGGCCGTTTCTCGGCAAAGCGCCTCACCGCGCAGGAAATCAAGGTCGTCCAGACGGTTGCGAATAACGAACAGAACGTTGTCTACAAGGACGTTGCGCTGGAAGATATCAACCTCGGCAAGGTTGCTCACTATACCGCTGGCAGCACAGATTTCGACTTTACGGTCGAAGTTCCAGACGAAGACGGCGAAAAAGTCACGGAAAAAATGACCGGTACCATCGGTGCCGCAGAAGGCAAGGACATAGATGGTGTCTTCCTTGCTCGCCTTTATACCGAGAAGGCAGGTCCGGACGACAAGGAGGCCAAGCCGGTCTACGGTCCGTTCTCGGCGAAAAACATCGTCATGAAGACGAAGGATGTGACTTTCAGCTACGATGAAGTTCGCAGCAACGGCTTTTCAGCTCGTATGCCTGCCGTACCATTCACCGAAACTTTGCAAAAGCTGCAAGCTCTCGAAAAGATGGACGAACCTTCCCCGGCAGAAACGCGTGAGCTTATTCTCCAGCTGACTTCCCTATTCGAGACGATCGGCAAGGGTGATGTCGAGCTGATCGGCATGAAGATCGAGCCTACCGACGCCTCGAAGGGCAAGGGCGGCATCGAACGCATTGCGGTCGCTTTCGACAATCAGAAGATGGACGCGACCATCAAGGGTTTCGGGTTTGCGGAAGGCCCGAATTACATGAAGATGGAAGAAGCTTCCTTGCAGGGCTTCTCCTGGGCGACATCAATCGAAGCGTTGAAAAAGTTTGCGGCGCTAAGCGACGATCAGATTGAGAACTTCCCTTATACGACCATGCTCCCGGAATTCGGCACGCTTCGGATTGTGGGAATCGACGCAGACCTGCCATACGACGAATCTGAAGATGTAGATGCAGGCGAAGAAAACGCGGACGATGCGGATCAGGCTGCAACGGAAGAAACGTCGGTTCCTTCGCTGCCGGAACGCATTCAGTTTGCCATGAAGAGCTACGAAGTCTCTCTCAACAAGCCTTACAACGGCATTCCGACCGACGTGCGCGTGGCTTACGAAGATATGTCGCTCAAAGTCCCGGCACAGGGCGATGACGAATTCTACCAGCAGCTTCGCAAACTTGGTTATGACCGTCTCACCATGTCCTCAAATTTCGAGGCCAACTGGGATGAAGCAAACCAGAATTTGATCATCAAGGACATCTCGGTCAGCGGTAAGGATATGGGGTCCGTGTCCATGTCGGGCTTGATGGGGGGCTTCACCAAGGAGTTCTTCTCGGGTGACAAGGTGATGACACAGGTCGCTTTGCTTGGGCTCAAGGCCAAGCAGGTAAACCTCAAAATCCAGGAAAAGGGTATCATCGCGAAGGGCATCAAAATGTATGCCCAAGAAAATAATTTGACCGAAGACGAAGTGCGCAGCACTGTGTCTCTGATAGCTGCAGCCGCTCTACAGGAACTGGCAGCGGATCAGCCGCAGTTACAGGATGTTGCGGCGGCGTTTTCTACCTTCCTTGCTAAGCCGAATATTTTCGAGCTTGCCGTCAAGGCGAAAGCCGATAAGGGCATTGGCGCCCTTGAAATGGTAGCTGCATCGCAGGATCCGCTCACTTTGCTCGACAAGGTCGATATCGAAGCCAAGACGGAATAATCGGCTATTCAATCGACATAAGCGAAACGCCGGCCTTTGGCCGGCGTTCTTGTAATCAGAGCTTCACCAAAACATTACACAAGGGTCATGCCCTTGAAATACAAGGGTCCTAGTAAGCCTCGGAAATAACGAGGCCAACATGACCAGAAAAAATGTCCTGCTTATCGTCGTTGATCAATGGCGAGCAGATTTTATCCCTCACCTGATGCGGGCGGAGGGGCGCGAACCTTTCCTTAAAACTCCCAATCTTGATCGTCTTTGCCGGGAAGGCTTGACCTTCCGCAATCATGTCACGACGTGCGTGCCGTGTGGTCCGGCAAGGGCAAGCCTGCTGACGGGCCTCTACCTGATGAACCACCGGGCGGTGCAGAACACTGTTCCGCTTGACCAGCGCCATCTAAACCTTGGCAAGGCCCTGCGCGCCATTGGCTACGATCCCGCGCTCATTGGTTACACCACCACGACACCTGATCCGCGCACAACCTCTGCAAGGGATCCGCGTTTCACGGTCCTGGGCGACATCATGGACGGCTTTCGTTCGGTCGGCGCATTCGAGCCCAATATGGAGGGGTATTTTGGCTGGGTGGCGCAGAACGGCTTCGAACTGCCAGAGAACCGCGAAGATATCTGGCTGCCGGAAGGTGAACATTCCGTTCCCGGTGCTACCGACAAACCGTCGCGCATTCCGAAGGAATTTTCGGATTCGACATTCTTCACGGAGCGCGCCCTGACATATCTGAAGGGCAGGGACGGCAAGCCTTTCTTCCTGCATCTTGGCTATTATCGCCCGCATCCGCCTTTCGTAGCCTCCGCGCCCTACCATGCGATGTACAAAGCCGAAGATATGCCTGCGCCTATACGTGCGGAGAATCCGGATGCCGAAGCGGCACAGCATCCGCTCATGAAGCACTATATCGACCACATCAGACGCGGCTCGTTCTTCCATGGCGCGGAAGGCTCGGGAGCAACGCTTGATGAAGGCGAAATTCGCCAGATGCGCGCTACATATTGCGGACTGATCACCGAGATCGACGATTGTCTGGGGAGGGTCTTTGCCTATCTCGATGAAACCGGTCAGTGGGACGACACGCTGATTATCTTCACGAGCGATCATGGCGAACAACTGGGCGATCATCACCTGCTCGGCAAGATCGGTTACAATGCCGAAAGCTTCCGTATTCCCTTGGTCATAAAGGATGCGGGACAGAACCGGCACGCCGGCCAGATCGAAGAAGGCTTCTCCGAAAGCATCGACGTCATGCCGACCATCCTCGAATGGCTGGGCGGGGAAACGCCTCGCGCCTGCGACGGCCGTTCGCTGTTGCCGTTTCTGGCTGAGGGAAAGCCCTCCGACTGGCGCACGGAACTACATTACGAGTTCGATTTTCGCGATGTCTTCTACGATCAGCCGCAGAACTCGGTCCAGCTTTCCCAGGATGATTGCAGCCTCTGTGTGATCGAGGACGAAAACTACAAGTACGTGCATTTTGCCGCCCTGCCGCCGCTGTTCTTCGATCTGAAGGCAGACCCGCATGAATTCAGCAATCTGGCTGGCGATCCTGCTTATGCGGCCCTCGTTCGTGACTATGCCCAGAAGGCATTGTCGTGGCGACTGTCTCATGCCGACCGGACACTCACCCATTACAGATCCAGCCCGCAAGGGCTGACAACGCGCAACCATTGATCTCAGGAGCAACCAATGATCAATCTGACCCGACGCGGGATGCTTGGACTTTCAGCCGGTGCCGCGGGTTCGCTCATCCTGCCGCGCTTTGCCATCGCACAGGCCGACAATCGCCCATCGATCACCATAGCCGTGCAAAAGGTGGCGAACAGCAATACGCTCGATGTCCTTCGCGAACAATCGAACGTCGGCGAACGCGTCTTCTTCTCCAGCATCTGGGAAGCGCTAATCGACCGTGACTGGCTGGGCGGGCTTTCTGCCGTGCCGGGCCTTGCGACCGAATGGACCCGCATTGACGACAAGACCGTCGAATTGAAACTCCGTCAGGGCGTGAAGTTCCACAATGGCGACGAGATGACCGCCGAAGACGTTGCCTTTACCTTCGGCAAGGAACGCATGTTCGGCGACACGCAGCCAGCCGAAGGCAAGACGATTTACGTCACGGAAAAGAATCCGCTGGGTCGCGAAAGCAAGGAACTGCCGCTGGAAGTTCCCGCGACTGCTCGCCGTTCATGGCCGGCCCTGCTGGGTGTGGAAGTGGTCGACAAATATACGGTGCGTTTCAAGAACGGTACGCCGGACGTCACCATGGAAGGCCGCATCTCGCGTTACGGCAGCCAGATCATGAGCCGTCGCGGTTGGGAGGAATCCCCAAGCTATCTCGATTGGGCGCGCAAGCCGATCACCACCGGCCCCTACAAGGTTGTCGAGTTCAAGCCAGACAACATGCTGGTGCTCGAAGCTCATGACGAATATTGGGGCGGACGTCCGCCGCTGAAGCAGATCCGTTTCATCGAAGTGCCGGAAGTAGCCTCCCGCATCAATGGTCTGCTCTCGGGTGAGTATCAGTTTGCTTGCGACATTCCGCCGGACCAGATCGAGGGCATCGAAAAGAACGACGCTTTCGAGGTCCAAGGCGGTACGATCCTTAACCATCGTCTGACCGTTTTCGACAAGTTCCATCCGCAGCTTGAAAATCCGCTGGTGCGTCGCGCATTCACCCACGCGATCGATCGTCAGGCGATCGTGGATTCGCTGTGGGCTGGCCGCACGGTCGTTCCGGCAGGGCTTCAGTGGGATTATTATGGCGATATGTTCGTCCAAGGCTGGAATGTTCCGGAATATAACCCTGATCTCGCCAAGCAGCTTCTGAAAGAGGCCGGTTACAAGGGTGATGCAATCCCTTACCGCCTGCTAAACAATTACTACACCAACCAGACCCCGACCGCGCAGATCCTTGTGGAGATGTGGAATCAGGTGGGCCTGAACGTCGAAATCCAGATGAAGGAAAACTGGCAGCAAATCCTGGAAAAAAGCCCGGGACGCGCAGTGCGAGACTGGTCCAATTCTGCGCCGTTCAACGATCCTGTTTCTTCCATCGTCAGCCAGCACGGCCCGAACGGCCAGCAGCAGCAGGTCGGCGAATGGACGAATGAGGAAGCAAACAAGCTTTCCGTCATTCTGGAAACAAGCACGGATCACGCGAAGCGCAAGGAAGCGTTCAAGCGGATGCTGGAAATCTGCGAACGTGAAGACCCAGCCTACACGGTCCTCCATCAGAACGCGACGTTCACGGCCAAGCCGAAGTCATTGAAGTGGAAGGCGGCACCTGCTTTCGCGATGGACTTCCGCAAGAACAATTGGGCTTGAACCATTTGTAGTAGCGAGCCCGGTCTGACCGGGCTCGCTTGTCCTTCGGGGCTTCCCGCCCCGCGAATGTGAATGAACCAGAAGGATTGCATGATGCCGCTGGTCGAAATTTCCAATCTCCACGTAGCCTTTGACGGCGTGCCGGTTCTGCATGGTATCGACCTCTCGATTGAGCGTGGCGAAGCTGTGGGGCTTGTCGGGGAATCCGGCTGCGGCAAGTCTGTAACCTGGCTGGCAGCGCTCGGTCTCCTTCCGAAGAAGGCGTCAATCTCCGGCAGTGTTCTCCTCGAAGGAACGGAATTGCTGACCGCTTCCCACAGCACGCTCGAAAATGTTCGCGGCGGCCGCGTCGCAATGATCTTTCAGGACCCCTCGAGTTCCTTGAACCCGGTTATCCGGGTGGGGCGACAGATAGAGGAAGCCGTGCGGCTGCATCGCGGCCTGAGAGGAACTGCGGCCCGGGCAGAGGCGTTGCGATTGATGGAGCTTGTTGGAATTCCCGATGCTCGCCGACGTATTGATAATTATCCGCACGAATTTTCGGGTGGCCAGAACCAGCGTTTGATGATCGCCATGGCGCTCGCGGGCAACCCCGACATCCTTATCGCTGATGAGCCGACGACCGCCCTCGATGCGACGATCCAGGCTCAAATTCTCGATCTGCTGGCTGCCCTGCGCGCGGAAACCGGCATGGCTCTTGTGTTTATCAGCCACGATCTTGGCGCTGTTTCGCAAATCTGCGAACGGGTTTCCGTCATGTATGCGGGACGTATTGTCGAGCAGGCCCGGACCGAAGCGCTCTTCGCTACGCCCCGTCATCCTTATACGCATGGCCTGTTTGATTCCATTCCGAGCCTTGACGGCGGGCGTAATCGTCTGATCCCCATCGAAGGCACGGTTCCCGAACCCGGCAAGCTTCCGCAAGGTTGTGCATTCTCGCCACGCTGCCTGAGCGCGAGCGACCTCTGCGCGCGAAGTCTTCCAAGGCTTGGAGTTCCGCAGGACGACGCCGGTGAGGGGCGCATGGTCGCCTGTTTTCATCCCTATCCGGCAGTGTCGTCTTCACTGCCATCAATGCGCGGTCGTGTTTCAACGCAAGCGAGTACAAAGGCGATAGCACAATGACAGCCGCTCTCATCGAAGCCCGCGACCTTGTCAAAACCTATACGTCACGCAAAGGGCTGTTCGCGCAACCAGTTGCAGTTCGCGCTGTAGATGGGCTTTCCCTGTCGGTAGCTCCCGCGACGACACTCGGAATAGTTGGCGAATCCGGCTCGGGCAAATCCACAACTGGACGCCTGCTTCTCGGTCTGGAAGATCCCAGCGAAGGGGAAGTCACCTTTGAGGGCTCAGCTCTGCCGCGGCAAAAGACGGCGAGCTGGCGCGCTTTACGCGCGCGTATGCAACTCATTTATCAGGACCCTCTTGCTGCTCTGGACCGGCGGTTGCCTGTTGGCCGTCAGATAGCCGAGCCGCTGGAAATCCACGCCATTGGGACTCCGGATGAGCAGAAAGCCTGTGTCGCCGAATTGATGCGAGCGGTGGGGCTTCGTCCCGATCAGGCTTCACGCTACCCGCACGAGCTTTCCGGCGGGCAGCGTCAGCGTGTCGTCATCGCGCGGGCCATCGCGTCCAGACCGCAACTCATTGTCTGCGATGAACCAGTATCAGCGCTGGATGTTTCTATTCAGGCGCAGGTCGTAAACCTTCTGCGGGATTTGCAGGAACGCGAGGGCATTGCGATGGTTTTCATCAGCCATGATCTGAAAGTGGTGCGCAATATATCGGATCGTGTCGCGGTCATGTATCTGGGCCGTATCGTCGAAGAAGCTTCCTCTGACGAAGTTTTTGCCAAGCCGCTTCACCCCTATACGCAGGCACTCGTGTCGAGTGTTCCTGTCGCGGGAACGCCGCTCAGCGATCGCATCATTCTGCAGGGTGAGCCGCCTAATCCTGCGGCGCGGCCCAGTGGCTGTGCCTTTCATCCCCGCTGCCGTTTTGCCGCTCCACGCTGCAGCAGCGAGGTACCTGAACTCCTCGACATGCCAGCGGGACGTAAAGTGGCTTGCCATTTTGCCGGAACCCCGCAGACGGACAATATTCATGCTTAGATTTCTGATGGTTCGCGGATTCCGTGCATTTGTGACCATTCTTCTGGTGGTGACATTTGCCTTTGTGGTGTTGCGCATGTCTGGTGATCCAGCCCAGATCATCATGGGACCGGACGCTCCGCCGGAAGCCATAGCTGCATTCCGGAAGAACTGGGGTCTCGACGATCCCCTCTGGCAGCAATATTTGCGCTATTTCGGAGCCATCGCGCGTGGCGACCTTGGAATATCGATGCGCGACGGTCAGTCTGCGATCACGCTTGTGGCGGAGCGCATCCCTGCCACCCTTCAGCTTACGATACCGGCGTTGCTGATCAAGCTTGGGCTTGGCATTCCCGCGGGAATTTATGCGGCGCTGCACCGCAACAGCTTCATTGACCGGGCCGTGATGGCAACGGCTGTCATTGGCTTCACGTTACCGAGTTTCGTACTCGGCCTGCTGCTCGTGCTCGTGTTCTCGGTATCGCTTGGATGGTTGCCTTCGGGCGGACAGGATAGCTGGATGCACGCCATTCTCCCTATCATCACGATGGGACTTGGCGGTGCGGCTATTCTGGCGCGTTTTTCCCGCAGCGCGATGATCGGGATTCTCGGGCAGCCATATATTCGCACGGCGAGCGCCAAAGGTGTGTCCTGGCGCAATGTCGTCTGGCGGCACGCGCTGCCTAATGCGGCTATTCCGATTGTCACGATCGTGGGGTTTATGGTCGGATCACTGATTGCAGGCGCTGTGGTGGTAGAGTCGCTCTTTTCCTGGCCAGGAGTGGGCAGATTGCTGGTGGTTTCGGTAGCTAATCGCGACCTCGCAATCGTGCAATGCATCCTGCTTCTCGTGGCCGCGACGATGGTGATCTCCAATTTCGTGGTCGATCTTCTCTATGGTTATCTCGATCCGCGTCTGCGTCAGGCGCAGGGCAAGGCGTGAGGCTGAACCGATGACGGATATGATTGCCAATGCCGCCGCTGTTTCCACGCAACTGAAAAAGAACCGCAGGCGCATTCCACTGATGGTCATCATCGGATTTGTCTGGATTGCGGCGATGATCCTGATTGCGGTCACCGCAGATTGGATAAGACCGTACAACATCACAGCCTTCGACCTGAAAAATCGCCTCGCGCTGCCCGGGAACGCACAGCACTGGCTGGGAACCGATGAGCTCGGTCGCGACGTGCTTTCGCGCCTTATCGAGTCCATCCGCATTTCGCTGCTCATCGCGTTTGGCGCGACGATCATTTCCGCAGTGTTCGGGACAACGCTCGGTTTCCTTGCGGCCTATTTTCGGGGGGCGGTCGAACAGGTTGTGGTCATGCTGGCTGATTTTCAGGCAGCGCTGCCATTCCTCATTCTGTCGCTGGCCGTGCTTGCATTCTTCGGAAGCTCGCTCCTGCTGCTGACCTGCCTGATGGGCTTCTACGGTTGGGAGCGTTATGCCCGTATAGCACGTGGACTGGCCGTTTCTGCCAATGCGCAAGGCTACGCTGCGGCGGTTACGCAGCTTGGCGCTACGCCGTCACGCGTTTATCTCAAGCATATTCTCCCGAATATCGCTTCGACGCTGATCGTCTCGATGACGCTGACCTTCCCGGAGATCATTCTGCTTGAAAGCAGTCTGTCATTCCTTGGTCTCGGCGTGCAGCCGCCAATGACCAGCCTCGGCAATATGGTCGGTTATGGTCGCGAGTATCTTACCCGCGCGCCGTGGATCATGCTCGCGCCGTCATTTGTGATCATGTTCACTACGCTGTCGATCAGTTTTGTGGGCGATTGGCTGCGTGACAAGCTGGACCCGACAACCCGATAGGGCCGCACCTCCGCCAGCACTTGGACCTTGCGATTCTGAAAGCGAGTTGTTTAGTGTGACCTGTTCGAATTTTTATGGGAACTGACTCCTTATGTTGAAGAATATCAATCCATTGCTGACGGGCTCGCTGCTGGAAGTCCTCGCAGATATGGGGCATGGCGACGATCTAGTGATTGTGGATGCCAATTATCCGGCGCAGTCTTCCGGCGTGCACGTGCTCGATTTTCCGGGAATCACGGCGACGGATATGGCTGAGGCCGTGCTGTCGCTGCTGCCTCTAGACGATTTTGTCGACAAGCCAGCGGCTGTCATGCAGGCACCCAATGAAACGCCGGCGATTTTCAAGGAGTTTGAAACCGTCATTGAAAAGGCCGAAGGGCGTAAAATTACCGTCGATCCAATGGAGAGATTTGCTTTCTATCACCGTGCCCGTGACGCTTTCGCGATCATTCGGACGGGCGAAAAGAGGCTCTACGGAAATATCATCTTCAAGAAGGGCGTCATCCGCTCGTGAACCTGTCGCTGATATCTGTCGAAAAAAGCCCGGGCATTGAGCCCGGGCTTTTGTTTGGATTTATTCCTGCGGCTTTTCTGCCTGGCCCTTCATCGGGCCTTTGTGCTCTCCGCCCTTATGGTGCTCCATGCGATGGGGACCCTTATGATGAGAACCTCTGGCGTGGTGCATCTTCGCTGCGCGCATTTCGCTGCGATCAATCTTGCCGTCCTCGTTCCGATCCAGTGCAGCGAATTCCTTCTTGCGCTGGTTCTCAATTTCCGCAAGCGTGACCTTGCCGTCGCCGTTGATATCGAGACGACGCTCCATGCGGTCAGCCGCACGGCTCACAATGCGCTTTTGTGCCAGCGCTTCGATTTCGGTTCGCGAGAGTACGCCGTCGCCATCCGTGTCGGCTGCCTGGAGATCGTCCAGGCGTGAGAATTTGTCGAGATCAACGGGGCCGTGTCTGCCCTTCATGTCACTGTTTTGTGCAGCGGTCGTCTCTGTCGCCGGTTTATCAGTATTTGAATTGCTTTTTTCTTGTGCCAATGCGGGTAGGGAAAGCAAAGACGTTGCAATTACAGCGATAAGTGCGGTCTTGGATTTCATGGCTATTTAACTCCATTACTCTTTTACAGGGGCGCCGCTAAATGGCGTGCGAGTAATGTCTGTCATTTTAGATGAACCCCATATGAATGGGCGAATTAATTATCGGTAATGTATCAGGGGAGCAATAGAGCGGCCCACGAGAACATTCTTAAAGGTGCGGGGAATCCCGAAGCATCGAAGCGTATGCTCCATAGGAAGAGTCTGGGTTTGTCCAGTCACTCAAGACAATTTATCAGCGGAAGCGTTTGTTTTCTGAAGAGAAAATGGTGGGTGATGTAGGGATCGAACCTACGACCCGCTGATTAAGAGTCAGCTGCTCTACCAACTGAGCTAATCACCCACTCGCTTTGCCGAGGCAGCGGCCCCGGTGAAGTGAGCGGTTCTATAACGGCCTCTTTTCCACCTGTCCAGCCTCCAACTGCAAATTTTCTGAAAAAAATGACAGCTGGCGCAAAAAGCCCGGAAATGCGGGATTTTTAAATACCCGATTTTGCACGTTACCAGTGTCTCTTTGAAATATGCTTACTATGGTTGTGGATTTTCAGCGCGTGTTTGAGAATCAAAAAAGAGAAATTCTTGATTTGATTCATTTTTTCCATTGTGGCGTTGTATGGAGAGCTGGCCGACTCCATATTCGGCGTTGCCGGTACAATATGTGCGGCGGGAGGTTGATCGGGGAGTAGGGCTACGCTGCAAATGTCGCAGCCATGTCATCAATTATTGATGCTTGTCTGAGAAGCTACGGCATATAAAAGACTTGATCGGTTGGTAGTCGTCCTGGACAGGAGGCACCCGTACCGCCCAAAGTTATGAGAGCAAGGCGATTCATGCACCGGAGTTGCCCTTGCCGAATAAAGGAACGGTTCATATCGTTTCGGAATCCGGTTCGCGGTATTTGAGGACGGAATGGAAAGCATAATAGGCGATCTCGGACAGTTTATTTCCGATCATCGGGCATGGGCTGGGCCTATCGTGGGCATCATCGCCTTTGGCGAATCTCTCGCCATCATAGGAATGTTCATTCCGGCCACACCGATCATGATCGCTATCGGCGGCCTTGTGGGCGCCGGAATCATCGAACCCATTCCCGTCATCATCGGCGCGATCATCGGTGCGGTGATTGGCGATATCATCTCCTATTTCCTTGGCTGGTGGCTGGGCCGTAACATCATCCACAAGTGGCCCCTCAACAAGCACCGGAGCGGCGTGGCGCGTGCGCGCCTTCTTTTCCGCCGTTATGGTTTTTTGGCAGTGTTTCTGGGGCGCTTCTTCGGCCCCATCCGCTGCACCGTGCCAATGGTGGCAGGTATGATGTCGATGGACCAGACGCGCTTTCAGACCGCCAATATCCTCTCAGCGCTGGTGTGGGCTCCGGTGATGTTCCTTCCGGGCTGGCTGGCTGGCCGCGGCGCCGGCGTTTTCGCCAGGATGGACGGGGATCACATGTTCTGGTTCGTAATCGGGATCACCATCGCCACGATTATCGTGACCGTCATTGGTGTCCGGTTTTTCAAGGCGCGTCCGCGCCGCGAACGCAAGCGTCGCGTTCATGTGTCACCGGCCGAATAGTAATCTCTTGTGCGGCTGGTTTCCGTCTGCATAATCACGAACGATATCTTCCATATGACAACCGGTATTCGCTGAGGCGCCGAGCTTCACATTGCCCGATATAAGGTTCATCGCGCTTTATGCCCGACGACAGTTCTGACGATTCGTCTTCCCGAAGTCCGGATTCCCTAGAGGGACGTTCCGGGCTTCCTGCGCGTTGCACAACTCCCGACAATCTCGCCTGCATGGGGCTGGTCCGCTCAAAGTGGTCCGGCCAGCACCTGTTTGCAGCGTTAGTTCTATTCACTGTTTCTGCTGAACTTTAAAGGAGCCGACATATCATGGACTGGTCCATGGACTGGATTGCCGACCCCAATGCCTGGATAGGTTTGGTGACATTGGTTGTACTCGAGATTGTTCTCGGTATCGACAATCTCGTTTTCATCGCCATTCTCGCCGACAAACTGCCGCCGCATCAACGCAATCGTGCACGGTTGATCGGCCTCAGTCTGGCGCTTTTGATGCGCCTTGTACTGCTTGCCTCCATTTCATGGATCGTTGCCCTGCGTGAGCCTTTGGTCACGTTGATGGAAATATCCTTCTCGGGACGCGATATCATCATGCTGATTGGCGGTCTCTTCCTGCTTGCAAAAGGCACGATGGAGCTTCACGAGCGTCTGGAAGGGGCACATGGACCCAAAAATTCCAAGGTCGTGCATGCCGTGTTCTGGCAGGTGATCGTTCAGATTGTCGTGCTGGATGCTGTGTTCTCGCTGGATAGCGTCATTACCGCAGTGGGCATGGTTCAGCACCTGCCGGTCATGATGATTGCCGTCGTAGTCGCCATCGGCGTCATGATGCTTGCTTCCAAGCCGCTGATGGACTTTGTCAACAAGCATCCCACGGTTGTCATCCTCTGTCTTGGCTTCCTGATGATGATCGGTTTCAGCCTGATCGTGGAAGGTTTCGGCTACCATATTCCAAAGGGCTATCTCTATGCAGCGATCGGCTTCTCCGTACTGATCGAAGCAGCCAACCAGATGGCGCGACACAATCGCGAGAAGCTGGTCACCACCAATGATCTGCGAGAACGCACGGCAGGCGCGGTCTTGCGTCTGCTCGGGGGCGGGCGCGGTGAAAACCCGCTCTCCGATACGGTTGACGTAATTGCTCAGCAGACGGCGGCCAGCGATGTCTTCTTGAGAAAGGAGATGATCCGCGGTGTGCTGGATCTGGCTGATCGGCCTGTACGCTCCATCATGTCGCCGCGCAATGAGATCGAATGGCTCGACCTTGATGAAGACGAGGCGGAACTTGACGCAGCTATTCGCAAGTTGACGCATTCGCGCGTCGTCGTTGCGCGCCGTCAGGTGGATGAATTCGTCGGTGTGGCTCTGGTCAGGGACCTTCTGCTGGATATAGGTGACAAGAAACCCATAGACTGGGATAAAACCGTGAAGCAGCCGCTGGTCGTGCATGAGAATGCTAACGTGCTCCGCGTCATGGAGCAATTGCGCAACTCTCCTGTTCAGATCGCGGTGGTGGTGGACGAGCATGGCTCATTCGAAGGCGTTGTGACGCCGACCGATGTTCTTGAGGCTATCGCTGGCGAGTTTCCGGATGAAGACGAAGAAGCGGCTGTCGCTCAGTCGGACGGAAAGGGCGGCTATCTCGTTGACGGTTTCACCGATATTCGTCGCTTGAGCGGGCTCTTGGAACGCGATCTGGTGGACGAGGTTGATCGCTATACGACGCTCGCGGGCTATGTCCTCTGGCATCTGGGACACTTGCCCCTGGGAGGAGAGAGCTTCGCCGCTGACGGGCTGGAGTTCAAGATCGAGTCGATGAATGGCCGTCATATCGGCAAGGTCCGCATTACCGCGCCCGTCGATTACGAGGTGTGATTGGAACAGATTTGCGGGCCAAACGGTTTGGCTCGCAAATTATTTCACGATGTTAACTCCCATAAAATAAGTAGGTTATTGACAAATTCCCGGAAGCCTACAAAATTAACCTGTCGTTCATTGTTGCGGCGAAAGCGCGACAATATCTGAGCGTGAGGTGATGAGGAGGCTTGGCATGAAGCGAATAGTTCAACTGGTCGCTACTAAAATGAAGAATGCGTTCTTGCGTATTCCGACCTTTCTTGAGCAGCCATGGCGCGAAATGAAGCTGAATGCCGAGGAAATTGCAGCCCGCCGCCGCAGTCGGGTCGAGCGTGGCGAGCATAATTTTCTCTGGTGCTGGCAGCATCGCGGTTTCTGGTAAATCCGCGCAAGCGCGTAAAGTTTTGAAGGCAGGAGAGGGAAGGCTCCTGCCTTTTGCATTGCATTTTATGGTTTTGCCCCAGGTGAGAATTATTTTCTCATGCCAGCAAATGGATTGGGTGCAGGTTCCATGAATGACTATGAAAGTAGTTTATATATTTAAATCAATGATTTAGATTGATTTTGTCTCTTCTCTCGTTAGATTTGTTTTCCGAAAACAATCCAGTTTATAGCGCTTCTCGCAAACGGCGCGGTGGGGATGGGTCTAATGAGAAAAATTATTCTATATGCGGCGGTCGCCCTCGGTTTGGGCTCCGCCCCGCTTCATGCGCAGGAGCCAAAGGAAATCCTCAACGTTTCCTATGACATCGCGCGGGAACTCTACGAACAAGTCAACAAGGCCTTCATCGCCGACTGGAAGACCAAGACCGGTGAAGATCTGACCGTCAACCAGTCCCATGCCGGCTCGTCGAAGCAGGCGCGTTCGATTCTGGAAGGGCTCGAAGCTGACGTCGTGACCTTCAATCAGGTAACCGACGTGCAGGTCCTCCATGACAAGGGCAATCTGATCCCGGCGGACTGGCAGAAGCGGTTGCCCAACAACTCGTCGCCCTATTATTCCTTCCCTGCGTTCCTTGTACGTGAGGGGAATCCGAAAAACATCAAGAATTGGGATGATCTGGCGCGCGACGATGTCAAGGTGATCTTCCCGAACCCCAAAACGTCGGGCAATGCGCGTTATACCTATCTTGCTGCGACCGCTTACGCGAACGAGGCGTTCAAGGGTGATCAGGCAAAGGTGCACGACTTCATTGGGAAGATTTTCAAAAACGTTCCGGTTTTCGACACGGGCGGTCGCGGGGCAACGACAACATTTGCCGAGCGTGGTATTGGCGACGTGCTGGTGACTTTCGAGGCGGAAACGCGCGGCACCGAAAAGGTGCTGGGGCCGGACAAGTACGATGTTGTCGTACCGGAAGTCAGCCTGCTGGCAGAGTTCCCGGTTACGGTCGTGGATAAGGTGGTGGACAAGCGGGGATCGCGCAAGATCGCCGAAGCTTATCTCGATTACCTCTATTCCCCGGAGGGGCAGGAAATCCTGGCCCAGAACTTCAACCGCGTGCATGACAAGGACGTCATCGCAAAGCACAAGGATATCTACCCTGATGTGCGCCTTGTAACGGTTGAGGATGCTTTCGGTGGCTGGGAGAAGGTGCAGAAGGAACATTTCGCCGAAGGCGGAGTGCTTGATCAGCTTTTCAAAGGCAAATAATAAAGCCAACTGGCGATCCCGGGCGGGGTCGCCTCGCATTTTGGAAAAATCCAGTGGCGCTTCTAAGCATGAAACGTAATTCGGTGTTGCCGGGGTTCGGGCTGACCCTCGGCTGCACCTTGCTTTATCTGGCCGTGATCGTAGCCTTGCCGCTATTAGCAATGATCCTGAAAACGGCGAGTCTCGGCTGGAGCGACTTCTGGAATATTGTGACTTCAGAGCGGGCGCTGGCAACTTACAAGATCACCTTGAGCGCCGCTGCAGTGGCGACCGTGTTCAACGGTCTGTTCGGTCTTCTGCTGGCCTGGGTACTGACGCGGTATGAATTCCCAGGCAAACGTTTGATCGACGCCGCTGTCGATCTTCCTTTCGCGCTGCCAACTGCCATTGCGGGTCTGGCGCTGGTAACACTGTTTGCCCAGAACGGCTGGTTCGGACGGTTTCTTGAACCGATCGGCATAAAGGTCGCTTACGCACCGCTTGGCATCATGATCGCGATGTTCTTCACCAGCATCCCGTTCGTCATCCGCACGGTTCAGCCGGTTCTGGAGGATATGAGTGCCGATGTGGAAGAGGCCGCACGCAGCCTTGGTGCCAGTTCGTGGCAGACATTCTCCCACATTATCTGGCCGACGATCTTTCCCGCTTTCCTTGCAGGCTCGTCGCTTTCCTTTGCGCGCAGCCTTGGCGAATTTGGCTCAATTGTCTTCATCTCCGGCAATCTGCCCTTCGAAACCGAAGTCACATCACTCCTCGTTTTCATCCGGTTGGATGAGTATGATTATCCAGCCGCGGCTGCGCTTGCATTCGTGATGCTTGTCACGGCTTTTGTCATGCTTCTCGTGACCAATCTCATTCAGGCAAGGCAGCTTCGTTATGCAGAACGCTAGCGCAAGCATGCACGCGCGAAATTCAGGGCCAATGCGCAGCCTGTTGATCTGGCTCGCGGCCCTGTTGTCGGTCATCTGTATCGGGGCGCCGCTCGCCGTCATCTTCTCCTATGCCTTCAGCAAGGGAGTCGATGTCTTTTTCAGCGAGATATTGATGCCGGATACATTGCATGCGGTGTGGTTGACCATTCTGACGGCAATTGTGGTCGTGCCGATCAATATGGCTTTTGGCGTCTGTGTTGCATGGCTGGTAACCAAGTTTCGGTTCCCGGGGCGGCGGTTGCTCATTACTTTCGTCGAAATACCGTTTTCCGTGTCACCTATCGTGGCCGGTGTGACATATCTCTTCCTCTATGGATCGCAGGGTTTGCTGGGGCCGTTGCTGGAGTCCTATGACATCAAGATCATGTTCACGGTCCCGGCGATTTTTCTTGTCAGCCTCTTCGTGACTTCGCCTTTTGTGGCACGTGAGCTGATCCCGCTTATGGAAGTGCAGGGGAGCGATGAAGAAGAAGCGGCCCTGACACTGGGGGCCAACGCCTGGCAGACCTTTTTCTATGTCACCTTGCCCAATATCAAATGGGCGTTGCTTTATGGCGCGGTGCTTTGCAATGCACGTGTGATGGGGGAGTTTGGGGCAACGTCGGTTGTTTCGGGCGCAATTCGCGGCAAAACCAATACGCTGCCCCTGCAGGTAGAGCTGCTGTTCAATGACTATAATGTCGCCGGTGCTTTCGCCGCAGCCTCGACGCTGGCATTGATCGCACTTGTGACGCTTGTCTTGAAGATACTGCTTGAGCGAAGGCAAGGTGCCTGAAATGAAGAGCCGCCCATTCGAAAAATGGGCGGCTGGGCGGTCACGCTGCTTGGGAAAGCGTATTGTTTACAGGTTCTCTGTGAAGAGAGGACGCGAGGATAATCCCCTCAGGCCAGCGGCTGAATCCGCTTGCCACGTTGATGTGACCGGCATGACCAAGATCGACAAACCCCGATCCCCACACATGCGAAAGCGCTTCAGCCTTGGCAAAGCTCATATATTCATCGTTACGACTTGCCACGACGATGGAAGGAAAACCCAGTTCATGGCGGGGCAGCGGGGCAAAGCTCTGGAAGCGGCTATCCTTGCGGGCCATGGTCTCGGCGTCGGCCGGTGCAACGAGAAGTGCACCCGCCACATGAGCGGCCGATGGGCGGCTCGCCAGATGTGCGACGAGCGCACAGCCCAAACTATGGGCAACCAGAACTGCGCCGGGATTTTCAGCCAGCTTGGCTTCGAGCGCGTGCATCCAGTCGGATAGAACGGGATAGTGCCAGTCGTCCTGTTCGACGAGCAATGCTGACGGATCGTCATGCAACCATTGGCGCTGCCAGTGGCCTGCTTCCGATCCCTTGTAACCGGGGATGATCAATGTCGCAGGCATGCGTTTTTTCCTCTTGGATAAAGCCTTGGGAGGGCGTTCAATTTCGCAATGTCGATGCTTCGCGAAACTGGTTCCAAGATAGGCGGCGTCAGCCGCTATTTTAAGGAAGATAAATTCAAATAAGGGCGGAGTTTGTGAAAAATATACTCCACCCTTGGTCCGCTCCTATTTCTGCTGTTTTTCGTTCCAGCGCAGCAGAAATTGGGACTTTTCGAAAACCAGCACCACCACGAGCGACATTGCGAACGGAATAAGCAGGTAGAGCAGGCGGAAGACGATCAGGGCGGCGAGGACATCGGCCTGATCCATGTCCGGCAGACCTGTGAGGAAAACGAGCTCCAGGACACCGAGACCACCGGGAGCGTGCGATATCAGGGCTGCCGAAAACGAGACCAGAAAAATGCCGAGAATAATGAGAAATCCGGGATTGCCGGCTTCGGGCAGGGCAAAATAGATGATGCCGGCGGCGCCGATCAGTTCCAGAGGAGCGACGATGAGCTGCTGCACAACCACCGACATGCGCGGATATTCCAGACGGAAGCTGCCGATCTTCAGCGGGCGCAGGCCCAACCAGCTGCCGAAGACATAAACCAGCACGAATGCCAGCATCAAAAGCGCAATAACGATAGAGACTGTCGGTGTCAGCTCCTCGTTGAAACGCATCAGAATGTGCGGTTCGAGTAGAAGAACGACGCTGGAAGTTATGATGACGCCAAGAATGAACGTGAAGGAGCAGAAAGCGATGAGAACGGCGATTTCACTGCCGGGCATGCCTTGCGAGGAGTACGCTCGATAGCGCACCACGGCGCCGGAGACGACGGAGGCCCCGATATTGTGCGACAAGGCGTAGGTGGTGAAAGAGCAGAGCGCGATGAACAGCCAGGAGATTTTGCGCTTGAGATGCATGAGCGCGATACGATCATAGCCTGCAAGCGAACTATAGGCGAGAAGCGCGGAGCCAGCCGCAAGAATCCAATGATGGGTGCGGATGGCATAAAAACTGTCCAGAACATCATCCAGCGAGATGCTGCGAAGCTCTCGATAAAGGAGCCAGACCGAAATTCCAACTGCGCAAATGCCTACGACCGGCCAGATGTAATCCTTTGCTTTCATCAACCGGTCACCACGCCTTCATGCTTCATATCGTCCCCTTTTTTGCCCATAATATCGGTTGTTCCGTCCGATATTATCCCCATTATGCCTGTCTGAGGGGCGCCTTCCGAAACGGTGTCGGCGTTTTTCCTCTTGATCTCGGTGCCGATTGCCTTCGCCATGGCGGCTGCAATTTCTTCTTCTCCCAGAATGACAGAATTGGCGCCAAGATCATGCAGATATTGTGCTTCTGCCTTCGAGCAGGCGCGCACGACGATGTTGATTTCCGGGTTGGCAGCTCGAGCCAGCGCTGTCACCCGACCAGCCTCAAAGGCGTTGGGTATCGCGATGACCAGATTTCGAGCAGCTGACGGATTGGCGGCCTCCAATATTTCCGAATCGGAGGCATTGCCGGTAATCGCCTCAATGGCTTTATCCTTCAAAGATGCGCTGACTTTCGGCGAATCTTCAATCACGAGGAAAGGCGAAGTTTGCGCCTGCAATCCTTCTGCGATCCCCGCACCGATTTGGCCATAGCCAACGACAATCGTGTGTCCGGCCAGTAATGTTTGCGGTAAAGGCTCGGGCTCGGAAATGCTGGGTTCGACATCGCTGTTGTCACCAGCTGTAATTTCGCCCTTGCTCCGCTTCTCGATCCATGGCCGCATCCGCTCTGCCACGATGAACATGACCGGATTGAGGAAAATCGAGAGGATTGCGCCAGCGAGAATGAGGTCGCGCCCCGCCGGAGGGAGTAGATTGAGGCTGACGCCCAACCCAGCAAGAATGAAGGAGAACTCACCGATTTGCGCAAGGCTTGCGGAAATGGTGAGCGCCGTGCTGACCGGGCGACGGAAAGCGCGCACGATGAAGAACGCCGCAACCGATTTTCCGACGAGAATGATGGCGAGTGTTCCCAGTAGCGGGAGCGGATCGCGAACAAGGCTCATGGGATCGAACAGCATCCCGACGGAAATGAAGAACAGCACCGCGAAAGCGTCGCGCAAGGGGAGGGATTCTTCCGCTGCCCGATGGCTGAGCTCGGATTCGCTCATCACCATTCCGGCGAAGAACGCGCCCAACGCGAAGGAAACGCCAAACAGATGGGCCGCGCCGAAGGCAACGCCCAGTGCTATGGCGAGCACACCGAGACGAAACAATTCACGTGAGCCGGTCTGGGCCACGACGTTGAGAAGCCACGGTATGACCTTGCGCCCGACTATGAGCATCAGCGCAACGAAGACAATGACCTTGGCAATGGTGAGAAGAATGATGCCGCCTATGCCGAGGCCAAGCCATGAAACAATGGGATCGCTTGCTGCCGTGCCTTCAGCGCGGCCGGTGACGCTGGCAATGGCCGGAAGCAATACCAGGGCCATGACCATGGCGAGATCTTCAACGATCAGCCAGCCGACGGCAATGCGCCCACGCTCGGTATCGATCAGGCGGCGCTCCTGCATGGCGCGGAGCAGGACGACTGTACTGGCGGTTGAAAGGGCCAGGCCGAAAACCAGACCCGCCTGAACATCCCAGCCGAGGGCCAGGCCGAGGCCCGTGCCAAGTGCGGCAGCGGCGGCAATCTGCGCAAGCGCGCCGGGCACCGCGATGGCTTTGACGGAAAGAAGATCCTTAAGCGAAAAATGCAAGCCCACACCGAACATCAGCAGGATGACACCGATTTCGGCGAGCTGAAGGATGAGGTCCTGATCTGCGACGAAGCCGGGAGTATGGGGACCGGCAATAACACCGGCAAGGAGATAGCCAACGAGGGGCGAGATTTTCAAACGGGTGGCTATCGCACCGAAGATGAAGGCCAGGCATAACCCGATGACGATTGTCGCAATCAAAGGCGTGTCATGGGGCATCAGGTGCCTTCCCCCTCTGGCTTCTCGGCTTTTTGCATGTGGATGCCGGGCAAGGACTGAGCCCTGCCCGGCGAATGATTTTATTTCTGCGCTGCAGCGCTGTCTTCGATAGCCTGATGGGCTTCCTTCCGGTGCTGCCACCAGTTGCCCAGCAGAAGCAGAATCGGAGCGGCGATGAAGATCGACGACGACGTTGCGATCACGATACCGAACAGCATCGGCACGGCAAAATTATGAACCGCGCTGCCACCCCAGATGGCCATCGGAACCATACACAGGAATGTCGTCACCGATGTATAAATACAGCGCACGAGCACCTGATTGATACTCATGTCGACGATTTCGCGCAGAGGTTTCGATTTATAAAGGCGCATGTTTTCGCGCATGCGGTCATAAACCACGACCTTGTCGTTTACCGAGTAGCCGATGGCGGTCAGAAGCGCTGCGATGGCGGTCAGGTTGAAGTCGAGCTGGAACAGCGCGAAAAAGCCGACCATCTTCGTGGTGTCGAGGACGAGGGTGATGATCGCTCCCATCGCGAAGAACCACTCGAAACGCCACCACAGATAGATGAGCATACCGAGTGCCGAAAGGACAACGGCGATGAAGCCGGAACGAGCCAATTCGCCCGAAACCTTCGGACCGACGACTTCCGTCCGTTCGATCTTCACGCCCGGATCAAGCTCGGTTACGGCCTGGCGCATCTTGTTGACGGCGGCCGTCTGCGCTTCTTCGCCACCATCCTGACGCTGCACACGGATCAGTACATCATTCGGACTGCCTGCAGACTGCAGTGCTACTTCACCAAGGCCAAGCGCCCCAAGCTTTTCGCGCAATTGTGCCAGATCGGCAGGTTGTGACGTGACGATTTCCGCCTGGATACCGCCCTTGAAATCGATGCCGTAATTCAGACCCGGCTTGAAGAACAGACCAATCGAAAGGATGGACAGGACGATCGAGACGCCGATGCCGACGAAACGGGCGTTCATGAAGCTGATGTTCGTCTTTTCGGGAACGAATTTCAGGAATGGCTCGATGACGAGCACCTTCAGCTTACGCTTGCGCACGTACCAGGCCATGACCATGCGCACCAGCGTCACATCCGTAAACATGGAGATCGCGATACCGAGCATCATAGTGATGGCAAAGCCGCGAACCGGACCTGTGCCGAACGTGAAGAGCAGCAAGGTCGAGATCAGGGACGTAACGTTCGCATCCACGATGGTGGAGAAAGCGCTGTGGAAGCCCTTGTCCAGCGCCGCCATGGCTCCGAGGCCCCGGCGCGTTTCTTCACGAATACGTTCGTTGATGAGAATATTGGCGTCGACCGCGATCCCAATACCGAGAATGATACCGGCAATACCGGGCAATGTCAGAGTTGCCCCGATAAGGCTCAGTGCAGAGAAGGTGAGCAAGGTGTGGAGCAGCAGCGCCACGTTCGCAATGGTACCCCAGACGCCATAAAGCAGCTGGATGAAGACCGCGACAAGCACAAAGCCGACGATACCGGTGATCAGGCCCATCTTGATAGCGTCGCCGCCAAGATCCGGACCAACGGTACGTTCTTCGATAACGGTAAGCGGAGCGGGCAGGGCGCCGGCGCGAAGGAGCGCGGAAAGGACGACCGTGTCCTGGACTGTGAAGCTGCCGGAAATCTGGCCCGAACCGCCGGTGATCGGTTCGCGGATGACCGGTGCGCTCAGCACCTTGCCATCGAGCACGATTGCGAACGGACGATTGACGTTCTTGGTCGTAATGTCCGCGAACTGGCGGGCCCCAAGGCTGTCGAAACGGAAGGAGACGATCGGTTCATTGGTGCGCTGGTCGAACCCTGCACGCGCGTCAGTGAGACGCTCGCCGGAAAGGGCGATCTGATCCTCGATCGGGAACTTGATGTTCGGGTTCTTGGAATCCGGCATGATCGTTACGCCCGGAGGCGGCGGATCGTTCGGATTGGCATCGGCAACCATGTGGAAGCTCATTTTCGCCGTGCTTCCGAGAAGCTGGCGAAGCTGTGCCGGGTCCTGAAGACCTGGAAGCTGAACGACGATGCGATCCGAACCCACACGCTGGATGGAAGGCTCGGCAACGCCGACCTGGTCAACGCGCTGACGGATGATTTCGAGGCTCTGCTGGAGAGCGGCGTCGAGACGGTAGTTGAAGCCCGCCTCGGTCAGGGTCAGGCGCACCTGGTTGTCGGTCGAGGCGACATCGATGTCGTTGATCGCAGTGCCGAAACCGCTGGTGTTGACCTGCGAGATCAAGGTGCGCAGTGCAGTTTCCGCCCTGGAACGCTGATCGGCATCAGGAATGGTGACGACAACGGCGTCGCCAACTGCGCGGATAGACTGCGGCTGGATACGCTCGGCGCGCAGCTTGCTGCGGGCATCGTCGAGCAGGGTCCGCAGACGGTCCTTTTTCAGACCAGCGGCATCGACTTCAAGCACGAGATAGGAGCCGCCGCGCAGGTCGAGACCGAGCGTGACCTGACGCTTCGGGAACCAGGACGGCATCGCGTCAAGGTGCTTCTGGGTAAAAAAGTTGGGCAAGGCGATGATAACGCCGATCACAACGATCAGGCTATACAGCGCAACCACCCATTTCGAAGTACGCATGGATTAAGGTTCCGGTTGGTGCGCCCCAATTGCCACTTACTGAGTGGCGGTGCGGGCTTTGTTTATTACGGGCGTTAGGATTGGTAAGGGCCAATCATCAAGAATGGCGTATTATGCGCTTTTCGGAGGCGCACGGGCAGAGCCAAAATGTCTCTGCAAGACCGCGAGACGCGGGAAATTCTGCGCCGCTTCGGCTGATTTCGTCTCTGGCAGTATCACGCCTGCCGAAGCAACGAGCAGGGCCGCCCCGGTACCATCGAGATAAGCTGTCTTGATTTTGGCCGCTATGGCTTCGATCAGGATTGCCCGCATGGGCTGGGGTGAAGGAGTGGACTGCTGGCGAACAGGTGTCGCCGGACTGCCTTCGACCTGTCTTGCTACAATCCCCCCGGCATGGCTGCGGGCTGCATCCTCATCAATGGACGAAAAATCGACGGCAAAGAGAAAAGCGGTAAAAGACAGAACGCAGGTCACGAACAGCATGAAGCCATGCCGTTTGTGCTGTTCCGTGTTTGTTATGCCCTTCATCAATTCGCCAAGACTTTCTCTAGAGTCTATCCGTGGAGTCGAGCCAGCTTTTCACACTCATTGCGAATCCTCATTAATCATTTGTGTTCGCGGGAACAAGGAAATACTGGCATCACGGCTTGTCTTATACGGTATCTGTCCGCTTCCTACGCGCGATGAAATCTTGTAAACAGCCACGCCTTGCATCCGTTTTAGGGCGCTTTATGTTGAAACCATGTCTTGTTTAACGGCAGAATTGAATTGGCATATTCATCGACGTTTCGTGTTCTTGCATTTTCTCTTCTGATCGGCGTCCTGTCGCCGGGGAGCCTTGCGCCCGCCATCGCGCAGGACAATAAGCAGCCGACACCGGCCGCGACGCAAGCCTCACCAGTTGCGGCTCCCCAGAGCAATACAGCCCAGCAAGCGCCTGCTGCCACTGATCAGCCCACGCCGGTTTCCAATATCGTTAAGCAGCAAAGGCCCGTTATCGACGATCTGCAGCAGCAGACGAAACGGATCAGCGATCAGCTTCCGAAAGCGGCTTCAAACGATGAAACGCTCGCCAACCTCAAGCTCCAGTTGGATTCTCTTTCAAAGAAGCTTCTTGATGCCGGTGTTTCATTCCGTCCGCGTCTAAGCGAAATCAACACGCGGCTGGAACAGCTGGGGCCAGCGCCGTCGAGCGATCAGCCGCCTGAACCGGCCATCGTCAGCGAAGAACGTGCCCGGCTGACCTCCGAAAAGGCGGAAATCAATGCGATTGTCGGCGAGACGGAGGATACGTCGCTTTCCGTCAACCAGATGTCCGCAAAAATCGGGGATATGCGCCGAGATCTTTTTGCAAGGACGCTTTCCCAGCGCGTGAACATCGACACGACGCTGGGGACTGAGGTTGCATCGGCGGCGAGCTCTCAAATGGTATCGCTCTGGCGCATCGTCCAGTCATGGTGGCGCTTTGTAAGCACGTTCAAGCTCAATTCGTTTCTCGCCGCCGCCTTTTTTGCGTTCGTAGCCGCGTTGGTCATCCAGCTGGGTGCGCGACGCGTTCTGGGAACGCTGTACCAGCGTGATCCAACGGTGGAGTCGCCCTCCTATCTGAGCCGACTGTCGGTGGCCTTCTGGTCCACGGTAATACCATCGGCGGCTGTCGGTGTATTCTTGGCGACCACGTACTTTTTTCTGAATTACTTCAACGTCTTGAGAACGGACATTGCGTCTCTTCTCCAGTCGCTTTTTCTGGTGCTCGGGCTGGTTTTCTTCATCCACAGGCTGGCATCCGCCTGCATCAGCTCTGATATGCCGCAATGGCGGCTGGTTCCGGTCGCGCCGCGTCCGGGACGAGTTCTGGGCTGGCTGATAACGGGAACGGCGCTGACAAGCGGGCTCGATTCCTTCTTCGGAACGGTCAATCAGATACTTTCATCACCGCTGTCGCTGACGATGGCGAAAAGCCTGCTCGCTACCGTAATGGTCGGTGTTCTTATTCTGGCGATTGCTTTCCTGAAGCCCGTTGAGCGCGAAAAGGATGGCATTGTCCGGTCGTGGCCGCGTGCCTTCAGAACGTTCCTCATCATATTGGGGCTTTTGCCTATTCTGACTGCGGTCTTCGGCTATATAGGCATGGCGCGCTTCATATCGCAGCAGATCGTGGTGACCGGCGCATTCCTTGTGACCATGTATATGGGTTTCCTGACCGGGCGTGCGATTTCCGAGGAGCAGGCTTTTGCATCCAGCCAGATCGGCAGGGCAATGCGGGAGCGCTTTCATTTCGATGACGCGACGCTGGATCAGCTTGGCCTCGCAGCAGGCATCCTGATCAATCTCGTCGTGGCGCTGATCGGTATTCCGCTTGTTCTGATGCAGCTGGGCTTCCAGTGGGCGGAACTGAAAAGCACATTCTATCAGCTGATGACCGGCTTCCAGATCGGCAATATGTCAATCTCGCTGATGGGGCTGCTGTCAGGCGTGCTGCTGTTTGTGATCGGTTATCTGCTGACGCGATGGTTCCAGAACTGGCTCGACAACAGTGTCATGGCGCGCGGGCGCGTCGATTCCGGCGTACGCAATTCGATCCGCACGGTCATAGGGTATGTCGGTCTCTGTCTGGCGGCCTTGATGGGGATATCGGCAGCCGGGTTCAACATGTCGAATCTCGCTCTTATTGCCGGTGGTCTTTCACTCGGTATCGGTTTTGGCCTGCAGAATATCGTTCAGAACTTTGTTTCAGGTCTCATCCTGCTCGCCGAGCGTCCCTTCAAGGTAGGCGACTGGGTGGAGGCCGGCACGGTCAGTGGTATCGTCAAGAAGATCAGCGTGCGCGCGACGGAAGTCGAAACTTTCCAGAAGCAGTCGATCATCGTGCCCAATTCGACGCTTATCAATGGTAACGTTGGCAACTGGACTCATCGCAACAAGCTTGGACGCATCGATATCAACGTGCAGGCCTCCTATACTGCGGAACCGCGCCGGGTTCATGCATTGCTGCTGGAAATCGTTCGTGGCCATCCATCAATCTTGAAGAATCCGGAGCCTTTCGTCGCTTTTCAAAGCATGAACGATTCACTGATGGTTTTTGATATCTATGCTCATGTAGCCGATATTACATCGACCGGCGGCATCAAGAATGAGCTGCGTTTCCAGATCGTCGAGCGTTTCCATGAAGAAGGACTGCATCTGTCCTCATCCTCGACCGATCTCATCCTCAGCGTGCCGGAAATCGAAAAACTTTCCGGGTTAATGCAGCAGGAAAGAGAGAATTCGTCTGCGGTCAGGACAAAAAAGGCAAGTGCGGAAAAGCCGGAAGCCAAGGACAAGGACGATGATCGCGCTTGATGAACATTACGTTCAGTTGCAGTTCAGTTTTGTCCGCTTATAAAGGGCTGTCTCAGGGCAATAGGGCTCACGCGACACAGGATATATCGCAGCGGGAGCGATAGAAAGGTCGGGACGATATGAACACAAATCAGCTCAACAGTTTGGGCAAACTTGTTCTTGGTGCAGCAATTGGTTTTGCGGTCTCGACTGGCGGCGCCTACGCTGCCCAGATATCCAATAATGATAGCGGCCCTCAGACGGTTGTGGTTACGGAAGGCGCTTCCAAGCGCGAAATGATCGTCGCGCCGGGTGAGACGGTGGATTTCTGCGCTTCAGGTTGTTTTGTGACCTTTCCCAATGGGGATCGTGAAGCATTGACCGGTGATGAAAAGATCACGATCAGCGGTGGCAAGGCAACATTGAAATAACACTTCCTCCGGTAATAAAAAAGCCGAGGCGACACCCTCGGCTTTTTTTATAAAAAGTGTTCAGCTTCGAGGCTTCAAGTTTTCCGGATCGTAGAGCGGTTTATAACCGATAGAGCGTACTTCGACCGGATAAGTCTCACCGAAATATTCCACGCTCAGTTTGCGGCCTTCCTGGCAATAAGCCCAGGGCAGATAAGCAAGAGCAATATTCTTGCCGATGGTCGGGCCATAAGCGACGGATGTGGTGAAAGACCGGCGGCCCAATTCGTCGACAAGCGTTTCTCCCGTTTCAGGGTCCTGTACTGGCATGATGCCGACCGGATAACGGGCCACGCCGTTCTTATCGAGATTGTCAGTCATTACCAGCGTGCAAAGCATGGCCGGTTGGTGCTCGCGGGCGCGATATTCCAGATACTTTGCCTTGCCACGGAAGTCAGCTTCCTTGACCTTAGGACGGGCAAGATCTGCTTCCAGAAGATTGTATTCGGTCAGCAGATCGGCATTTTGCAGGCGCAGGCTCTTTTCCATGCGCCGCGTGTTGGCGTAGGTCTCGACACCGACCGCAATCACGCCGGTGGAGCGAAGCGCATCCCAGACGGCGAGGCCGTCTTCATAACGCATATGCAGTTCCCAACCCTGCTCGCCGACATAGGAGATACGGAAGGCGGTAACGTCTTTGCCTGCAATCCTGATAGGCTTGATGGCAGCGAACGGGAAGTTTTCCGCATCAAGGCCTTCCGGGTTCTCAACCACCTTTTTCAGGTTTTCACGTGCATTCGGACCCCAGATGCCGATGGTGACGTATTTTTCGGTCACATCGGTGATGGTGACGTCAAAGCCCTTATCTTCGGCTACGCGGCGCATATAGTGGAAGTCACGAGGCCCGGCATCGGCGCCATTGATCATGCGGATACGATCAGCCATGCGGATTGCTGTGAAGTCGGCGCGCACCATGCCTTCGTCATCGAGGAAGTGGGTATAGATACCCTTGCCGATATTGGCGTCGCCGCCAATCTTGGCAGCACACAGCCACTCCATCAGTTCGACTTGGTCGGGGCCTTCGATATCGTACATGGCGAAGTGGGAGAGATTGATGATGCCGCAGTTTTCGGTGAGTTCGAGATGTTCGGCATTGGAAACGCGCCAGAAATGGCGGTTGTCCCATTCGTTCTCGCGCACGGGAACGCGGTCGCCGTATTTCTCCAGCAGGTGCTCATTGGCGGCGTAGCCATGCGCACGCTCCCATCCGCCCAGTTCCATGAAATAGCCGCCGAGTTCGACCTCACGTTCGTAGAACGGCGAACGGCGGATGTTGCGGCCCTTTGAAAAGGGTTCGCGCGGGTGAACTGCCGGATTATAAACCTTCATCGCGGTTTCCGTGCAGCGGTCCCAGATGAACTTTTCTGTCATCTGATGCGGATAAAAGCGCGAATAGTCGATAGCGTGATGGTCGATGGATGTGCGGCCGTCGGTCATCCAGTCAGCAATGAGCTTACCCATGCCGGGGCCGTCCTTGACCCAGATGGCGACGGCATACCACAGGCCGCGCACCTTCTGGCTTTCGCCCATGGATGGACCGCCATCGGTCGTGACTTGCAGGAAGCCGTTGAAGGAGTGGCTTTCATTATAGCCAAGTTCGCCCAGAATGGGCGTCAGTTCGATTGCACGCTCCAGCGGTTCCAGAATCTGGTCCATTTCAAGGTCGCGCTGCGATGGCGAGAGACGCGCTTCATGCTTTTCCAGAAGGTCACGAGGATGGCACAAGCGCGGGTTCTTTTCTTCGTAATAGCCCCATTCGATCTGTCCGCCTTCGGCGGTCTTTGGATCGCCCGTATCGCGCATATAGGCCGAGTTGCCCTGATCGCGCATGAGCGGCCAGCCGATTTCCTTGCCCGTTCCTTCGAACTCGGTATAGGGACCGAAAAATGTCAGCGGATGATCGATCGGCATGACAGGCAGGTCTTCGCCAACCATTTCGGCAATCAGGCGGCCCCAAAGTCCCGCACAGATGATGACATAATCGGCCTCGATGCTGCCACGATGCGTGACGACGCCCTTGATGCGACCGTTTTCCACGATCAGCGACTGTGCAGGCGTGTTGGCGAAACTCTGCAGCTTGCCTGCGGCCTCCGCCTGATCGATCAGCTTGCCGGCAACGGTCTGCGAGCGCGGGATAACCAGGCCGGCATCCGGGTCCCACAGGCCGCCTTGAACGAGGCTCTCCTCGATGAGAGGGAACTTTTCCTTTATCTCCGCCGGTTCCATCAACCGCGCGCGGGTGCCGAAGGCCTTGCCCGATGCAACCTTGCGCTTGATTTCGTCCATGCGGGCATCGTCGCCCACGCGCGCCACTTCGATACCGCCGACGCGGGCGTAATGCCCCATCTTTTCGTAGAAATCGATGGAATAGAGCGTCGTCCAGCAGGAAAGGAAGTCGTGGCTCGTCGCATAGCAGAAGTCTGACGCATGGGCTGTCGAGCCGATGTCGGTCGGAATGCCGGATTTATCGATGCCGACGATATCATCCCAGCCGCGCTCGATCAGATGATGTGCAACCGAGGCCCCGACGATACCGCCCAGCCCGACAATCACAACTTTCGCCTTCTTAGGAAACTCTGCCATTTTATGCGACCCTAGTTGGTATTTTTACAAAACCATAGTCGTTGGCTGGCCGCGACATTTGCCTTTATACGACATATTCGCAGCGCCAGACGACTGCATGGCAGCTTCTGGAAATCGCCGAATGGCCGAAAGATGCTGTTCTGTTCGCGACGTGCTAGCCCATCCGAGGGGGCACACAGCACGCCTTACGTAAGTGATTCCGAAAAGAACTGTATGGTTTTGATTTTCTTTCGAAAGCCGGAAGGGCCGAGCCCTCCCGTTCAAGAGCCCGCACCGTTCCCGTTCGATATCGTGCTCAGGCAGCGATGAGCATTTTGCGCTCAGCACGTTCCTGTTGGGGCGAGCGCCCATATAGTTCCCGGTAGCATTTGGAAAAATGCGACGCGGATACGAAACCGCAGGCAACTGCAACCTCAACGACCGGCATGGACGACTGCAGCAACAGGTGCCGTGCCCGATCTAGCCGGATTTCGAGGTAATAGCGCGCCGGAGATCGGCCCATTTCCTGGCGGAAAAGTCGTTCAACCTGCCGGCGGGACAGGCCTATCGTATGGGCGACATTGATCAGCGCCTGCGGTTCCGAAAGGTTGGCTTCCATCATCTCGATAATGGTCAGTACCTTCGAATTTTGAATGCCGAGGCGGGCGCGCAGTGGCAGGCGCTGGCGATCCTGTGGGCTGCGAACACGATCGGTCAGGGCCTGCTCGCAAATCTTGTTGACCAGGTTCGCGTCGAAATCGTCGCCAATCAGTTTCAGCATCATATCGAGAGAAGCTGTTCCGCCGGCGCAGGTGTAGAGGTTGCTATCCACCTCAAAAAGATCGGCATATACCTCGGCCTTGGGGAAAGCCTCCGAAAAACCCGGAAGATTTTCCCAGTGAATTGCGCAGCGTTTTCCGGATAGAAGTCCGGCTGCCGCCAGTATGTGGGCGCCAGTACAAAGCCCGCCGACGGCAACACCGCGATTATACTCCTCGCGCAGCCACGCAAAGACTGATTTGTTCCTGAATTCTTCTACGTAGACGCCTGAACAGACGAACACCATCGATGGACGCTGTTCGCGCTGTAAAAAGCGCCGCTCGTCTTCCAGCGATGCGTTGACAGCGCATTCCACGCCATTGGAGGCCGTCACCGGCTTTCCGTCGACAGATGTCAGCCGCCAACGATAGGCGTCATAGCCCAGCATTCGATTTGCAATGCGCAATGGCTCGATGGCCGTTGCGAAAGCAATCATCGAAAAATTTGGAACAAGAAAAAAGACAATAGACCGCTTAACCGATGAAGCCTGGATCATGCCCGATCGTTCCCATTCTCGAAGGCTTTGGCCGCGGTTCCCGACGCAGCTGAGGCCTTGTGTCTCCGTCACGACTCCGGGTCATTTTGGGCCCGGTTTCTATCCGGTCGCTTTCAGACCGGCGATCCTGTCGCGCATACCCGGATTCACAGGGGGCAGGTGATGACGCAAACAAGATAGTGTTCTATTGAGACACAGAACGGGTAGGTTGCAAAGTGCGGCTAAATGCCTGCCGCGAAAAGGTATTTCAATGTCGGGAAATTGAGGGCGGGCCGCATGGTCGCCCTCAATCGATTTCAGTTTTTGCGCCGGATTTCGGCCGGATTTCGCGGGGTGCCGGCCAGCCGATCATCCACGTTGGGCCAGCCAATATCGTGCAGTATGTGTTCAGGCAATGATTCCAGTACCCGGCGGCTGCGCTTCACGCGTCCCTCATAAGCCCAGATTTGCAGCTGCTGCCGCATTCTGGAGTGAAGTTCCAGAAGCCATGACGGCGCATTTGTGACGGTCCAAGTTGGCAGGAAGCGAACTGTCGCCGCCTTGCCATGGGAAGCGGTTTGGCATTGAACGGTCATTTTCTCTCTCCTCGTTCAGAAAGTCCGGTTGATGCGTTCGCTGCAGCTCGCCTTGTTGATGCTCTGAATATGTATTCCGCTTGACGTTCAATCAAACGAAATATAGAAAGGCTTAAGATCAGAAAATTTGAACAAAGTGCTAGAAACGGAGTCCGTCATGACAGCGCCCGTTCAACATCCTCTTCCGATGCTCGATATTGATGTGTTGCGCACATTTGTGGCGATTGCCGATACCGGAAGCTTTTCTTCAGCGGCGAACGCGGTGTTCCGCACGCCGTCTGCTGTTTCGATGCAGATCAAGAAACTGGAAGAACAGCTGGAGGTAGCGGTTTTCGACCGTGACGCGCGTTCGGTCACGTTGACCAGCGATGGTGAGATTCTGCTCGGCTATGCGCGGCGTCTTCTGGCTCTCAATCGCGAAGCGGTGTCGAAATTCGTTGCGCCCACGGTGACCGGCGTGGTCCGGCTGGGCTCGCCGGACGATATTGGCGAATGTGTCCTGCCTCTCGTGTTGAAGCGTTTTTCTGAAAGCCATCCGGGGGTAACGGTCGATGTGGTGATCGACCAAAGCAGCAACCTGCGCAAGCGGCTGGATGAGCGCCGACTGGATGTGACGCTGATCAATATTTCCCACACGGTGCCCAACAAAGGCGATGTGGAAGTTTTGCTGGACGAGGAACTGGTGTGGGCTGGCGCCAAGTGTGGTACGGCTTATCGCCGGGACCCTTTGCCGCTCTCCATATGGGAAGAGGGCTGCGCCTGGCGGGGCAATGCGCTCGAAGCGCTTGAAAGCAGCGGGCGTCCTTATCGGATCGCTTATATGAGTTCACACTCGACCGGGCAGCGGGCCGCAATCATGGCTGATCTTGCCATCGCGCCTTTCGGTAAAACGCTGTTGAGTGAAGGAATCGTTGCTTTGGGGCCGGAGCACGGCTTGCCTGCTCTCGGTCGCTATCAGCTTGGCATGGTTGTGAAACCGGAAGCCGGTCCGCATATTCAGGTTGTCGCCGACCATTTGCGAAGTGTTTTCGAAGGTTATCGTCGCTCCGGGCGGTTCGAGACCTTCCGTGCTTGCTGATGAAGATCACAGTTTATTGGGATAGGACTAAAGCATTCTCTTGCCAGTGAAAAACGCTGCGCTAGATTTCTTGTGTGACAGCCGAGTGAATCGGCTTCACCGCCAGCTGCCGAGCAGGGGCTTGTATGCGGCGGGAGGCATAACTGGTTTGAATAGGCTTGGAACTTTAGGCGTCTGCTCCTTCAAAAGGGCAGAAACGCGCATCCCATTGGAGAGACTGTCATGAAGCTGACCCGACTTGTCCCATTAGCTATCGTTCTCTGCGCATTTACGCTCGCCTCCTGCGCAAACACGGTTCGAGGCGTTGGCCGCGATGTAAAGAGTACCGCACATGCGGTCCAGGATACCGTAGAATAAAGAACAAATGGCCCGGGAAGACCCGGGCCATTTCGCTACGGCACCAGAAAATAGCTGACCGTCATATGCTTGTCGGGCCGGGTTTTGTATACAACTTCCGTGGTTACGATGCTTTCATGAGGCACGGCTATATTTGCGTTCTGCAACAAGGCGGCAATGCGCTCATTTGGTTCAGCCCCACCAAACCACATCACGAGGACAGGTGGCGTCAAATGCGCTCTGGTATCCGGTGTTTCTGGGTGCACTACTCGTAAGGCAGAATCAAATAATCTGAAATTGCCCGGTATCTGGGCATTGTCCGTCAGGATCGTCTTGAACGGGCCTTTCGCCTGCACTTCCTCATAAAGATGTCGATAGTCGAGTTGGCCGTAAGGCGGCGAGCCGGAGCCGTAGGTCAGATTGTAGCTCAACACCGGCGGAACAATCAGCGCGGCAACAGCGCTGACGACGGCATAGTCGAACAAAGGCCGATCTCCGATCCGATAACGCCCCATAAGGCTCGCCATCAGTGCCGGAGTCAGAAACAGCACTGGCTGCAGCCAGCGGTCTTTCACGTTATTGGCACCGGTCGCCACAACACCCACAAGCACAATAACCAGCCCGACCAAGATGAGGAGACGGAGAAATTTTTCGCCGGTGGTCAGCGGGGTTGCGGGTGCGTTACGTTTCCTCCAGTGAATAAGCGCGATGATGCCAGCAATCGCGATCGCAAGGATTGAGAACAGAAATGCCGCTTCAATGAGGCTTTCGACGCCCATCAGCCTGTCGAAGAGCAGATTGCCGGACGCGCCGATCTCAAACTTGCTCGCACGCGCCATGACACTCGATTTGTGCGCCAGCATCCAGGTCGCGGTTGGTCCGAAGCAGATCGCGAATGTCAGAACCGTTACGAGACTGAGCCTGGAGAGCAGTATCCGGCGATATTCGGGCATGAGAAGGCCCGTCACAATCAGCATGATCAGGAAAAACGACGCGTTGAACTTGCCGAGAAGTGCCGCAGCCATCGTGACGCCAAGAGCGGCAGCAGATCCCGCGTGACGCGCCCGCATATGCCAGGCAAAAGCCAGAAATGCCCAGCCACAACCGGCGGTACCTGCAACTGAATGCGTCAATGCGCGCTGCGATTCCCATCCAATTTGCGGAATGAGGAACAATCCGAGCATGCTGGCCGACGCAATAATGCGCGAAAAACCAAGCAATTTCATCGCGCCGTAAACGCTCAGGAACAGGCTTGCGAGAAGGCTGAACTTGACGATCTGCAGCGTGAGCATCGAGGTGCCGAGCAATGACGCCGCCAGGTTGGTAATCCATGTATAGAGAGGGGGTTGCGATCCGCCATAGCCCCAGTCCAGATAGCCGATATTCGCCAATTGTTCAGCGTCATCGAGACCGGCACCGTTCGAAACAACAGTGACAAGAACGGCCTGGAACGCAAAATAGCACAGCACGAAAATGACAGCCACGGGCAGGCCGAAGAGCTTCCTGTCTGCGCTGGAAATAGCGGTGGCTGATCGTTGTGCGGTCAAACTCATTGCCCCGAATAAAATATGGCCTGTGCAGGCGCGCCATTGGAGGCACACTGCATTTCACAGGATTATGTCCGGATTTCAATCGGACGGCTCAAAAAGCTTTGTAACAAAGGCGTGTAATTGGGCAATAACGTGGGGGCAAGAGGTCTGGGCTCGAGACCCAACAATTTAATGGAGACCAGCAATGGAAATGATAAAAGCTGCGAGCCTCACACCATGTCCGTCAGATTAACAGTTCCTGAGCCTAGTGCTGATACGGCAGTATTTTCAGGCCAGGAACGGCAAAAACCGCGCTGCCAAAGGTGCACGGTTTTGCCAATTACGCATGGCATCTCCGCCGAACAATACACTGGCGGGATATACTTAGCTCCGGTACGCAGTACCAGATCCGGAGCGTCGAGCCGGTGTGAACCGCCTCTTGCTCCTTTCTAGCTCAACATCGTTACCGTACGGTTATCAGACACTTAAGCAAATCTAAACAATGCAAGTTTTTTGCATGGGGATTTGTTTACCTTGCTCCAGATTTAGCGCGCAGATAATTGATGATGCCTGAAAAGTCTTCGCCGCCGTGGCCCTCGCTGTCGAAGAGACGGTAGAGTTCCTGCGCATGCGCTCCGAGCGGCGTTTCAGCGCCAGCGCTTTGAGCGGCTTCCTGAGAGAGCTTGAGGTCTTTCAGCATCAGGGCTGCGGCAAAGCCGGGTTTATAGTCCCGATTGGCAGGCGACGTAGGAACGGGGCCGGGAACAGGACAATAGGTCGTCAGCGACCAGCATTGCCCCGATGAAGTCGAAGCCACGTCGAAGAGGGCCTGATGTGAAAGTCCCAGCTTTTCCGCAAGAACAAAGGCTTCGCTGACACCGATCATCGATATGCCGAGGATCATATTGTTGCATATCTTCGCGGCCTGTCCCGCGCCATTGCCGCCACAATGCACGATCTTTCCGGCCATGGGCTGGAGGATCGGCTCGCCGCGCTTGAACGCTTCGTCGCTTCCGCCAGCCATGAAAGTCAATGTGCCTGCGGAAGCGCCCCCGGTGCCGCCGGAAACCGGCGCATCGATTGAAAGATGTCCGTGGCTCGCGGCCAGTTCATGTGCCTTGCGCGCCGAATCCACATCGATTGTGGAACAGTCGATGAAAAGTGAATCTCTGCGTGCCGTTGGTGCAATGTCTTCATAGACCGCGAGAACATGCTTTCCCGCCGGCAGCATGGTGATCACCACGTCCACGTCAGCAACTGCGTCCTGGGCGCTCGAAGCGACCGAGAGACCGTTTGTCCTTGCTTCATCAAGATGTTGCGGCAAAAGGTCGAAACCGCGCACGGTGTGACCGGCTTTCACGAGGTTTGCGGCCATTGGCCCGCCCATATTGCCAAGGCCGATAAATGCTATTTTGGCCATAATGAACTCCTCCCTTGGCGATTATTAATTCAGTCAGCGCCCGATCATCTGGCGTGCAATGATGACGCGCATGATTTCGTTCGTGCCTTCGAGAATCTGGTGCACGCGCAAATCACGGACAAGCTTTTCGATCCCGTATTCATGAAGATAGCCGTAGCCGCCGAAAAGCTGGAGCGCTTCGTTTGCTACATCAAACCCCGTGTCCGTGACGAAGCGTTTGGCCATCGCGGACCATTTTCCTGCGTCATAGGTTTTACGATCAAGCTTGCTGGCTGCGGTATATAGAAGAAGACGCGAGGCGGAGAGTTCGGTTTCCATGTCGGCCAGACGGAATTGCAGCGCCTGAAACCGGTCAATCGTCTGGCCGAAAGCCTTGCGCTGGCTGCAATATTCCAACGACTTGTCGAGCGCTGACTGTGCTCCACCGAGCGAGCAGGCAGCGATGTTGAGCCGCCCCCCATCAAGCCCTGCCATTGCTATGCGGAAGCCGGTTCCTTCCTCCCCTAGAAGATTTTCAACCGGAACGCGGCAATTATCGAAAATGACGGTTCTCGTCGGCTGCGCATTCCAACCCATCTTGAATTCATTGGCGCCGAAAGAAAGGCCGGGTGCATCTTTTGGCACAACGATGGTGGAAATTCCCTTGGGACCGTCCTCGCCGGTACGCACCATTGTCACATAGATATCTGTTGCGCCAGCACCAGAAATGAACTGCTTGGAGCCGTTGAGAATATAATGGTCACCATCGCGCGTGGCGCGTGTTCTGAGCGCTGCAGCATCCGAACCTGATCCGGGCTCTGTCAGGCAATAGCTCGCAAGCGATTCCATCGACGTGAGCTTCGGCAGAAAGCGTTGCCGCGGTTCTTCGTTTCCGAAAGTGTCGATCATCCATGCGGCCATGTTGTGGATGGAGACGAAGGCCGAGAATGAAGGACATGCGGTTGCCAGCGCTTCGAAAATGAGCACCGCGTCGAGCCGTTTCAACGCCGAGCCACCTACATCTTCACGCACATAAATGCCGCCCATGCCGAGCGGTCCCGTCTCTTGCAATACATCGACGGGGAAATGCTTGTCACGATCCCACTGCAATGCATGCGGCGCGACACGATCACTGGCGAAGGCTCGCGCCATATCCTGAATGGCAAGCTGATCTTCGTTCAGTTCGAACTGATTCTGGTCGGCAGCATCCATGGTTTCCTCCCTGTAGCACCGTACCCCTCCGCCGAACTAGATCATAACCGGGTGAGGCTGCCAACGCTCCATTGGAATAATGTTGCTCACATTTGTAATAAACTGATGCGCATTTTTGCATAGAAGGTGGCCGAACGGCATGCCGTTGCCAGCGCCTCGAGTTTAAGCTACGCACCTTCCATGGCACGCGCAATCATGTTTCAAGGGACGGGTTCGGACGTCGGCAAAAGTGTTCTTGTTGCCGGATTATGCCGCGTTGCACGCAATCGGGGGCTCAAAGTCAGACCGTTCAAGCCGCAGAACATGTCCAACAATGCTGCAGTCAGCGATGATGGCGGAGAAATCGGCAGGGCGCAATGGCTGCAGGCTCTGGCTTGCGGAGTACCGTCGTCCGTCCATATGAACCCGGTGCTCCTGAAGCCGCAGACCGACATGGGCAGTCAGGTCGTCGTGCAGGGGCAGGTGCGAGGCGAGGCGCGCGGGCGCTATTATCAGGAATTGAAACCGCAGCTCATGGCAGCGGTCATGGAATCATTCGCCCATGTCAGCGAAGGTGCAGACCTTGTGCTGGTGGAGGGGGCAGGATCGCCCGCCGAGATCAATCTGCGTGCTGGTGATATCGCCAATATGGGATTCGCTACGCAGGCCGATGTGCCGGTGGTTCTCGTCGGCGATATAGACAGGGGCGGAGTGATCGCTTCCCTTGTCGGGACGCACACAATTCTTTCCGTACAGGATCGCGCGATGGTTCGCGGGTTCCTGATAAACAAGTTCCGGGGCGATATTTCGCTTTTTGATGACGGGCTGGCCGCGATTACCCGGTTTACCGGCTGGCGTTCATTTGGGGTGGTGCCGTGGCTGAAAGCAGTGTCGCGATTGCCAGCGGAGGACTCAGTCGTTCTTGAACGTGCTGTGGCTGGGCACAAGAAGGCGCTTGTGGTCGCGGTGCCGATGTTGCCGCGCATCGCGAATTTTGATGACCTCGATCCGCTGAAAGCTGAGCCGGATGTGGAAGTGGTCATGGTGCCGCCCGGTTCGAGCATTCCCGGCGAGGCGGGTCTCGTCATTCTGCCCGGAACCAAGTCTACGATAGCTGATCTGATGGCGCTTCGGGACAATGGCTGGGACCGGCAGTTGTCCGCCCATGTGAGACGGGGCGGTCATGTGCTTGGTATCTGTGGTGGATTTCAGATGCTTGGTCGCCACATCAGCGATCCTGCTGGTATCGAAGGGCATGTGCGCGACATCGATGGCCTCGGATTTCTCTATATAGAAACGGTGATGGCGCCTGAAAAAGTGGTCCGCAACGTGCAGGCGACTTCTTGTCTGCACAATGCACCGCTGGAGGGCTACGAAATCCATATCGGTCGCACGACCGGACCGGATATGGCGCGGCCTTTCGCCCGGTTAGCTGAGCATCACGATGGCGCGATATCGCCGGATGGCCGGATCATGGGAACCTATCTCCATGGTGTTTTCAATGCGGACGAATTTCGGCGAAAATTTCTGAAGAGTCTTGGTGTGCGAAGCAGCTCGGTAAATTATCGCGCCGGCGTCGAAGATGCATTGAATGAGCTGGCCGAAGGACTGGAAGAATGTCTCAATATCGACGCTTTGTTTAATTTGAAATGAGATTGCAGATATTCTGCCGCGATTGACGCCGGTGGGGCGAAAGCCTAATGTCAAACCATGCAACAGGTTTTTGTCGGGACGAATCCCGGCGATACCAAAAAGGGAATGCGACGGACGGACCCAATCCGGGCGTCTTTATCGCAGCCGACCCCGCGACTGTAGAGCGGAGAGGGATGAGGCAAGCCGGGCAACCGGTAACCACTGGAGGCAGAAGGACCTCTGGGAAGGTAGCCTTAATCCCCGCGACCCGTGAGCCAGGAGACCTGCCTGTTGCGTGAGGGCATTGAGCCCGCACCCCATGGGAGGTTTTTCCCTGCTGCCTGCACGGAGGTTGTCATGGCTGCACATACTCAGAATTCTGTTTCCAGCACACTCGCAATGCCGCTCGCTGCCCGTCTGGGCACGGCTGTTGTTTCGCTGCTTCTTGGCGCGTTCCTGATTTACGGCGTAGGGCTTGCCCATTCCGATACGCTGCACGATTCGGCACACGATACGCGCCATTCCTATGGTTTTCCCTGCCACTGAGCAGTCGAATAGCTGTCAGAATTGAAGTTGAGCAAAGCTTGATGGTGGATGGCCATCGGCGCGGAATTGCTATGGGGGACAGAAATGTTGATCCGCTATTTGTTGGCGTCGCTCGCCGCCGGTCTTCTGGCCGGGTTGCTGGTTACGCCTGCCATGTATCTGAGAACAGTGCCTTTGATCCTGCAGGCTGAAACTTTCGAAGAAGCTGGTGGTGGCCATAGCCACGGCGAGGTGGAAGCTGCACCGCATGATCATGGCGCTGTTACTGCAGACGCCGAAGAGGAAGGTGCCGAACTGCCGTTCGGACGATTGGGTAACACGATCCTTGCCAATCTTGTTGCGGGGGCTGGCTTTGCCCTGCTGCTTGGCGGCGTGGCGTTGCTGCTCGGACGTCGTATTACCGTGCAGAATGGCATTTATTGGGGCGTTGCAGGCTTCTTCGCGGTGGCATTTCTGCCTGCGTTGGGGCTCTCGCCGGAGTTGCCGGCAATGCCGGCGGCCGATCTGGCAGAGCGGCAGCTATGGTGGATTGCTGCCGTGGTGCTGAGCGGTCTCGGTATATATCTCGTCGTGTTGCGTCAGGAAATTTGGGCGAAAATCCTGGGGCTGGTTCTGATCGTTGCGCCACAGCTCTATGGAGCACCGCATCCGGAAGATATCTCGTCTCCCGTTCCCGCGCTGCTTGCGTCGCAATATGCGGTCGCATCGCTGGCGACCAACTTGTTCATGTGGGCGGTGATTGGCTCGCGCTCGGCTGGTTCATCCAGCATTATGCATCGTCCGAGATTGAGGGCTGACGAAAATGGCTTCGCCGGGAAAATCGGTTCTGGTCCTTGGCGGAGCCCGTTCGGGCAAGTCGTCCTATGCCGAGAAAATGGCGCAGTCCTCGGGGTTGCAGCCGCTCTATCTTGCAACTGGGCGCGCCTTCGACGACGAAATGGAAAACCGCATTGCCATTCATCGGGACCGACGTGGATCCGACTGGCAGACAGTAGAAGAGCCGCTCGATCTCGTCAGTGCACTCACGCTGCATGTTACCGTTAATCGGTTCGTGCTGGTTGACTGCCTGACCCTGTGGCTGACTAATCTGATGTTGGCCGAGCGCGACATAGCGGCGGAGACGGCAGGACTCGTCGCCATGCTGCCGGACCTCGCGGGACCTGTGGTTTTTGTTTCGAACGAAGTTGGGTTTGGAATCGTGCCTGAAAATCGCATGGCACGGGAATTTCGCGACCACGCAGGCTTTCTGCATCAGGCAGTAGCTGCGGTTGCGGATGAAGTTTATTTGATAGCGGCAGGGTTGCCGCTGAAGATGAAGGGATAAATCAATGCAGGGACAGAAAATTCCCGCAACCGTTATCACGGGTTTTCTTGGATCGGGCAAAACGACGATGATCCGCAACCTGCTGGAAAACGCCAACGGAAAACGCATTGCATTGATCATCAATGAGTTCGGGGATCTCGGGGTCGATGGCGGTATTCTGAAAGGCTGCGGTATCGAGACCTGTCGCGAGGAAGATGTAATCGAGCTCAACAATGGCTGCATCTGCTGCACTGTTGCCGATGATTTCATCCCGACCATGACCAAGCTTCTGGATCGCGCTGATCGCCCCGATCATATCGTGATCGAAACCTCCGGCCTTGCCTTGCCGCAGCCGCTGGTCGCGGCTTTCAACTGGCCGGAGATCAAGACGCAGGTGACGGTCGATGGCGTGGTGACGGTGATCGATGCCGCAGCTGTTGCCGAAGGTCGTTTCGCTGATGACCACGACAAGGTTGATGCGCAGCGGGCAGCGGACGAATCCCTTGATCATGAAAGCCCCTTGGAGGAACTGTTTGAGGATCAGATTCATGCAGCCGACCTTATCGTTCTCAACAAGGCCGATCTGATCGATTCATCAAGACTGGAAAGCGTCAAGGCCGACGTCGCCGAGCGTTCGGCGCGCCGCGTGAATATGGTTCCTGCGAGCTTCGGCAAGCTTGGCGCCGATGTTCTGCTCGGTCTTGGTGTCGGCACTGAAGACGATATCGCCAACCGCAAGTCTCACCATGAAATCCATCATGCAGATGGACACGAGCACGATCACGACGAATTCGAGAGTTTTGTGGTTGAAGCGGGTTCTGTCGCCAATCCCAAGCTATTTGCGGATAAGCTGAAAGCGGTTATCGCGGAACATGACATTCTTCGTCTGAAGGGCTTTGTCGATGTTCCTGGCAAACCGATGCGTCTGGTTGTGCAGGCAGTCGGCCCGCGCATCGAGCATTATTTCGACCGTCCATGGGGCAAGGATGAAGCGCGCTCCACGCGACTGGTCGTGATCGGGCTGCATGACATTGATGAGGCGGCCATCGCCAAGGCAGTGAAAGACGCCGTCTGACCGATGCATCTTCTCCTTGCCCAGAAAGGAACAATCAGCGACGGCAATGAGGCCGTCGATCTCGCCCAGACGCCGGGAGAGATATTGTTCCTTTCCGCCGCCGATACGGAACTGGCCAGTCTGGCGCAGGCGCACAGGCTCGCGCCGGATTTGCTGAGTTTGCGGCTGGCCAATTTCCTGACCCTCACTCATCCCATGTCGGTGGATGCTTATGTGGAGCGTACGGCCAGATATGCGAGCCTTATTGTGGTGCGCATCATTGGCGGTGAGACCTATTGGCCTTACGGGCTGGAAGCGCTGCATGCCTGCGCCGTCAATCATGGCATCAAGATTGCCGTATTGCCGGGAGACGACAAACCGGACCACGGGCTGGACCGGTTTTCGACCGTCTCTGCCCATGATCGAAATGAACTCTGGCAGTATCTGGTCGAAGGCGGGGCAGCGAATACGGGCGCATTTCTTCAATATTGCGCCGCACTGATTTCAGGTTCCGAGAAGCCGGAGAGTGCCGCACCTCTGCTCAAGGCTGGTCTGTGGTGGCCGGGAGACCATGTCTCGTCGCTGGACAGCATCGGCCAGCACTGGAGCGATGCAAAAGCACCTGTCGCTGCCATCATTTTTTACCGGGCGCTGGTGCAAAGCGGACAGACGCAGCCCGTCGATGCGCTGATCGCTTCGTTGCAGGCAAGGGGCCTTAACCCGCTTCCGATATTCGTCTCGAGCCTCAAGGACCGGTTGTCCGCAGCCGTTGTCGATGGTCTGTTTGAGGATTGTCCGCCGGATATCGTATTGAATGCCACGGGATTTGCGATTTCTTCGCCGGGTGCCGAGCGCCAGCCGACCGTGCTCGACAGGCGCGGCAACATGGTGCTGCAAGTCATCTTTTCCGGTACGCCGAAGTCCGTCTGGGAATCGTCGCAGCAAGGGCTGCTGGCGCGCGATCTGGCGATGAATGTCGCCTTGCCGGAAGTGGACGGGCGCGTGCTTTCACGTGCGGTTTCCTTCAAGTCGGCCAAACAGTTCGACGCGGCAGTGGAGGCGAATATCGTTACCCACGAGCCGCATGAAAACCGCGTGGATTTTGTGGCGCAACTTGCGGCAAACTGGGTGCGGTTGAAACGGAAATCACCCGAAGAAAGACGTGTTGCGCTTATTCTTGCGAATTATCCGAACCGTGACGGGCGGCTTGGAAACGGGGTAGGGCTCGATACGCCAGCCGGGACGATCGAAGTCCTGCACGCGATGGCGGATGGCGGCTATTCCCTCTCTGACCTGCCGGTGGACGGGAATGCTCTGATGCGCGCCCTGACAGCTGGTCCGACCAATGCCGCGCGTGACGGGCGAGAGATACGCGAGACGATTTCACTGAATCAATACAAGGCTTTCTTCAAAAGACTTCCCACTGCGATTCAGAAGGAAATTGAAGTCCGCTGGGGTGCGCCAGAAAACGATCCTTACTTTGCGGAGGAACTTGTCGCTTTTGCATTGCCGTTGATGCGGCTGGGTGAAACCTTTGTCGGTATTCAGCCCGCGCGCGGTTACAATATCGATCCGAAAGAGACATACCACTCGCCCGATCTGGTGCCTCCACACGGATATATTGCCTTCTACGCGTTTCTGCGCGAGGTCGCAGGTATCGATGCCATTGTGCATATGGGTAAGCATGGAAATCTGGAATGGCTGCCGGGAAAGGCGCTTGCGCTGTCCGAAAACTGTTATCCGGAAGCCGTGTTTGGTCCCACCCCGCATATCTATCCTTTCATCGTGAATGACCCCGGGGAAGGCACGCAGGCCAAGCGTCGCGCCAGCGCGGTCATTATCGACCACCTGACGCCGCCGCTGACACGCGCCGAAAGCTATGGTCCGCTCAAAGATCTGGAAGCGCTGGTGGACGAATACTACGAGGCCTCCGGTGTCGATCCTCGCCGCCTGCTGAGGCTGAAAGGACAGATACTCGATCTCGTGCGCGACATCGGGCTCGATCGGGATGCGGGCATTCACGATCATGACGATGAAGACATGGCTTTGCAAAAGCTGGATGCCTATCTTTGCGATCTGAAGGAAATGCAGATACGCGACGGGCTGCATATTTTCGGACTTGCACCTCAAGGCAGGCTGCTGACCGATCTTTTGGTCGCGCTGGCCCGCGTGCCGCGCGGTGTTCCGGTTGCGCTCGGTGGTGCGCCGGGCGATCAAAGTCTCCAGCGGGCAATCGCTGCGGATTGTGGACTTGGCGAAACATTCGATCCGCTCGGTTGCAATATGGCCGAAGCCTGGACCGGGTCCAAACCGGAACTCCTTTGCGCCGCAAGCCCTGCAACGTGGCGCATAGCAGGCGATACGGTGGAACGTATCGAACTGCTGGCGGCGAGTTTTATTGCGGGCGAAACGGACTGCCCGGAAGACTGGCTGCAGACGCGGGCGGTGCTGCAATCCATAGAGGAGCATCTGCGCCCCATGGTCGTTTCATGCGGGCCTTCGGAGATAGACGGGTTTCTTGCCGCACTCGACGGGCGATTTGTGCCGCCGGGACCGTCCGGCGCACCGACGCGGGGCCGCCCCGATGTGCTGCCGACCGGTCGCAATTTCTTCTCTACCGACAGTCGGGCCGTTCCCACTCCGGCGGCATGGGAACTTGGTCGCAAATCGGCCGAACTCCTGATTACTCGCTACACACAGGATCATGGTGAATGGCCGACGTCTTTCGGCCTGACCGCCTGGGGAACGTCGAATATGCGTACCGGCGGCGATGATATAGCGCAGGCTTTGGCACTGATCGGCGTCAAGCCGCTGTGGGATATGGCATCACGCCGGGTGACTGGATATGAAATCATTCCGATTGCAAAGCTTGGCCGTCCCCGGGTCGATGTGACGCTGCGCATTTCCGGTTTCTTCCGCGATGCGTTCCCGGAACAGATTGCGCTCTTCGACAAGGCCGTGCGTGCAGTTGGCGCTCTCGACGAAGATGCCGAGGACAATCCAGTCGCAGTTCGTATGCGGATTGAGCAGGCGCGTCTTGTTGTCGAAGGGGCGGATGAAAAGACAGCGCAACGCCGCGCGGGCTATCGTGTCTTCGGTTCCAAACCCGGCGCTTATGGAGCAGGCTTGCAGGCCCTGATCGACGAGAATGGCTGGGCCGGGCGCAACGATCTGGCCGAAGCCTGGCTTGTCTGGGGCGGCTACGCCTATGGTGCAGGCGAGGAAGGGCAGGCCGAGCGCGGTCTTCTTGAAGAAAGGCTTCGCTCTGTTCAGGCCGTGGTTCAGAATCAGGACAATCGCGAGCACGACCTTCTCGACAGCGATGATTACTACCAGTTCGAAGGTGGAATGGCCGCGACCGTGGAAAGCCTGAACGGGGCAATGCCTGCGGTTTATCACAATGACCATTCCCGCCCGGAAAAGCCAGCGATCCGGGCGCTGGAAGAAGAGCTGTCACGCGTCGTGCGCGGGCGGGCGGCTAATCCGAAATGGATCACAGGTGTGATGCGTCACGGCTATAAAGGCGCGGCAGAGATTGCGGCAACCGTCGACTATCTGTTCGCCTTTGCGGCGACCACCGGCAAGGTCGGAAATCATCACTTCGAGGCGGTCTATCAGGCTTATATTGCCGACAGGACAGTGCATGATTTCATGGCCGAGAAAAATCCCGCGGCGCTTGCCGAGACAGCGGCGAAGCTGAACAATGCCATCGAGCGGGGCTTCTGGACACCACGCTCCAATTCGGCGCGGTTTGAACTGGAACAACTTGCGACTTTGAATCCGGGAATGAGGACAAATGGCTGAAAAATCTGCAAAACTTCTGTCCATGACGGAAGAGGAACTGAACGCCCGCCATGCGGACAAGATGCGCAAGAAGAAAGCTGCCCGCGACAAGATCCAGGCGACAAAGACCGAGGAAAAAGGTCTGGTGATTGTCCATACCGGCAAGGGCAAGGGCAAATCGACCGCCGGTTTCGGGATGGTTTTCCGCGCGTTGGGCCACGGAATGAAGATCGGGGTCGTGCAGTTCGTCAAGGGATCGTGGGACACAGGCGAGCGCTGGGTTCTCGAAAAATTTCCCGATCAGGTCACGATTTCAGCGCTGGGAGAGGGCTTTACCTGGGAGACGCAGGATCGCACGCGAGATATCGCCATGGCGCGCGGTGCTTGGGAACAAGCCAAGGCGCTGATAATGGATGAAAGCTACGATATGGTGCTCTGCGACGAGTTGAATATCGTGCTTCGCTACGATTACCTGCCGGTCGAGGAAGTGATAGAGGTTCTCAAGGCCAAGCCGGAGATGAAGCATGTCATCATCACTGGCCGCAATGCCAAGGACGAGCTGATTGAAGCCGCAGACCTGGTGACCGAGATGGAGATGATCAAGCATCCATTCCGCGCCGGGGTGAAGGCACAGAAGGGCATCGAGTTCTAGTTGCGCATTATCCTGCGCAAAACCGTTTCACACTTTTGCTGGAAATGCTTCAATGTTGGACAGCTGGCAGTTCTGGGCACTGATGTCGGCGGTGTTTGCCGCGTTGACGGCGATCTTTGCCAAGATCGGTATTCAAGGCATCAATTCGGATTTCGCCACGCTCGTGCGCACGCTGGTTATCATCGGTGCATTGTGCCTGTTCCTGACCGTTACCGGCCAGTGGCAGAAACCGGGCGAAATTTCCGGGCGGTCGTGGCTGTTTCTGGTGCTTTCTGGGCTGGCGACCGGCGCTTCGTGGCTTGCTTATTTCCGGGCCTTGCAGATAGGTGACGCATCGCGCGTCGCGCCGATCGATAAATTGTCGGTGGTGCTGGTGGCCCTGTTCGGCGCGGCATTCCTCGGCGAGCGCATGTCCACCATCAACTGGTTCGGCATTCTGCTGATTGGTTGTGGTGTCGTTTTGGTGGCGCTTAGAATTTAAAATCCCATCCACTGGCGCAGCGGATTGGTTCCATCCATCAGGAGGCGAACTGCCAGCGCCAGGCTGACGACGACCAGAAGCGGCTTGATGATGCGTGAGCCGACCTTCATGGCGAGGCTTGCGCCGATCTGCGCGCCGATGAACTGGGCAATACCCATGCAGATGCCGATTTTCCAGTTGATGGTGCCGACGAGGGCAAAGGTTACAAAACTGCCGACATTGGAAGCGCAGTTGAGAAGCTTCGTATGCGCGGTAGCTTTCAACACACCGAAACCGGCAAGCGCCACAAAAGCGAGCATGAAGAACGATCCGGTTCCGGGGCCGAAAAGCCCATCGTAAAAACCGATCAGCGGAACGAGGGTTACGCCGAAAAGAAACGGTCCGAGACGTCGTGCCCGATCAACATCGCCAAGGCTCGGCTTGACGGCAAAATAGACTGCGATGGCGATCAGGAGGATCGGCAGGGCCGCGCGCATGATATCCACGGGCAGAACGGTTGCCAGCAATGCGCCGAATACCGAGCCGATGAGCGAAGCGAGCGCTTCGGGCCACTGTTCCCTGATATTGACATGCCCTTTGCGCGCATACGCAATGGTTGCTGACGATGAGCCGAACAATCCTTGCAGCTTGTTCGTGCCCAATGCTTCAACGGGCGGTATTCCGGCCAGCAACAGGGCGGGAATCGTAATCATTCCGCCGCCTCCGGCTATGGAATCGATGATTCCGGCAATGAATGCCGCAGCCGTGAGGAGCAGGGTAAGCGTGTCAAAAAATTCAAGCATCGGGGGAGCCTAAAGGAGAGGTTGGGGCAACATAGAGCAGCTGCTTGGCGAACGCCAGTCAAACAAAGGCGCACTCGGAAGAAAGCTGGGTCTCGGAGCGAGATTGTTTTCCTGCTCGTCCGGCGCTATTCATTATAAGCAGACTGAAAGTTTAGAGGGGTTCCATGAGCGAAAGCATCTTTGAGCGGATTACTGCTTTTCTGAGCAGGAAGAGCGCCGTGCAGCGTGTCGCCGATGATCCGGCGCTCGCTTCTGAACTGCTTTTGCTGTTGCATGTGGTGTTTGCCGATGGCGATCAGCACCCAGCCGAAATAGCCGCATTCAAGGAAATTGCCGAAAAGAATTTCGGCATTCCACCGGAAGAGCTTCCGGAAGTCGCGGAATATCTCAAGGATTTTGCTTACGAGACGACAACCAAGCAAGCCGCCAACATGCTGGCGGAAATGGCGCCGGAGCGTCGGCTGGCACTGCTTGGTGACCTCGTGACGATTGCCTGCTCCGATAATCGCCTTGATCGTAGCGAAGCAACAATGATCCAGCGCATTGCCGATACGCTTGGGGTCAAGCCGGAAGAACTGCACAAAGCGCGCCAGTCATCTCCCTGTGGGTTCTAGAAATTTCAATAGGGTTCTTGGCATGGGCGGTTCGTCGGGCGTGACGCTTGATGAACTTTTGGCCTTGGCCGAGCAGGTGTTGGCTCGGGGTGGGGGCGCACGGCCCGATGCTATTGCAACCTTGAGCGCGAAGCGCGCCGAGCCGGTGTGGGCGGAGCTTGCGTCGCATTATGATTGTGCGCTCTGTTTTTTCGATGCCGCGCGACTGGAGCAGGAAACACCGCGTCTCAAAAACCCGTCGGACGCTGTTTTCCGGGCAGTCGGTTGTCATGGCGTTGCCGAAGCGGCAGCGCTTGCTGCTGCCGGTCCGCACGGTATTCTCGCGGTCGAGAAAACCGCGTCCGTCCGGACAACTGCCGCCTTGGCGATTGCTGGTTCCGACGCCGCTCCGCAGTTCAGGAAGGTAAAATTGTGACTGTTCATTTCATTGGCGCCGGTCCTGGCGCGGCGGATCTTATCACCGTTCGTGGCCTGCGCCTGATCGAGCGATGCCCCGTCTGCATCTATGCGGGATCACTGGTGCCGATTGAACTTGTTGCCGGAGCACCAAAGGATGCACGTCTGGTCGACAGTTCATCCCTAACTTTGGATGAGATCATCGCCGAAATGGAAGTCGCCCACGCTAACGGCCTCGATGTCGCGCGGGTGCATTCCGGTGATCCATCGATCTACGGCGCGATGGCCGAACAGATGCGCCGGCTGGACAGTCTCGGCATTCCCTATGATGTGACGCCGGGCGTGCCAGCCTTTGCGGCCGCTGCCGCCGCCATGAAGCAGGAATTGACCATTCCAGAGGTCAACCAGACCATCATTCTGACCCGCACCTCGATGAAATCGTCCGCCATGCCCGAAGGCGAAGACCTCGCCACGCTTGGCCGGTCAGGCGCGACGCTGGTGATTCACCTCTCCATTCGCAACCTCACGAAGATCAAGGCCGAGCTGATGCCCCTTTATGGCGCTGATTGCCCTGTTGTCGTTGCCTATCGCATAGGATGGCCGGACGAGCAGATATTGCGCGGTACTTTGGCGGATATAGCGGAGAAGGTGGCGGCATCCGGGTTGATACGCACGGCGATGATTTTTGTCGGGCGCGGGCTGGACCCAAAGAGCTTTCGCGATTCAGCGCTCTATCATGAGGCGCATAACCACGCGGCACGTTCAAAAGCCTAAGCTTGTGCGGGCAAATGCGATTGCATCTTCCGGCGAGGTGACGATGTTCCTGGCCGCAACCGGCGGGCGGGAAATTATCATGACCGGAAGCCTGAGCGCGCGAGCGGCTTCGATCTTGGCATAGGAAATGGTGCCACCCGAATTGCGGCTGACGATCAGTCCGATCTTGTGTTTCTCCAGAAATTGCTTTTCCGCAGCGAAATCGCCGGGCCTTGCGAGGATAAGCTCGCAATCCGGCGGCAGCGCCGCGTCCGGCGGGTCGATCATGCGCATGACGAAATGAACATCAGCGCGCTTGGCAAAAGGGGCGATGTGCTGGCGACCGAGCGCCAGAAAGACGCGCGCGTGGGGAGGAATGGCGTTCGCAGCTTCGGCTTCGCCGGAAATATCGATCCAGTTGTCATCTGGCTGCTTTTCCCAGGCGGTGCGCTCCAGCCGAACGAGTGGGGTTTTCGTCGCCTCTGTGGCGATGACGGCATTTTGCGATATACGCGCCGCGTAAGGATGGGTGGCGTCGATCACGAGGTGGATTTTTTCGGCCCTGATATAGTCTGCAAGGCCCTCCGGTCCACCGAAGCCACCGATGCGAACCGTTCCAGTGAGTCTGGCTGGATTGCTGGTGCGTCCGGCAAGCGAGGTGATGGCTTTGACAGGGAGTTCCGCAAAAGCCGTTGCGAGCGCTGCCGCCTCGGCGGTTCCGCCCAGAATGAGTATCTTCGGCTCAGACCCGCGCAAGGATATTTCCACTGCGGTCAGTCACGATAATCTCAACCTCCACAGGTGCGCCGCGAAGGGTTTCCAGCGCAGTTTCCTTCGCTTTGAGCGCAATCGGTGTGGCCATGTCGATGCCGATTGATTGAGTCAGTTCAAGTACTTCCAGCGCAGTGTTCGCAAAGAGAATCTGATCCTTCATACTTGTCGGGGCGCCCGCCTTATCGGCAATGGCCCAGAGGAAGCCCTTGTCCACTTGCGAGCGCGACGAATGAAGATCGAGCGCGCCTTGCGCAAGCTTGGTCAGCTTGGCGAAGCCACCTGCGATCGTCAACTTGTCGATGGGATGGTCTCGCAGATATTTAAGCACGCCGCCTGCGAAATCGCCCATGTCGAGAATGGCAAAATCCGGCAGATCATAGAGCGCCTGCGCTGCGTCTTCGGACGTGGAACCGGTTGCGCCGAGCACATGTTTTTGCCCGGCAGCACGCGCAACGTCGATGCCGCGATGGATCGAGTGAATCCAGGCCGAGCAGGAAAACGGGTGAACCACACCAGTGGTGCCGAGAATGGAAATGCCGCCGATAATGCCGAGGCGCGGGTTCCATGTTTTCGTGGCAATCTCTTCCCCGCCTGGCACTGATATCGTGATCACGAGGTCGGCGGGCAGGCCATATTCGGCGCAAATCTGCTCGCAGATTTCCGTCATCATGCGGCGTGGAACCGGGTTGATCGCTGCTTCGCCGGGGGGAATTTGCAAGCCGGGACGCGTGACCGTGCCAACCCCTTCACCGGCGCGAAAGACGACGCCGGTCCCCGGCGGGGCCGGGTATACCGTCGAGATGATGGTTGCGCCGTGGGTTACGTCGGGATCGTCGCCCGCATCCTTGACGATGCCCGCCATCGCATAGCCGTCGCCCAGTCCTTCATAGGCAAGCTGGAAGTACGGCACTTCGCCCTTGGGTAGAATTATGCCGACAGGATCGGGAAATTCCCCGGTGATGAGCGCCGTCAAAGCCGCTTTGGTGGCAGCCGTCGCGCAGGCGCCAGTCGTCCAGCCGCGGCGAAGCTCGACCTTTTCCTGACTTTTATTCGTTGGAGCAGTTTCGTCATTCATGGACGCCTTATAATGTATCTGCTAGCTGTGTCGCCAGATAGAATAATGGTTGACGAGAATGAACAAGGCTGAAGAAACAGCGGCATGTGTCATTGCTAAAAGCAAAATGACGTTGCCCGTCATGGAGCCCGGCCACGTCTGGCTCGTGGGGGCTGGGCCGGGGGATCCCGGCCTTTTGACGCTTCATGCCGTCAACGCCCTGCAACAGGCGGATGTTATCGTTTATGACGCACTGGTGGATGATGCCTGCCTCTCTCTGAAACATGCAGATGCTGTTCTGGAATATGCAGGCAAGCGCGGCGGCAAGCCTTCGCCGAAACAGCGCGATATTTCTCTGCGGCTTGTCGAACTTGCGAAACAAGGCAATAAGGTGCTGCGGTTGAAAGGTGGCGATCCGTTTGTTTTCGGACGCGGAGCAGAAGAGGCGCTGACGCTAGTGGAACACGGGGTTCCGTTTCGCGTCGTTCCCGGAGTGACTGCCGGAATTGGCGGCCTCGCCTATGCAGGCATCGCCGCTACGCATCGCGACATCAATCAGTCCGTGACGTTTCTGACTGGCCACGACGCCAGCGGTCTGGTGCCCGACGGAGTAGACTGGACCGGTATCGCCAGAACCTCTCCGGTGATCGTCATGTATATGGCGATGAAACATATTGATCTTATTGCCAGGCGGCTGATCGATGCCGGACGCTCGCCCGACGAGCCTGTCGCCTTTGTGTGCAATGCGAGCCTGCCTAGCCAGACCGTGCTCGAAACGACATTGGCGCAGGCTGCAAAAGACGTGGAAGCGGCGGGGCTGAACCCGCCTGCGATCGTGGTTGTGGGGCAAGTGGTTCGCCTGCGGGATGGATTGGACTGGATGGGCGCTTTGAGCGGCAAGATCCTGTTCAGCGACCCGCTTGGCAGAAAGAACCAAAATGAGGGAGCGCAAACCGCATGAAGGGTTTCATGATCGCTGCACCGGCTTCCGGGTCGGGCAAGACAACGGTAACGCTGGGTTTGTTGAGGGTTTTGAAACGCAGGGGCGTAGCGCTTGCACCGGCGAAAGCCGGGCCGGATTATATCGACCCTGCCTATCACAAGGCTGCGAGCGGCGCGGATTGCTTCAATCTCGACCCTTGGGCGATGCGTCCTGAACTTATCAGCGCGCTTTCCTCGCGCATGACCGAAAGCAGCGCCAAGCTGCTGGTCGCCGAGGGCATGATGGGGCTCTTTGACGGAGCGATGGACGGGAAGGGTTCTTCCGCCGATCTGGCCCGGGTTCTCGAGCTGCCGGTGGTGCTGGTGGTGGATTGTGCACGGCAATCACACTCGGTCGCGGCGCTTGTGTGGGGCTTCAGCCAGTTTCGCAAGGATGTGCTGATTGCCGGAATTATCCTCAACCGGGTTGGCAGCCCGCGGCACGAAGCGATGCTGCGTGGCGCGTTGGAGCCACTCGGCATTCCGGTTCTCGGCGCCTTGCCTCGCGATACCGATCTTTCGCTGCCAGAAAGGCATCTGGGACTGGTGCAGGCGGGCGAGCATTCCGACCTCGAAACTTTTCTGGATCATGCCGCTGATGTGATTGAAGCGCATATCGATCTGGATACGTTGCAGTCGATCTGGTCGCGGCCGAAGCGTTACGATGCGATGGCCAATGTTCCACGCCTGAAACCGCTTGGGAACCACATTGCGGTTGCCCGCGACGATGCATTCGCCTTTGCCTATGCGCATCTGTTTGAAGGCTGGCGCAGGCGAGGTGTGGAGATTTCGTTCTTCTCGCCGCTTGCAGATGAGGCTCCGAGACAGGATGCAGACGCAATCTATCTGCCCGGCGGTTATCCGGAACTTTACGCAGGCCGTCTGGCACAAGCCGCACGTTTTCAAACGGCAATACGCGATGCCGCAACGCGTGGTGCGACTGTTTATGGCGAATGCGGCGGCTACATGGTTCTTGGCGAGAGCTTGCAGGATGCGGAGGGTGTTGCGCATCCGATGCTGGGTCTTCTGCCGCTTGAAACGAGCTTCGCGAAAAGAAAGCTGCATCTTGGCTATCGCCTGCTGGAACCGCTTGAGGGCTCACCCTGGAAGGAGCCATTGAAGGCGCACGAGTTTCATTATGCAAGCATCCTGCGCGAAGGAGAGGCGGATCGGCTTTTCCGTGTGCGGGATGCCGCACGAGACGAGCTTGGCGAGGCAGGTCTCAGGGTCGGGTCCGTTTCAGGCTCTTTCATGCATGTGATCGATTTTTGCGGAGACAAAGCTTGAGTGCAGAAATCGAGCATGGCGGCGCGCTGGACAAGGCCGTCGCGCGCTTTGGCGGAAAGCCGGGAGGCTGGCTTGATCTTTCAACGGGCATCAACCCGGAGCCTTTTTCACTTCCCGAACTGACACCGGAAATCTGGAACCGCTTGCCGGATGAACGGCTGATGCTGGAAACGCTGCGGCTGGCCCGCAGCTATTATGGGCTGCGTGAGAATGCGTCCATTGTCGCAGCTCCCGGCACACAGGCTTTGATCCAGCTCGTCCCGACATTAGTTGCTCCGTCGACGGTTGCGGTTCTCGGGCCGACCTATCAGGAACATGCCGCTTCGTTCGTTGCCTGCGGCTGGAAGGTCGTGTCGTGTGCGGCAATCGGTGAAATTCCGGACGAGGCGACGGCGGCAGTTATCGTCAATCCCAATAATCCCGATGGTCGTGTGGTTTCAAAAGACGATCTTCAGCATCTGGCGCGAAAACTTGGTGCGCTGGGCGGCTTTCTGATCGTGGACGAGGCTTTTGCGGACGCGCATGAGGATGTCAGCGTTGCAGCGGATGCGGAAGACATGCCGATGATCGTGCTGAAATCTTTCGGCAAGTTTTTCGGGCTGGCTGGCGTTCGTCTGGGCTTTGCCGTTGCCGGTCAGCCGTTTGTCGAGGCATTGCAGCAGCGGCTTGGGCCATGGGCGGTATCCGGCCCGGCGCTTGCCATTGCCAGCCATGCCTTCCGCGGTGCCGAGGCGCTTTCCAACTATCGCGCGCGTATTGATCTGAGGCGCCTGGAACTCTCTGCTGTTCTCGAGAAATCCGGTCTGAAGGAAATCGGCGGCACGGCGCTGTTTTCTCTTGTTGAACACCCGGATGCGCACGAACTCTATGTCAGACTGTGCCAGAGACATATTCTGGTCCGGAAATTCAATTACGCCTCGCGCTGGTTGCGCATTGGTCTGCCGTTGGATGACGTGGCGCTTGCGCGCTTGGAAAAGGCGTTGAAACTTTGATTCAGTTTTTCTGGTCAAGCTCATGGAAATAAAGCTGATTATTCTTTCGCTTGCGCTGCTTCTCGATCGCTTTGTCGGCGATCCGCCGCAGCTATGGCAAAGGATGCCGCATCCCGTCGTCCTGTTCGGGAAAGCAATTTCATGGGGTGAAAAGCGCTGGAACAACCGAAATCTCGCTGCTGCGGTGCTTCGCCGAAATGGCATGTGGCTGACGGTTGGGCTGGTGGCTGTCTCTGTCGTTCTGGGGCTTGTCCTTGAGTTCCTACTGCCCTTTGCCGGAACAGCAGGCGCTGTTGCCGAAATTCTGATCGTGACGGTGCTGCTTGCGCAGAAAAGCCTTGCCGATCATGTGCAGGCGGTTGCGCTGGCGCTGCGGGAGGACGGCCTCGAGGGCGGACGGCGGGCCGTGTCGATGATTGTTGGACGCAATCCCGAGCATCTTGATGAGGGCGGCATCAGCAGGGCAGCGATAGAAAGTCTGGCCGAAAACGCATCCGACGGCATTGTCGCGCCTGCATTCTGGTTTCTGGTGGGCGGATTGCCGGGGCTGTTTGCCTACAAAATGATCAATACCGCCGACTCGATGATTGGTCATCTCAATGATCGCTATCGCGATTTCGGCCGTTTCGCGGCGAAGCTGGACGATGTTGCAAACTACATTCCTGCCCGGTTGACGGGGCTGCTGGCTTCACTGGCCACCGCGATCACGAAAGACAGGCTTTCAGGAAGGGAAGCTTTCTCGGTCATGCGCCGTGACGCGCGCCTGCATCGCTCGCCCAACGCAGGCTGGCCGGAATCGGCATTTGCAGGCGGGCTGGGGCTGGCATTGGCCGGTCCGCGCCAATATGGGACGGAAAAAGTTGAAGGTCCCATGCTCAATGCATCCGGCAAACGCGATGCCAATGCCGATGATATAGATGCCGCGCTTCACCTTTTCTGGTCAACCATGAGCCTGATGACCGGGCTGGTGATCGCCGCCAGTCTCATTGGGCTACTTGTCGGCTAGCACGAACCGTTTGCCGTCGAACCGCTGGAGGCGGTTGGGGTTGTCCGTTCGGATGCCGTTGTCGTCGAACTTGATCGTGCCAAGCACGGTTTCGAAGGAACCAGTGCGAAGCGTATCAAGCACCGGCTGCTTCTTCTCGTCGGCGCGCAGGATCGCATCCGCAGCAATCTCCGCGCTGGCATAGCCGATGATGGCATAAGCATCGGCCAGTTTTCCGGCCTGATGCAGTGCGTCGATTGCGGGTTTTGCTGTTGAAAGGTCCTGCGGCCGGACCGGAGCGATCATCAAAGTGCCCTCGCTTAAGGGCTGTGCGCCGGGCGCGGCATCAAGCAGGCTCCCGCCTGCAATCGTCAACGGATGATTGAGGACGGCAGCGCTTGTACCGATGGCGGCGATATCGTCACGTTCGCCGCCGACATAGACATGGGTTGCGCCTGCGCGCCGCAGGCGGGCGACTAGCGCATTCTGATTGTCGAGGCCGGGCCGATAGGTATCGGTAAAAACCGGTTGCAGCTGCTGCTCCTTGAGGCTGGCCAGAACACGTGCGGCACGTTCGCGTCCCTCAATCGTCCCGTCATCGATGACGGCAAAAGCCTGGGCACGCCAGAGACTGCCGAGAAAACTGCCTGTTGCTTCCGTTTCCTTGTCGAGTCCGGTTGCGAGTCGGAATACTGCCATCGGTGCGGGTGCGCGCCTTTCGGTCAGCGTGGGTTCACTGACGCCCGAGGCCACGATAACTATGTTGCCAGCTGCGAGAACCGGGAGCGCCGCCTCAAGGGCGTCGGGACACAGAAAGCCGGTTACGATCCGGACGTTTTCCCTCACGAAACGTTCCGCCGCTTCCCTGCCGCCTTCGGCATCGCAGCGGTCATCGGAAATGACGAGTTCAGCGCCTTTCGTCGCGGCCGCGATGCGCGCCCCTTCGGCCAGCTGATTACCCAACGGAGCGAAGGTTCCCGACAGGGGCGCTGCAAGTCCGATGCGCATATCTGCTGCCTGTGCCAGTACGGAACTGGCCAGCAGTGAGAGGATGATGCTTGTCAGCGCTGCGGCAGGACGTTTCCCTAGCTCGATCACGTGATCCGTCTTCAATAAACAATTCGTGGCATTTTCAACGAAAAGTGGGTAGCTGTTTCCTCGCCTTTGTGCAATGCCCGTTTCTGGGGGCCGATATCGCGGGCTTCTGAACATGGTAGCTGGCTTCAGGTAACATACCCATAGGGCGAGATGGATTCTGTTGGACGTGCAAACGATTAAGAACATCATTTCAAGTGCAGCTTCGGTGGAATCCAAGTCCTACCGCGATGCCATGAGCCATTATGCCGGCGCAGTGCAGATCGTCACGACCGCGGGCAGTGCGGGACGGCGCGGTCTAACCCTGACGGCGGCCTGCTCAGTGTCCGATAATCCGCCGACCATCCTCATCTGCCTGCAGAAGATCCACGAGGAAAACCGGCTGTTCATCGACAATGGGGTTTTTGCCGTCAACACGCTTGCCGGCTCGCATCAGCAGCTGGCGGACGCATTTTCCGGCCGCATTGGTCTGACGCAGGACGAGCGGTTCGAACTGGCGCGGTGGGAAGTTCAGGTTACCGGAGCGCCCATATTGGAGGGAGCGCTTGCCTCTTTCGATTGCCGAGTGGTGAGCGTTCAGGATCATTCCACCCATCACGTGCTTTTCGGCGAAGTGGTAGGCCTGCGGTCGAGGGCCGAAGAGGAAGCGCTGGTTTATCTCAACAGGCGCTACCATACGCTGGAGCTGTGATGTCGAGACGTGCAACACGCAGCCTCCTCGGAGTGTTGTTTCTGCTTTCGGCGGCGACGGCATCCGGGGCTTCGTCGCTGCCGCCTTACAAGGACGACTATTTCGCCTATCCCGGCGTCATCAGCAGCGCCGACAATGGCGATTACAAGGTCGTCGGTTACAATGAAATGCGCGATATAAACGGGCGCGATGCGGTGCCCGAAAAGCGGGTGAAAGACGCCTATGTCTCGCTAAAGGCGCGCGCCTACCAGAAGGACGTCACGTTTCAGACCAAAGCTGGGCCAGTCAAGGCCATGACGGCGGGCAAGCGCGAAGGTGCATCCTTCATCGTCATCTATCTGCATGGCCGGGGCGGCAATCGCCTGCAAGGCATGAATGATTTTACCTTCGGCGGTAATTTCAACCGGGTGAAGAATCTCGCTGCATTGAACGGCGGCTTGTATGTCACACCGGACTTCAAGGATTTCGCCGATGCGGGCGAGGCGCAGATTGCCGGGCTGATTGAAGCTGTCAAAGCTTCGTCGCCAAGCGCTCCCTTGATCCTGTCCTGCGGCTCGCAGGGCGGAACGCTGTGCTGGCGCATAGCGGGCAACGAAAACGCCGGTAGTCAGCTTTCAGGTCTCATCCTGCTCGGCTCGCTTTGGGATGAGGGATTTTTCAAGTCTCCCGCATTCAGGAAGCGCGTGCCCGTTTTCTTCGGTCATGGAAGCCGCGACCCGGTTTTCGCCATCGACAAGCAGGAATCCTTCTATCGCGAGATACGCAAGCGCGCGCCGGGTTATCCGGTTCAGTTTCGCCGTTTCGAGAGCGGCAATCACGGCACGCCCATCCGCATGTCGGATTGGCGGGAAATGCTGAACTGGATTTTGGCAAAGCAGTGACGTCAGCCTGTGGATGCGAATCGAAATTCTGGCAATGTGACCTTCCTGCCACTCGACAATCGAGCAAAACCGAATAGTTATCGAACTTAAATTTTACCTACTCAGCAGATCCTATGAGGTTGATCATGTACGGACGCGCCCGCACCGGAGCCCGTTTCCTAGCCATTGCCATGTTGGCCCCGCTTGCCGCTGCCTGCACGACGACTGTACCGACCACGACGGCGACGCCGGGCAAAACCGAGGCCCCGGTTAGCGCGCCGACGATTTCGATGCCGCGCTTCACTCCGACTGCTTATGTCGACCCTGCGCTGGCGCAGCCGTGCATCACCGCTGCTGCCAACAAATACTTCCTGCCGGAACGCGTTATCTCCGCCGTCAATTCCCGTCCGGGTGCAGCAGGCGGAACGGATGTCGATCTCAAGGTGGACCTGCGCACGGCTGTTTGCCAGCTCACTGCAAAGGGCGGTGTGCGTGCCGTCATCGACACGTCGCCGAAAAGCGCGGATCAGATTGCAGCCGAAGCAGCTGCCGCCAAGGCGGACGCCGCCGCCGCTGCCCAGCCGAAGAAGGCCAAGGCGAAGAAGAACTGATTCAACTGTCACGGCTAACATGCGAAAAAGGCAGGGTTTTCCCTGCCTTTTTGTTTGTCACTTCTCAGGCTTTTCGCCGTACCAACGCGGTGTATAAACCCATTCGCGGCCATCGGACTTCGCAAACCGTTGTGTATGCGAGGAGCCGATGATGACCACGGTGCGCATGTCGACATCCTCTGGCGTCAATGCACCCAGCGTAGTTGTCCGTGTCGTCTCGGCAGGTCTGCCTATGTCTCGTCCAAGGACGACGGGCGTTCCAGGCGATCGATATTGGCGCAGGATTTCCAGCGCGCGGCCAAGCTGATGCGGGCGCGCCCTGGAGATCGGATTGTAGAACGCCATGGCGAGATCGGCTTCGGCGGCAAGCGCCAGGCGCTTTTCGATGACCTCCCAGGGCTTCAGGTTGTCCGATAGCGAAATGATGCAGAAGTCATGTCCCAGCGGCGCACCAATGCGCGATGCGGCAGCCATTGCCGCTGAAATTCCAGGCTGGATGACAAGCTCCACGCCGTGCCACGCGGGATTGTCCGTTTCGTGCAGCGCCTCGACAACCGCCGCAGCCATCGCAAAGACACCGGGATCTCCCGACGAAACCATGACGACATGCCGCCCGGAAGCCGCGAGTTCGAATGCATGACGGGCGCGCTGCATTTCCTCACGATTGTCGGTCATGTGAATGGTTTGGTCCGGGCGGAAAGGGCGAAGATTCTCCTCAGCCATTCGCACATAGGTCTCATAGCCGAGAATGTCTTCAGCCTGTTCCAGTTCATGCTGGACGGCAGGCGTCATCAGGCTGCGCGATCCGGGCCCAAGTCCGATAACGACCAGCTTGCCGCGCTTTCGACCGACAAACAGCACATCTGCCGGGGTTGACGCAACGGCGATGGCGAGTCCGTCGTCTTCTATCAGCTCAATCGGCTGCTCGACCGAACGAAGGACGAGTTCGCGGACATGGGGTGCATCCGCCACAAAACGGAGTGGAATACCAAGCATCTGTGCCGCTCCGTGAAGTTCCGACGCAGCGCAGTCTTTTTCATCGGCGAGGAGCAAGGCCAGTGACTGCCGGGCTTTCCCCGCCCGGGCAAGCGCATGCTCAACATTGGCCTGAAGGTTTTCGCGGACCATATCAACGGCAATCGCCACGCTGCGCGGATGATAAATCAACTCGTCGGGACGCGGCACGCGATTGTGGGGCGTTATGCTGATCGTCAACGCGCCGTCGTCGGCGAAAGGCAATTTCGATTGCGCAAGCCAGCGCGATCGTCCTTCAATCCGCAGCTTCTGTCCCGCGAGCAGGTTCGACATGAAACTTTTCGCGCTGTCTGGATTGGCAAGCGTGAGTTCGGCAGGCGGATGCAGCAGATTGATTCCGAAGCGCAGTTCGCCGGACGTGGTTATTGCAGGCGCGACCTCAAGCGCCGCTGCAATCTGCCGCGCCATGTCGTTGACACCCGAGAGCCCACCCAACAGTGGCACGACCGCACTTCCATCCTCAGCCACGGCGAGAACTGGCGGTTCGATACGCTTGTTCTCAAGTAGCGGGGCGAGCGCCCGGATGACGATACCGGCGGCGCAAAGCGCGATGATCGGACGGCCTTCCTCATAGAGCGACCTTATTGCATCGCCGAAATGCATGAAGGTGTTGTCAACCGATGCAACGCGGCTCTGAAGGCCGCGTATTTCGGCGCGCTCCAACGCCATTGCGATCCGTTGCGCGGTGGGAACAGCTGCTTCTCCAAGCACCAGAATCGCAGGGGTCATGCGCCGTTCCATTTTTGCCCCGGAACGAGAATGATCGAGAAATAAGGGCAGTCGTCACCATCGACTTCGGCAAGGGGCACGATGCGCTGGTTGGACATGGTGGCGCGCTCGACATAGAGCGCACGGTCCATGAGACCGAGATCACCCAGCACTGCGCGGACCTTGTCGAGGTTCTTGCCGAGCTTCATGATCGCCGCAGCTCCCGTATCCGCGAGCCGCTGCTTCAGTTCCTCCGCGCCCATGACGCCGGAAAGAACGGAGAGCGTCTGGTTGCGATAGACAAGCGGCGCACCGAGGACGGCAGAGGCACCGAGAACGGAACAGACACCGGGCACGACTTGCGTTTCATACCGCCCTGCGAGCCGGTCGTGGATATACATGAACGAGCCGTAGAAGAAGGGATCGCCTTCCGCGATCACGGCCACATCCTGTCCCCGATCAAGATGGCTCGCGATCGTGTCCGTTATCTCACCATAGAAATCGCTGACGATCTGCTCGTAATCCATATGCGCCGGGAGCTTTTCCGTCGTCACCGGATAGATCAGCGGCACGAGAACCTGTTCGGGCGAAAGATATTCCTCGACGATGGTAAGGGCGTTGCCCTTCTTTCCCTTGGCGGCGTGATAGGCAACGACCGGCGCGCTCTTGAGAAGGCGGAGGGCTTTCAGCGTGATCAGTTCAGGATCGCCGGGGCCGACACCGAGGCCAAACAATCTGCCTTTTGCTGCCATTATTCGCGCTCCGACGCGAGCGCGTTGACCGCCGCTGCCGTCATGGCGCTGCCGCCGCGTCTTCCGCGAACGATCACGTAAGGCACGCCACGGCTGTTGGCGGCGAGTTCGTCCTTGGATTCCGCCGCACCCACGAAGCCAACCGGCATTCCGATGATGAGCGCCGGTTTCGGCGCACCGGCATCCAGCAATTCGAAGAGGCGGAAGAGGGCGGTTGGTGCATTGCCGATTGCAACCACGCTGTTGGCGAGATGGGGAAGCCAGAGGTCGAGTGCTGCGGCCGAGCGGGTGTTGCCGACCTTCGCGGCTAGCTCGGGAACCGACGGATCGCCAAGCGTGCAGATGACTTCATTATTTGCAGGCAGACGGGAACGGGTAATGCCTTCGGCCACCATGCGCGCATCACAAAGAATGGGCGCACCGGCGAGCAGGGCGTCGCGCCCGGCTTTACCTGCGCCTTCCGAGAAGGCGAGGTCATTGACTACATCCACCATGCCGCAGGCGTGAATGACCCGGACTGCAAGCTTTTCCAGATCGGCGGGTATGCGGCTCAGATCGGCCTCGGCACGAATGATGGCGAAAGACCGGTCGTAAATGGCCTGTCCGTCGCGGATGTAGTCTGTCATGGTGGACCACTCTAATCAGTGTCGGGCGTTCAGAAGGTGCGCCGCTTGGTCAATGGTAATATCAGTCGCCAATAACCGTCCGAAGCGCGATGGTCCAGCCCCGTCTTGCGGAAACGGCTCCTGCGTATAGAGATCGTAGCGGCCTGCCGAGCGCGCCAGCAGGGTATGCGGCAATGGCGCAAGCGCGGCGCATGATTTGGCGCATCCTGTAATGTGCACGGATGACGTTCCGGGACTTAAACGTGTCGCCAGCTTCCCGCCGTCGGTTTGAGTGTCGGCGAGCGCAGAGGCACATCCACTCGAGCCCGAACAGGCACGAAGCCGCGCGTGCGGGACTCCGGCTGTCGTTTCGAGACCAAGCGAACGGAGTTTTTGGGTGAGGTCGATCACCCGGGTTTCGTTTACATAAGGCAGGATGACACCTTGCCAGGGCGTAAGGCGCAGCTCGCTTTTTCCGCTCTCGGAGAGGTCCGCCAGCGCGCTGAGTTGGCGCGGCGTCAGCCGTCCCATCAGCGGTGTCGCGCCGATATAAATCGACCCATCGCGCTGCCGGTTCGGTCCGAGATGCGAAAACGCCATCGGTACCTTGCGTTTCCAGCCATTTGCCGAATGGATGGGAAAAGGGAGTTCCCTTTCCAAATTGGCCAGAAACTGCGATGGCGAAATGATCTCGAAGAGATGCTTCATCCGCGCAAAGCTGCCCTGCTGTAAAAAGCAATGCAGCAACGCTTCGATGAACAGCAGGGCGTGTCCCGCATCTATGGTTCCCAGCGCGGGTTTTTCGGGAGACGAGGCGAGGCCAAAAGCGTAGGTTTTCCGGTCCATGGATGAAAGCCAGATATCGCCCGGATGCGAAACCATTGCGCAATCCTCACCGCCGTCAATCTGCAAGGAGAATTTCGGCGATAGCGCATAGAAAGTCTCATTCGCCTGCAGCGTATCGAGCGCGGATGAGGCCAGTTCCGTGACATCGGCTATCTGGCTCCGATCAATGCCGGCCGTGGGGCTGACCATCACGTTGCGAATATCATCAGCACCGGGGTTTTCTGCTCCAAGGCCGGCGTCGTGCAGCGCAGCGACAACATTATCCCAATGTTCGGGCGCAATACCGCGCAACTGGATATTGGAGCGAATCGACAGCTCTATTGCGCCTGCATCGAAACGTTCAGCTATTGCTGCAATTGAACGTGCCTGATCGGCTGACAAGCGGCCCAGCTTCAGTTTTATGCGGGCAATCGCACCGTCTTTCGCCATCACCATGCGCGAGAGGCCGGGGCAGGCGTTGCGCCTGTCAGGATAGGTATGCAGCGAATTGGTGATCGGATTGCTCGGCATTTCAGTCTTATACGCCTCGCCGCATGCACTTGCTACTGTCCGCGACAGAGCGAAATGCCTCACATTCGTTCGCGCTTCCGCTCTATCCGTTTGTTTTGCCGCATTTATGCGAAGTCAGGTGATTTCACCTGACTGCAAAATGCTCTACGAACTCGGGAAAAGGAGCATCGCGCATGGCACGCTGGCTGACAGTGATCGGGATCGGTGAAGACGGGTTTGATGGGCTTGGAAAAACCGCGCTTGCTGCTATCGCCTCGGCCAAGGCCATTTTCGGCGGCAGACGCCATCTGGATTTTCTGAACGATGGCATCAAAGCCGAACGCGTGGCCTGGCCGTCTCCATTCGACGAAGCTATCGGGATGATCGAGGCCTATCGCGGCCAGCCGGTCATCGCGCTGGCAAGTGGCGATCCGATGTTTTTTGGCGTGGGTGCAACTTTGGCCCGGCATTTTTCGCCGGAAGAATTGCTGGTTCTACCGCATCCGTCTTCGCTTTCACTGGCCGCGGCGCGGATGGGCTGGCCGCTCCAGGATGTCCGCACAGTCAGCGTGCACGGTCGTCCGTTTGAATTGCTGCAGCCGCATATCCTGCCCGGCGAGAAGCTCCTGGTGCTCAGCAATGACGGTACGACGCCAGCAAAAGCGGCGGCACTGCTCAAGGGCAAGGGGTTTGGCCAAAGCCGCATGACTGTTCTTGAGCATATTGGTGGCTCCAAGGAGCAACGTGTACAGGATATCGCCGAAAACTGGTCGCACGGGCGATGCGCCGATCTGAATGTTCTGGCAATCGAATGCATCGTCGCACCGGAAGCGAACGTGTTTTCGCCTGTCGTAGGTCTTCCCGATGAAGCGTTCGAGAATGATGGCCAATTGACCAAGCGCGACATTCGTGCCGTCACGCTGTCACGATTGCAGCCATTGCCGCGTCAACTGCTATGGGATGTGGGTGCCGGTTGTGGTTCGATTGGCATCGAATGGATGCGTGTTCATCCCTCGTGTCGTGCGATTGCCATTGAGGCCAGCGAACAGCGACAGGCAATGATCGAGCGAAATCGCGCCGCACTGGGCGTTCCCGGATTGCAGCTTGTCAGGGGGGAGGCGCCCCTGGCGTTGGCGGGCTTGGAAGCGCCAGACGCGATCTTCATCGGCGGCGGGGTGACGGATGATGGTGTGCTGGAAGCTTGCTGGAACGCCTTGAATCCGGGGGGTAGGCTGGTTGCCAACGCCGTGACCCTGCAAAGCGAAATGCTGCTTTTCAACTGGCGTGAAAAGTACGGCGGAGAACTGACGCGATTGTCGGTTGCGCAGGCTGGGGCGCTCGGTTCTTTCGATGTCTGGCGGCAGGCACTACCCGTCACGATTTATTGCGGGTTCAAGCCAAAATGATGACTTGAATAGTCATGTTATATTCGGGTAAGGCTGGGGAAATTGTTTCCCAAAGGAGGACGGGGCATGTCCGAACTCAACGCCAATACCCGCTTTGCGCTTACCAATGCCGGTCATGTGGTCAATCAGCTTCTCGATCATTTCGTCGAGCATGCCGACGTGCACCGTCAGGGCAGCACGGCAAAGCTGGTGCTGAGCTTCGGTCAGGCGGATGTGCAGTGGGACGATGAAACGGTCAGCGTCGATGTCTCCAGCGAGGACGAAACTGGCCTTGCCTATATGAAATATTCCATTGCCGAACATGTGCTGGAGTTTCTCGACAAGGGCAGCGCCAAACCGAAAATCATCTGGGAAGGCGATGGGGCTGCCGGACTGCCGCTGCCCTATTTCCGCGAGATGCAGGTCGTCTCGGTGTCGAATGTAACACCGCACATGCGGCGCGTTCGCCTGAAAGGCGAAAACCTGTTCCGCTTCTCGCAGCTGGGGCTCCATATCCGCCTTCTGTTTCCGCCCGAAGGCCTGGCAAAGCCGCAATGGCCCACAACCGGTGAAGATGGCCGTCCGGTCTGGCCCGAAGGCGCAGCCAAGCTTGCGACACGTGTCTATACGATCCGCAACATCGATACCGTCGCCGGATGGGTGGATATCGATATGGTCGTTCACGGCGATGATTGCGACGCACCGGGTTCCGGTTGGGCCCTCAGCGCCAAGCCGGGCGATATTGTCGGCATGACAGGTCCCGGCGGCGGCGATGCAGGTGAGGCGAAGTGGTATCTGCTCGCCGGAGACGAAACCGCTCTGCCTGCCATCGGACGCATTCTGGAACGGTTGCCGGAAGGAACCAAGGCGGTCGTCCGGGTCGAGATCGGCAGCGCAGAGGAAGAGCAGGAACTTTTTTCGCGCGCCGATATCGATCTGCAGTGGCTGAACCGCAATGGCGCGGAAGCCGGAACGACGACCTTGTTGCAGGATGCCGTGCGGGCGGTCGAATTGCCGGAAGGCCAAGACGATATTTACGTCTGGGTCGGTTGTGAGTTCAACGCGTTCCGGTCGATCCGCACTTATATGCGCAAGGAACGCAATATTGCGAAGGATCGGCAGTTGATCGTCGCCTATTGGCGGCGCGGGCAGGATGGCGACACGCCGCGCAAGTCCGACGATTGATGCAATGAAAAAGGGGACCCCAAGGTCCCCTTTGCTTTTAGCGTATCCTGAGACGGACCGCTTCTGCTTTACCTGCGGAAGCCTTCGCTCGCCCGCATCAGGTTCTTCGTATAGTCGGCATGGATATTGCCGCTGACAAGATCGTTTGCCTGCAACTGTTCCACGACCTCACCATTGCGCATGACGGCAAGCCGGTCGCACATATGGGTGACGACGCCAAGGTCGTGGCTGACCATGACGAAGGTTAGGTTGCGGTCGCGCCGAACCTGTTCGAGCAGGTTTAGCACTTCCGCCTGAACCGAAGCATCGAGCGCGGAGGTCGGCTCGTCGAGCAGCAATATGCTGGGCTCGACGATTAGGGCGCGAGCAATGGCGATGCGCTGGCGCTGGCCACCCGAAAGCTGGTGCGGATAGCGAAAGCGGAAGCCGGAACCGAGTCCGACTTCATCGAGCGCCTTCACGATGCGCTGTTCCGTATCGTCGACCCCATGGATGGCGAGCGGTTCCAGCAACAGCCGGTCCACCGTCTGGCGCGGATGCAGCGAGCCGTAAGGGTCCTGAAACACCATCTGAACGTTGCGATAGAACGCCTTGTCACGCGGCGTTTTCAGCAATTGCCCGTCGATACGGATTTCGCCGTCCTCGACGGGCGCCAGTCCCGCAACAGCGCGCAGCAGGGTGGATTTGCCCGACCCGGATTCGCCTACGAGGCCGTAGGATTCGCCTCGGGCCACTTCGATGCTGACCGATTTCAGTGCATGGAAGTGGTCGAAATAGACGTCGATATTGTCGACGCTCAGTGCAGATGCCGTGCTCATAGCTTTCCCGGTCATAGCTTCCATGCCTCCTCACGCTGCAAGGTTGGCAGGGGATGGCGATCGGCTCCGATTTTCGGCATGCAGTTCAGCAATCCTTGCGTATAGGGGTGTTTCGCATTGGCGAGATCCTTGGCCGCAATTTCCTCCACGATCTTGCCCGCATACATCACGATGACGCGGTCGCAGAAGGAGGAAACGAGGCGCAGGTCGTGGCTGACGAAGATCAGACCCATGCCGCGTTCGGCAACCAGTTTGTCGAGGATGCCGAGCACTTCAAGCTGGACCGTAACGTCAAGCGCCGAAGTCGGCTCATCGGCGATCAGCATTTCTGGTTCGGCAACCAGCATCATGGCGATCATGACGCGCTGGCCCATGCCGCCCGAAACTTCGTGCGGATAGAGGTTCATGACGCGTTCAGCATCGCGGATCTGCACGGCTTCCAGCATGGCGATGGAGCGCCTGCGGATTTCCTCACTGCTGAACTTGCCGTGGGCCTTCAGCGTTTCGGCAATCTGCTTGCCGATGGTCATCACAGGGTTGAGCGAGTATTTCGGGTCCTGCAAAACCATGGCGATGCGTCCGCCGCGTAAAGCGCGGCGTTCGCGTGCCGGTGCGTTCAGAAGATCGATGCCGTCAAACTCGAGTTTTTTGGCGGTGATCTTCGCATGCGGCGGGGTCAGCCCCATGATGGCGCGGCCGGTCTGCGACTTGCCGGAACCGGATTCGCCCACGATGCCGAGGCGTTCACGACCCAGTTCGAAGCTGACGCCGCGCACGGCCTCGATTGCACCCGTGCGGGTCGGGAAGGTGACGCGCAGGTCTTCGACAGTCAGAAGAGGCTTCATTGGTTGTTACCCCGCGGATCGAGCGCATCGCGCAGGCCATCGCCCAGAAGATTGAAGCCGAGGCTGACAATAAGGATCGCGAGACCCGGCATGGCGGCAACCCACCACTGGTCGAGAATGAAGCGGCGACCGGAAGCGATCATCGCACCCCATTCAGGCAGAGGCGGCTGTGCGCCGAGGCCCAGGAAGCCGAGACCGGCGGCGGTAAGGATGATGCCTGCCATGTCGAGCGTTACACGCACGATCAGTGACGATGTGCAGAGCGGCATGATGTGGCGCACGACGATGCGGATAGGCGAAGCGCCCATCAAACGGACGGCGGAGATATAATCCGAATTGCGCACGGTCAACGTTTCCGCACGCGCAATGCGCGCATATGGCGGCCACGAAGTGATGGCGATGGCGATGATGGCATTTTCGATGCCCGGTCCGAGAGCGGCAACGAATGCCAGTGCCAGGATGAGCTTCGGGAAGGCGAGGAAGATGTCGGTGATGCGCATCAGCACGGCATCCACCCAACCACCTGCATAGCCTGCAACGGTGCCGACCAGAAGGCCGATGGGCGCTGCGATGATGGCGACCAGCAGTACCACATAAAGGGTAAGGCGGGAGCCATAGATCAGACGCGAAAGAATATCGCGGCCCTGATCGTCAGTGCCGAGCAAATAGCCCGGTGATCCCGGCGGCAAGAGACGTGCATTGGCCAGATCGCCGGCGACCGGCGAATGCGGCGCCAGCACATCGGCCAGGGCTGCAACGACAAGAAGGCCGATGATGATGAGGAGGCCAAGGACGGCCAGCTTGTTGGCGGTGAAGCGTCGCCAGACCATATAGGCACGGCCGAGGCGGGCTTGTGTGCGTGACTGTGGCCGCTCCGTAAGCAGCCATTCACGCCATGAGAGGTTGGAAGTATCTGTCATTTGGCTCATCGTGCGCGCGTCCTTGGATCGAGAAGCCGATAGAGAAGATCGGACACGAGGTTGAGCGCGATAAAGACCGACCCGATGACGATGGTGCCACCCAGAACGGCATTCATATCAGCGTTTTGCAGTGAATTGGTGATGTAGAGTCCGAGGCCCGGCCAGGAGAAGATGGTTTCGGTCAGCACCGAACCTTCCAGAAGTCCGGCATAGGACAGCGCGATCACGGTCACCAGCGGCACGGCGGCGTTGCGCAGTGCGTGGCCCCAGATGATGCGGGTTTCCGAAATGCCCTTGGCGCGCGCTGCAATGATATATTCCTGTTCCAGCTCGTTGAGCATGAAGGAGCGGGTCATGCGGCTGATATAGGCAAGCGAGAAATAGCCGAGCAGCACGGATGGCAGGATAAGGTGGGAGACAATATCCTTGAGGGCTGGCCAATCGCGCTGGAGGATCGCGTCGATCAGGTAGAAACCGGTGATCGGGGTGAAGGTATATTCGAATGTGATGTCGATGCGTCCGGGACCAGAGGTCCAGCCTAGCCGTGCATAGAAGATCAGAAGCGCAAGCATGCCGAGCCAGAAGATCGGCACCGAATAGCCGACAAGGCCGATCACGCGCACGATCTGGTCGACAATGCTGCCGCGCTTGACCGCAGCGAGAACGCCGAGCGGAATGCCGAACAGGGCGCCGATGATCGTGCCGACGGTGGCGAGTTCCATCGTAGCCGGGAAAACGCGGCGAATATCGGTCATGACGGGGTTGGTGGTCAGTACCGAGGTGCCGAAATCGCCCTGCAGCACGCCCTTCACGTAGAGAAAGAACTGCTGGTAATAGGGCAGGTTGAAGCCCATTTCTTCCCGCACGCGGGCGACGACATGCGCTGGAGCGCGGTCGCCAACGATGGCAAGCACGGGATCAATCGGCACAACGCGGCCGATGAAAAAAGTTACGGCCAGAAGGCCCAGATAGGTCGTGACGACGATACCCAGAAAACTGGCTATCGATGCGGCAAGGGCCGTTGAGCGCCGCGGCGCTCGCCTTACCTTTTTGGTAGTGACAGTGTTACTCAATGTTTTGACCGCTTCCGACAGTGAGAGCCTGTTCCAAAAGTCGCGCCTTGAGTGGCTGCAAATGGCAATTTTTTGCGTTCCGGTGCACATGTACTTTCAAGTACACTCCGTCGCGGAACTCAAAAATCATCATTCTCGCACACTCATGCCGCCTTTTGTTTCAGGCTCAGAGAGCGTTTCAGGACATCTGTCGCTCCGGAAAGCCGGATCGGCAGCGCTGAAAATTTCGTGGAGCGGCTTTCCTTATTGATTCAGAAAACCGCTCCATCCCGTTGATTTAAAGCCGTTTCAGCACGTGGTTGTTTCCACACGCCGAAGCATGGCCGACTATTCCTTGCTGACGTTCGCCAGGAAGTTGGAGTCGAATGTCGGGCCGAGCTTGTAGCCCTTCACATTGCCGCCAATGCCGGCGACTTCAACCTGCTGGAACAGCATGACGAACGGGCTCTGGTCGAGCGCTTCCTGCTGCAGCTTCTTGTACTGTTCGGCGCGCTTGTCGTTGTCCCGTTCCAGAAGAGCAGCCTGCGTCTGCTTGGTCAGCTCCGGAATGTCCCAGGCGTTGCGCCATGCAAGCGTCTTGGTCGAGGCGTCGTCGCTGTTGTCCGGGTTGCTGGTGAAAGCTTCAGCGTTGGAATTGGGGTCCCAATAGTCCATGCCCCACTGGCCGATATACATATCGTGGTTGCGGGCGCGATACTTGGTCAGCGTCTGCTTGCCGTCGCCGGGGATGATTTCGATCTTCACGCCGGCCTGTGCAGCGGTCTGCTGGAAGGATTCGGCAATGCCGGTGACCGGCTGACCGTTACGCACGTCGAACGTAACCGAAAGACCGTCCTTCAGACCGGCCTTGGCAAGCAGTTCCTTCGCCTTGGCGACGTCGAGCTTGTACGGCGCAGCATCGAGAGCGCCAAGAACGCCCTTGGCCTGATAGGTCTGGCGGATTTCGCCGATGCCCTTGATGAGCGTCGAACCGATTGCATCGTAATCGACCAGATATTTGAAAGCTTCGCGAACTTCAGGCTTGGCCAGGTTCGGGTTCTTTTGGTTGAGGCTGATGTAATAGACTGTGCCCTTGGCGGCGCTGGTCGTGGAAAGCTTGTCGTTCTTCAGGACAGCTTCGTAGTCGCCCGGTTCCAGATTGCGCGCCACATCGACATCGCCGGATTCGAGCATCAGGCGCTGCGTCGCGCTTTCCTTGACGTGACGATAGAAGACGCGCTTAAGGTTGGCCTTTTCGCCATAGAAATTGTCGTTGCGTTCCAGAATGACGACTTCATTGGCGCGCCATTCGCGGATCACGAACGGGCCGGAGCCTGCCGATTTGGTTTTCAGCCATGCATTGGCGTAATCGGTTTCGTACTTGTACTCGTCGGTCGGCGTCACCTTCTCGGCATGTTCTTCGAGAAGCTTCTTGTCGACGACTGCGGCGACGGTCGCGGTCAGGCAGTTCAGCACGAAGCTTGGTGCATAAGGCTTGTCGACGGTGAAAACGAAGGTGCTGTCGTCAACGGCTTTCGCCTTTTCGTTGACGTTATCCTTCGTCAGGCCGAACTGGGTCAGGATGAAGGCCGGGCTCTTGTCGAGACGCACGGCACGCTCAAAGGAGTAGGCAACGTCGGCAGAAGTGATCGGGTTGCCGGAAGCGAACTTGATGTCCTTCTTCAGCTTGAACGTATAGGTGAGGCCGTCGTCGGAAACGGTCCAGCTTTCGGCGACGCCCGGAACGACCTTCGACGTGTCGTTGATGTCGAGACGGACGAGCATGTCATAGGCGTTACCGATGAATTCAGCCGGGCTCAGTTCGAAAGACTCGGCCGGGTCCAGCGTGATCGTGTCGTCGATGGCCCATGCCTGGACCAGCGTATCGGCCGGCGTGGCGGACCAGGCCGGATTTGCAGCCAGCACGGCCGCAAGTGCCGCACCGGCAGCCAGAATACGAAAACGTCCGAAATGCATCATGTTAGAGTTCCCTTCCTGTGATTTTGTTTGGGATTTTGTCTTTGTTCCTGCGCGTCCTGTTCCGATAACCGTTCACAGGATGCGCTCCAGATCACGCTGCTTCGTGCCAGGCCTGTTTCAAAACGCGTATCCAATTGCCCCGGCAAATTTTTGCCAGCTCTTCTTCACCATATCCCGCTTTCCGCAAAGCTGCGACAAGGTTTTGCGTGCCGGCCGCATCGCCGATTTCCGCTGGAATTGTTGCACCGTCATAGTCCGAACCAAGCGCCACACAGTCGATGCCCATCCGTTCGACCATGTAATCCACGTGGCGCACCACATCGGAAAGCGGCGTGTTGGAGTCTTCCTTGGCATCGGCGCGCAGCATCGTCGTGGCGTAGTTCAGTCCGGCAAGGCCTTTGCTCTCGCGAATGGCATCAAGCTGACGGTCGGTCAGGTTGCGTGCGACGGGAGTAAGGGCGTGTGCATTGGAATGGCTGGCAACCAGCGGCTGATCGCTCAGTTTCGCCACGTCCCAGAAGCCTTTTTCGGTGATATGCGCCAGATCGATCAGAATGCCCTTGGCATTGCATGCCTTGACGAGGCGCTTGCCCGTATCCGTCAGGCCAGGGCCGGTGTCGGGGCTCATCGGGTAGGCGAACGGAACGCCGTGAGCGAAGATATTGTTGCGGCTCCAGACAGGTCCGAGCGAACGCAGGCCCGCGGCGTAAAAGACTTCAAGCGCGGCCAGATCTTCATCGATGGCTTCGCAGCCTTCCATGTGCAGCACGGCGGTGAATGTGTCGCTGTCCAGCGTCTCGTCGAGATCGCGGCCATTGCGGCAGAGCTTCCAGCCGCCAGCGGCTTCCAGCTTGAGAGCAATGGCAGCGATATCGAGAGCGATATCGAGGGAGGGGCTGCGTTCCAGCGGTGGCGAAAGGGGCGTTTCATAATGGCCATTCGCGTCCGGCTTGCCCAGTTCGATATGCTCGCCCGAGGGAACATAAATGGCGCATATGCCGCCAGCGAGACCGCCTTTAAGAGAGCGGGGGAGATCGATATGGCCGCTATCCGTTCCGTCGATAAATTCCCTGATCGGGTCTTCGCCCTTGCGGGCATTTTCCCAAAGCCGCAGAAGGACATCATTATGTCCGTCAAAAACGCGCTGCATTCTTTCATTCCTGACTGCATGGCCTGCGGAAGCAGAACCACATATCCAAGTGTTCAGGCGCGGGAGAATTAAACGGCAAGGTAAGACAACCTCCCGATATGATGGTTGAACTTTTCGCTCTTATTGTTCCCCGCAATCCACTCGCAATTTATAAGCGGTGAGTGCCTGTCGGAGTCAAGCCATCCGATGACGTAGTCAGACTGCGAAATGAAGATAAATTTATGCAAAACGAAAGGGCTGCGCCGTGAAACGCAGCCCTTTGTGCAAAAGGCGAATTGCTTGATGCGAAAACAGAATGAAGTTTCGCATCGATCAAGAGGTCTAGAACTTGTAGTTCAGGCCAGCCTTGATCGAATGGTTCTTCAGATTGTTGCGCTGCTCCACGCCGTTGACGCGGGACTTCACATCGCTGAAGCGCTGGAAGTCATACTCGGCCTTGACGGAAAGCGGGCCGGTCAGTGCCTGCTCGACACCGGCGCCGATCAGTGCGCCGCCTTCCCAGCCGGGGGCCGAGGTGGTGTTGTCCTTGGCCTTGAAGCGGGTCACACCGTAGCCGGCGGTGCCATAAACCAGCGTCTTGTCGAAAGCATAGCCGACCTTGCCCTTGGCATTGCCGTTCCACGATTGCTGGAGGCTGCCGCCATGGCCGATGCGATGCTCCGCTTCGGCGAAGTTGCCTTCGAGTTCCGCACCGAACACGACATTGCCGCTCTGCATGTTCTTGCCGACAACAACGCCGCCCAAAGCGCCGGTGCGGTTGGTGAAGGGGCCGGGAACCTTGGACGAGGAAGCGCCGATCTGTGCGCCGATATAATTGCCGGACCAGTCATGCGGACCGCTGGCAACCGGATCGTTATAGGAATAGTCCGTTGCTCCCATCATGTCGGCAGCGAAAGCCGACCCTGCAAAAGCAACGATTGCGGCGCCAAGCGCCACTGCTGTGATAGAACGCTTCAACATTTTTTACTCCGATTTTCCCGTCGAAGAACGCTGGCGGGAAACATGCCTGAATTCATTATTGCCATCGAAAGGCCTTGCCTTCGCTCTGGCTTCCGTCTCACCTCTGATTGTGTCCAAATTTAAGAAAATTCGAGCGATTTCCATGCATTGCGCAGCCATTCCTTGCGCTATGCTTAACAATTGGTAACGGCTCGAGGTGGATGCGCTGTCAGATCAATCCCAACCCGCGAAAGCTGGCATGACCGTGCTTTCCGACGATGACGTGGTCGTGCACCGTGATGTTGAGCGCCTTGGCGGCATTGACGAGTTGCCTGGTCATGTCGATATCGGCGCGCGATGGGGTCGGGTCGCCGGACGGGTGGTTGTGGACCAGGATGATGGCGGTCGCGGATAGTTCCAGCGCCCGTTTGACGACCTCGCGCGGATAGACGGGCGTATGATCGACCGTGCCGGTCTGCTGCACTTCATCGGCAATCATCTTGTTCTTCTTGTCGAGGAACAGGATGCGGAACTGCTCACGGGTCTCGTAGGCCATGGCGGTGGTGCAATATTCGATCACCTGATTCCATGAGCCCAGAACCTCGCGCTCCATGACCGTGCTGCGGGCGCTTCGCTTGGCGACGGCTTCCACAAGCTTGAGTTCATGCGCGACGGTGGGCCCGGCACCGGGAACTTCGGCGATCAGTTTTTCGGGGGCGGCCAGCACTTCGGCAATCGAGCCGAACCGGGTCAAAAGCGCCTTGGCGAGCGGCTTGGTGTCCGCGCGCCGAATGGCGCGAAACAGCAGCATTTCGAGCAATTCATAATCCGCGAGCGCGTCGGGAGTTTCCCTGAAACGCTGTTTGAGACGATCGCGATGCCCGGCGTAATGCGGCTTTTCGATTTTTGGCGTCAGTTGCAGCGTATCGCTGAAGCCGGGCATCTGCGCATTACCCGTCTCGGTCTTGCTCTTTGCCATACTGTTTAAACCCCCGCAAAAACAGACCAGACAATTATCGAGATGATATCACTTCGACGTCATCTCATGGAAGGCGGTCCGAAGACGTTGGCTGGGGAGAGAGTGAATATCTCGCAGCCGTCTTTCGTGACGCCGACCGTATGTTCATATTGCGCCGTCAGCGACCGGTCCCGTGTAACGGCCGTCCAGCCATCGGCTAGAACCTTCACATGCGATTTGCCGAGATTGATCATCGGCTCGATGGTGAAGATCATGCCTTCCTTGATTTCCACCCCTTCATTAGGCGTGCCGTAGTGAAGGATATTTGGTGCGTCATGGAACAGTTGTCCGACGCCGTGGCCGCAGAAATCGCGCACGACAGAACAGCGCTCGCCTTCGGCATAGGTTTGGATCGCCGCACCGATTGCACCGGTCTTGGCGCCCGGCTTGACGGCTGCGATCCCGCGCAAAAGGCTTTCATAGGTGACTTCCAGCAGCCGCTCGGCGGCGCGCTTGATTTCGCCTACCGCATACATGCGGCTGGAATCGCCGTGCCAGCCATCAAGGAGATAGGTGACGTCGATATTGACGATATCGCCCTCGCGCAGCGGCTTGTCGTTCGGAATACCGTGGCAGACGACGTGATTGATCGACGTGCAGGTCGATTTCGTATAGCCGCGATAGTTCAACGTTGCCGGAAACGCGCCGTGATCCATGCCGAACTCGAACACGAAGCGGTCGATCTCGTTGGTGGTCACACCTGGCTTGACGATATCGTTGAGGGCATCGAGACAGCGTGCCGTCAGATTGCAGACCGTGCGCATACCCTCGAAAGCCTCGGGGCCATAGAGCCTGATCTGGCCCGTATATTTCATGGGTGCACTTGTCGCTTCGATATAGGTTACCATCACTCGATCCGTCTTAGACCTTAATCATTCAATTGGCACCAGTTCAGTGGCGTCAATGCTGTTATCCGTTATGTGGCACCGAACGGCCCAGGCCTCAACCCCGTTTGCACGCGCATGTTCAAAAGCGCGTGCGTAAGTGGGATCGAGATCGCCGGAAATGCTGAATCTGCTGCAATCGTTTCGCTGGATAATAAACAGCATCACGCCCCGATGACTAGCGGCAACCACGTCGATCAGTTCCTCAAGGTGCTTCGCTCCGCGCGCCGTCACCGTGTCGGGGAACTCCGCCAGTCCGAGCGTGCGAATGAAATGTACATTTTTGACCTCGACATCGGCCCGCTGGCGGGGGCCGTCATCCAGCAGAAGATCAATGCGCGAATTCCGGCCATATTTCTGCTCGCGCTTGAGGCTGGCATATCCTGAAAGGTGCGGAATGAGACCTTTCACGATCGCTTCTTCGGCGATTCTGTTGGGCAAGCCGGTGTTCACGCCAACCAGCGTATTATCCGCTTCGACAATCTGCAGCGTATGGGCATATTTGCGGTGAGGGGCATCCGAAACACTCAGCCAGACGCGGGAACCTGGAGCGCTCAGTCCGAGCATCGAACCGGTGTTGGGCACGGACGCTGTGATGAACCGCCCGTCATCCAGCGTGACGTCGGCGAGAAATCTTTTGTAGCGGCGTTCCAGCCTGCCGGTGACCAGAGGCGTTTGAAAAATCATGCGCCGATGTAGAGCAGTTCGGCGCGTATGCGAAAGGCTTTTCTGACAGCTTCGCGGAAATAGCCAATATAGGCGGTGGCGGTCAGAAAAGGGCCTTGATGACGTCGGCCCAGCTCATATCCGCACCGAGAGCCATTGCCGCAGCAACCAGGCCGGCGCCGAGAAAGGTGAGAGTGGTTCTTGTTTCGCTTGTCATTATTCTTCCCCATTAAATCAGTCATTTGAAACTGGGAGGAATTTCGCGGGAAAATTTGCCCGGATTGTGATGCGATAATGGCTATTCCGGGCAATTTGCGGGCATTTTACGGATAGGGTAAACGCTGCCGCCTTTGCTATTGCCTTATCCACTCGAAGACGAGTTCCTCGCGAAAAGCGAAGCGGACAACATGGCTCGCCACGACTTCTTCGAGGCGGGCAAGGTTTTCTTCCGATGTTTCGACAGTCGTGGTCAGTTTTTCAGCATCGGCATCGAGAATCACGAGACGATTCTCGCCAAGATCGATCGTGCCATGTTCAGGAGAGAATTCGACCGCGAATTTGTGCGCCCAATGCTTGCAGAGCTGCTGCAGGTAACGGCTGGCATGGGTGGTGGGAACGATTGCTGTTGCTTTCGGCATCATGCTGTCCTTTCAAAAAGGTTGCAGTCCGGCGCGTAGCAACATCCTGGCAGTTCAGCCAGTAATATTTGCGTCAATTTCGAGGGAAAAGAAAAACCAGCAATGGTACGCCCAAGGGGAATCGAACCCCTGTTTCCGCCGTGAAAGGGCGGCGTCCTAACCGCTAGACGATGGGCGCCCGTTGCTGGTGTGGGGCGCTTATAGTCAGGAAATTTCCGACATGCAAGCCCCTTTTTCACTTGTCTGTGAATAAGTTTTGACAGCGCAAAACAGAGCACATCGAGTGCTAACAGATTGAATTGTAAGGGGAAAAGAAAAAACCAGCAATGGTACGCCCAAGGGGAATCGAACCCCTGTTTCCGCCGTGAAAGGGCGGCGTCCTAACCGCTAGACGATGGGCGCCCGTTGCTGGTGTGAGTGGGCTTATATTGAGGAAGGTTCTGACTCGCAAGCCCAAAAAACACTTTTCTGAAAAAAATCGAATGTACTGCAAAAATGGGGAAAATCCCTGCGGCCGATTTTGTTACTCGGTTGAAAAATAAAGACAAAAGAAAAAGCCGGATCGGGTGATCCGGCTTTAAGTGTTCAGTGAGGGCGCTTCGTCAACCCTTGCAGCGCCAGTTCCAGTCGCGCTCCGGCCCGACATCGACGTGAACCGAAGTCGTGTGGCAGTAGGTGCCGACGCCGCCACGTCCCGGCATGGAGCGGGCGAAGCGCGCGATTTCCCACTTGGACACGCCATCGATCTGGATGTCGGCGGCGGCGCAGATCATATGGAGCGATTTCCGTGCGCCGTTGACCTTGCGGTTATAGGAAGGGCTGCGGTAACCCGAAGTCACCATCACCGGGCGGCGGAAATGACGCTCCATGGTTTTCAGCATGGAAACGAGCTGGGGCTTGAGGCAGGCGACATCCACGGTCTGTCGTTGCACTTTCAGCCCGTTGGGCGCAAGGCGCGCAAGGCCGGGAGCCGAAGCAAGCGTCAGATTTGCCGATTCATCGTCTTCGTTCGCATCAATATCGCTATCGTCATAGAGACTGTTGCGATGTTTGATTTCGATGCCGCCATTCGGGCGCACGCCCGGTAGCGAATAATTGTAATCATGCTTCGCGGAAGGCGAAACAGGCTTCACCACGGCAACCTTCCTGCTTTCGGTTCGGTCGGATCGCGTGCCGGTCGATTCGTCGGAGAAAAGCCGGGCAATGCTTCCTTGCGAGGCCGTTGGGCGCTGTGGCGAGGCGTAAGCGCTTTTCGTGGAGCCAAAGAGCGAAGCGACCTGAACAGGCTTTTCAGCCTCGGCAGGCTTTGCCGCTGCGGTCTGTTCCGGCGCTGCTGCTTCGGCGGGCTTTTCTTCCTTTGCCGGTTCCTGCGGCTTCTTCGCGGTTTCGGCAGGAGCCGCTTCCGCTGGCTGCTCTACGACCGGAGCCGCTTCAGGTGCAGCGGGCTTGCTGCCGCCGAACATGCCAAAAAGCGATGTGCTCTTCGGCTGCTGGGGGGCGAGGGCTGCTACCTGGGTCTGCTGCTGCTCGGCGGGTGCGGCAGTTGGGGCTGGCTTCGCCTGCTCCTTGTTATTGGTGTTTGCCGCCTCTGCCACGACGGCGGGCTTTGTTTCACCGGGGTTGGCTTCCGCCTTTTTCTCCTCCGCAGGCGACGCCTTCGCCGCCTCGGCTACGGCTGTCTGATCGGCTGCGCTTTGCAATGTATCCGCAATCACGGAGCCATCGGAGGCGGAGGTCATCTGTAGCGGCTTGCCGTCAAGGCCTGTGCCGGTCGACGTGCAGGACGTGACAAGAAGCGCAAGCAAAGCCACGCTGCCTGATAGAAACCTGCCCGAGGTCCGGTGTGTAGAATGTGCAAATTTCAACAGTCTGCTCCAGCTCGATTTCCCTGACCAGTTTGGCGACCCGGATTCGCCGGGCCTACCTGGTTTCGGGAGATCGGCTCTCCCGTGCGAGGCTGACGTCACGTCCAGTGGCTGATCGTCCCCACAGCTCCCGACTGTTCGTGCCGGGAAAGAAATTCAGAAATATCAGCGAGTTATGATAGTCACCTCAGAGCAATGACGGTCATTCCGCTGTAATGGACAAATCACCTGTTCGGCAATTCGTTACCAATTTTTAAGTTTTTTAATCGCCGAGTGCAACTATTGATGCGCATCTGGCGTTAAATGACTTCGCGCCTATGGCGGAATATTCGCTTATAACGAAATATTACTTTGTGTAACCTTTGGTTACATTTTCCTTTTCTGCTGGGGTCTCGGATGGTTTGGAGCAGCCTCCGGCCTTCAACGCAAGCCGAATTTCCGATTTGCATCACTCACTTGTTGACAGGATGCCTCGACTTGGTGCTATCCCTTGCCAATTGCTTTATCTTTGTGTGGCGCTGTGACCAACGGCGCCTTATGCGGCATCAACCGGGAACAGAAACATGACCAAGCGCACGCGGCAGATCGCCAACCTATTGCTGGCAGCAACAGCGGCGGCGATGCTCACGGCATGCGCGGGCGGAAAAGAGTTTCAGGGTACGCCGCAGGAAGGCGCTTCCCGCACCGGTGTTTTCCCGACATTCGGCCATATGCCGAAGGCTGCGACCACGCAGATCACCGCAGAAGAAAAGCAGCAGCTTACTACCAAGCTTGATGCCGACCGCACGCGTCTGGCGGCATCCAGAACCGGCGGTGCGGGGTTCACGCCCGCCGAGGCTGCTGCCCTGCGCAAGCAGGCGCAGCAGGATACGGACGCTACCCTGAAACAGATCGAAAGCGGGGAAGAGTAACTTCTTCCTTGGTTTTTGGCGCGCATCTTATCCGAAACCGTTAAACTTTTCGGGATGTGCTCTAGAGACGAAATCCGCATCCTTTGACGCGGCAACACGTCTCGACCCGATTCGAGAACAGGTGTATAGCTCCTTTGCGGCGCATGCGCGCCATTACGTCAACCCTCCACTGGAACAGGATCATGTCGGAAGAATTCCATAAAGTCCGTCGTCTGCCCCCTTATGTCTTTGAACAGGTCAACCGTCTGAAGGCATCGGCGCGAGCGGCGGGCGCCGACATTATCGATCTTGGTATGGGTAACCCCGATCTTCCGACCCCGCAGAACATCGTCGACAAGCTCTGCGAGGCCGTTCAGGACCCGCGCGCACATCGTTATTCGGCTTCCAAGGGCATTCCCGGCCTGCGTCGTGCGCAGGCGCAATATTATGCGCGGCGCTTTGGGGTGAAGCTCAATCCGGATACGCAGGTCGTGGCCACGCTCGGCTCCAAGGAAGGCTTCGCCAATATGGCGCAGGCCATCACCGCGCCGGGCGATGTGGTTCTGTGCCCGGACCCTACCTATCCGATCCACTCCTTCGGCTTCATCATGTCCGGCGGCGTGATCCGCTCGGTCCAGGCAAAGCCGGACGAGAACTTCATCCCGACGCTGGAGCGCGGCGTGAAGCACTCGATCCCGAAGCCGATCGCGCTGATCCTGAATTTCCCGTCCAACCCGACGGCCTATGTGGCGACGCTCGATTTCTACAAGGACGTCGTCGCGTTCGCCCGCAAGCATGACATCGTCATCCTGTCGGATCTTGCCTATTCGGAAATCTATTTCGACGACAATCCGCCGCCATCGGTGCTGGAAGTGCCGGGCGCCATGGATGTGACTGTAGAGTTCACCTCCATGTCGAAGACATTCTCCATGCCAGGCTGGCGCATGGGCTTTGCGGTCGGTAATGAACGCCTGATCGCAGCGCTCACCCGCGTGAAGTCCTATCTCGATTATGGTGCTTTCACGCCTATTCAGGTTGCGGCGACAGCGGCGCTGAATGGAGACGGATCGGACATCGCCTATGTGCGCAATGTCTACAAGCAGCGCCGGGATGTGCTGGTCGAGAGCTTTGGCCGTGCGGGCTGGGATGTTCCGCCGCCTGCTGCGACCATGTTCGCCTGGGTTCCGATTCCGGAACGCTTCCGTTCGCTGGGTTCGCTCGAATTCTCCAAGCTTCTGGTCGAACAGGCCGATGTGGCCGTCGCGCCCGGTATCGGCTTTGGCGAGCACGGCGACGATTACGTGCGTATTGCGCTGGTCGAGAACGAGCACCGCATCCGTCAGGCCGCGCGTAACATCAAGCGTTTTCTCTCCGCCAAGCATGAGAACCTGCAAAATGTAATTCCGCTCGACGGTCGTCGCGGATAGTCTTTAGAAATCGCCACGGACGGCAACTCGCCGCCCGTGGCATCCCACCTGATAGCCACTCCATACAGAAGGTCGAAATAATGAGTGATGCATTACGGATCGGCGTTGCCGGCCTCGGCACCGTTGGTGCTTCGGTGTTGCGTATCCTGCGTGACAAGTCCGAAATGCTCACGCGCCAGTGCGGCAAGCCTGTTACGGTCACGGCGGTCAGCGCCCGCGACCGCAACCGGGATCGCGGCATTGATCTTTCTGGTATCAATTGGTTCGACGATCCGGTCGAGCTGGCCAAATCTGCCGATATCGATGTTTTCGTAGAACTCATCGGCGGCGAGGATGGACCGGCCCGGGCTTCTGTCGAAGCGGCTTTGCGCGCCGGTCGCCATGTGGTCACGGCCAACAAGGCGCTGCTGGCGCGGCACGGCGTTGCGCTTGCCAAGATCGCCGAGGATAAGGGCGTCCTTCTCAACTTCGAAGCGGCGGTGGCCGGGGGTATTCCGGTCATCAAGGCAATGCGTGAATCGCTGACCGGCAATACGGTTTCCCGCGTCTATGGCATCATGAACGGCACCTGCAACTACATCCTGACCCGGATGTGGGAAGAGGGCATTTCGTTCGAAGCCTGTCTCAAGGATGCCCAGCGCCTCGGTTATGCAGAGGCCGATCCGACTTTCGACATTGAAGGCAATGACACGGCGCACAAGCTGGCGCTGCTGACCAGTCTTGCCTTCGGCACGCAGATCGCTGCCGATGACATTTATCTCGAAGGCATCAGCAATATTTCGCTCGCCGATATTCGCGCCGCCGATGAACTCGGCTATCGCATCAAGCTTCTGGGTGTCGCGCAGAAGACCGATACAGGCATCGAACAGCGCGTGCATCCCACCATGGTGCCGACCTCGTCGGTTATTGCGCAGGTGCATGGCGTGACCAACGCCGTGGCAATCGAAACCGATCTTCTGGGCGAGCTTCTGCTTTCCGGCCCCGGCGCGGGTGGCAATGCGACGGCATCCGCCGTGATCGGTGATGTTGCCGATATCGCCAAGAGCCGTCCGGGCTTCCAGCATGGGCCGGTGTTCGGCACGCCTGCCAAGGCGTTGCAGCCTTACAGGCGCGCCAAGATGCGCAAGCATGCGGGCGGCTACTTCATCCGCCTGACCGTGCTTGACCGTATCGGCGCTTTCGCGGCCATTGCCAAGCGCATGGCTGAAAATGACATCTCGCTGGAATCGATCGTGCAGCGCCCGCCGATGGATGATGCAGCAAGGGAAGGCGTCAAGACGGTCATTCTCGTCACGCATGAGACGACCGAATCGGCTGTCAAAAAAGCGCTGGAAGCGATCCTCAAGGACGATCATCTGGTCGACACACCACAGATGATCCGCATCGAACGCGCCGGATAAAGCATGCCTTCCCAAAGCGGATACCGGTTTGGGAACAAAGACATGCGTTAGACAAAAAACCAGAACGCGCTGCACTTTTGGCGCGTTTTCTGGAAGGCCTGCCACTCTTGCAGGTTCAATTCCCCTTTGTTATGAAAGCCGGGTCGGAATCGATCCGGCTTTGATTCATTTGAAGAGACAAGCACAGGAAAAGGAGGGCTGTATGATGTATGTGACGCGTCATGATCATCACCGTCAGCACGGCCCCGGTTTTGCCCTGCATAAATAACTTGTGCAGGGCGGAAAAAGACGAGCACACTGTCTTATTCTGCCTTTTCCTGAAGGCGCGGTCATTGATCGCTGCCGGACATTCGCCAGCACATTGATGCATATCGCGGTATGGAAACCGGGCATTGGTGCGTGGCAGAATTGAGCAGATTGCCATGTCTCTTGTTTCTATCCAGAATCTTTCGCTTACCCTTCATGAGCCACTTTTTGCCAATCTCGATCTCGTCATAGGCGAGGGCGAGCGCCTTGGTCTCGTTGCTGCCAACGGGCGCGGCAAGACCAGCCTCCTGCGTCTCCTTGTCGGGGAGGGAGAGCCGACGCTCGGCACGATCACGCGGTCGCGTGGATTGAAGATCGGCTATGTCAGCCAGTATGTGCCGGAACAGCTGTTTGACCGGACATTCTATGATCTCGTGCTGGATGGTCTCGACGAAGAAGCCCGCGATTATGAAAGCTGGCGGGCCGATATCGTTCTGGACGACCTGCGCGTTGCCGAGGAATTGCGACAACTCCCCGTGCGCCAACTCAGCGGCGGCTGGCAGCGGCTCGCGCTTCTCGCCCGCGCATGGGTGTCGGAGCCCGACGTTCTCCTGCTCGACGAGCCGACCAACCATCTGGATCTCGAAAAAGTGCGGCTGCTGGAAGACTGGCTGAATGCGCTGCCGCGTTCAGTCGCGGTCGTGGTCAGCAGTCACGACCGCGCCTTTCTGGATGCGGTGACGAAGCGGACGCTGTTCCTGCGGGCGGAAAAATCACCGATCTTCGCCTTGCCATACAGTCAGGCGCGGGTTGCTCTCGATGAAATCGACGCGGCGGATGCCCGGCAGTTCGAAAAGGACATGAAGACAGTCCAGCAACTGCGCAGGCAGGCCGCGAAGCTCAACAATATCGGCATCAATTCCGGCAGCGATCTGCTGGTGATCAAGACCAAGCAGTTGAAAGCACGGGCCGACAAGATCGAGGAAAGCGCCAAGGCAGCGCATGTGGAACGCTCTGCCGGCAAGATCATACTGAACAGCCGCGGCAGCCACGCCAAAGCGCTGGTTGTTCTCGATCGGGCCGAAATCGCAACACCGGACGGCAGGCTGCTCTTGAAGACGGGGCAGCTCTGGATCAATCCGGGCGACCGTATCGTCCTGCTGGGCGCCAATGGCATGGGCAAGACCCGTTTGCTGACGCTGGTGCGGGAGGCCATCCTTGCGCCGGACCGCGCACAGGCCGGTATCAAGGCGACACCGTCGCTGGTGCTCGGATATAGCGATCAGGCCTTGTCGGAACTTCGTCCGGAATGGACCCCATTCGAGACGATTGCGAAACGTTTCGATATTGGCGACCAGCGGACGCGGTCCCTTCTGGCTGGTGCCGGCATGACGCTCGAGATGCAGGCAAAGCCGCTTGAACGCCTGTCCGGCGGGCAGAAGGCACGGCTGGCCATGCTGGTTCTGCGGCTGACCAATCCAAACTTCTATATCCTCGATGAACCGACGAACCATCTTGATATCGAAGGTCAGGAAGCGCTGGAGGTGGAACTGCTGCGCAATGAGGCAGCAAGCCTGATCGTCTCGCACGACCGCAGTTTTGTTCGCAATGTCGGCAACCGGTTCTGGATGATCGAAAGAAAAAAGCTGGTCGAGCTGGAAAGTCCGGAGTTTTTCTTTGATGCTATCGGAAGCTGAATAGTTCAACATCTTTCGGTTGTTTAATAACTTCTGGCCGGGTGTGAGTGTTCACATCCGGCCGGGAGGTGAAACGAACCGTGTATTGCTTAAATCGATTAAGAGTTTGAGCGTACAATGTTTTTAGCTTTCCCGCCCTTGCAGGGGGCGGGGGACTTTGACAAAAGGTTTGCACAGTGTCGCTATAAGAGGCGGCAGTAGCGGGCGTGATGCGCCCCATCCACGCAATTCGAATTCAGGACTTTGTTCAAATGGCCAAGACCGCAGAGCAGCAACCCCACGGACTCGATCGCATTCTCACACTCGAACTGGTCCGCGTGGCCGAGCGTGCAGCAGTGGCGGCGGCGAGGCTGCGTGGCCGCGGCGACGAAATGGCTGCCGATCAGGCGGCCGTCGATGCCATGCGCCAGGAACTGAACCGCCTTCCGATTGCCGGAACGGTGGTTATCGGTGAGGGCGAGCGCGACGAAGCGCCGATGCTCTACATCGGCGAAGAAGTTGGCACCAAGCAGGGGCCGGACGTCGATATCGCGCTCGATCCGCTGGAAGGCACGACGATCTGCGCCAAGAACCTGCCGAACTCGCTTGCCGTGATCGCGATTGCCGAGAAGGGCAACCTGCTTTACGCGCCTGACGTCTACATGGAAAAGATCGCCGTCGGTCCGGGTTACTCGAAGGGCGTCGTCGACCTCGATGCCAGCCCGACGGACAACATCATGTCGGTCGCCAAGGCGAAGGGCGTGAAGCCGAATGAAATCACCGCCTGCATCATGGATCGCCCTCGCCATGCGCGTCTGATTGAGGAAGTGCGCGCGACGGGTGCCGCAATCCGCCTTATCGGCGACGGTGACGTGGCCGGTGTGATGCACACAACCAATCCCGACGAGACGGGCATCGACATCTATATCGGCATTGGCGGCGCGCCGGAAGGCGTTCTGGCAGCGGCAGCCCTGCGCTGCATCGGCGGCCAGATGCAGGGCCGTCTCCAGCTCAATACCGACGAAAAGATCGCCCGCGCCGCCAAGATGGGCATCGCAGACCCAAAGAAGGTCTATACGATGGAAGAAATGGCCAAGGGCGACGTGCTCTTCGCCGCGACCGGCGTGACGGACGGCAACATGCTCTCGGGCGTCAAGTTTGCCCGCGATTATATCCAGACGCATACTATCGTAATGCGTTCTTCGTCGCAGACTGTCCGTGAGATCAAGGCGCGCCATCAGGATCTGTCGAAGTTCTAGGACCTGTCGGTCCTTCGTTTAGTTCAGCTGGATCAGCGTAAGTTTCTCAAAGGCGGCATTGCAGAATGCCGCCTTTGTCTGTTCTGGTTCAGGTTTTTGGCTGAGGCTGCAACGCCTTCAATACAAGTCGTGCGACATCAGCATGAATGTCGGCACGCGGACGAGTGGCACCATCACTGCAAATGGGGTCTATTTCTCCGGCGGCTTTCAGATGTTCTGCGGCGCCTTCCTTGCATTCGGGCAGAAAACTGAAATGGGTGGCGCCAGCGACAACCGCATAAGTTCCTTTGGGCGTGATCGATGCCAGCTTGTCGGCCACCACTCCCGGAGGAACGGTCTGGGTTTCGCCGAGATTGATGAAGGTCATCGGAATTGAAATCGATGCAAGGCTCTGTTCATCGTAGGCTTGCGCAAGACCGGGATCAACGATGACAGCTGATGTAATGCGGCGGTCGAGATTGGATTGCTCGAAGCGGTTCCTGTCGATTGAGCGCAAATCAACCTTGTCGACCTTGATCTGCCCGCCATTTCGATAGCCAACGCCACCGGCGTACCATGCGCAATCCCATTTGCTGTAAGCATCGCAATAGCGGGCATAAGCTTCGAGATTGGCTCTTGCGCCTGCAATTTCCATGGCGGCAGCACCGCCGAGCGAGAAGCCGAGAACGCTGATCCTGTCCTTGTCGATTATTGCGCGCCACGTCGGGTCCGTTGTCATCGTATCGATCACCGCCGACAGGTCCCCGGTGCGCTCCCAGATTTTCGGCGTGTCCTGCGGTGTGGAATCGCCACTGGTTGTACCGGGGTGGTTGGGGGCTGCGACGATAAATCCGGCTTTGGCCAATTCAGTTGCCAGCCAGGTCATGCTCTCAGAACGACCGCCGGAACCGTGAGACATGACAAGCAACGGGAAGTTGTCTTTTTCCGGTGTGGCATTGATCACAGCCGGAGCACCTTTGAAAATAATATTGTCGCCGATCAAAGTAGCTTTGCCACCGGCCGCGGCTGGATACCATATACCGACTTCAAGCGTGCGGCCTGTTTCCGCATTGGTGAAGTTGATCTCCCGCTGGCCGACCTCATGAGCCTGACTGGGGGCGGCGACGAAAAGGGCAAGAAGGAATATGACGGTATGATAGGGGAACATGACGGTCTCCGCTGATTGATGGAACAGGGAGACCGTCACCTGTTTTCACACGAACGGCGTCCTTGATCATGATTCAGGTCGTTTCGGATCACGATTTGGGCCATGATCGGCTGTCTGCGTTTCACTCGTGTGTGTTTTATGATTTTCATTCCCTTGCCTTTCGTTTCCTCCCTTTTGATGCTTCTGCTGATGGCCGTTCTTCTGCATCGGTTCGGCTGGCGCGGAGCGAACCGGCCCTTCCTGCTCGTGTTGGGATTGTGCGCGTTGCAGTCGCTCATTGTCGGTTTGCGCTGGGGCTACGGGATTACAGAACTGCGCTTTGTTCTGCCTGTTGTAGCCAGTTGCCTGCCGGGACTGACGCTGATGAGTTTCAGAAGCCTCATCCATCAGTCGAAAGCAGACGATACCGTTCTGGTCTGGTTTCACGCGTTGCCGCCATTCGTCATTGCCGCAATGGTCTACTTCGCGCCGGGTTTGATCGATGCGGCGCTGATTGGGCTTTACGTTGGCTATGCGCTTGCCCTGCTGTTGCTAGGGCGCTCCGGTCCCGATGCCTTGGATGCGGCGCGCCTCGATAGTGCGGTGGCAGCTCATCGGGCTCTTGTCATTGCCGCTGCATCCTTGTGTTTTTCCGCCCTGTTCGATCTGATGGTGGTGCTGGATTTCGAATGGCGGAAAGGCGATTACACGGCTGCGATCATCGGCAATGCCAATCTGCTCGGCCTGTTCCTTATCGGCTTGACCGCGCTGACGGCAGCTCGCGCCAAAGCTGCGCCAGAAGCGGATTTTGAAACGACGCCATCGGCGCCGGATGCCGAAATAGATCGCAATGTTCTGGATAAGGTCGAAGCGCTTTTGACTGAGCAAAAGCTCTTTCTCGATGAAAATCTGACGCTGTCGCGGCTGGCTCGACGAGCCTCCATTCCGGCGCGCCAGATATCGGGCGCCGTCAACCGGCTGACAGGCCAGAATGTTTCCCGTTTTATCAATGATTATCGAATTGCCGAAGCTTGCCGTCGGCTTGAGAAGGACGACATTTCGATAACAACCGTCATGTTTGAATCCGGGTTTCAGACCAAATCGAACTTCAATCGCGAGTTCCGGCGGGTGACGTCGCTCAGTCCTGCCGACTGGCGCGATAAAAATCGTCCGGCTTGACCGTCTGCCGCCTTTTGTGTCTTTAGAATCTCATGACGACAGAGCGCTTTTTCCTCGGAATAAAACAATCCGCAACCGGGCAGAAATGGGTGGACCGGCTTGGCCTGCGTGAGGCCAACACGGCCCTTGCCATTGCGCAGCATCACGGCATTACCGATCTCGTCGCGCGCGTGCTGGCCGGGCGGGGTGTGTCGGTGGAAGGCGCGCCTGAGTTTGTCGACCCGACGTTGCGCAATCTCATGCCCGATCCGGCGACGCTCACCGATATGGACAAGGCGGCAGGGCGCATTGCCGATGCCATTCTGCGCCGCGAGACCGTGGCCATTTTCGGCGACTACGATGTGGATGGGGCCTGTTCCTCCGCCCTGATGTCGCGTTTTCTCAAACATTACGGCATTCAGCATTCCATCTATATTCCCGACCGGATTTTCGAAGGTTACGGCCCAAATCCCGATGCCATGCGCGATCTGGTCGCCAAGGGCGCAACTCTGATCGTCACAGTCGATTGCGGCACCAACAGCGCGCCATCCATTACAGCCGCGAAGCAGGCAGGCGCCGATGTCGTCGTGCTCGATCACCATCAGTTGGGTGGTGATCTGCCGGAAGATGCCGTGGCTATCGTCAACCCGAACCGAGAAGACGATATTTCGCTGCAAGGGCATCTCTGCGCTGCAGGCGTGGTCTTTCTGACGCTGGTGCAGGTGACCAAGATATTGCGGGAGCGTGGCAAGGGGGCGGGCCCGGACCTGCTTTCCCTGCTCGATCTCGTGGCGCTCGCCACGGTCTGCGACGTGGTGCCGCTGACTGGCGTCAATCGCGCTTTCGTCGTGAAGGGACTGCTCGTTGCGCGATCACAGAGCAATGTCGGCCTTGCGGCGCTTGCCCGCGTCTCGCGGATTGGAGAGCCTCTCAATGTCTTCCATCTGGGTTACCTGATCGGGCCGCGCATCAATGCGGGCGGGCGCATCGGCGACGCCGGGCTTGGCGCGCGACTGCTGACGCTGGATGATCCCGCAACGGCAGATCGCATCGCTGTGGAGCTTGACCGGCTCAACCAGGAGCGGCAGGCCATGGAAGCGGAAATGCTCATGGAGGCGGAAGCGGAAGCCTCGCTGGAAATCTCCGGTGGTGCGGGCGCCTCGGTGATCGTGACGGCAAGCGACCGCTGGCATCCCGGCATTGTGGGGCTGCTCGCCTCGCGGCTGAAGGAAAAGGCGCGGCGGCCGGCCTTTGCCATCGCCTTCAACGCCAATGGCGTTGGGTCGGGCTCCGGTCGCTCCATCATGGGGCTTGATCTTGGCAAACTGGTTCGCGGGGCGATGGATCGTGGGCTGCTCGTCAAGGGCGGCGGCCACGCCATGGCCGCCGGTATCACCATCGAGCGCGGCAATCTTGGCGCGTTGCGTGCCTATCTTGAAGAAGAGTCGGCGCATATCGTCTCGCGTCTGCGAGAAAATCAGAGCCTTTCCATCGATGGCGCGCTGGCCGCATCGGGCGCCACCGTATCGCTTTATGAAGCCTTGCAGAAGGCGGGGCCCTATGGTTCGGCGCATCCGCAGCCCATATTGGCGCTGCCGCATCACATACTGGCCGATGTGCGGGGCGTCGGGCGCGATCATGTGCGCGTTACACTGCGCGGCGCGGATGGAAAGCGCGTCAACGCCATAGCCTTCCGGGCGGCGGAAGGCGATCTCGGACGCTTCCTGTTCAACAATATCGGCCAGAGTGTCCATGTCGCAGGCAATCTGTCGCTAAACCATTGGAATGGCTCGGTCACTCCCCAGATCCAGATTCTGGACGCGGCTTTGCCAATCTAGAGCGTTTCCGGGCCATTTGAAATTCTTCAGTTTTTTGTCTTCACGCTCTTGTGAGGGGCGGGGGCGAATTCCCATATGAGCACTTAAACATTCAGACATGACTCTAAGTGGGAGAAACCGATGCCGGGTTCCGGAAACCGCCTGACCAAACTGACAGCTGCAATGGTGCTGGGGCTGATTGCCTCCTTTGCTGCGGTCGATTTCGCCGAGGCTCGCCGCGCGGGCGGTGGCGGTTTCGGCAGCCGTGGTGCGCGCACCTATTCGGCACCCGCGCCAACCCGCACCGCGCCTAACAACGCAGCTCCCATCGAACGTTCCATGACGCCCAATACCGGCGCTACACAAACCAGCCGCCCGGCGGCGGGCGCAACGCAGAATGCTGCTCAGGCGCAGCGTTCCGGCGGCATGTTCGGCAATTTCGGTCGTTCCATGCTCGGCGGTCTTCTCGTCGGCGGCCTTATCGGCATGCTGCTCGGCAACGGCCTTGGCGGTCTTGCCGGCATGTTCGGCCTGATCCTGCAGGTTGCCGTGATCGCGCTCATTGCCATGTTCGTCATGCGCATGTTCGCGAACCGCCGCCAGCCGGCAGCGGCAGGTGCCGGTAATGCAGGCGCCCAGCCCTTTGGCGCGGCAAAATCCGCCGCTGCCCAGGCCGGGCCGTTGGCGGGTTTTGGTGGTCGCACCCCATCGGTAAACCCGTTTGAGACAAAGCAGGACGCTGCTCCGGCTGCTCCGGCCGTTGAAGACGAGCCGATGGATGTCGGTCAGGAAGATTTGGACCGGTTCGAGCAGATGCTTTCTGAAGTCCAGACAGCCTATGGCCGTGAGGACTACGCGGCGTTGCGCAAGCTCGCGACCCCGGAAGCCATGTCCTATCTGGCTGAAGAACTGGGCGAGATCGCTTCCAGCGGCATGCGCAACGAAGTGAAGGATGTCAAGCTTTTGCAGGGCGATGTTTCCGAAGCCTGGCGCGAAGGCAACGCCGAATACGCAACCGTCGCGATCCGCTATTCAGCAATCGACGTCATGCTGGATCGCAATACCGGCGCCGTCGTCGAAGGGAATCCGAATGAGCCGGTGGAAAGCGTCGAGCTTTGGACATTCACCCGCCAGGATGGCGGCGAATGGCAGCTTGCTGCCATTCAGGGAACGGAATAGCCGTTCAGGATCGAAAAAAGCCCGGTCTCGCGACCGGGCTTTTTGTTTTATGCATGTCTTTGTTACCAGCTGCCGATATTTTCGGCGGAAGCCCAAGGCTCCTGTGGCGCCAGACGTTCGCCCTTCTGGATCAGTTCGATGGAAATGCCGTCGGGTGACTTGATGAAGGCCATATGACCGTCACGCGGCGGACGGTTGATGGTGACACCTGCATCCTGCAGCTTCTGGCAGGTGGCGTAGATGTCGTCGACCATATAGGCCAGATGGCCGAAATTGCGGCCTCCCATATAGGTTTCCGGGTCCCAGTTGTAGGTCAGTTCCAGTTCCGGCGCGCGTTCCGCCTTTGCCCGGTCCGTATCGGAAGGCGCGGCGAGAAAGATCAGCGTGAAGCGGCCCTTCTCATTTTCAGTGCGGCGGATTTCTTCAAGGCCGAGTTTGTTTACATAAAAATCGAGAGATTCATCGATGTCGCGAATTCGGACCATCGTGTGCAGATAGCGCATAGTCTTTTCCTCGGCTGTTGTAATTCATGGGCTGACGCTCGTGAAACGCATGGAACGCCGATTGGTTCGGCGGGGATATCGAATCCGATGTCGGAGACCGAACGTCAAGCTATCACCCACAGAACAGGGTTCAAGAATTTTGAGCCGCAGATGTGACCGGAAATGTCCCCGGACCCTCATTGCCAAATCGGCGACCGGCCATATTTGAAGTGGTTGGCGGGTTGCGAGGGCTGCCGCGCGGGAAAAGTAACCATGAAGTTGTGAAGTGTGTGGTCTTCATGGGGACTGACACAAGTTTGGACTTGCCGCCTCCGGTTAAGGAAGTGTTATTCTTTGGACAAGAATCAGGTCGGAATCGCAATGGAAGAACAGAGGAGGGGCGAACGCATGGCGGACAAGTCTGTGTCAAATGACCAGTTTCGCAGCCAGCACGCCTCGGAAGAGCTGGGCGATATCATCGAAATTTCGGGCCATATCAAATGGTTCGACGTAGCCAAGGGCTACGGCTTCATTGTTCCGGACCAGCCGGGCCTTAATGACATTCTTCTTCATGTGACTTCACTGCGTCGCGATGGTTTCCAGACCGCTCTGGAAGGTGCTCGCATCGTCTGTGAGGTCCGGCAGGGCGAGCGCGGCCTGCAATGTTTCCGCGTGCTGTCGATGGATACCTCGACCGCCGTTCATCCCGCGCAGATGCCGCCGCAGCGCACCCATGTCACCGTCACGCCGTCGAGCGGACTTGAGCGCGTGATTGTGAAGTGGTTCAACCGCACCAAGGGGTTCGGTTTCCTGACGCGCGGCGAAGGCACGGAAGATATTTTCATCCATATGGAAACGCTGCGTCGTTTCGGCATGATGGAACTGCGTCCCGGTCAGGTGGTGCTGATCCGCTTCGGTGAGGGCGACAAGGGCCTGATGGCTGCTGAGATCCATCCGGATATCGGAACGGCAATTCCTGTTTCTCACTAGAGCATAATCCGGCCAGAGTGAAACGAAGGCGTTCAAGTTTATGCTTGATATAGAAGAAGGCGGAGCGTCCATCTGATCCCGTCAGATCGAAGCGCGTTCTGGAGTGCGGCTGTTCAAAGTGCGCCGGCTTTACCCGATCGCTGTAACAAGCAGGTGAGGGCGCGGCGTGGCTGTTCGCGCGGTCTTGTGGTCATCACCTCCCGTTGATAGGTTCCGGCTTGGTTTCTTTCTTTGAATAGGCAGGTCATGGGCCGCATTTTTCTTGCTTTTGCATTTGTTTTTCTCGCATTCACCGCTCAGGCTGATGAAGCACAACCGATGAGGCTGCCGGTCGACAAGGAGCCGCTGACATTCGTCGCCGCCAACGGCAACAAGGTGAATTTTGCGCTTGAAGTGGCGGATACTGACGACGCTCGCGTTCGAGGCCTGATGTGGCGCACGGACTTTCCCCGGGACCGGGCGATGATCTTCGTGTTTGGCGAGATGCGCCGCGTCATGATGTGGATGCAGAATACACCGTCGCCGCTCGATATGGTCTTCCTTGACGACAAGGGACGCGTATCGGCCATTCACGAAAATGCAGTGCCATTCTCCGAAAATATCATTTCATCCGAGGTTCCGGCGGCGTATGTCGTGGAACTTCTGGCCGGCACGGTCAAGCAAACCGGCATAAAGCTTGGCGACAGGGCCACCCACCGCGTGATTTGCGGTGTTTGTCGGTCCTGATCGCAGTCAGGTGTTCCAGCTAAAGCGGAACCGCTCTGTCTATCTGTTTTACGCATTTTCCTGATGCAAAGGCTTCGCACCTTGGCTCGGAAATGTCCCAAGAGGAATAAGGAATTGAGTGCCCTCGATATCGAATATTTCGAACATGACGGCCTGCGCCTGGCCTATCGTCAGGACGGTGAAGGCGATCCGATCCTGCTCATTCACGGCTTTGCTTCGTCAAGTCTGGTCAACTGGGTTTCGCCCGGCTGGTTCCGAACGCTGACCGAAGCCGGATATCGCGTGATTGCCATCGATAATCGCGGGCACGGGCTTTCAGCGAAGCCCCATGATGCGGACGAATACACGCCGACGAAAATGGCGGCGGATGCGGCAGCGCTTCTCGATCATCTCGGCATCGAAAATGCGCATGTCATGGGCTATTCCATGGGCGCGCGTATCTCGGCATTTCTGGCGCTGGAACATCCCGAGCGCGTTCACAGTGCCGTTTTCGGTGGCCTTGGCATCGGCATGGTAACGGGCGCGGGCGACTGGGAGCCGATTGGAGAGGCGCTGCTTGCCGAAGACCCGACGACGATCACGCATCCGCGTGGCCAGATGTTCCGCAAATTCGCCGACCAGACCAGGAGCGACCGTATCGCCCTTGCAGCCTGCGTGATCACCTCCAAGGAACTTGTTCCGGCTGCCGCGATAGCGCGCATCATGCAGCCTGTTCTCGTTGCAGTCGGCACGACCGACGATATTGCCGGCAGCGCACAGGAACTCGCCGATCTTCTGCCGAATGGACAGGCGGTCGACATTCCGGGCCGCGACCATATGCTGGCCGTGGGCGACAAGGTCTACAAGCAGGCAGTGCTTGGGTTTTTGAAAGAAAACCCGCTTTGACGGGAGTTTGATCCTCAGCAAAGCACGCACCTTGGATGCTGCGCCAAACTCGGCGGTGGCAGGCAAGGCATTTTAAGCCAATCCCCCGGACAACCGAGGATTGCTATTTGCAGGTGCGCATTTCCGAACGCAAAACCGTTTCACACTTTTGCTGGAAATGCTGTATGCTGCGCGCCGAACTCGTATTGCGGTGCGGGGACAGAGCGAAAGCACGGCTGTCTCTTCCCTCGCGCGGTGCAAAACTGGAGTATGCATATGTCCGTTCGCACATCAGCGAAAGCGACCCCCGGTCTGGGTCAGGTTGATCCTATCTGGCATTCCATCCGTGCCGAAGCGGAGGAAGCGGCCAAGAATGATCCCGTTCTGGGCACGTTCCTCTATGCCACGATCCTCAACCAGCCTAGTCTGGAAGACGCGGTCATGCGTCGCATTTCCGAGCGTCTCGGCCATGCCGACCTGAGCGCCGATATTCTACGCCAGACCTTTGATGCCATGCTGGATGCCAATCCAGATTGGTCGCAGATTGTCCGCGTCGATATTCAGGCGGTTTATGATCGCGATCCGGCCTATAGCCGCTTCATGGACCCGATCCTTTATCTGAAGGGTTTCCATGCGATACAGACCCACCGCCTAGCGCACTGGCTTTACCATGAAGGCCGCAAGGATTTCGCCTATTACCTGCAAAGCCGTTCCTCATCGATCTTCCAGACCGATATTCATCCGGCGGCGCGGCTCGGCAGCGGACTCTTCCTCGATCATGCGACCGGTCTTGTCGTGGGCGAGACGGCCCTGATTGAAGACAATGTGTCGATCCTCCACGGGGTTACGCTGGGCGGTACGGGCAAATCGAGCGGGGACCGTCATCCGAAAATCCGCCATGGCGTGCTGATCGGCGCGGGGGCGAAAATTCTCGGCAATATCGAAGTCGGCCATTGCTCCAAGATCGCAGCCGGTTCGGTGGTTCTGAAACCCGTTCCCAACAATGTCACCGTCGCTGGTGTGCCCGCCCGGATCATGGGCGACACGGGCTGCGCGGAACCTTCCCGTGTCATGGACCAGATGCTGGGTGACGGAATCTAGATCCATTTTCCATCACTGAGGCCAACCGATGTCAGGAAATCGGGCCGCTTGCTGGTTTTCTCCCGCAGGCGGCCTATATTGTGATGCAAGCGGCGATTAGCTGGCCACGCCCCTTGGGATAGTCGATGTCAGGGGTTTACATAAGAAAATGCCGGGTGCAATAAACCGGCTCAATTCAATATCAGGAGAAGCCGGTTGAAACCCGAAGAACTCAAAAAACTGGACGCCTATTTCAAACGGACCTTCAACAATCCCGGCCTGCAGGTCAAGGCACGCCCGCGCAAGAACGACTCCGCCGAGCTTTATCTCGAGGACGAATTCCTGGGTCTGATCTACAAGGATGAGGACGAAGGCGAACTCTCCTACAATTTCTCGATGGCAATTCTCGACGTCGATCTTTGATCGGCAGCGGCGAGTGCGTCGTAGGCGACGCCCATGCCCATGCAGGAATGCTCTTGACGCCCTTTCCCATGGAGAGGGCGTTTTGTTGTTGAAACACGCTTGCGAGGATGCATGAAGATCATTGCTGCCGCTCTGACCTTGTCCGGCATGCTGAACTGAGCAGTTATGAAATCTGCGACTGATTTCGGTGCGACTTCATGAAATTCCGCTTTTCACTCACCGTCCTCCTGATCGGCCTGTCGTTTCCGGCGCGGGCAGAAGTTCTAGGCACCATCTAAACCGAGCAGGACGACGGCTCCCTGTCGGTGATCGAGATTCTGGATGAACCTCCAAGTGTCGCTAAATGCGATGGCGCTCACGCCGTCGCAGTCTATGTCAAGGAAAGCAACTTTTCCCTGCCCGTTGGAAAAGGATGCTGGAAGCTGCTCGGATCGGCAGAAATGCTGAAGCTGGAAATCGTTCTAAGCGCCACTGAGGAGCATGTCATGAGCGGGGTTCCGTTGAACAAGATCAAGTTCGACGGAGAGGGACAACGAGCATTTCAGGAATTGATGCGTGAACGGGAACGATCGGGACAGCCGATACCGCTCCAATCCATCGATTGACACCAGCAAGCCAGGATCGAACAGGCCCTCCGGGCCTTCGGTACCCGGCACTCAATCACGCTCGTCCGGAATCAGTTGGCGCGTTTGCCATCAAGAAGATGAGTATTGGCGAAATCGACGACCGCCTTGTCCAGTGACTTCCAGTCGCCCAACATGGATCGGGGGAATCGATAGAGTATCTGCAAGTCGCGCCCGAACTGGACGTCGCGTTCGCACGAATTGAAGCTTTCTGCCGCGCTGTCGGCAAGGCATCGTGCGACAAATTCCGGCTTGCCGCTGCTGGTGTCGGAGAGCACCAGTTCCTCGCCCTTGTAGCCGCTGTTTTCCAGAAACCGGTGTACCGTCAGGTTTCCGGGAGCGGTTTCTCCGCCGGGTTCTATCAGCTCGGCGTAGATCGGCAGGTAACGCCCGCTCATGTCGCGGGACATGGTGCGTTGCTCTATGGACATGAAAATGAGGTGCCGTTTCGGGGTAAGAAGGTTGAAGATGGCGCGGTCGCGTTCCGTATAGCCGGTAAGCCCCGGCCAGCGGGCGTAAAGATCGAGGCGGCCCGTCACTCCGTCGCGCCGCTGATTCGAAAAGCGGATCATATTGGCGGGAATCGAGAGGACGTTGTTGCCGATGATGATCTCATAAGCCTGCGTGCTGTCGGAATGGCCGCCCCGGGCAATCAGCGGACCGAGCAGACGCCCCCCGATATTCACGGCGATCGAAAGGAGGACCAGCGCGACAACGGCCAACAGCAGCCAGCCGAAGAGGCGGTTGCCCATTTTCGAGGCGGTGTAATCGGGTGCTGTTTCCATTTGGCTCGAATATCTGTCTTCTATGGTTAACAGAGCGTGAAACCGTGCTTGTCTGGCGACCTGAAACAGCTTAGCGATTCAATATCGAGTTTGCTGATGGAGGAAAGCACATGCCGATCTATGCTTATAACGGGCACAAGCCGCAATTCGTGGATCGCAGCAGCAACTGGATCGCGCCCGATTCGACCCTGATCGGCAAGATCGTCGTGGGTGAAAATGCCGGTTTCTGGTTCGGCGCCGTTTTGCGGGGCGATAATGAGCCTATCACCATCGGCGACGATACCAATGTTCAGGAACACACCATCATGCATACCGATATCGGCTTTCCGCTGACGGTCGGGGCGGGGTGCACCATCGGGCATCGAGCCATACTCCATGGCTGCACGGTGGGTGAAAACACACTGATCGGCATGGGCGCCATCGTTCTCAATGGTGCGAGAATCGGAAAGAACTGCCTGATCGGGGCAGGGGCACTAGTCACCGAGGGCAAGGTAATACCGGATAACTCGCTGGTCGTCGGTTCTCCTGCAAGGGTTCTTCGGGAACTGGACGAGGCGGCGGTTGAAAAGCTGAAGGCTTCGGCAGCGCATTATGTCGAGAAGGCACGGTCCTTCATGCGCGGCTTGGAACTTGCGTGAAATGAATAAGGACGGGGCCAGAGGGAGACTGGCGCCCGTCCTTCTTCAGTTTTTCTTTTTGATCAGTTCTTGATGCTGCCGACGAGCAGTTCTCGGTCGCCCTTGATCGAGACCCAGCTGCCGGTGTTCGTGGTCGACTGGCGCTTCAGGTAAGTGTAGTCGGTCTTGTTCCAGGCGAGAACGCGGGTATCGAGATTGTCGAGAATGAAGTCGCCGCGGTCGGTGCGGACGGTCAGAACCGCGTGGCCTTCGCCATTCGGCTGTCGAACCACCGTGAAAAGCAGGGTGTTCGCCGGAATGCCGAGCGTCATCAGTTCGCGGCGCTTCGAAAGCATATAGTCGTCGCAGTCGCCCACCGTTGTCGGATATTCCCAATACTCTTCGCGGCCCCAGGCTTCCATGTCGGTCATCGGCGCGATCTTTTCGTTGACGCTCGCATTGACCGTGATGATCTGCTTCCAGATTTCCGGGGTCAGCTTCAGCATGTTGCTGTTGCGGCTGGTGATATTGCATTCGGACTTGTACCGGTCGCAGAATTCATAATGGCCGATCGGCTGTGACGTGCGCTCGCCCGTCGTCATCCACGGGGAATTGGCGGCGGGGCTTGCAGCCTCGGCCAGTCCGATTCCGAGCAGCATCAGGATGGCTGCAATGATGGTCTGCTTCGTCATTCTTTTGTCTCCCTGTTGGAGACCAAGATGACTTAGACAATTTGAAGGCACGCAAATTTAAGCGCGAAAATGCGAGTTAAATTCGATTAAAAGTGCAAATAACGCCGAAACTTTTTGTCAACGGACGGACAAATTCAGGGCAAATCGGGCTATTTTTATGGCTTTTTTGTGATTTCGGTCGTTTCGCGGTTTGCCATTCCGTAACCTTGACGCGCGTTTATCTTTTGGGCCGATGCTTTCAGCCGAAAAGATTGTCCAGTGTCGCGCTGGTCTGGATGGTGGCGAATTCGATTGCGAAACCATCCTGGAAATGACGTACGACAGTTCCCCGGATCGGCCCGAGCATGACACTGCTTTTGATCGCGGGCTTGAACTCGCTTTCGATTGCCGCACCTGAAAGCGAAAGGTCGGCGATACGACACAGCCTTTGTGTGCCGTCGGCAAAAGTGATGTTCTGCCGGTTCTTGTGCGGCACGACGCGTTCGTGACGGCGGTCTTCGGGCAGGGCAAGCTCGTGCTTGTTGGCAAGCCAGGTCAGCTGTGCCGAAAGCTTGTCCTTCTTCTGCTCGGACGTCGCCAGAAGAATATGGAAGCCCTCGGATGTAACCTCATGGGCAATTCCTTCGATCCGCCCCACATGGTCGATATAGGCGATGATCCGTTCGCCGTTGCGCGGTGTCGCTATGCCGCTCATCAGGGCCGTGCCGGGCGACATGCGCTTGATAACGCACGGAAATTCGCTGCGATTTTCCAGCATGTAGCGACCGTTGAGATCGACATTCACGGCGTTGAAGTTTTCCTGCCGCACATTGCTGGCAGTGGGGGCCGCAGCAAATCTGTTCATCAAAGCCGATCCATTTCGAATTTTGTCCGCTCCACGTCAGCACATTACAGCACGGACTGATAAAGAGAAATCGCGATTGCGACCTGTTTCAGGCTTTGCCGCCCTTGATGACGCGCAATTTCGGCGCTGCATGCGGTTCCGTCAGGCGAATATTCGTCCACTGTCGGCCTGTCCGGGGTGCGTTTACGGTTACGGCTGCCGATTGCCGCACGTCGTCCGCGAGAATCAGATCGGGCGCCACCGGCTCGATGGAATTCAAATGGCCGAGCACGATTGGGTCGGCGCCTACCCACGTGACGGAATCAAGCACTGCAATGCTGCCGAGTATGCTGATCTGGCCGTCCGCCGCTTCGAGCGGGGCGAGGAACATTTCCAGCCCCAGGCTGCGTCCCGACATGCTGATTCCAACATGCGAGACGAGGGCAGGGATCTCGAGCCCACTGACGTTTTGCGAGGTTTCCCGAAGTGCGGCGCGGTCGCGTTCGGACCAGAGCGAGAGGAACCGCGTGTTCTTCAGTTCGCGTCCAAAAAGGGTGCAGATGCGCGTTCCAGCCAGACGGAACGACAGGTCCCCATGCTCTCCAGCCTCGAGGAAGAAGAGGTCGGACAGATGACGCCCCAGCTTGCGCGGCTCGATCCGCTCGCGCATCGGCGCGCGAAAGGTGCCGCGTTCCGTGCGGGCCAGTCGCTGCCATTCGCTGAAAATCGCGATCGTACTGCGGTGTTTCATCATGCGCCGTTGGTTTTTCCGTTGCACGCGGAGACAGGCTCCGCTGGTGGACGCATTAAAATAGTATTAACGGGGAGGATGCCAGTTTAACCCTTTGTTCATCCACCGGGCTCGTCCGTTAAGGTTAACAATAAGTAATGGTTGCACTGCTTTAAAAGACGCGCTTTGATAAGGCATCAGACGAAGCCTTTGACTTGGTTGGCGTTTTTCTGAGCTCCAGATTTAATTTCGCGAAATATTCTGTTCGCGGACAGGCCGACCGGGTATCTCCGTCGGCCTTTATTTTTAACAGATTTTGCCCTATCTAGATGCTTCCACCCGATGTAAGGGGCCGACCTGGCCCGGTTGTCGGCGTGCAAGGATGAGAAAGCAGCAGTTCATGAGCGTTCCCCAGCCGGAAACGGACGGCAGTAACCGCCGGTCAGGCGGTAGCGAGCCGATCTTCAATATACCCGGCGTCGTTCTTGCGCTTATCGGCCTGTGCGCGGCGGTGTATGTCTATCAGAACTATCTCATCAGCGAGCAGCAGAACTACAGCTTCATGCTGAACTTCGCGCTCATTCCGGCGCGATTCTCACTTGCGGGCGGCTTTACTGATCCGACCGCGCTTTTCACGCTCATCAGCTATTCCTTCATGCATGGCGGAATTGCGCACCTGGTCGTCAACATGATTTGGCTCGCCGCCTTTGGTTCTCCGCTTGCGGGCCGCATCGGCACCGGGCGGATGATAGTTTTCTGGGTCTTCACGTCGGTTATCGCCGGTCTGACCCATTATGCGATCTATCCGGACAGTATTTCACCGCTGGTGGGTGCTTCGGGAGCGATTTCGGGCATGATGGGTGCTGCGGCGCGCTACGGCTTCCGGCGCATCGGCCACGGACGCAAATCAGAATTTGCAGGGCCAGTACTTCCGGTGGGGCTCACCCTGACGCTGAAGCCTGTTCTGACCTTTGTCGGGGTCTGGTTCCTGATCAACATCATTACCGGTCTCTACTCGACTGGCGGTGCAGACCTTTCCAGCATCGCCTGGGAAGCGCATATAGGCGGCTTCATCGCCGGTTTTTTCGGCATTTCACTGATGGACCGCCCGCGCAGTTACGATGCGGTTCTGAGGCGCTAGGAATCTGGCTCAGAAAGGCCTTCTTCCCCATTTGATGCCACTTGCTAATCCGACGTTCAGAGCGCACCATCATGGAACGTGGTGGGAGGAGCTGCGTTCTGCTTCATATGGCGCTGAAACGCCCGAAGCAGCGAGTGCTAGAGCTGTTCCCTCATTAGAGAACAGTCGAACCGCTCTAGCTCTTTGTTTTAAGCATTATCCGACGCAAAACCGCTTCACGCGTTTGCCGGAAATGCTTTAATCTTGGAGGGACTTTGGCATGACCGTAAGATCGATTCTCGAGACAAAGGGCAGGGATGTGGTGGTTATCGCGCCTGCCGATACGCTGTCCCACGCTGTCGCCATGCTGAACAAACACAAGATCGGCGCGTTGGTGGTGTGCGACGAGGCCGGTCGAATCAAGGGAATCCTGTCTGAACGCGATGTCGTCCGCGCCGTTGCTGCGCAGGAGACCAAGGCCATGAGCATGCCCGTCGCCGAAGTAATGACGGCAAAGGTGCAGGTCTGCCGCGAACATCATACGATCAATCAGGTGATGGAAATCATGACGAGGAGCCGATTCCGCCATATGCCGGTGGAAGAAGGCGGCAAGCTCGTGGGAATCGTTTCAATCGGTGACGTGGTGAAACGGCGCATCGAAGATGTCGAACGCGAGGCGGAAGATATCCGCACCTATATCGCTACGGCCTGAGCGACTCGACTTTTGGCCATTCTCCCGGATGGAAAGGCCAGCCGGGAGAATTTTTACAGGCGAATCAACTCAACGTGCGCGGAGATATCTCTCGGCAGCGTAAAGCGAGATTGCAGCCGCATTCGATACGTTGAGCGACTTTATTTCGCCCGGCATGTCGAGGCGGGCAAGCGCGGTGACCGTTTCGCGTGTCTTTTGACGCAGGCCTTTGCCTTCCGCACCAAGCACGAGAGCGATTCGTCCGCCGGACAAGGTGGCTTCCATTTCCAGCGGCCCCTCCGAATCAAGCCCGATGGTCTGGAATCCGAGGCTATGAAGTTCCTCAATCGCTTCGGCCAGATTGCGCACTTCGATATGAGAGATCAGTTCGAGGGCTCCGGAGGCTGCTTTGGCGAGGACGCCAGTTTCCTGCGGGCTGTGGCGGCTTGTCGTAATCAGCGCACCGGCACCGAAGGCTACCGCTGAACGCATGATGGCGCCGACATTATGCGGATCGGTCACCTGATCGAGCACGAGCAGCAGCGGACTGTCCTTCAGTTCGGACAGCTTTCTGGCGCGCAGCGGCTCGGCCTCGATCATGACGCCCTGATGGACGGCTTCCGAACCGGTTTCCTTGTCTATATCGCGCGGATCGACGATTTCGACAGGGAAGGGGAGAGATTCGGCCTCTCCGATTTCCAGACGTGCGAATCCGTTTCGTGTCGCCAGCATGCGCAGTATCCTGCGTTCCGGGTTTTCCACGGCGGCGCGGACCGTATGCAATCCATAAAGGCGTACCGTTCCTTCGGTCACGGCACTTGCCGATATGGAAGGACGCTGCGGCTTGCGCGGTGATTTGCCTTCCGTTCCGGCCTTCTGGTCGCGATGCTGGCGGCGCAGGCGCGCATAATGAGAATCTTTTGGTGTGCGGGGTGAATTTTGATCGGTCATGGCGTGCTTATAGCTCTTTAGCAGTGCGGAAGATAGCGGCCAGCCCTGCAAATGCTATCAGGCTGTTCTGATTGCAGAATAATTTGCAAAGCCCGCCAAACCGGGCCTTTCTTCCCGCATGAACGGGCCGGAGAAGGCAATGTTTCCACGCCGTTGTGAACAGACATGCATTCTTTTCGCTTTTACCCTGTTGACAGGGGATAAGCTTATCGTCATAAGGCCCCTCGCGGATCGACGGCTGGCCCAACAGTCAGCCAGAAGCCCCGCGGAAATGCCTAGTCGCTCGACTCTGCTGATAGTGATATCTGGAGGGATGCCCGAGTGGTTAAAGGGGACGGACTGTAAATCCGTTGGCTATGCCTACGTTGGTTCAAATCCAACTCCCTCCACCACTGTCGGATCAGAGTTAAGAGTGCGCGGGTATAGCTCAATGGTAGAGCAGCAGCCTTCCAAGCTGAATACGCGGGTTCGATTCCCGCTACCCGCTCCAAATTTTTCCGAGCGGTTTGGCGTGTAAGGAATCATCGACGGGCGGTTCGCCGTTCCGTTTTGGCATAAATGCTGGCCCGGAAGCCAATAGGCTTTTGTGCTGGCGCTTGAGCGGTTCTAGAACAAAGAGAACAACGGCGATGGCAAAGAGCAAATTCGAACGTACGAAGCCCCACGTTAACATCGGCACGATTGGTCACGTTGACCATGGCAAGACGTCGCTGACTGCAGCGATCACCAAGTTCTTTGGTGAGTTCAAGGCGTATGACCAGATCGACGCCGCTCCTGAAGAGCGCGCCCGCGGCATCACGATCTCGACGGCTCACGTCGAGTACGAAACCGCAAACCGTCACTACGCACACGTCGACTGCCCCGGCCACGCCGACTATGTGAAGAACATGATCACCGGCGCTGCCCAGATGGACGGCGCGATCCTGGTGGTTTCGGCTGCTGACGGCCCGATGCCGCAGACCCGCGAGCACATCCTGCTCGCCCGTCAGGTTGGCGTTCCGGCAATCGTAGTGTTCCTCAACAAGTGCGACCAGGTTGACGACGCAGAACTGCTCGAACTGGTTGAACTGGAAGTTCGCGAACTTCTGTCGAAGTACGAATTCCCTGGCGACGAAATCCCGATCATCAAGGGTTCGGCTCTTGCTGCTCTTGAAGATTCCTCGAAGGAACTGGGCGAAGACGCCGTTCGTTCGCTGATGGCTGCTGTTGACGACTACATTCCGACCCCGGAGCGTCCGATCGACCAGCCGTTCCTCATGCCGATCGAAGACGTGTTCTCGATCTCGGGTCGTGGCACGGTTGTGACGGGTCGCGTTGAGCGCGGTATCGTCAAGGTTGGTGAAGAAGTTGAAATCGTCGGCATCAAGGCGACGGCGAAGACGACGGTTACCGGCGTTGAAATGTTCCGCAAACTGCTCGATCAGGGCCAGGCTGGCGACAACATCGGCGCGCTGATCCGCGGCGTTGGCCGTGAAGACGTTGAACGCGGCCAGGTTCTCTGCAAGCCGGGTTCTGTGAAGCCGCACACCAAGTTCAAGGCAGAAGCCTACATTCTGACCAAGGACGAAGGTGGCCGTCATACGCCGTTCTTCACGAACTACCGTCCGCAGTTCTACTTCCGCACGACGGACGTGACGGGCGTTGTCACGCTGCCGGCTGGCACGGAAATGGTCATGCCTGGCGATAACGTCGCCATGGACGTGCAGCTGATCGTGCCGATCGCCATGGAAGAGAAGCTCCGCTTCGCTATCCGTGAAGGCGGCCGCACCGTCGGTGCAGGCATCGTCTCCTCGATCATCGAGTAATGAATTTGACTGGCGGTTACGCCGCCAGTCTGGCATTCTAAATGCCGCATAGGGGTATAGCTCAGTTGGTAGAGCGACGGTCTCCAAAACCGTAGGTCGCGGGTTCGAACCCTGCTGCCCCTGCCATTTCAGAACGGGTGCTCATGGCTTGACTATGGGTGCCCGTTTTCTATATGATAGTTCAGGCGGCCATCTATGCCGCCTTACCTTTTCGATGATGGCGCAGGCTTCGGCAGGGCGACGTCGTGGAAAATGATAATTCCCTGCGGGATTTGTTGGCCGGGCAGGGGAGGATCGCCGCCGCACGATTGGATGGTGCGCCGGGTGATATTCGCAAGGATCGGATCTCCGATAAGCCTGTATGGTATTCTTTTAACCTTTGGGCTTGTTTTTTTCGGGAATCGATTCTATGTAGCGTCAACAGACACGCGGCGCGTGGGGCTGAATTTTCAGCTTTGCGTGCCGTATACGCGTGACTTCAGGCTTTTGATTCGTTTTTGCGAGCTAGAGTTTGGGGGTAGCGCCGGATCAATGACAGAGCGGCAGATGGCATCCAAGACGAATCCGATCACCTTTTTTCAGCAAGTTCGCGCCGAAACGGCGAAGGTGACCTGGCCTACACGGCGTGAAACGGTCATCTCCACCATTATGGTGGTGATCATGGCGTTTCTGGCTGCCGCGTTCTTTTTTCTTGCCGACCAGCTTATGGCCTATGGCGTAGAATTTATTCTCGGCCTTGGTCGATAAGTTAGGATTGGGGAGTTTTTAGATGACGGCGCGCTGGTACATCGTTCACGCCTATTCCAATTTCGAAAAGAAGGTCGCCGAGGACATCGAGGCCAAGGCAAAGCAGAAGGGTCTGTCCGAGCTTATCGAGCAGATCGTCGTGCCGACCGAGAAGATCGTTGAAGTGCGCCGCGGCCGCAAGGTTGACGCAGAGCGCAAGTTCTTCCCGGGTTACGTGCTGGTGCGTGCAACCCTTACGGATGCCGTCTTCTCGCTGATCAAGAATACTCCGAAAGTCACTGGCTTCCTTGGCGATTCCAAGCCGGTGCCGGTTTCCCAGAAGGAAGTCGACCAGATTCTGAACCAGGTTCAGGATGGCGTCGAGCGCCCGAAGACTTCGGTATCCTTCGAGATTGGCGAAAACGTTCGCGTTTCCGACGGTCCGTTCGCTTCCTTCAACGGGATCGTTCAGGAAGTCGACGAAGAACGCGCGCGTCTCAAGGTTGAGGTTTCCATCTTCGGGCGCGCAACGCCCGTGGATCTGGAATACGGTCAGGTTGACAAGCTCTGATCGTTTGCCCGTGAAGGGCTCCACTCCCGGCGAATTTCGGCTGGAGTGGAAATGGTGGAAGGGAAGGCGGCTTAGCCGGTCGCCGATCTCCGGACCACCGAACTGCCCGCCAGTCGAACTGGCGTCAGTCGAGAGCCGGATTTTCCGGCATTAATCGAGAAAGCCGGATTTCCGGCAAAGTAAAAAAGGCAGAAAGCAATGGCTAAGAAAATTGCAGGCCAGCTGAAGCTCCAGGTAGCGGCAGGTGCGGCCAATCCGTCGCCCCCGATCGGTCCGGCCCTGGGTCAGCGCGGCATCAACATCATGGAATTCTGCAAGGCGTTCAATGCTGCCTCGCAGGAAATGGAAAAGGGTTCGCCGATTCCAGTCGTGATCACCTATTACCAGGACAAGTCTTTCACTTTTGTGATGAAGACGCCTCCGGTAACCTACTTCCTCAAGAAGGCCGCTAACCTCAAGTCCGGTTCGAAGACCCCGGGTAAGGCAAGCGCCGGCACGATCACCCGCGACAAGGTTCGCACGATCGCTGAAGCGAAGATGAAGGATCTGAACGCCGCTGACATTGAAGCAGCGATGCGCATGATCGAAGGTTCTGCCCGTTCGATGGGCCTGGAAGTGGTGGGCTGAGACGATGGCGAAGATTTCCAAGCGCATTAACAAGATCCGTGAAGGCGTCGATCGCAACAAGCTGTACGATCTGTCGGCTGCTATCGGTCTCGTCAAGGAACGTGCTGTCGCCAAGTTCGATGAAACCATCGAAATCGCGATGAACCTCGGCGTCGATCCGCGCCACGCCGACCAGATGGTCCGCGGTGTCGTCAACCTGCCGAATGGCACGGGCCGTACGGTTCGCGTTGCTGTTTTCGCTCGCGGCGACAAGGCTGAAGAAGCCAAGAAGGCTGGCGCCGACATCGTCGGTGCGGAAGAACTGTTCGAAATCGTCAATGGCGGCAAGATCGAATTCGATCGCTGCATTGCAACCCCGGACATGATGCCGCTCGTTGGCCGTCTTGGTAAGGTTCTCGGCCCTCGCGGCATGATGCCAAACCCGAAGGTTGGCACCGTCACCACCGACGTTGCAGCTGCTGTTGCTGCTTCCAAGGGCGGCGCAGTCGAGTTCCGCGTCGAGAAGGCCGGTATCATCCATGCCGGTATCGGCAAGGTTTCCTTCGACAATGCCAAGCTCGAAGAAAACATCAAGGCTTTCGCTGACGCCGTCATCAAGGCAAAGCCATCGGCTGCCAAGGGTGAATACGTCAAGCGCGTGTCGATTTCCTCGACCATGGGCGTTGGCGTCAAGGTCGACCCGGCAACCGTCAAGGTCGTCGCCTAAGTTTCAGGGCTCCGGTTCGCCGGGGCCCAAGCCTTTCCGATTGGAGAGGCATGGCTGCCAGCCAGTTCTGGAACAACAGGACGAACGGCAAGAATTCCGGGTCGCAAGACCCGGATAGCCGGATGAAAATCCGGTTATCCTGTCCGAGATTGCAGGCGGATCATCATCTTCGGGTGGTTTTCCTTAAACGCAAAGCCTGCATGAGACGTGGAATAACCCTGTTTCGCACGAATGTGCATGCAAGGTTTGAACCGTAGTTGCCTTTGGGTGAAGCCTGCTTGCAGGTGGAACTGAAGGGGACAGGATCCTCGAACGTCGGACTGACTGTGAAGTTCGTCCGGCAAAGGCAACCCGGCAGGGCCATGTGGTCCTGTCAACTGGAGAGAGACAGTGGATAGAGCGGAAAAGCGCGAATTTGTCGCGTGGCTGAACGGCGCTTTCAAAGAGTCCGGTTCGGTCGTCGTGGCCCACTATACCGGTCTCACCGTTTCGCAGATGAGCGATCTTCGCTCGAAGATGCGTGATGCAGGTGGGTCCGTTAAAGTCGCGAAAAACCGCCTTGCCAAAATCGCTCTTCAGGGCACGGAATCGGAAGGTATTGCTGACCTGTTTACGGGTCAGACGGTCGTTGCTTACGCAAACGATCCGATCGCCGCTCCGAAAGTAGCCGTCGAATTCGCCAAGACTAACGACAAGCTCGTTATCCTCGGCGGTGCAATGGGTGCAACGACGCTTAACGCCGATGGCGTCAAGTCGCTTGCTTCGCTCCCGTCGCTCGACGAACTGCGCGCAAAGCTGGTTGGAATGATCCAGACCCCGGCTCAGCGTCTTGCAGTACTTACCAGCGCTCCGGCGGGCCAGATCGCCCGCGTTATCGGCGCGCACGCCCGGAAGAACGAGGCGGCTTAAGGCCGTTTCTCGCTGTCAAGTTCAAACCTTTATAATAGGAAGTACAAAAATGGCTGATCTCGCAAAGATCGTTGAAGACCTTTCGGCCCTGACCGTTCTGGAAGCCGCTGAGCTGTCCAAGCTTCTCGAAGAGAAGTGGGGCGTTTCGGCTGCTGCTCCGGTCGCTGTTGCTGCTGCTGGTGGCGCTGCCCCTGCTGCTGCTGCAGAAGAAAAGACCGAATTCGACGTCGTTCTCGCTGACGGCGGCGCTAACAAGATCAACGTGATCAAGGAAGTGCGCGCAATCACCGGTCTCGGCCTCAAGGAAGCCAAGGACCTGGTCGAAGGCGCTCCGAAGGCTGTCAAGGAAGGCGCTTCGAAGGACGAAGCTGAGAAGATCAAGGCACAGCTCGAAGCTGCTGGCGCCAAGGTCGAACTCAAGTAAGTTCGGACTATTCTGGCGGATGGTTTTCCATCCGCCAGTTCCCGCCGGACTTTCCCGGTGGGTCGGATGACTGGAACCCTTTTCCTGAGTGCCGGAACGGCTTTCAGGAAACGGGTTTTAGCCCGTTAAGAGCGCCGCGTGTCGGCAACGATGCTGAAGGCCGCTCTGGAAAGTTTGCATATGATCCTTTCGATCCATCCGATCTGAAGGGGCCGATCTGAAGGTTCATGTGCTCGAAGGACCGCCGAAGGGCGGCGCATGATAAAGGCCGCAAGGCGTGAGCAAGCCGCAAGGCTATAGAACGAGGAGCGACGATGGCTCAGACCCATTCTTTCAATGGTCGCAAGCGCGTACGCAAATTTTTCGGCAAGATCCCAGAGGTCGCCGAGATGCCGAACCTTATCGAGGTTCAAAAGGCATCTTACGACCAGTTCCTTATGGTTGAAGAACCATCCGGTGGGCGTCCTGACGAGGGTTTGCAGGCGGTTTTCAAGTCTGTTTTCCCAATTCAGGATTTCTCCGGCGCTTCAATGCTCGAATTCGTTCGCTACGAGTTCGACGCACCAAAATTCGACGTTGACGAATGCCGTCAGCGCGATCTGACGTATTCGGCGCCACTCAAGGTGACGCTGCGTCTCATCGTGTTCGATATTGACGAAGATACCGGCGCGAAGTCGATCAAGGACATCAAGGAACAGGATGTCTACATGGGCGATATGCCGCTCATGACCGACAACGGCACCTTCATCGTCAATGGTACCGAGCGCGTGATCGTTTCACAGATGCACCGTTCGCCGGGCGTCTTCTTCGATCATGACAAGGGCAAGACCCATTCGTCGGGCAAGCTCCTGTTCGCGGCTCGCGTCATTCCTTATCGCGGTTCCTGGCTCGATATCGAATTCGATTCCAAGGACATCGTCTACGCACGTATCGACCGTCGTCGCAAGCTGCCGGCCACCACGCTGCTGATGGCGCTCGGCATGGACGGCGAAGAAATTCTGTCGACGTTCTACAAGACTGTCACCTATACGCGTGATGGCGACAATTGGCGCATTCCGTATTCGGCTGACCGCTTCAAGGGCATGAAGATCATTTCCGATCTCATCGACGCGGACACCGGCGAAGTCGTTCTGGAAGCCGGCAAGAAGCTGACCGCCCGTTCGGCCAAGCAGCTTGCCGAAAAGGGCCTCCAGGCCATCAAGGCGACGGAAGACGACCTGTTCGGTTCTTATCTTGCGGAAGACGTCGTCAATTACGCAACCGGTGAGATTTATCTCGAAGCCGGTGACGAAATCGACGAGAAGGTCCTCAAGACCCTGCTCGACACCGGTGAGACGGAAATCAACGTTCTCGATATCGACCATGTCAATATCGGCGCGTACATCCGCAACACGCTGGCTGTCGACAAGAACGAAAGCCGTCAGGAAGCCCTGTTCGACATCTATCGCGTCATGCGTCCGGGCGAGCCGCCTACGATGGATTCGGCCGAAGCGATGTTCAACTCGCTGTTCTTCGATGCCGAGCGTTACGACCTTTCGGCCGTCGGCCGCGTGAAGATGAACATGCGTCTGGACCTCGATGCGGAAGACACCGTGCGCGTTCTGCGCAAGGAAGACATCCTGGCCGTGGTCAAGATGCTTGTGGAATTGCGCGATGGTCGCGGCGAAATCGACGACATCGACAATCTCGGCAACCGCCGTGTGCGTTCGGTCGGTGAACTGATGGAAAATCAGTACCGCGTCGGTCTGCTCCGCATGGAGCGCGCGATCAAGGAACGTATGTCCTCGATCGAAATCGACACGGTCATGCCGCAGGACCTGATCAACGCGAAGCCGGCTGCTGCAGCCGTGCGCGAGTTCTTCGGTTCCTCGCAGCTGTCGCAGTTCATGGACCAGACCAACCCGCTTTCGGAAATCACCCACAAGCGCCGTCTGTCGGCACTTGGACCGGGCGGTCTGACCCGCGAGCGCGCTGGCTTCGAAGTCCGCGACGTGCATCCGACCCACTATGGCCGTATCTGCCCGATCGAGACGCCGGAAGGCCCGAATATCGGTCTGATCAACTCGCTCGCAACCTTTGCTCGCGTCAACAAGTACGGCTTCATCGAAAGCCCGTACCGCAAGGTTGTCGACGGCAAGGTGACGAACGACGTTGTCTATCTGTCGGCGATGGAAGAAGCCAAGCACTCGGTTGCCCAGGCTAACGTCGAACTGGACGAGCAGGGCGGTTTCGTTGACGAGTTCGTCATCTGCCGTCATGCAGGCGAAGTGATGATGGCTCCGCGTGAAAACGTGGACCTGATGGACGTTTCGCCGAAGCAGCTTGTTTCGGTTGCTGCGGCTCTGATCCCGTTCCTTGAAAACGACGACGCCAACCGCGCTCTCATGGGCTCGAACATGCAGCGTCAGGCCGTTCCGCTCGTTCGCGCTGAAGCGCCGTTCGTCGGCACCGGCATGGAACCGATCGTCGCTCGCGACTCCGGTGCAGCTATTGCAGCGCGTCGCGGCGGTATCGTCGACCAGGTGGATGCGACCCGTATCGTTATCCGTGCAACGGAAGATCTCGATCCCTCCAAGTCGGGCGTCGATATCTATCGTCTGCAGAAGTTCCAGCGCTCGAACCAGTCGACCTGCATCAACCAGCGTCCGCTCGTTCGCGTCGGTGACCCGATCGGCAAGGGCGACATCATCGCTGACGGTCCGTCCACGGATCTGGGCGATCTGGCTCTCGGCCGCAACGTGCTCGTCGCGTTCATGCCGTGGAACGGCTACAACTACGAAGACTCGATCCTGCTTTCCGAGAAGATCGTTTCGGAAGACGTGTTCACCTCGATTCATATCGAGGAATTCGAAGTTGCTGCCCGCGACACCAAGCTTGGACCTGAGGAAATCACCCGCGATATTCCGAACGTTTCGGAAGAAGCGCTGAAGAACCTCGACGAAGCCGGTATCGTATACATCGGTGCCGAAGTGCATCCTGGCGACATTCTTGTCGGCAAGATCACGCCGAAGGGCGAAAGCCCGATGACGCCGGAAGAAAAGCTTCTGCGCGCCATCTTCGGTGAAAAGGCATCGGACGTCCGTGACACCTCCATGCGCATGCCGCCCGGAACCTACGGTACGGTTGTGGAAGTTCGCGTTTTCAATCGCCACGGCGTTGAAAAGGACGAACGCGCCATGGCTATCGAGCGCGAGGAAATCGAGCGTCTCGCCAAGGACCGTGACGACGAACAGGCGATCCTGGACCGCAACGTCTATGGCCGTCTCGCCGACATGATCGATGGCAAGGTTGCCGCTGCCGGCCCGAAGGGCTTCAAGAAGGGCACAACGATCAGCCGCGATCTCATGACGGAGTATCCGCGGTCGCAGTGGTGGCAGTTTGCCGTTGAAGACGAAAAGCTTCAGGGCGAGCTGGAAGCTCTGCGCAGCCAGTACGACGACTCCAAGAAGCTGCTCGAAGCACGCTTCATGGACAAGGTCGAAAAGGTACAGCGCGGCGACGAGATGCCTCCGGGCGTCATGAAGATGGTCAAGGTCTTCGTCGCTGTGAAGCGCAAGATTCAGCCAGGCGACAAGATGGCTGGCCGTCACGGCAACAAGGGTGTGGTTTCGCGCATTCTGCCGGTCGAGGACATGCCGTTCCTGGAAGATGGTACGCATGCCGACATCGTGTTGAACCCGCTTGGCGTTCCGAGCCGAATGAACGTGGGCCAGATTCTGGAAACCCACCTCGGCTGGGCTTGCGCAGGCATGGGCAAGAAGATCGGTGAGCTCATCGACGTTTATCGCAAGACGGCCAATATCGAGCCTCTGCGCCAGACGCTGGAGCACATCTATCCGGACAACGACCGCAATGAACCGGTCCGGTCTTATGATGACGATTCCGTCCTCATGCTGGCCAACCAGGTGAAGCGCGGCGTGTCGATCGCAACGCCGGTCTTCGACGGTGCGGTTGAAGCCGACATCAACGCGATGCTGACGGATGCCGGACTTGCAACGTCTGGTCAGTCGACGCTTTACGATGGCCGTACGGGTGAGCCGTTCGACCGTCAGGTGACCATGGGCTACATCTATATGCTGAAGCTCCACCACCTGGTCGACGACAAAATCCACGCTCGTTCGATCGGACCTTACTCGCTCGTTACGCAGCAGCCTCTGGGCGGCAAGGCCCAGTTCGGCGGCCAGCGCTTCGGCGAAATGGAGGTCTGGGCTCTGGAAGCATACGGTGCGGCCTACACGCTGCAGGAAATGCTTACCGTCAAGTCGGACGACGTGGCAGGCCGTACCAAGGTCTACGAAGCGATCGTGCGCGGCGACGACACGTTCGAAGCGGGCATTCCGGAGAGCTTCAACGTTCTCGTCAAGGAAATGCGCTCGCTCGGCCTCAATGTCGAACTCGACGACACGCGTGACGCTGAACAGCCGGCCCTGCCGGACGCGGCGGAATAAACTTCGAGGCGCGCCATGGTATCGCCGTGGCGCGCCGGTAAACTCGTTTTCGATGACGGCGGTTTTTCCCCGCAAGAGGAAGCGAGACTACGGCAAGCCAGTTCATAACTGCGTAGCACCGCGATTTCTTTTCAGGATGGCAAGGATTTTCAGCTTGTCATCGACGACACAGGGCGACGGATCGCCCTCAAGGAGAACGGCATGAACCAAGAGGTCATGAATCTTTTCAATCCTCAGGCTCCGGCACAGACGTTCGATTCCATCAGAATCTCGATTGCCAGCCCTGAGAAGATTCTGTCCTGGTCATACGGCGAGATCAAGAAGCCGGAGACGATCAACTACCGTACGTTCAAGCCTGAACGCGATGGTCTCTTCTGCGCGCGCATCTTCGGCCCGATCAAGGACTATGAATGCTTGTGCGGCAAGTACAAGCGTATGAAATACAAGGGCATCATCTGCGAAAAGTGCGGCGTGGAAGTCACGCTCTCGCGCGTTCGTCGCGAGCGCATGGGCCACATCGAACTCGCGGCCCCGGTTGCCCATATCTGGTTCCTGAAGTCGCTGCCGAGCCGTATCGGCACGCTGCTGGACATGACGCTCAAGGATATCGAGCGCGTCCTGTACTTTGAGAACTACATCGTTACCGAACCGGGCCTGACCTCGCTGAAGGAGCACCAGCTTCTTTCGGAAGAGGAATATATGATTGCCGTCGATGAATTCGGCGAAGATCAGTTCACTGCCCTCATCGGTGCTGAAGCTATCTACGAGCTTCTGGCTTCGATGGAACTCGAAAAGATCGCCGCCGATCTGCGCGTCGAGCTTGCCGAGACCACTTCGGACCTGAAGCAGAAGAAGCTGATGAAGCGTCTGAAGATCGTCGAAAACTTCCTGGAGTCGGGAAACCGCCCGGAATGGATGATCATGAAGATCGTTCCGGTCATTCCGCCGGACCTGCGTCCGCTCGTGCCGCTGGACGGCGGTCGTTTCGCGACGTCGGATCTGAACGATCTCTATCGCCGCGTCATCAACCGTAACAACCGTCTGAAGCGCCTGATCGAACTGCGCGCACCGGGCATCATCATCCGCAACGAAAAGCGTATGCTGCAGGAAGCTGTGGACGCGCTGTTCGACAACGGCCGTCGTGGCCGTGTCATCACCGGAGCCAACAAGCGCCCGCTGAAGTCGCTCTCCGACATGCTCAAGGGCAAGCAGGGCCGTTTCCGTCAGAACCTGCTCGGCAAGCGCGTCGACTATTCCGGCCGCTCGGTCATCGTGACCGGTCCGGAACTGAAGCTGCACCAGTGCGGCCTGCCGAAGAAGATGGCGCTCGAACTGTTCAAACCATTCATCTACGCACGTCTCGACGCCAAGGGTTATTCCTCGACCGTCAAGCAGGCGAAGAAACTGGTTGAAAAGGAACGTCCGGAAGTCTGGGATATCCTTGACGAAGTGATCCGTGAGCATCCGGTTCTCCTGAACCGCGCTCCGACGCTGCACCGTCTCGGTATTCAGGCATTCGAGCCTACCCTGATCGAAGGCAAGGCGATCCAGCTGCATCCGCTCGTCTGTACGGCGTTCAACGCCGACTTCGACGGTGACCAGATGGCTGTTCACGTTCCGCTGTCGCTTGAAGCTCAGCTTGAAGCCCGCGTGCTGATGATGTCGACCAACAACATCCTGCATCCGGCTAACGGCGCACCGATCATCGTTCCTTCGCAGGACATGGTTCTCGGCCTTTATTATCTGTCCATCGTGGCGGAGAAGGAGCCGGGCGAGGGCATGATGTTCGCGGATATGGGCGAGCTGCAGCATGCGCTTGAAAACAAGGTCGTTACGCTGCACACCAAGATCAAGGGCCGCTTCAAGACGGTCGACGCCGAAGGCAAGCCAGTGTCGAAGATCTACGATACGACGCCTGGCCGCATGATCATTGGCGAGCTTCTGCCGAAGAACGTCATGGTGCCGTTCGACATCTGCAATCAGGAGATGACCAAGAAGAACATCTCCAAGATGATCGACCACGTCTACCGCCATTGCGGTCAGAAAGAGACGGTCATCTTCTGCGATCGCATCATGCAGCTCGGTTTCGCTCATGCCTGCCGTGCAGGCATCTCCTTCGGCAAGGATGACATGGTTATCCCGGACACGAAGGCGAAGATTGTTGCCGACACCGAAGCGCTCACGACCGAATACGAACAGCAGTACAATGACGGCCTGATCACTCAGGGCGAAAAGTACAACAAGGTCGTTGACGCCTGGGGCAAGGCTACCGACAAGATCACCGAAGAGATGATGGCGCGGCTGAAGGCCGTCGAATTCGATCCGGTGACCGGTCGCCAGAAGCAGATGAACTCGGTCTACATGATGTCGCATTCGGGTGCCCGTGGTTCGGTCAACCAGATGCGTCAGCTTGGCGGCATGCGTGGCCTGATGGCCAAGCCGTCGGGTGAAATCATCGAAACCCCGATCATCTCGAACTTCAAGGAAGGCCTGACCGTTAACGAGTACTTCAACTCGACCCACGGTGCCCGTAAGGGTCTGGCAGACACCGCCTTGAAGACGGCTAACTCGGGCTACCTGACCCGCCGTCTCGTTGACGTTGCACAGGATGCAATCATTTCGGAAGTCGATTGCGGCGCCGAAATCGGTCTCACCATGCAGCCGATCGTCGATGCCGGTCAGATCGTTGCCTCGATCGGCCAGCGCGTTCTGGGCCGTACGGCTCTCGATCCGATCCTGCATCCGGCAACCGGCGAAGTCATCGTCGAAGCTGGCCGCATGATCGAGGAAAAGGACGTCGAGATCATCGAGAAGGCTGGTATCCAGTCGATCCGCATCCGTTCGGCCCTGACCTGCGAAACCCGCAACGGCGTCTGCGCCAAGTGCTATGGTCGCGACCTTGCACGCGGTACTCCGGTCAACCAGGGCGAAGCGGTCGGCGTTATCGCTGCTCAGTCGATCGGCGAGCCGGGCACCCAGCTCACCATGCGTACCTTCCACTTGGGCGGTACTGCACAGGTGGTTGACAGCTCGTATCTCGAAGCTTCGTACGAAGGCACCGTCAAGCTGCGTAACCGCAACGTGGTTCGCAACTCCGATGGCAACCTCGTGGTGATGGGCCGTAACATGGCTGTCCTGATCCTCGACGCAACGGGCAAGGAACGTGCGGTCCACCGCGTGACCTACGGTTCGCGTCTGTTCGTGGACGAGGGCGATACGGTCAAGCGCGGCCAGCGTATTGCTGAGTGGGACCCGTATACCCGTCCGATCATGACCGAAGTTGAAGGCTATGTTGAGTTCGAAGATCTCGTCGATGGTCTCTCGGTTTCGGAAACGGCTGACGAGTCGACCGGTATCACGAAGCGCGTCGTCATCGACTGGCGTTCGACGCCTCGCGGTTCGGACCTCAAGCCTGCCATGGTCATCAAGGACAAGGCCGGCAAGATCCTGAAGCTGTCGAAGGGTGGCGATGCCCGCTTCCTGCTCTCCGTGGAATCGATCCTTTCGGTCGAGCCTGGCGCGCATGTGAAGGCTGGTGACGTTATCGCCCGTCTGCCGATGGAAAGCGCCAAGACCAAGGACATCACCGGCGGTCTGCCGCGTGTGGCCGAACTGTTCGAAGCACGTCGTCCGAAGGACCATGCCATCATCGCCGAGATCGATGGTACCGTTCGCTTCGGTCGCGACTACAAGAACAAGCGTCGCATCATCATCGAGCCGAACGACGACACGATCGAGCCGGTCGAGTACCTCATTCCGAAGGGCAAGCCGTTCCATCTTCAGGACGGCGACGTCATCGAAAAGGGTGAGTACATCCTCGACGGCAACCCGGCACCGCATGACATTCTGGCGATCAAGGGCGTCGAAGCTCTGGCTTCGTACCTCGTGAACGAAATCCAGGAAGTCTATCGTCTGCAGGGCGTTTTGATCAACGACAAGCACATCGAAGTGATTGTCCGTCAGATGCTGCAGAAGGTGGAAATCACGGAATCCGGCGATACCGGCTACATTCCGGGCGACCACGTCGACCGCATCGAGTTGGAAGAGATCAACGAGCGTCTTATCGAAGAGGGCAAGAAGCCGGGCTCCGGCAATCCTGTTCTGCTCGGTATCACCAAGGCTTCGCTGCAGACGCCTTCGTTCATCTCTGCTGCGTCGTTCCAGGAAACGACCCGCGTCCTCACCGAGGCTGCGGTGGCCGGCAAGATGGACACGCTGCAGGGTCTCAAGGAAAACGTCATCGTTGGCCGTCTCATTCCGGCCGGTACTGGCGGCATGACCAACCAGATCCGTCGCATCGCAACCGCTCGCGACGATCTGATCATCGACGAGCGCCGCAAGTCTTCCGGTTCCGCGGAAGCCAATGCGATGCTGGTGGACATGACCAACAACGCTGCCGAATAAGATCGGCGGATACGAAACTGAAAAAGGCCGCCCTTCGGGGCGGCCTTTTTGCATTTCGGGATAACGGGAGAGCCCGCATCAGCAGAAGAAAAAAAACGCCGGTTGAAACCGGCGCTCTCTATGATGCTTATTCTTCTTCCTCGTCGTCGCCGTCGAATTCGATCAGCGCGACTTCACCGCTAAGGGCGGTGGCCCAGGCGCTCTTGTGCGGTTCTTCTTCCGGCTCTTCGGTCAGTGTGCCCATCTCCAGAAGTTCGGCTTCATGGTAGCCTTCTTCGGCAAGAATGCTGAGGACGGTCTGAACGAGATCTTCGTTCTCGTCCGATTTCAAAAGCAGGTGTACTTCGACTGGGGATTCTTCGCCTTCGTTCCAGACATCAGCGATGACGAGATGGACGGTTGGCGAATCGTCGCCCGCAGGTGTGGAATCATTTGTGGATGTGGAAGACATTGAGAAACCCTTAATATTCGGTTGCGTTTCGACTCGGATGTGCTTCAATAGCCTGACCTGAGTGGCTGCGCCATGCTTGCATAGGAAAATGACGGTTTTGATCGCGTAATATTAGCGAATAGTCGTCAAATGCGGCGCAATAACCTGTCCGGGCGGGATCAAAACGCCGGTTTCAGGGCTTTCATTAAAGAAACTTGAGCCGCTGCCCTTGACGAAACGTCGCTAAAGACGTATCAGCAGCCCATCTGAGCCGATGTGAGACAGGCTTTTTCGGGACGACGCGTCCTGAAGTTCGTCTCAAACAGGGTTCGTTTTACGATCGAAATGCAACTTGCCGTTCGCATGAAGCGTCAGCTTCCTCTGCTTTTGTTCGGGGTGGCCACCGGTTGACGAGGGCTGACTCCGAATTTGTGCATGAGCATGCCGGTGAAACGGCCCCTTGGGGCGTGGATACGAGATTTTTTAAAGAGGAAGGTTGTATGCCAACCGTAAACCAGCTTATCCGCAAGCCGCGCATTGCGCCGGTAAAGCGTAATAAGGTTCCTGCACTGCAGGCAAACCCTCAGAAGCGCGGCGTTTGCACCCGCGTTTACACGACGACCCCGAAGAAGCCGAACTCGGCTCTGCGTAAGGTTGCCAAGGTTCGTCTGACGAACGGCTTCGAAGTTATCGGTTATATCCCTGGTGAAGGGCATAACCTGCAGGAGCACTCCGTCGTCATGATCCGCGGCGGTCGTGTAAAGGACTTGCCAGGTGTGCGTTACCACATCATCCGCGGCGTTCTCGACACCCAGGGCGTCAAGAACCGCAAGCAGCGCCGTTCGAAGTACGGTGCAAAGCGTCCGAAGTAAAATTTTCCGGGGATACCGGCCGCCAGAAGGTGAGCTGAGCCCGATGTAATTGAAAGAAGAGACGAAATGTCCAGACGCCATAAGGCTGAGAAGCGTGAGATCAATCCGGATCCGAAGTTCGGCGATCTCGTTATCACGAAGTTCATGAATGCAGTCATGCTTCATGGCAAGAAGTCGGTTGCTGAAAGCATCGTTTACGGTGCGCTCGATGCAATCGAAGCCAAGGCAAAGTCCGAGCCGGTCGCGCTGTTCCATCAGGCGCTCGACAACGTAGCTCCGCACATCGAAGTCCGTTCGCGCCGCGTTGGTGGTGCAACCTATCAGGTTCCGGTTGATGTGCGTCCAGAACGCCGCCAGGCACTTGCCATCCGTTGGCTCATCAATGCTGCTCGTGGCCGTAACGAGACGACGATGATCGATCGTCTTTCCGGTGAGCTGCTTGACGCTGCCAACAACCGTGGTTCTGCTGTGAAGAAGCGTGAAGACACGCACCGCATGGCTGAAGCCAACCGCGCCTTCTCGCATTACCGCTGGTAATCGTCGAAACCTATTCAAAGAGCGACTATCATGGCCCGCGAATATAAAATCGAAGACTACCGCAATTTCGGTATCATGGCTCACATCGACGCCGGTAAGACGACGATGACCGAGCGCATTCTGTTCTATACCGGTAAGAACCACAAGATCGGCGAAACCCACGATGGTGCGTCGACCATGGACTGGATGGAGCAGGAACAGGAACGCGGTATCACGATCACTTCCGCTGCTACGACCACGTTCTGGCAGGGCCGTGATGGTAAGAAGCGCCGTTTCAACATCATCGACACGCCTGGTCACGTTGACTTCACGATTGAAGTTGAGCGCAGCCTGCGCGTTCTCGACGGCGCAATCGCGCTGCTCGACGCCAACGCTGGCGTTGAGCCCCAGACCGAAACCGTGTGGCGTCAGGCTGAAAAGTACCACGTCCCGCGTATGGTCTTCGTCAACAAGATGGACAAGATCGGTGCCGATTTCTACCGTTGCGTAGAAATGGTCGGTTCGCGTCTTGGCGCAGTAGCACTTCCGGTTCAGCTGCCGATCGGCGCTGAAAACGAGTTCGAAGGCGTCATCGACCTGATCGAAATGAAGGCCCTGACCTGGGATGGCACCATCGGCGCAGCTGCGACGGTTGGTGAAATTCCTGCCCATCTGAAGGACAAGGCTGAAGAATATCGCGAAAAGCTCATCGAGCTGGCCGTGGAAATCGACGAAGCTGCAATGGAAGCCTATCTCGAAGGCACCATGCCTACGAATGACGAGCTGCGCGCTCTGATCCGTAAGGGCACCATCGACGTCAAGTTCCATCCGGTTCTTTGCGGCACCGCGTTCAAGAACCGTGGCATTCAGCCGCTTCTCGACGCTGTTGTGGAATTCCTTCCGGCTCCGACCGATGTTCCTGCCATCAAGGGCATCGACGTCAAGACGGAAAGCGAAACCACCCGTGAATCTTCGGATGAAGCACCGCTTTCGATGCTCGCATTCAAGATCATGAACGACCCGTTCGTTGGTTCGCTGACCTTCGCTCGTATTTACTCGGGCAAGCTGACCAAGGGCATTTCGCTCGAAAACACCGTCAAGGGCAAGCGTGAGCGTATCGGCCGTATGCTGCAGATGCACTCCAACAGCCGTGAAGACATCGAAGAAGCTTTTGCTGGCGACATCGTTGCTCTGGCTGGCCTCAAGGAAACCACCACTGGCGATACGCTCTGCGATCCGCTGAAGCCGGTTATCCTCGAGCGCATGGAATTCCCGGATCCGGTTATCGAAATCGCTATCGAACCGAAGACCAAGGCCGACCAGGAAAAGATGGGCATCGCGCTCAATCGTCTAGCTGCCGAAGATCCTTCTTTCCGCGTCAAGTCGGACGAAGAATCCGGTCAGACCATCATCGCCGGCATGGGCGAACTTCACCTCGACATTCTCGTCGATCGCATGAAGCGCGAATTCAAGGTTGAAGCCAACGTCGGGGCTCCGCAGGTTGCTTACCGTGAATCGATCACCCGTCAGGCTGAAATCGATTACACCCACAAGAAGCAGTCGGGTGGTTCGGGTCAGTTCGCTCGCGTCAAGATCATCTTCGAACCGCATGATGGCGACGATTTCATCTTCGAATCGAAGATCGTCGGCGGCTCGGTTCCGAAGGAATACATTCCGGGTGTCCAGAAGGGTATCGAAAGCGTCATGGGTGCAGGCCCGCTGGCTGGCTTCCCGATGCTCGGCGTGAAGGCCACCCTGATCGACGGTGCGTACCATGACGTTGACTCGTCTGTTCTCGCCTTCGAAATCGCGTCCCGTGCAGCGTTCCGTGAAGGTGCGCAGAAGGCTGGCGCACAGCTCCTCGAACCGATCATGAAGGTCGAGGTTGTCACGCCGGAAGATTACGTTGGTGACGTCATCGGCGATCTGAACTCGCGTCGCGGTCAGATTTCCGGCACCGAAGCCCGCGGCATCGCCACGGTCGTCAATGCAATGGTTCCGCTGGCTAACATGTTTGGTTACGTGAACTCGCTGCGTTCGATGTCCCAGGGCCGTGCACAGTACACGATGCAGTTCGACCATTATGAGCCGGTTCCGACGGCGGTCGCACAGGAAATCCAGAAGAAGTTTGCGTGATCTAAGGGTCACGCTCCCAATTAAAAGAATGCCTGAGCAGGCTAAATTTACGGAGAGCTCAAATGGCAAAGAGTAAGTTTGAACGTACGAAGCCCCACGTTAACATCGGCACGATTGGTCACGTTGACCATGGCAAGACGTCGCTGACTGCAGCGATCACCAAGTTCTTTGGTGAGTTCAAGGCGTATGACCAGATCGACGCCGCTCCTGAAGAGCGCGCCCGCGGCATCACGATCTCGACGGCTCACGTCGAGTACGAAACCGCAAACCGTCACTACGCACACGTCGACTGCCCCGGCCACGCCGACTATGTGAAGAACATGATCACCGGCGCTGCCCAGATGGACGGCGCGATCCTGGTGGTTTCGGCTGCTGACGGCCCGATGCCGCAGACCCGCGAGCACATCCTGCTCGCCCGTCAGGTTGGCGTTCCGGCAATCGTAGTGTTCCTCAACAAGTGCGACCAGGTTGACGACGCAGAACTGCTCGAACTGGTTGAACTGGAAGTTCGCGAACTTCTGTCGAAGTACGAATTCCCTGGCGACGAAATCCCGATCATCAAGGGTTCGGCTCTTGCTGCTCTTGAAGATTCCTCGAAGGAACTGGGCGAAGACGCCGTTCGTTCGCTGATGGCTGCTGTTGACGACTACATTCCGACCCCGGAGCGTCCGATCGACCAGCCGTTCCTCATGCCGATCGAAGACGTGTTCTCGATCTCGGGTCGTGGCACGGTTGTGACGGGTCGCGTTGAGCGCGGTATCGTCAAGGTTGGTGAAGAAGTTGAAATCGTCGGCATCAAGGCGACGGCGAAGACGACGGTTACCGGCGTTGAAATGTTCCGCAAACTGCTCGATCAGGGCCAGGCTGGCGACAACATCGGCGCGCTGATCCGCGGCGTTGGCCGTGAAGACGTTGAACGCGGCCAGGTTCTCTGCAAGCCGGGTTCTGTGAAGCCGCACACCAAGTTCAAGGCAGAAGCCTACATTCTGACCAAGGACGAAGGTGGCCGTCATACGCCGTTCTTCACGAACTACCGTCCGCAGTTCTACTTCCGCACGACGGACGTGACGGGCGTTGTCACGCTGCCGGCTGGCACGGAAATGGTCATGCCTGGCGATAACGTCGCCATGGACGTGCAGCTGATCGTGCCGATCGCCATGGAAGAGAAGCTCCGCTTCGCTATCCGTGAAGGCGGCCGCACCGTCGGTGCAGGCATCGTCTCCTCGATCATCGAGTAATGAAGGTTTGTGCAGGAACGCTCGCTCAAGAGCGGGCGTTTCCGCGTAACAAGGAACAGATGAAATGAACGGTCAAAACATCCGCATTCGCCTGAAGGCGTTTGATCATCGGATCCTTGACGCTTCGACGCGGGAAATCGTGTCGACTGCCAAGCGTACCGGTGCAAATGTGCGCGGACCGATCCCGCTTCCAACACGGATCGAGAAGTTCACGGTTAACCGGTCGCCGCACATCGACAAGAAGAGCCGCGAGCAGTTCGAGATGCGCACGCACAAGCGTCTTCTCGATATCGTTGACCCGACCCCGCAGACGGTGGACGCGCTGATGAAGCTCGATCTGTCCGCCGGTGTCGATGTCGAGATCAAGCTTTAATCGGCTTGAGGACGGAAGGAACGAACCCGATGCGTTCAGGTGTTATTGCACAGAAGCTGGGCATGACCCGCGTCTATAACGACGCCGGCGAGCATGTGCCGGTGACGGTTCTCCGCATGGAGAATTGCCACGTGGTAGCTCAGCGTACAGTTGAAAAGAACGGTTACACGGCTGTTCAGCTTGGCGTTGGTATCGCCAAAGTAAAGAACACGTCCAAGGCTATGCGCGGTCATTTCGCGAAGGCCGAGGTCGAGCCTAAGGCGAAGGTCGCGGAATTCCGCGTTTCGCCGGATAACCTCCTCGAAGTCGGCGCTGAAATCACCGCCGAACACTTCGTCGCCGGCCAGAAGGTCGATGTGACGGGTACTTCGATCGGTAAGGGCTTTGCCGGTGTTATGAAGCGTCATAACTTCGGTGGCCATCGTGCTTCGCACGGTAACTCCATTACCCACCGCGCTCACGGCTCGACCGGTCAGCGTCAGGACCCGGGTAAGGTGTTCAAGGGCAAGAAGATGGCTGGTCACATGGGCCAGACCCGCGTAACCACGCAGAATATTGAAGTTGTCTCGACGGACAGCGATCGCGGCCTGATCCTGGTTCGCGGTGCGGTTCCGGGCTCCAAGGGTGCCTGGATCATCGTACGCGACGCGGTAAAGGTTTCGCTGCCTGAGAACGCGCCGAAGCCGGCCGCTCTGCGTGCAGGTGCCGCGAAGGCTGAAGCTGTCGCGACTGAGGGAGCCGAATAATGGATCTCACGATTACCACTCTTGAAGGCAAGGATGCCGGCAAGGTCAAGCTGAACGAAGAAATCTTCGGCCTGGACCCGCGTGACGACATTCTTCAGCGCGTCGTGCGCTGGCAGCTGGCTCGCCGCCAGCAGGGCTCCCATAAGGCTCAGGGCCGTGGCGACGTAAGCCGCACCGGCGCCAAGATGTACAAGCAGAAGGGTACGGGCCGCGCTCGTCACCATTCGGCTCGCGCACCGCAGTTCCGCGGCGGTGGTCAGGCTCACGGACCGGTTGTCCGTTCGCACGATCACGATCTGCCGAAGAAGGTTCGCGCTCTTGGCCTGCGTCATGCCCTGTCTGCAAAGGCAAAGGCATCTGACCTGATCATTATCGATGATCTGGCTGCCACGGAAGCCAAGACGAAGCAGCTTGTTTCACAGTTCGCCAAGCTCGGTCTCGAAAACGCACTCCTCATCGGCGGTGCAGAGATCGATGCGAACTTCCAGCGCGCGGCTTCGAACATCCCGAACATCGACGTTCTGCCAGTGCAGGGCATCAATGTTTACGACATCCTTCGCCGTGGCAAGCTCGTTCTTTCCAAGGCGGCTGTCGAAGCCCTCGAGGAGCGTTTCAAATGACTGATCTTCGCCATTACGACGTGATCGTCAGCCCGGTTATCACTGAGAAGTCCACCATGGTTTCCGAACACAACCAGGTTGTCTTCAACGTAGCCCGCAAGGCAACGAAGCCGGAAATCAAGGCTGCAGTCGAAGCGCTGTTCGGCGTCAAGGTTACCGCAGTCAACACTGCAGTGCGCAAGGGTAAGGTCAAGCGTTTCCGCGGCCTTATCGGGCGCCAGAGCGACGTCAAGAAAGCGATCGTTACTTTGGCCGAAGGCCAGAGCATCGACGTTTCGACCGGTCTCTGAGAGGCCATGGAGTAAGAGACAATGGCACTCAAGCATTTTAATCCGATCACGCCAGGCCAGCGTCAGCTGGTCATCGTGGACCGTTCGGAACTCTACAAGGGCAAGCCGGTCAAGTCCCTGACCGAAGGTCTGTCCAAGAAGGGTGGCCGTAACAACACCGGTCGTATCACTGTCCGCTTTCAGGGCGGCGGTCACAAGCGTTCGTACCGTTTCATCGACTTCAAGCGCCGCAAGCTTGACGTTGTCGGCACCGTAGAACGCCTGGAATACGATCCGAACCGCACCGCGTTCATCGCGCTGATCCGTTATGAAGACGGTGAACTGGCATACATCCTGGCTCCGCAGCGTCTTGCTGTTGGCGACAAGGTTATTGCCGGCAACTCCGTCGACGTGAAGCCGGGCAACGCAATGCCGCTCGCTTCCATGCCGGTTGGCACGATCATCCACAACGTCGAGCTGAAGCCGGGCAAGGGCGGTCAGATCGCTCGTTCGGCTGGCACCTACGCACAGCTCGTCGGTCGCGATCAGGGCATGGCCATTCTGCGCCTCAATTCCGGTGAACAGCGTCTGGTTCCAGGTGCCTGCTTTGCTTCGGTCGGTGCAGTATCCAACCCGGACCACGGCAACATCAACGACGGTAAGGCCGGTCGTTCGGTATGGCGTGGCAAGCGTCCGCACGTTCGCGGCGTTGCAATGAACCCGGTCGATCACCCGCATGGTGGTGGTGAAGGTCGTACCTCGGGTGGTCGTCACCCTGTCACTCCGTGGGGCAAGCCTACGAAGGGCAAGAAGACGCGCTCGAACAAGGCGACCGACAAGTTCATCATGCGTTCGCGCCATCAGCGCAAGAAGTAAGAGAGGTAGTCTGAAGTGGCTCGTTCAGTTTGGAAAGGTCCGTTTGTCGACGGCTATCTTCTCAAGAAGGCTGAGAAGGTACGCGAAGGCGGTCGTAATGAAGTTATCAAGATGTGGAGCCGCCGCTCCACCATCCTGCCGCAGTTTGTCGGCCTGACTTTCGGCGTTTACAACGGCAACAAGCATGTGCCGGTGTCGGTTTCGGAAGAAATGGTCGGACACAAGTTCGGTGAATTCGCGCCTACGCGTACCTATTACGGTCACGGCGCGGACAAGAAGTCGAAGAGGAAGTAACGATGGGCAAGGCTAAAGCTCCCCGTCAGCTCAAGGACAACGAAGCGCAAGCTGTTGCCCGCACGCTGCGCGTCAGCCCGCAGAAGCTGAACCTTGTTGCGAGCATGATCCGCGGCAAGAAGGTGAATGCGGCACTTGCCGATCTGACGTTCTCGCGCAAGCGGATCGCCGATACGGTCAAGAAGACGCTTCAGTCCGCAATTGCGAACGCTGAAAACAACCATGACCTCGACGTCGATGCTCTGATCGTCGCCGAAGCTTATGTCGGCAAGTCGATCGTCATGAAGCGCTTCCATGTCCGCGGACGTGGCCGTGCAAGCCGGATCGAGAAGCCGTTTTCGCATCTCACCATTGTTGTCCGCGAAGTCGCGGAAAAAGGGGAGGCCGCATAATGGGTCAGAAGATTAATCCGATCGGTCTTCGTCTCGGCATTAACCGCACCTGGGATTCGCGTTGGTACGCGAATACCGGTGAGTACGGCAAGCTGCTGCATGAAGATGTCAAGATCCGCGAATTCCTCACCGAGGAACTCAAGCAGGCCGCGATCTCCAAGATCGTTATCGAGCGTCCGCACAAGAAGTGCCGCGTGACGATCCATTCGGCTCGTCCGGGCATCATCATCGGCAAGAAGGGTGCAGACATCGAGAAGCTCCGCAAGAAGCTTTCCGAGATGACCAATGCCGATACGTCGCTCAATATCGTTGAAGTTCGCAAGCCGGAAATCGACGCTACGCTGATCGCCCAGTCGATCGCTCAGCAGCTCGAACGCCGTGTGGCATTCCGTCGCGCCATGAAGCGTGCCGTTCAGTCGGCAATGCGTCTTGGAGCCGAAGGTATCCGTATCAACTGCTCGGGTCGTCTGGGTGGCGCGGAAATCGCTCGCATGGAATGGTACCGTGAAGGTCGCGTTCCGCTTCATACGCTGCGCGCCGATATTGACTACGGCACGGCAGAAGCGAAGACCGCTTATGGTATCTGCGGCGTGAAGGTCTGGGTCTTCAAGGGCGAAATCCTTGAACACGATCCGATGGCTTCCGAGCGTCGTGCGGTCGAGGGTGACAATCAGGGTTCCTCGTCGAACCGCCGCCGCGAAAACGCTTAAAAAGCGGGCCGCGGGCGAGAAATTTGGAGTAGAGAACAATGATGCAGCCTAAGCGCACCAAGTTCCGCAAGCAGTTCAAGGGCCGTATTCACGGCAACTCGAAAGGCGGCACGGATCTGAATTTCGGTGCATTCGGTTTGAAGGCCGTTGAGCCGGAACGCGTCACTGCACGTCAGATCGAAGCGGCCCGCCGCGCGATCACCCGTCACATGAAGCGTGCCGGTCGCGTGTGGATCCGCATCTTCCCGGACCTGCCGGTAACTTCGAAGCCTACTGAAGTCCGTATGGGTAAAGGTAAGGGTTCGGTTGACTACTGGGCATGCCGTGTGGCACCAGGTCGCGTGATGTTTGAGCTTGACGGCGTACCCGAAGATGTGGCACGCGAAGCCCTCAGACTCGGCGCCGCAAAGTTGCCGATCAAGACGCGCTTTATCCAGCGCATTGCTGAATAAGAGAGAGGCAACTATGAAAGCCGCAGACGTTCGGGCGAAGAGCCTCGATCAACTGAATGACGAGCTGGGCACCCTGAAGAAAGAGCAGTTCAACCTGCGCTTTCAGAAGGCCACCGGCCAGCTCGAAAAAACCGCGCGCGTGAAGCAGGTTCGCCGCGACATCGCGCGTATCAAGACTATTGCCCGCCAGAAGGCGGCCGCAAGCAAGGCATAAGGAAGAATATGATGCCTAAACGCGTTCTGCAGGGCGTTGTCGTCAGCGACAAGAATGACAAGACTGTTGTGGTCAAGGTTGAGCGCCGCTATTCGCATCCGCTCCTCCAGAAGACCGTGCGTCAGTCTAAGAAATACAAGGCGCATGACGAAAACAACCAGTTCAAGGTCGGCGATTTCGTTTCCATCCAGGAATCGGCTCCGATCTCGAAGGACAAACGCTGGGTCGTTCTGACGAACGAAGCAGCAGGCTAAATTATAAACACGCAGCTTAGGTAGGGCAGGAGCCCTTAACCAGCTGAGAGGAAAGAAGGCGGCCAGTCATGATTCAGATGCAAACAAACCTCGACGTGGCGGATAATTCCGGCGCACGTCGTGTCATGTGCATCAAGGTGCTGGGCGGCTCGAAGCGGCGTTACGCTTCCGTTGGCGACATCATTGTGGTGTCGATCAAGGAAGCTATTCCGCGCGGCCGCGTCAAAAAGGGTGACGTGATGAAGGCGGTTGTTGTACGCACCGCCAAGGACATCCGTCGTCCGGACGGCAGCGTTATTCGTTTCGATAACAATGCAGCCGTTCTCATCGATAACAAGAAAGAGCCAATCGGCACGCGTATCTTCGGACCGGTTCCGCGCGAACTCCGCGCAAAGAACCACATGAAGATCATCTCGCTGGCTCCGGAAGTTCTGTAAGGAAGCAAGACGATGCAGAAGATTCGCAAAGGCGACAGCGTTGTCGTGCTGTCCGGTAAGGACAAGGGCCGTAAGGGCGAAGTTCTCAAGGTTATGCCGAAGGATGAGCAGGCGCTCGTTCGCGGTATCAACATTGTAAAGCGCCATCAGCGTCAGACCCAGACCCAGGAAGCCGGCATTATCTCCAAGGAAGCGCCGATCCACCTTTCCAACCTGGCAATTGCTGACCCCAAGGACGGCAAGCCGACTCGCGTCGGTTTCCGCGTCGAGGACGGCAAGAAGGTTCGTGTCGCAAAACGTTCTGGAGCGCTGATCGATGGCTGAAGCTAAGGCACTTCCCCGCTTCAAGAAGCTTTACAATGAAAACATTCGTAAGGCTCTGCTTGAAGAATTCAAATACGACAACGAGATGCAGATTCCGCGCATCACCAAGGTTGTCCTCAACATGGGCGTTGGCGAAGCCACTGGCGATTCCAAGAAGCCTGCGGTTGCTGCTGAAGACCTCAGCCAGATCGCCGGCCAGAAGGCCGTCGTGACCCGCGCCCGTAACTCGATCGCAACGTTCAAGTTGCGTGAGGGCATGCCGATCGGCACGAAGGTTACCCTTCGCCAGGACCGCATGTACGAATTCCTTGATCGTCTTGTCACGATCGCTCTTCCTCGCGTCCGCGACTTCCGCGGCCTGAACCCGAAGAGCTTTGACGGCCGCGGCAACTATGCCATGGGCATCAAGGAGCACATCGTGTTTCCGGAAATCAACTACGATAAGGTTGATCAGATCTGGGGCATGGACATCATCGTTTGCACGACCGCCAAGACGGATGATGAAGCGCGCGCTCTTCTGCGTGCATTCAACTTCCCCTTCCGGCAGTAACGGCAAGCGTAGCGAGGTATATTAATATGGCCAAGACTAGCGCAGTCGAAAAAAACAAGCGCCGCGAAAAGTTGGTTAAGCGTCACGCTGGCAAGCGTGCACGTCTGAAGGCGATCGTAATGGATCAGGGCCTTCCGCTGGAAGAGCGCTTCCGCGCCACCATCCGGCTTGCCGAACTGCCGCGCAATTCATCGAAGGTTCGTATTCGCAATCGTTGCGAAGTTTCGGGCCGTCCGCGTGGTTACTACCGTAAACTGAAGATGTCGCGTATCGCGCTCCGTCAGTTGGGTTCGCTCGGTCAGGTACCGGGCATCGTCAAGTCGAGCTGGTAAGGAGTAGCATATGTCTGTGTCAGATCCTATCGGCGATATGCTGACCCGTATTCGCAACGCAGTAGGCCGCAAGAAGACCAAGGTTACGACCCCGGCTTCCAAGCTGCGCGCTCGCGTTCTGGATGTCCTTCAGTCTGAAGGCTACATCCGCGGATACACGCAGAGTGAATTCGTGAACGGCAAGGCCGAGATCGAAATTGAACTGAAGTACTACGAAGGTGTTCCGGTTATCCGTGAGATCAGCCGCGTATCGAAGCCTGGCCGTCGCGTTTACGTGTCGGTCAAGTCGATCCCGCAGGTCGCGAACGGCCTCGGCATCTCGATCCTCTCCACGCCGAAGGGCGTGATGGCGGATCATGAAGCCCGTGAACAAAACGTTGGTGGTGAGCTGCTCTGCCGCATCTTCTGATGCGGTTGACAGCGAACAGATAAAAGACAGGTATCAAAATGTCTCGTATCGGTAAAAAACCCGTGCCGGTCCCGGCAGGCGTGACCGCCAGTGTTGATGGGCAGATCGTCAAGGCAAAGGGCGCGAAGGGTGAACTCTCCTTCGTCGTGCACGATGAAGTTCTGGTCAAGATGGAAGACGGCGCTGTAAGTGTCGATCCACGCGACCAGTCGAAGGAAGCTCGTTCGAAGTGGGGCATGTCCCGCACTATGATCTCCAACATTTTTGTTGGCGTGAAGGACGGCTTTGAAAAGAAGCTCGAAATCAGCGGCGTCGGTTACCGCGCTGCCATGCAGGGCAAGAACCTGCAGCTTTCGCTCGGCTTCAGCCACGAAGTGGTCTACGACGTGCCTGCTGGCATTACTGTTGCTGTTCCGAAGCCGACGGAAATCGTCGTTTCGGGTATCGACAAGCAGCAGGTCGGTCAGGTCGCGGCTGAGATCCGCGAATATCGCGGCCCCGAGCCTTACAAGGGCAAGGGCGTCAAGTATGCTGGCGAGAAGATCGTCCGCAAAGAAGGCAAGAAGAAGTAAGGGAAGCGCGTCATGGCATCGCCAAAAGAAACTTTGCAGCGTCGCGCTGCTCGTGTACGCCGCCAGGTCAAGGCTGTCGCCAATGGCCGTCCGCGTCTCAGCGTGCACCGTTCTTCCAAGAACATCTACGCCCAGATCATCGACGACGTCCGCGGCGTTACGCTTGCGGCCGCTTCGACCCTCGATGGCGACCTCAAGGGCAAGCTCAAGACCGGTGCCGACTCCGCAGCAGCCGCTGCCGTTGGCAAGCTGGTTGCTGAGCGTGCCGTCAAGGCTGGCGTCAAGGACGTAGTGTTCGACCGTGGTGCATTCATTTACCACGGCCGTGTGAAGGCTCTCGCCGAAGCTGCTCGCGAAAGCGGCCTCAGCTTCTAATTAGCATTTGTGCTTCCGGAAAAGAAAAAGGAAATCAGGATATGGCACAGAGAGAACGTAACCGCGAAGATCGCGGCCGTGAGGAGCGCGACAGCGAATTCGTCGATAAGCTCGTTCACATCAACCGTGTTGCCAAGGTCGTCAAGGGCGGCCGTCGCTTCGGTTTTGCTGCGCTCGTCGTTGTTGGCGATCAGAAGGGCCGCGTAGGCTTCGGTCATGGCAAGGCACGTGAAGTGCCGGAAGCTATCCGCAAGGCTACCGAAGCCGCTAAGCGCGACATGATCTTCGTACCGCTGCGTTCGGGCCGTACGCTGCATCACGATGTTGAAGGCCGTCACGGCGCCGGTAAGGTTCTGCTTCGCGCAGCTCCTGCTGGTAAGGGTATCATCGCCGGTGGTCCGATGCGTGCAGTGTTCGAAACGCTCGGCGTTCAGGACGTTGTCGCCAAGTCGCTCGGTTCGTCGAACCCTTACAACATGGTTCGTGCGACGTTCGATGCTCTGAAGCATCAGATGCATCCGAAGGACATCGCTGCACAGCGCGGCATCAAGTACTCGACCCTTCAGGCTCGCCGCCATGATGTGGTCGGTTCGGAAGAATAGCCGATAGTTTGTGTTCGTCCGGGGCCGCTCAGGCCACCGGATACGCCATAGACAAGGGATTTGAGTGATGGCTGAGAAGAAGGGCAAGACGGTTACGGTCGAGCAGATCGGAAGCCCAATCCGTCGTCCAGCCGAGCAGCGCGCAACGCTGATCGGTCTGGGTCTTAATAAAATGCACCGCCGCAGCACGCTGGAAGATACTCCGGCAGTCCGTGGCATGATCGCCAAGCTTCCACACCTCGTTCGCGTTGTGGACGAGGCGTGATAGCGCAGGGAGATAGAGATATGAAACTCAACGATCTGCGTGACAAGCCAGGTTCGGTCAAGGCGCGCAAGCGCGTTGGTCGCGGTATCGGTTCGGGCACCGGCAAGACCGGTGGTCGCGGCGTCAAGGGTCAGAAGTCCCGTTCGGGCGTTTCGATCAATGGCTTCGAAGGCGGCCAGATGCCAATCTACCGCCGTCTGCCGAAGCGCGGCTTCACCAACATCTTTGCAAAGAGCTTCAACGTTGTGTCGCTCGGCCGTATTCAGGCCGCTATCGATGCAGGCAAGCTCGACGCCAAGGCTGTTGTGAACCTCGATTCGCTGAAGGCTGCCGGCGTGATTCGTCGCGCCAAGGACGGCGTTCGCATCCTTTCGGACGGCGAACTGAAGGCAAAGGTTGCCTTCGAGGTCGCCGGTGCTTCCAAGGCTGCGGTTGAAAAGATCGAAAAAGCCGGCGGTAGCATCAAGCTTCCTGAAGCCGCTGCCGAATAAGGCTTCGATACAAAAATAAAAAGCGGCGGCCTTAGTGCCGCCGCTTGCACATTTATGCCAATGCGCATATCTGGGTAGGGTCTTTTTAGTCTCGAGGCGCGACCGCTATAGATTGCGCTGACGGGGGCGGAGGACCGGAGACTTTTCACCGGAGAAATTTAATGGCATCGGCTGCTGAACAGCTAGTTTCCAATCTCAATTTTTCGGCTTTCTCGAAGGCAGAAGAACTCAAGAAGCGCATCTGGTTCACGCTGGGTGCTTTGCTCGTATACCGGTTCGGCACCTATATTCCGCTTCCCGGCATCAATCCTGACGCGCTTGCGCAGGCTTTCCAGCAGCATAGCCAAGGTGTGCTCGGGCTCTTCAACATGTTTGCCGGTGGCGCCGTGGGCCGTATGGCCATTTTCGCGCTCGGCATCATGCCTTATATCTCTGCCTCCATTATCGTGCAGCTCATGACGTCCGTTGTGCCGTCGCTTGAAGCGCTGAAGAAGGAAGGCGAGGCGGGTCGCAAGATCATCAATCAGTACACGCGTTACGGCACGGTGCTTCTGGCGCTTGTTCAGGCCTACGCGATTTCGGTCGGTTTGCAGTCCGGTAACGGCATCGTTACCAGCCCCGGACCTTTCTTCATGGTCTCGTCGGTGATTACCCTTGTGGGTGGCACGATGTTCCTGATGTGGCTCGGCGAGCAGATCACTGCGCGCGGTATCGGCAACGGTATTTCGCTGATCATCTTCTCTGGTATCGTCGCAAATCTGCCGCACGCAATTTCCGGTACACTGGAACTCGGCCGTACCGGCGCGCTGTCGACGGGCCTTATTCTGGGCGTCATCATTCTTGCTATCGTGCTGATTGCGGTCATCGTTTTCGTCGAACGTGCGCAGCGTCGTCTTCTGATCCAGTATCCGAAGCGTCAGGTCGGCAATCGCATGTTCCAGGGCGACACTTCGCATCTGCCGCTGAAGCTCAATACTGCAGGCGTTATTCCTCCGATTTTCGCTTCGTCGCTGCTGCTTCTGCCTGCGACTGTTGCCGGCTTCGCCAACACGACGGAAATGCCTGCCTGGGCGACGACCATTCTCAATGCGCTTGGTCACGGACAGCCGCTCTACATGCTGTTCTATGCTGCATTGATGGCATTCTTCTGCTTCTTCTATACGGCCATTGTGTTCAATCCCAAGGACACCGCTGACCAGCTCAAGAAGCATTCCGGCTTTATTCCGGGCATTCGTCCGGGTGAGCGCACCGCCGAATACATAGACTATGTGCTGACACGTATCACTGTTGTCGGCGCCATCTATATCGTGCTTGTCTGTCTCCTGCCGGAATTCCTGATTTCCGCAACCGGTGTGCCCTTCTATCTTGGTGGCACCTCGCTGCTGATCGTTGTGAGCGTGACGCTCGACACGGTTGCGCAAATTCAGGGGCATCTGATCGCCCATCAGTATGAAGGGTTGATCAAGAAGTCCAAACTCAGAGGTGGGAAACGCAATAAATGAGACTGATACTTCTTGGGCCGCCCGGAGCAGGTAAGGGGACGCAGGCTGGACTTCTTACCAAGAAGCATGGAATTCCTCAGCTCTCGACCGGCGACATGCTGCGTGCAGCAGTCGCCCAGCAGAGCGAGATCGGGAAGCGCGCCAAGGCCGTGATGGACGCCGGGCAACTGGTTTCCGACGAGATCGTGAACCAGATCGTATCGGAGCGCATCGATGCTCCGGATTGCGCGAACGGGTTCATCCTTGACGGTTACCCTCGCACGGTGCCGCAAGCCCAGGCTCTGGGAACCATGTTGGCAGGCAAGGGCCTCAAGCTCGATGCAGTGATCGAGCTGAAGGTTGACGAGAATGCCCTGGTCAAGCGGATGGAGAGCCGCGTGAACGAGACGATCGCCAAGGGTGGTCAGGTCCGTTCGGACGACAATCCCGAAGCTTTCCGCAAGCGTCTCGTGGAATACCGCGAAAAGACAGCGCCGCTTTCTAGCTATTATGCGGGAACCGGTGAACTGCGCGTCATCAATGGCATGGCGCCGGTTGAAGAAGTTACCGCCGAAATCGAGAGAATTCTCGTTCCGGCGTAAAAATTGATGAGGCTTGAAGAAGCCTTGTTCCAATACGGGCAGGGAATGCGTGAAGCGTTTTCTGCCCGTTTATTGCTTCCAGAAGTTGCTTGAATTGCCTGTCAGGCCGGTTTGATGGCTTTACGGACAGTTAAGAGTTGACTTTTTCGGGCGATTCCGTCAAAGACTGCGCCACTTCAACTGGTTTTGAATGGCGGGTATCGGCGGAAATCGAAAGAGGCCGGTACCGGTCATTTAATGCTGTCTGGTTGATCGCATCTGCCAGATGGAAATTTTTATAACTCAAGGAGAACAGACGTGGCACGTATCGCTGGCGTCAACATCCCGACGAACAAGCGCGTTGTTATTGCGCTTCAGTACATCCACGGGATCGGACCGAAATTTGCTCGGGAAATCGTAACGAAGGTCGGCATTGCTGACGATCGTCGCGTTAACCAGCTGTCGGATGCTGAAGTCCTTCAGATCCGCGAAGCAATCGATGCCGACTACCAGGTCGAAGGTGACCTGCGTCGTGAAGTTTCGATGAATATCAAGCGCCTGATGGATCTGGGCTGCTACCGCGGTCTGCGTCATCGTCGTTCGCTGCCGGTTCGCGGCCAGCGCACGCACACCAACGCACGCACCCGCAAGGGTCCGGCGAAGGCAATCGCAGGCAAGAAGAAGTAATTTCGACGGGACGCATGTTCCGTCGAGCCCTTCCGGTGCGCCGGTTGGGTTTGATGCTGGTCCTTTCTTGAGGACCGGTGTAGCCGCTGGAATTACGGCGGTGTAGAGATCGATTGAAAGGACTGTCATGGCCAAGGAAGCCACGCGCGTTCGCCGTCGCGAGCGTAAAAACATCTCGTCGGGCGTTGCCCACGTAAATTCGACGTTCAACAACACCATGATCACCATTACGGATGCTCAGGGCAATGCGATTGCCTGGTCGTCTGCCGGTGCTCAGGGTTTCAAGGGTTCGCGCAAGTCGACCCCGTTTGCCGCTCAGATCGCTGCCGAAGACTGCGCCAAGAAGGCACAGGAACATGGCATGCGCTCCCTCGAAGTCGAGGTTTGCGGACCGGGCTCTGGCCGTGAATCCGCGCTGCGCGCCCTTCAGGCTGCCGGCTTTGTGATCACGTCGATCCGCGATGTTACGCCGATCCCGCACAACGGTTGCCGTCCGCGCAAGAAGCGCCGGGTCTAATCCTCGTTCACATGCCGTATGAGCCTCGGGCTTTTGAAGTTCGGGGCTCCTCTGCGGTTTCTTCACTTGATCGCTACGATAGGATAGTAGCGACGATTGATAGAGGGATACTCACATGATCCAGAAGAACTGGCAGGAACTTATCAAGCCGAACAAGGTCGATTTCATCACCAACGGCTCCCGCACGCATGCAACCGTCGTTGCTGAACCGCTGGAACGCGGCTTCGGTCTGACGCTCGGCAATGCCCTGCGTCGCGTGCTTCTGTCGTCGCTTCGCGGCGCTGCCGTGACCGCCATTCAGATCGATGGCGTTCTGCATGAATTCTCTTCGATCCCGGGCGTCCGCGAAGACGTTACGGATATCGTTCTGAACGTCAAGGAAATCGCCATCCGCATGGAAGGCGAGGGCCCGAAGCGCATGGTCGTCCGCAAGGAAGGCCCAGGCGTTGTTACGGCTGGCGACATTCAGACTGTCGGCGATGTCGAGATCCTGAACCCGGATCACGTCATCTGCACGCTGGACGAAGGCGCTGAAATCCGCATGGAATTCACCGTCAACACCGGCAAGGGCTATGTGCCTGCCGACCGCAACCGCGCGGAAGACGCTCCGATCGGGCTTATCCCGGTCGACAGCCTGTATTCCCCGGTTCGCAAGGTGTCGTACAAGATCGAGAACACCCGTGAAGGTCAGGTTCTTGATTATGACAAGCTGACGCTGAACATCGAGACAAACGGCTCGGTCAGCGGTGAAGACGCAGTGGCATACGCTGCTCGTATTCTCCAGGACCAGCTGGCGATCTTCGTCAACTTCGAAGAGCCGCAGAAGGAAGCTCCGCAGGAACAGGTTGCGGAACTGGCTTTCAACCCGGCTCTGCTCAAGAAGGTGGACGAACTCGAACTGTCCGTCCGTTCGGCAAACTGCCTGAAGAACGACAACATCGTCTACATCGGTGATCTGATCCAGAAGACGGAAGCCGAGATGCTGCGGACTCCGAATTTCGGCCGCAAGTCGCTCAACGAGATCAAGGAAGTTCTGGCATCGATGGGTCTCCATCTCGGTATGGAAATCCCGTCCTGGCCGCCGGAAAATATCGAAGATCTCGCAAAGCGCTACGAAGACCAATATTAAGACCGGCTATCCGGCTAGAACTAATTAAGGAGAAGGCTCATGCGTCACGGTAACGGATACCGTAAGCTGAACCGCACTGCCTCGCACCGCAAGGCGATGTTCGCCAACATGGCTGCTTCGCTTATCGAACACGAGCAGATTGTGACGACGCTTCCAAAAGCTAAGGAAATTCGCCCGATCGTTGAAAAGCTTGTCACGCTCGGCAAGCGCGGCGATCTGCATGCCCGCCGTCAGGCTATCTCGGCTATTCGCGACGTCAAGCTCGTCGCAAAGCTGTTCGATACGCTGGCTGCTCGCTATGCGACCCGCAACGGTGGCTACATCCGCATCATGAAGGCTGGCTTCCGCGCTGGCGACAATGCGCCTCTGGCAGTTGTCGAATTCGTGGAACGCGACGTCGATGCAAAGGGCAAGGCTGACCGCGCCCGCGTCGAAGCCGAACAGGCTGCGGAAGCAGACGCAGCATAATCTGCGCTGATTTCTGATCAATCAAAGGGCCGCCTTGTGCGGCCCTTTTTGTTTGTGTTCTTGACCGTTCATGTTTTTTTGCGGGGCAGCATGCGCCAAAAACCGACGGTTTATGGCTCCAGGTCACAATGTGGCCCTTTATCCTTGCGTTCAGTTGACTACATTCAACACCCGAGTCTTGCTTCCTTCGTGGAAGCGGCAGACCTTGATAAGTGCGGAGTATGTGCATGAATTGGCGACGTTTAAGCATATTGGGTCTCGTGCTGGCATCGGTCGGTCTGGCTGTTCCTTCTGCCATGGCGCAGGATGCGCCCGCGGCGCCACAGAAACAGATACCGCTCAACCGGGCCGACATGCAGTTGTCCTTCGCTCCGCTTGTGAAGGAAACGACGCCGGCTGTTGTGAACGTCTATGCCGCTCGTCAGGTGCAGGCGCGTTCGCCCTTTGCGGGCGATCCTTTCTTCGAGCAGTTTTTTGGACGGCAGTTTGGCGAAAGCAAGCCGCGCATCCAGCAATCGCTCGGTTCCGGGGTGATCGTCGAGAGTTCGGGCATCGTGGTGACGAACAACCACGTCATCAAGGATGCGGATGAAATCAAGGTCGCCCTGTCGGATGGGCGCGAGTTTGAAAGCAAGCTGCTTCTGCGTGACGAAACCACTGATCTTGCCGTTCTGAAAATCGAAGCCAAGGACAAGTTTCCAGTTCTCGGCCTCGGTAACTCTGATGACGTGGAAGTCGGCGATCTGGTGCTTGCGATTGGCAATCCCTTCGGCGTGGGCCAGACGGTGACGAGCGGTATAGTTTCCGCGCAATCGCGCACTCAGGTTGGGATTTCCGATTTCGATTTCTTCATCCAGACCGATGCTGCCATCAATCCCGGCAATTCGGGCGGTGCGCTGATCGACATGCGCGGGCGCCTGATCGGGATCAACACCGCGATCTATTCGCGTTCCGGCGGCTCGGTTGGGATCGGCTTCGCGATTCCGTCGAACATGGTTCGCGCCGTTGTCGAGGCTGCGCAGAATGGCAGCACGAGTTTCGAGCGCCCCTATATCGGCGCGACTTTCCAGGGCGTGACCGCCGATCTGGCCGAAGGCCTCGGTATGGAGAAGCCATACGGGGCCTTGATCACGGCAGTCGCAAAAGGCGGACCGGCTGAGACCGCCGGGCTGAAAATCGGCGATGTGGTTTTGTCCGTCCAGGGCGTCCGCGTCGATAACCAGGACGTTCTTGGTTATCGTCTTTCGACGGCCGGTATTGGTAACACCGTGTCGATCGAAATCATGAGGAACGGAAAAAATCAGACCATCCCGGTGAAGCTCTCCAAAGCGCCAGCGGTCAAGGAAACCGCGCCGCAGGTTATCGAAGGCGACAATCCCTTTGCTGGTGCATCGGTGCTTGAACTCACGCCTTCGACCGCTGCAAAATTGCGCCTCAAGCGCGACAGTCAGGGTGTGGCGGTCGTTGAGGTCTATTCCGGGTCTCCGGCGGCAAGGCTCGGCTTGCGTCCCGGTGATATCGTTCGCAGCATCAACGGAAACTCCATCCGGACCGTGGGAGATCTGACCGCGATTCTGGAAGCGGGGCGCGGTCTCGCCTGGCGGCTTGAGGTGGAGCGTAACGGAATGCTGTTGCGCCAGTTTGTGCGTTAAACCGATACCGACAGATCGCTAAAAGTTGCATGCCGCTTCGGGCCGCATTATGCCTGAAGCGGTATGGTCTTTTGATAGAGCAATTGAATGAGCGATCTTTTCTCAGCAGCGGCAGACCCGAACGCGGACCGGAACCGTCCGCTTGCTGACCGTCTGCGTCCTAGACATCTGTCGGAAGTGACCGGGCAGGAACATCTGACAGGGCCTGAAGGTGTGCTGACGCGCATGATCGCATCCGGGTCGCTCGGCTCCATGATCTTCTGGGGGCCACCGGGAACCGGCAAGACGACGGTTGCTCGGTTGCTAGCCGGAGAGACCGATCTGGCGTTCGAACAGATTTCGGCAATCTTTTCCGGCGTTGCCGATCTCAAGAAGGTTTTTGAAGCTGCGCGCGCACGTCGTATGTCCGGGCGTCAAACGTTGCTTTTCGTGGACGAAATTCATCGCTTCAATCGCGCACAGCAGGATAGTTTTCTGCCGGTCATGGAAGACGGCACCGTAATCCTGATCGGCGCCACGACAGAGAACCCGTCTTTCGAACTCAATGCCGCTCTTTTATCCCGGGCGAGGGTGCTGACCTTCCATCCGCATGACGGCGAGAGCATCGCGACACTTCTAACCCGCGCCGAGGAGCAGGAAGAACGCCCGCTGCCACTGGACGAAGAAGCACGGGCCAGTCTCATCCGCATGGCTGATGGAGACGGACGCGCAGCGCTGACGCTTGCCGAGGAAGTCTGGCGCGCTGCCCGTCCGGATGAAGTGTTTACGGCAGAAAAATTACAGGATGTCGTGCAGCGCCGTGCTCCAGTTTACGACAAGGGGCAGGACGGGCATTACAATCTGATTTCGGCGCTGCATAAATCCGTTCGCGGATCGGACCCCGACGCGGCGCTCTATTATCTTTCGCGTATGTTCGATGCGGGCGAGGATCCGCTCTATCTCGGCCGACGGCTTGTGCGTATGGCGGTGGAAGATATCGGCCTTGCCGATCCGCAAGCCCTGGTCATCTGCAATGCCGCCAAGGATGCCTATGATTATCTGGGGTCACCGGAAGGCGAACTCGCGCTGGCGCAGGCCTGCGTTTACCTTGCGACCGCCCCGAAGTCGAATGCGGTTTATATGGCCTATAAAGCCTCTATGCGTGCAGCCAAGGAAAATGGTTCGCTTCTGCCCCCGAAGCATATCCTCAACGCGCCAACCAAGCTGATGAAGAATGAGGGCTATGGCGAGGGCTACGCCTATGACCATGATCAGCCCGATGCTTTTTCGGGGCAGGATTATTTTCCGGAAAGCATGGGAAGGCAGAAATTCTACGATCCGCCGGAGCGCGGCTTCGAACGGGATATTCGCAAGCGCCTGGAATATTGGGCACGGTTACGGCAGGAGCGTCAGGGGCGCAGGTGAAGACCGGTTTCAGCGGAACCGTCTTATTCATTTGAAAATGAACTATCCCCATAGTTATCCACACTTGTCCACAGCTCGAGCCGCGTCCGCATTCGATGCGGCTCTTGTTTGTTTCTCACAGGGGTTTGAAGCGGCGGGTAGGGGGCAACCTCTCGTTAGAAAGGTCTTCTTAATTTTTACGCTTTATCAATCTTTGCAAAGAGACGAGGTTTTCCATGATGCGCGTTTTGTTTCTCGTCGCGCTCGTGATCCTTGGAGGCTGCGCGACCGCCCCACGGCAGGTCAACAATGTATGCGCGGTCTTCGATCAACGCGACGGTTGGTTCAATAACTGGCAGACGGCCGCTACGCGGGTTTCACGCGAGTTCGGCGTTCCGGTTCCTGTTCTGATGGCGACGATCTATACGGAATCCGGCTTCCAGCCCTATGCGCGGCCGCCGCGCACCAAGATTCTCTGGATCATCCCGTGGAAGCGGGCTTCCAGCGCCTACGGCTATTCGCAGGCGCTGAATGGCACCTGGGACCGCTACAAGCGCGAAACCGGTCGCTGGACGGCATCGCGCACCAATTTTGCGGACGCGGTCCACTTCATCGGATGGTATCACTACCAGAGCTATCTGAAGAACGGGATCAATCGTGGGGATGCCTATAGCCTGTATCTCGCCTACTATTCCGGCCATGGCGGTTATGCACGCGGCGCCTGGCGGGGGAATGCAACGGCGCTCAATGGCGCAAAACGCGCCCAATCAATGGCCAATCGTTACGCCGCGCAGTTGCGCAATTGCGGAGGCTTCAGTTAAAAAGCGACTGGCTGGATTCAATCTCGTATCCAAAACACCATCCGGCCTTAATCGCTACTATCATGCGAGCGGATTCGCTAATCGAGGATGACCATTTCATGCTGAAAAAGACCGGTATTGCCCTTTTCGCCGCCACATTTCTCGCAGGCTGCACCACTGATCCTTATACCGGGGAACAGAAGATGTCGAACACTGCCGGTGGTGCTGCGATCGGCGCGGCTGTGGGTGCTCTCGGCGGCCTGATGGTCGGCGGTTCGAGCCGTGCGCAGCGCAATGCCGTGCTGATCGGCGCCGGTATCGGTGCGCTCGGTGGTGGTGCAATCGGCAATTACATGGATCGCCAAGAAAACGAGCTCCGCGCGCAGTTGCAGGGCACGGGCGTTTCCGTAACCCGTAATGGCGACCAGATCATCCTGAACATGCCTTCGAGCATCACCTTCGATACGGATCAAGATCAGGTGAAAAGCCAGTTCTATCCGACGCTTAATTCGGTCGCGATCGTGCTGCGCAAGTTCAATCAGACGCTCGTGGACGTCTACGGCCACACCGATTCGACGGGCAGCGTCAGCCATAATCAGGCTTTGTCGCAGCGCCGCGCCGCCTCGGTTGCAAGCTATCTCGGTTCGCAGGGCATCGACCCACGTCGTTTTGCCGTCATCGGCTATGGAGCCAGCCAGCCGGTTGCCACCAATGCGACACCGGAAGGACGCGCGCAGAACCGCCGCGTGGAAATCCAGATTTCGCCGCTCCGCGCTGCCAGCTGATTCCGTTTCGCAAAACCAGTCACTGCAATCACGCAGTCCTTCGCAAGAAGGGCTGCGTTTTTGTTTGTTCTCGCGAATCGTCGGGGCCGCGGTTTGGTTTGAAACAAGTTAATTGGTGGATGGCTTGATTATTTTCGTAATTACTGATGTTAGAGAACGATTAAAGAACAAAATTTCGGAATTGTTTATAATCAATGGGTTAACGGCATTGCAAAATGAGAACAAAACAGATACAAATAGATCGTGGCAACGAGCCTGCCGGGCTTCTAGCGAGACAAGAGGATGGTGTAAGATGTCTCAGAATTCATTGCGACTTGTTGAGGAAAATTCAGTGGACAAGACTAAGGCTCTCGATGCGGCGTTGTCGCAGATTGAAAGGGCGTTCGGCAAGGGCTCGATCATGCGCCTTGGCCAGAACGATCAGGTCGTAGAGATCGAAACAGTATCGACCGGATCGCTCTCGCTGGACATCGCGCTCGGCGTTGGTGGCTTGCCTAAAGGACGTATTGTCGAGATTTATGGCCCGGAAAGCTCCGGTAAGACGACACTGGCGCTGCACACGATCGCGGAGGCACAGAAGAAGGGCGGTATCTGTGCATTCGTCGATGCGGAACATGCGCTCGATCCGGTCTATGCCCGCAAGCTGGGCGTTGATCTTGAAAACCTGCTGATTTCGCAGCCGGATACCGGCGAGCAGGCGCTTGAGATCACCGATACGCTCGTGCGTTCGGGCGCTATCGACGTTCTCGTCGTCGACTCGGTGGCTGCCTTGACGCCTCGCGCCGAAATCGAAGGTGAAATGGGTGACTCCCTGCCTGGTCTTCAGGCACGTCTCATGAGCCAGGCGCTCCGCAAGCTTACCGCGTCTATCTCTCGTTCCAACTGCATGGTGATCTTCATCAACCAGATCCGCATGAAGATCGGTGTGATGTTCGGTTCGCCAGAAACGACGACTGGCGGTAACGCTCTCAAGTTTTATGCTTCGGTTCGTCTCGATATTCGCCGTATCGGCTCGATCAAGGAACGTGATGAAGTCGTAGGCAACCAGACCCGTGTCAAGGTCGTCAAGAACAAGCTTGCTCCGCCCTTCAAGCAGGTCGAATTCGACATCATGTATGGGGCTGGTGTTTCCAAGACCGGTGAGTTGGTCGATCTTGGAGTGAAGGCTGGTGTTGTCGAAAAGTCGGGTGCGTGGTTCTCCTATAATTCCCAGCGGCTCGGGCAGGGCCGTGAAAACGCCAAGCAATATCTCAAGGACAACCCGGAAGTGGCCCGCGAGATCGAAACTACACTCCGTCAGAATGCCGGACTGATTGCCGAGCAGTTTCTCGAAGATGGCGGACCCGAAGAAGACGCTGGCGACGCCGCAGAAATGTAGGATCGCCAGTCCGGGTTGAATTACCAAGGCCCCGTGTATGCGCACGGGGCCTTGTTTTTGGGCGATAGAATCTTGCGGCATGAAAGGCGCCTGCTTTAACGTCTTTCAGCAGAAATTGCTTTTATGGCGCAGCGTACTTATCTGGACAGAAAAGCAACGCACCGTTAAAAGCGGTCAACCGAAAACTCCACTTCACGTCCTAGCAGTGCGAGAGAGCCTCGGGCCTTCGATGACGGTTGGCGGCTGTGCGAGTTTGAACAGGATAATCGATGCAGCTTTCTGCAAAGCTGTATCCGTGCAGGGCAGTAAAGCCCAAAGGTGACTTATGGCTGGCGTCAACGAGATTAGGTCCACATTCCTCGATTATTTCCGCAAGAACGGACATGAGGTCGTTCCATCGAGCCCGCTCGTTCCGCGTAACGATCCGACGCTCATGTTCACTAATGCGGGGATGGTGCAGTTCAAGAATGTCTTTACCGGCCTCGAACATCGCTCCTATAATCGCGCCACGACGTCACAGAAATGCGTTCGCGCCGGCGGGAAGCACAACGATCTGGACAATGTCGGCTATACGGCGCGTCACCATACTTTCTTTGAAATGCTGGGCAATTTCTCGTTCGGCGACTATTTCAAAGACGAAGCCATCAGCTTCGCCTGGAACCTGATCACCAAGGAATTCGGTCTTCCGAAGGACAAACTCCTTGTCACCGTTTATCATACGGACGACGACGCAGCGAATTACTGGAAGAAGATCGCCGGTCTTTCCGACGACCGTATTATCCGCATCGCCACCAGCGATAATTTCTGGGCCATGGGCGACACCGGGCCCTGCGGTCCATGTTCGGAAATCTTCTTCGACCATGGCGACCATATCTGGGGTGGACCTCCCGGATCGGCTGACGAAGACGGCGATCGTTTCATTGAGATCTGGAACCTCGTTTTCATGCAGTTCGAGCAGATCACGCCTGAACAGCGTATTGATCTGCCGCGTCCGTCCATCGATACCGGCATGGGGCTTGAGCGTGTTGCAGCCGTTCTGCAGGGTGTGCATGACAATTACGATATCGATCTCTTCAAGGCATTGATCCGCGCTTCGGAAGAGGCTACCGGCGTGAAGGCTGACGGCGAATTCCGTGCCAGCCACCGCGTGATCGCCGACCATCTGCGCGCGTCGAGCTTCCTGATCGCCGATGGCGTTCTGCCATCCAATGAAGGCCGTGGTTATGTGCTGCGTCGCATCATGCGCCGCGCGATGCGCCATGCCCAGCTTCTGGGCGCGAAAGAGCCGCTCATGTGGCGTCTGCTGCCCGCCCTGATCCGCGAAATGGGACAGGCTTATCCGGAATTGATCCGCGCTGAGGCTCTTATTTCGGAAACGCTCAAGCTCGAAGAAACCCGCTTCCGCAAGACGCTGGATCGCGGGCTTGGCCTTTTGTCGGACGCAACTGAAAATCTAGTTGAAGGTGATCGCCTCGACGGTGAAACTGCTTTCAAGCTTTACGACACCTATGGTTTCCCGCTTGATCTGACGCAGGATGCGCTGCGCCAGCGTGGCATTGCCGTGGATACGGACGGTTTCAGCGCGGCCATGGAACGCCAGAAGGCCGAGGCACGGGCCAATTGGGCTGGTTCCGGTGAAGCTGCAACCGAAACGATCTGGTTCGGTATCAAGGATAAGGTCGGTGCGACTGAATTCCTCGGTTATGAAACTGAAAGCGCGGAAGGTGTCGTGGCTGCCCTGGTGCGCGACGGTGCTGAAGTGCAGTCGGCTTCTGAAGGCGAGGTTGTTTCGGTGGTGGTCAACCAGACACCGTTCTACGGAGAATCCGGTGGCCAGCAGGGCGATACCGGCACGATTTCCGGTGAGGGTTTTGTCATCACCATCAAGGATACGCAGAAGAAGGGCGAGGGCGTCTTCGTTCACATCGGCGAAGTTGCCACGGGCACGGTCAAGACCGGCGATGCGGTTGAATTGAAAGTGGATTCGGCGCGCCGCACGCGTATCCGTTCCAACCATTCGGCAACGCATCTTCTGCATGAGGCCCTGCGTGAAACGCTCGGCAGCCATGTCGCCCAAAAGGGTTCCCTCGTCGCGCCGGATCGCCTGCGCTTCGATTTCTCGCATCCCAAACCGATTTCTGCCGAAGAACTGGCGAAGGTTGAAAGCCTTGCCAACGAGATCATTTTGCAGAACGCTCCTGTCAGTACGCGTCTGATGGCCGTTGACGATGCCATTGCCGAAGGCGCCATGGCGCTGTTCGGTGAGAAATATGGCGACGAAGTGCGCGTTGTTTCCATGGGCACCGCCAAACACGGCTCGAAGGAAGGCAAAGCCTATTCGGTTGAGCTTTGTGGCGGCACGCATGTGCGCCAGACCGGCGATATAGGCCTCGTGCGTATCGTTTCCGAAGGCGCGGTCGCCGCTGGCGTTCGCCGCATGGAAGCGCTGACGGGTGAGGCTGCACGCCTCTATCTCGAAGAGCAGGACGAACGCGTAAAGGCCATCGCCGGTGCATTGAAGACGACACCGTCTGAAGTGCTGGAACGGGTCAACGCACTGCTCGATGAACGCAAGAAGCTGGAGCGTGAACTTGCTGATGCCCGCAAGAAGCTTGCACTTGGCGGCGGCTCGGCGGACGGGGGCAGTGCAGTTGAAGCCGTGAATGGCGTCAATTTCCTCGGCAAGATTGTTACCGGCGTTTCTCCGCGTGATCTGAAGCCGCTTGCTGATGAAGGCAAGAAGCAGGTCGGTTCCGGCGTCGTGCTGTTTATTGGTGTCGGCGAAGACGACAAAGCCAGCGCAGTAGCGGCGGTCACGGAAGATCTGCTTGGTCGGTTCAGCGCGGTCGATCTGGTTCGGGCCGCTTCCGCAGCCCTTGGCGGTGCAGGCGGCGGCGGTCGCCCGGATATGGCCCAGGCCGGTGGCCCGGATGGTGCAAAAGCGGCTGATGCAATCGCTGCGGTCAAGGCGCTGATCGGTTAGGGCCGAAAACAGAAATAGAGAAGCCGGGCAGTGCCCGGCTTTTCCTTATGCAGCATGCGCTGAACGGCTGTCTTCGGGGACCTCGATACGATCATCGAGGCCATAATCGCGCATGACGTTGGCCACACGTAAGCGATAGTTCTCGAAAACGACCTTGCGGCCCTGTCCCTGTGCCAGTCGGTGGGACGGCAAGTTGCGCCATTCGCGCACGGCTTCTTCGTCGCGCCAGAACGAAAGCGAGAGCAACTTGTCCGGATCGGCAAGGCTTTGAAAACGCTCTATCGACAGGAAGCCGTCGATTCTGGAAAGATCGTCGCGCAGGCTTGCTGCAATATCGAGATATTGGCCGCGCTTGGCCTCATCAGCCGGCCAGACTTCGAATATGACTGCAATCATGGCTTGATAAACTCCCCATGCGGTGCGGATTGAAGTTTCAGGAAGATGCGATCCTCTGACCGGATGAATTGCTCCCGGCGCGCAAATTCATAATTCTCGCGTCCCAGTGGATCGGAAGCAAGCCGAGCTCGGTAGGCTTCGTAAGCGGCAAGATTTTCGATTGAATAGACGCCATATGCTGTCGTTGACGAACCCTCATGTGGTCCGAAATACCCAATGAGATTGGCGCCGCATCGCGGAATCGCCTGTCCCCAGTTGCGTGCATATTCAGCAAAGGCATCCGCCTTGAACGGGTCGATCTGATAGCGGATGAAACAGGTAATCATGCGTGTCTCCTTCAAATGCCTGTCTTCGATGCTGACAATGTAGCAATTGAATTATCTCTATAGTTCGGCTAGCATCGAAGTATGAAGGATGGTCCGATCATAGCTTCCGTTGCCGCACTGCTTGGTGACCCTGCGCGTGCAAACATGCTCACGGCGCTGATGGACGGCCGCGCACTGACAGTCAGTGAGCTTGCGTCTGCGGCAGGTGTGACATTGCAAACGGCCAGCGGGCACCTTGCAAAACTTGATGCTGCTAATCTGCTGGTTGCGGAGAAGCAGGGACGGCATCGCTATTTCCGCCTTTCAGGAACGGATGTTGCGCAGGTTCTGGAAGGACTAATGGGACTCGCGCAACGCACCGGCGCCGTGCGGGTGCGGACCGGCCCGAAAGATCAGGCGTTACGCAAGGCGCGCATCTGCTACGATCATCTGGCGGGTGAACGTGGCGTCGAGATGCTCGATGCGTCGCATAGACTTGGTCTCATTGCCGACGATGGCGAGCCGATGCTGACCGAGAAGGGCAAATCGTTTTTCAACTGTCTTGGTGTGAATGTCACCACCCTGGAGCAGGGCAAGCGTCCGGTCTGCCGCCATTGCCTCGACTGGAGCGAACGCCGCAACCATCTTGGCGGAGCACTGGGCGCGGCGCTCCTGAACCATTTTATTTCGCAAGGGTGGGCACGTCGCGAAGCGGGGCGGGTCATTGCTTTCTCGCCCAAAGGATCGCAGGCATTTTCGCGGACATTTGAACTGGCTGGCCAGATCACGTGACCTGAACAGCCAGCGATTCAGTATTAATGTTGTGTGGCGGCAGCGGCAGCTTCGTCCAGTTCAGTGGCTCGTTTCATCGCTGGGCGATCCTTCAACCGGTCCCAATAGGCCACAAATGCTCCCCGGGCGGGCAGCGTGCCGAAGCGCAAGCCCCATCCTACGTGTGAACCGACGTAAACGTCAGCTGCGGTGAAACGGTCGCCGGTGATATATGGATGCTGTGAGACGGCTTTCTCCAAAGTGTTGACCACTGTGTCGTAATTGCCGTAGCCGACCATTCCCTGCTTGTCGACGGGGATTTCAACGCCGAGCGCATGGTTGGAAAGTGCAGCTTCGACGGGGCCGGACGTAAAGAACAGCCAGCGGAAGAAATTTGCACGCTCATTCGGATGCGGCGCCAGACCGGCTTCGGGAAATGTCGTTGCGAGATAAGCGCAGATCGCCGCCACTTCCGTTACCACCGCATCGCCGTGACGCAGGGCCGGCACTTTTCCCATGGGGTTGATCGTGCAGTAGTCAGGGCCTTTCATCGGCGGGCCGAAATCCAGTATTTCCACATCGTAGGGTTTGCCGATCTCTTCCAGCATCCAGCGCGCGATACGTCCGCGCGACATCGGGTTGGTATAGAGCTTCAACTCAGCCATTTCATCCTCCCTGTAAAAGGTGGCAGGATGCGCTTTTTCCCTTGAAAAGGAAATGAAAAAACCCGGCAGCGACGCTGCCAGGTTCTGCATATCGAGAATTGGTCGAATACCCGATCAGGCGGCCATTGCCTTCTTGAGGTTTTCATCGATCTTGTCGAGGAAACCCGTGGTGGAAAGCCAAGGCTGATCCGGACCGATGAGCAGCGCCAGATCCTTGGTCATGAAGCCGCTTTCAACGGTGTCCACGCAGACCTTTTCCAACGTGTCGGCAAAACGCTTCAGCTCGGCATTGTCGTCAAGCTTGGCACGGTGGGCAAGACCGCGGGTCCATGCGAAGATCGAAGCGATCGAGTTGGTCGAGGTTTCCTCGCCCTTCTGATGCTGGCGGTAGTGACGGGTGACGGTGCCGTGGGCAGCTTCAGCTTCAACGGTCTTGCCATCCGGCGTCATCAGAACGGAGGTCATCAGGCCGAGCGAGCCGAAGCCCTGTGCCACGATGTCCGACTGAACGTCGCCATCATAGTTCTTACATGCCCAGACGTAGCCGCCCGACCACTTGAGTGCCGAAGCGACCATGTCGTCGATGAGGCGGTGTTCGTACCAGATCTTCTTTTCTTCGAACTTCGACTTGAATTCTGCGTCGAAGACTTCCTGGAAGATATCCTTGAAGCGGCCGTCATAGGCTTTCAGGATGGTGTTCTTCGTGGAGAGATAGACCGGATAGCCGCGCTGCAGGCCATAGTTGAACGAAGCGCGGGCGAACTCGCGGATCGATTCGTCGAGGTTGTACATGGCAAGAGCCACGCCAGCCGAAGGAGCCTGATAGACTTCGTGTTCGATGGTTTCACCATCTTCACCAACGAACTTGATCGTCAGCGTGCCTTTGCCGGGGAACTTGAAATCCGTCGCGCGGTACTGGTCGCCGAATGCGTGGCGGCCAACGATGATCGGCTGGGTCCAACCCGGCACCAGACGCGGTACGTTCTTGCAGATGATCGGCTCGCGGAAGATCACGCCGCCCAGAATGTTGCGGATGGTGCCGTTTGGCGACTTCCACATTTTCTTGAGCTTGAATTCTTCAACGCGCGCTTCGTCAGGCGTGATGGTTGCGCACTTCACGCCGACGCCATGTTCCTTGATGGCATTGGCTGCATCGATGGTGACCTGATCGTTGGTCGCATCGCGGTTCTCAACCGACAGATCGTAATATTTCAGATCGATGTCGAGGTAAGGATGGATAAGCTTGTCCTTGATGAACTGCCAGATAATGCGGGTCATCTCGTCGCCGTCGAGTTCGACGACCGGGTTCGCAACCTTGATTTTTGCCATGGATGAAGCCTCTTTTTCAATGCGTCGCGCCCGTATAGCACTCACGGCGAATAAGGCAAAGCGTAAGAGGCTTATTCTTTGGCCTATAGACCATCTGAATGGTCAAAAATTCGGGAGAGATTTTGCGAAATGCGCGAAACGTCTTTCAGGCAAACCCGATCATGCAGCGCGGTGAGCCGACCTGTCGTTATCGCGAGACTTCTCCCAAGATGATTGCTGCTGGCGATAGTTTTTCTCTTCACTTGCCAGAATGGCGTCCGCATCCAGCGTGGAGATGGCAGTTGCCCTGTCTGTGGGTACGAGACCATTCAGCTGCAGCGAAAGATATCGACCGCTACAGACCCGCAGGAATGAGGCGAAATTATCGAGGTCGTGGCCTTCATTCCGGGATTCATCATAAAGTTTGCCAATGAGGCGACTGACAGTGAGATCATCGCGCGCCGCAATATCTTCCAAGGCCCACCAAAAGAAATTTTCAAGGCGAACGCTTGTTACAACGCCGTCTATGCGCAGCGATCGCGTCACGCTCAGCCAGAGTTCAGGATTGGCGCCGATGAACAGCCTGCACATGGTTTCCTCCGGATCATTCTCCCAGACTTACTGTCGCGCAGTTTTACCCCGCCTGCAACCGTGTCGGGTACGGGCGGGGCAGCGCGATCAGCTGTGGGTGATCCTGGTGCCGAGGACTGTGAGGAACTGTGCCAGCCAGGCCGGATGGGCAGGCCACGCAGGCGAGGTGACGAGATTGCCATCCGTAACGGCCTGATCGACCGGAATATCGGCATAGGTGCCGCCGGCGAGTTCGACTTCCGGCCGGCAAGCCGGATAGGCCGAACAGGTGCGGCCTTCCAGAACGCGCGCTGCGGCGAGCAGTTGTGCGCCGTGGCAGACCGCTGCAACGGGCTTGTTCGCCTCGAAGAAATGTCTCACCACGGCGATAACCTTGTCGTCGAGACGCAGATATTCCGGCGCCCGGCCACCGGGAATGACAAGCGCGTCATAGCTATCCGGTTTCACTTCGGAGAAGGTTGCATTGAGGGTGAAGTTATGGCCCGGCTTTTCCGTATAGGTCTGGTGGCCCTCAAAATCATGAATGGCTGTCGCGATATGGTCCCCGGCTTTCTTGCCAGGGCAGACCGCATGAACCGTATGGCCAACAGTCAGCAACGTCTGGAACGGGACCATAGTTTCATAGTCCTCACCGAAGTCGCCGCAAAGCATCAGTATTTTCTTACCCGACATAGTTTCCTCCCTTGATCCTGTATCTGGTGGCGACAGTCTGGCACAAATGGGCGGAAGATAGGTGTTATCGGGCTACTACACAGGCTTTTCACCCGGACATGTAAGGGGAATCTTTGCGATTCAGCGTCAATTATGTCAGGGAAGCGCCACGATTTTATAGCACAGCGGAAAACATCATGGCAGGAACAGATAAACAGCGCCCCATACTCGCGGAAGGACCAGCAATCGTTCTGGTAGAACCGCAATTGCCGGAGAATATCGGCATGGTGGCGCGCGCCATGGCCAATTTCGGACTGGCAGAACTGCGTCTGGTCAATCCCCGCGAGGAATTCCCGAGCGAGAAGGCGAGGGCCGCAGCGAGCAAGGCCGATCATGTGATCGACAATGCTGTGGTTTATGACGACCTGCCTTCCGCTATCGCTGATCTCAATTTCGTCTATGCAACGACGGCTCGCGAACGCGACGGTTTCAAGCAGGTTCGCAGCGCCGTGGAAGCCGGTGGTGAGTTGCGCCGTCGTTTTAGAACTGGCGAAAAAACAGGTATCCTGTTCGGCCGTGAGCGCTTCGGCCTCAGCAACGAGGAAGTGGGACTTGCGGACGAACTGGTGACATTCCCGGTCAATCCAGCCTTTGCATCGCTGAATATCGCGCAAGCTGTCCTGCTCATGTCCTATGAGTGGATGAAATCGGGTCTTGAGAACGAAACGGAGACGGTATTCCGTGGGCCGGAACTTGAGCTGGCGCCGAAGCAGGAATTGCAGGGACTCTTCAACCATCTCGAAGAAGCCCTTGATGTGCGTGGCTATTTCCGTCCGGAAGCCCGCAAGGAAATCATGGTCAATAATCTGCGGGCAGTGCTGACCCGCGCCGGTTTCGCATCAGCAGAGCTGAAACTTCTGCGCGGCGTCATCACGTCGCTCGATGTGTTCTCGCCGAAAAAGCCGCGTGGTTCGGGTGCTCCGGATGGGCGTGCGCGCAAGCCCGCGACCGAGGCTCCGGCAACAAAGGTCAAGGACGAATGAAAAACGCACCCGCTGTGAGCTTCTCTGCCGCGCCTTCCGCCGACGCCGAAAGACCGATTCTGGTTTTCGACAGCGGCATTGGAGGGCTGACGGTCTTGCGGGAAGCGCGGGTGCTGATGCCGGATCGCCGTTTCGTCTATGTCGCGGACGATGCCGGATTTCCCTATGGCGGATGGGAAGAGGATGCGTTGAGGGCGAGAATAGTCCAACTGTTTGGCAAGCTCATTGCCGACTATGATCCTGAAATTGCGGTCATCGCCTGCAATACCGCCTCCACGCTGGTGTTGGACGACTTACGGAACGCCTATCCTGCGGTGCCATTCGTGGGAACCGTACCGGCGATCAAGCCAGCCGCCGAAAGAACCTCGTCAGGCCTTGTTTCCGTGCTGGCCACCCCCGGCACCGTCAGGCGGGCCTATACGCGCGATCTCATTCAATCCTTTGCTTCCCAGTGCCATGTTCGTCTCGTCGGTGCTGACCAGCTTGCGGCAGTAGCGGAAGCGCATATTCGTGGTGAGACGATCGACGAAGCGCTGGTCGTGGAACAGATTGCCCCCTGTTTCATTGAACAGGATGGCAACCGGACCGACATTGTTGTTCTGGCTTGTACGCATTATCCGTTTCTTGCCAATGTGTTTCGGCGCCTGGCGCCATGGCCGGTTGATTGGCTCGATCCGGCCGAAGCGATTGCCCGGCGTACCGTTTCTTTGCTGAAACCGCGTCGAGTCGACGAGGAACTGCATCATCACAACGATCTGGCGGTGGTGACCTCGGAGAATCCGGATTACGCCATTCGCAGGCTCATGCAGGGCTTCGGTCTGCATTTCGCCTGATCTCTCCCAAGGTCTTGAATTTTGCGGCCAGGTGACGATCATGGCCATGATCGTCTCACAGGGGAAATGCCATGACCGGAACCATACCACGGATTACTCTTCCATCGGGACAGGCGGTTCCGGCGCTCGGGCAGGGCACCTGGTATATGGGCGAGGACAGCGCACAACGCCGCCATGAAATCGAAGCGCTGAGGAGTGGTATCGATCTGGGAATGACGCTGATCGATACGGCGGAAATGTATGCAGACGGCGAGGCGGAGGACGTGGTCGGGGAAGCGGTCTCAGGTCGGCGGGACGATGTATTCCTCGTCAGCAAGGTGCTGCCGTTCAACGCGTCACGGAAGGGTACCATCAAGGCCTGTGAAAGAAGCCTGAAGCGGCTCCGTACCGGGCGTATCGATCTCTACCTTCTGCACTGGCGTGGGCGCTATCCACTGGAAGAGACTGTCGCGGCTTTCGAACACCTGAAACATGCAGGCAAGATCGCGAGCTGGGGCGTGAGCAATTTCGACATGGACGACATGAAAGAACTCGCCAGTATCGCGAGCGGCATGGAGGTCGCCACGAACCAGATACTCTATAATTTGACGCGGCGCGGACCCGAATTCGACCTGATGCCGTGGTGTGTAGAGCGAAAAATTCCGCTGATGGCTTATTCGCCAATTGAACAGGGACGATTGCTGGATGATCCAGTCTTGGCCGAAATTGCAGGCGAGACAGGCGGAACCCCGGCTTCGGTCGCGCTTGCCTGGACGATGCGCAGCGGCAATGTCATTGCAATTCCAAAGTCGTCCAACCCGCATCATGTCCGGGATAACAGAAAAGCCGCTGAGTTGCGGCTTTCCGACGATCATTTGAAACGTCTGGACCAGACTTTCTCGCCGCCGTCCCGAAAGACGGCGCTGGAAATGCTGTAACGAGAAACGTGCTTAATCCGCTTCCTTCTGGCGGGCATCCTTCTTGGCCTGCGCTACGCTTGCAGCCTTCCGTAACCGCCCACGTTCCGCCGGACGGACGAGGCTGTCGTATTTTTCGTTCGGAATGTTACGCATGCCTTGCAGTGCGTGGCGCGTGTTGAAGTCCTTGCCCTTCTTTTCGTTTGCTTCCTTGGCCGCGAGCGCTTTACGGGCATTGGCAATCAATTGGGCACTGGCCGCCATGCGGCGCCGACGTTCAACTTCCGTGTTGATACGACGCACTGCCATGGCCAAAACGGAAACTTTGAGATGCGAGCCTTCGTCGGCCTTGGAAGGAGTGGCTCCGCGAGCCGCTGCCTTTCCGCGCATTTCGCGCCTGCGCTGATGGGCCTGATCGCGGGCCTTCTTGCGGCGTTCGCGGACTAGTTTCGCCAGATGGCCAAGTTCTTCATCGGGAACGTTTTGCAAAAAAGGATGGTGCGATTTTTCGACCAGTTCTTTTTCGTCGGCATTGAGGGCACGCGCTTCCTGCTTTCTGGTGACGGCCATGGGACATCCTTTCTGCTAACGATGGGATTTTCTCGGTGGAATATAGGCGCGGCCGCCAGAATGGAAAGATAGGCTCCTCATTTCTGCTCCTCGGCGTGGACGGCTTCGCTTTGCTCTTCAAACCGTTGTAAAAGCAGCTTCAACTCATTGAGGGGCAGATGTTCCGCACCGATTGTCTCGATCTTGGTCGTAGAGACGATAGTCAGGATTTCATCAAGTTTGGCCTGGGTCGCACTCGCTTCGCGATTCTGCGCATTCTGGATAAGAAAGACCATCAGAAATGTGATTATGGTGGTCGACGTATTCACCACAAGTTGCCACGTGTCCGAGAAGTTAAACAGGGGGCCGGTGACGCCCCATATGATAATGAACAAACTCGCCAAGACGAACGCCAGGTAATGACCTGCAAGTTCGGCAGCTTTTTCGCTGAGCTTTGTGAAGAACTGTGACATCTAAACCTCCAAAATGGCTGACATGAAACGCTCAATGGAGGGGCGCGGTTCCGCAATCGCATGAGGCAGGGAACCTTCACGCGCCGCTCAACGTTTCCCCTGCATAGAAAACGCGGAGGTTAGCCGATGGAAATTGTTGAAACCCGCATCAGCTCGGTGGGGGGCTTCAAGCTCTATATGGTGGAATTCGTCACCGAGGGCGAAGAGAAGATCACTGTCAAGGTGGAGAATGAGACAGACGCAGAATTGGCACGCGATGAAGTACTGCGGCGCGCTGCCATGAAGCTGGGTGAGGCTCTTGGGGTTGCATGTACGGAATGCGGTATCGAGCCGGGCAGTTTTGTGACGCGTCCAAGCGCCCGCCGTGCCGGCGATCGGGCTGAGCTCGAACGCCAGCTAGATGAAGGTTTGGAGGACACGTTTCCCGCTAGCGATCCGGTCTCCGTAACTGGTTCAACGATTGCAGGTTTTACCGGGCCGAAAGATTGAAAGATGGCTGCAAGCAAGAAGCCGGGCTGTTCGCCCGGCTTCTGAAGTAGTTCAGAAAATGAGTCCTGCAATCAATATATCTAACTGATAATACTCAAAGATTGCGGCGCTTACCTTCCATCAGGTCGAGCACTGCACGGGCGCAGTCGAGCACATTGGAGCCCGGTCCAAACACCGCTGCCACTCCATGATCGAACAGATACTGATAATCCTGACGCGGAACGACACCGCCGCAGACCACGATGATATTCTCCGCCCCTTTTTTGCGCAGTGCGTCCACAAGCTGGGGCAGAAGTGTCTTGTGACCGGCTGCGAGCGATGAAACTCCCAGAACGTGCACCTTCGCCTTGATTGCCATGGCAGCGGCTTCGTCGGGCGTTTGGAACAGCGGACCAGCCAGCACCTCGAAGCCTATATCACCGAATGCCGAGGCAATAATTTTGGCGCCACGATCATGGCCATCCTGGCCGAGCTTGGCTACCATCACCTTTGGCTTTTCACCGATCTGTTTTGAAAAATCGCCCAGCCGGTCAACCAGCGTTTGATATTCCGGTTCGTTCTCATAGGCTGAGCCGTAAACTCTGTTGACGACCTTCGGAACGGCGGCGTGATCGCCGAATGCGCGGCGCATGGCGTCGGAAATTTCTCCGACGCTGGCGCGCGCACGAGAGGCTTCGACTGCGGCAGCGAGGAGGTTGCCTTCGCCGGTCTCGGCGACCCTTTGCAGTTCTGCAAGTGCGGCTTCGACCTTTGCCTTGTTGCGCGTTTCCTTGATACGGTTGAGACGCGCAATCTGCGACTGGCGAACGGCCGAATTGTCGATCTCCAGAATGTCGATTTCGTCTTCCTGCTCCAGCCGAAATTTGTTGACGCCGACAATGACTTCCTCGCCCTTATCGACTGCCGCTTGCCGTTTGGTGGCCGCTTCCTCGATGAGACGTTTAGGCAGTCCGCTTTCGACGGCCTTGGTCATGCCACCGAGTTTCTCGACCTCCTCAATCAAGGCCCAAGCCTTTTCGGCAAGCTCATTGGTGAGGTTTTCGATGTAATAAGACCCCGCCAACGGATCGACCACTTTGGTCACGCCGGTTTCATTCTGGAGGATGAGCTGCGTGTTGCGAGCAATGCGGGCGGAGAATTCCGTTGGCAAAGCAATGGCTTCATCGAAGGAATTGGTGTGCAGAGACTGCGTTCCGCCCAATGCGGCCGACATGGCTTCGAAGGCCGTGCGGACGATGTTGTTGTAGGGGTCCTGTTCCTGAAGCGAAACGCCGGAAGTCTGGCAATGTGTGCGCAGCATCAGCGAGCCGGGCTTCTTCGGATCGAATTCCTTCATGATGCGTGACCAGAGCAGGCGCGCGGCGCGCAGCTTGGCAATTTCCATGAAGAAATTCATGCCAATGGCGAAAAAGAAGGATAAACGCCCCGCAAATTCATCGACATTCAAGCCCTTATTGAGCGCAGCGCGTACATATTCGCGCCCATCGGCAAGCGTGAAGGCCAGTTCCTGAACCAGCGTCGCGCCTGCCTCTTGCATGTGGTACCCGGAAATGGAAATCGAGTTGAATTTCGGCATTTCGGTTGCCGTATAGGCGATAATATCCGCAATAATCCGCATGGATGGTTCCGGCGGATAGATATAGGTATTGCGAACCATGAACTCCTTGAGAATGTCGTTCTGGATCGTACCGGAGAGTTGCGCACGCGGCACGCCCTGTTCCTCACCCGCGACGATGAAATTGGCGAGGATCGGGATCACCGCGCCATTCATCGTCATCGAAACAGAGATTTTTTCAAGCGGAATGCCGTCGAAAAGGATCTTCATGTCCTCGACGGAATCGATCGCCACGCCAGCCTTGCCGACATCGCCTTCCACGCGTGGGTGATCACTGTCGTAGCCGCGATGGGTGGCGAGATCGAAGGCGACCGAAACGCCCTGCTGACCGGCGGCGAGAGCCTTGCGATAGAATGCATTGGATTCTTCCGCCGTCGAGAATCCCGCATATTGCCGGATTGTCCAGGGACGACCCGCATACATGGTGGCACGCGGGCCGCGAACAAAAGGCTCGAAACCAGGCAAGGTGCCCAGATGACCGATCCCTTTCAGGTCGTCTTCGGTATAGAGCGGTTTGACGTCAATCCCTTCGGGCGTGTGCCAGATCAAGCTGTCTGCTGGCCGCTTCAATTCCTTTTCAGCCAAGGTTTCCCAGTCTGCGCGGGTGGTGGGGCGCTCGCTCATATCGAACCTCACTCGAATTCCATGATCAGCTCATCGACAGCGAGGCTTGCACCTGCTTCCGCTGTGATGCGCTTTACGGTAGCACGGCGTTCGGCACGCAGCACGTTTTCCATCTTCATGGCCTCTACCGTGGCGAGCGGCTGCCCGGCTTCGACCGTATCGCCTTGCCCGACGAGGATGGACGTGATGACGCCCGGCATCGGACAGAGCAGCATCTTTGAGGTGTCCGGGGGGAGTTTCACGGGCATGAGCTTTGCAAGTTCGGCTATGCGCGGCTTGCGAACGTGGGCAACAACGTCCATGCCGCGCCAGCGAAGCCGCCAGCCAGTTCCGGAGCGTGAAACCTTGATGGCAATCGGCTTGCTGCCAACGGTGAATGAGCCCAGATGACTGCCGGGATGCCAGTCACTGGCAACAGGCAGGCTGCCGCCATCCACGAAATTGATTGTTGTCCCGCCTTCGCCTTCTGCGATACGCACCGGCAAGGCAAAGCCGCCGAGCGTCGCTACCCAGTCGGTGGCCACCGATTGCTGGTCGCTGGAAAGCCGCCCGGAGATTTGCGCGTTGCGTTGTTCTATCGCCAGATTGATCTGTGCGGCTACCGCAGCAAGTATGCGTGCGTCGTCTTCCGAAACGGGCACACCAGTAAAGCCGTCCGGGTATTCCTCGGCAATGAATGCGGTGGTGAGCGCGCCTTCGCGGAAGCGTGGATGATCCATCACAGCCGACAGGAAGGGCAGATTATGGCCGATGCCTTCAACCTCGAATGCGTCTAGCGCATCTCCCATCGCGTCGACAGCGCTGGCGCGGTCCGGCCCCCACGTGCAGAGCTTTGCGATCATCGGGTCATAATACATCGAGATTTCCCCGCCCTCGAATACGCCGGTATCGTTACGAACGATTGTGCCATCCGAGTTGCGGCCTTCGACCGGCGGTCGATAACGGGTCAGCCTGCCGATTGAAGGCAGGAAGTTGCGATAGGGATCTTCGGCATAGAGGCGGCTTTCCATCGCCCAGCCGTTCAGCTTCACGTCGCTCTGGCTGAAGCGGAGCTTTTCACCGGATGCTACGCGGATCATTTCTTCCACGAGATCAATGCCGGTGATGAGTTCCGTCACCGGGTGCTCGACCTGCAAACGCGTATTCATTTCAAGGAAATAGAAGTTCCGGTTACCATCGATAATGAATTCCACCGTGCCTGCCGAAAAATATCCAACGGCTTTTGCCAAAGCCACAGCCTGCTCACCCATGGCTTTGCGGGTGGCTTCATCCAGGAACGGCGAGGGGGCTTCTTCGATGACCTTCTGGTTGCGGCGCTGAATCGAACATTCACGTTCGCCCAGATAGACGACGTTGCCGTGCTGGTCGCCCAGAACCTGAATTTCGATATGGCGTGGCTGGGTGACGAATTTTTCAATGAATATGCGGTCGTCGCCGAAGGAGGATTTCGCCTCATTGCGTGAAAGCTGGAAGCCTTCGCGAGCCTCATCGTCGTTCCATGCGATGCGCATGCCCTTGCCGCCACCGCCAGCAGAAGCCTTGATCATCACCGGATAGCCGATGCTGCCAGCGATTTTGACGGCTTCGTCTGCGTCCTCGATCAAGCCCATATGCCCGGGCACGGTGGAAACACCGGCTTCGGCCGCAAGCTTCTTGGAGGTGATCTTGTCGCCCATGGCATCAATTGCTTTTACCGGCGGGCCGATAAAAGTGACGTTGGCGGCTTTCAGGGCTTCGGCAAAACGCGGGTTTTCCGAAAGGAAGCCGTAGCCCGGATGCACGGCATCGGCCCCGGTTTCCTTGATGGCGGCCAGAATTTTATCAATGACGATATAGGACTGATTGGACGGCGCTGGTCCGATATGGACTGCTTCATCGGCCATTTTGACATGGAGCGCATTGCGGTCGGCGTCGGAATAAACGGCAACCGTCGCGATGCCCATCTTCTTTGCCGTCTTGATGACCCGGCAAGCGATTTCGCCGCGATTGGCAATGAGAATTTTCTTGATCATGGGCATCTACTCAAAGAGGAATGGTGTCGTGCTTTTTCCACGGCGTGCTTTGGCTCTTGTTGCGCAGGCTTGCAAAAGCCCGTGCAATGCGGCGACGCGATGAATGCGGCATGATGACTTCGTCGATGAAGCCGCGTTCGGCAGCTTTGAACGGATTGGCGAAACGCTCTTCATATTCCTTCGTGCGCGCGGCGATTTTCTCAATGTCGCCCAGTTCTGAACGATAGAGGATTTCCGTCGCGCCTTTGGCGCCCATTACAGCGATTTCTGCCGTGGGCCAGGCATAATTGATGTCGGCGCCGATATGTTTCGAGGCCATCACATCATAAGCCCCACCATAGGCCTTGCGGGTAATAAGCGTAACCATGGGAACGGTCGCCTGGGCGTAGGCAAAAAGCAGCTTTGCGCCGTGCTTGATGACCCCGCCATATTCCTGGGCTGTGCCCGGCAAGAAGCCTGGTACATCGACAAGGGTCAGGATCGGGATATTGAAGGCATCGCAAAAGCGAACGAAGCGAGCAGCCTTTCGCGATGAATCAATGTCGAGGCAGCCGGCAAGAACCATGGGCTGGTTCGCAACCACACCGATGGTCTGCCCATCCATGCGGATGAAGCCGGTGATGATGTTCTTCGCAAAAGCTTCCTGAATTTCAAAGAAGTCGCTTTCGTCGGCCAGCGCGTGGATAAGCTCTTTCATGTCGTAAGGCTTGGTCGCGCTATCCGGGATCAGCGTGTCGAGCCGCATTTCGAGCCGCGCAGGGTCATCGAAGACCGGACGCACGGGCGGCTTTTCTCGATTGTTGAGCGGCAGGAAATCGAAAAGAATGCGAACCTGTTCCAGCGCTTCGATATCGTTTTCATAAGCGCCGTCCGCCACCGATGATTTTCGGGTATGGGTGGAGGCGCCGCCTAGTTCTTCCGCGGTGACAATTTCATTTGTGACGGTCTTGACCACGTCGGGGCCAGTCACGAACATATAGGAGCTATCCCGCACCATGAAGATGAAGTCGGTCATGGCGGGCGAGTAGACCGCGCCGCCCGCGCATGGCCCCATGATGACCGAAATTTGCGGAACTACGCCGGAAGCATCCACGTTGCGCTTGAACACGTCGGCATAGCCTGCGAGCGATGCGACACCTTCTTGAATGCGCGCGCCACCGGAATCGTTGAGCCCAATGACCGGCGCACCATTCTTCATGGCCATATCCATGATCTTGCAAATCTTCTGCGCGTGCGTTTCAGACAAGGAACCGCCCAGAACTGTGAAATCCTGGCTGAACACATAGACCTGACGGCCATTGATCGTGCCCCAGCCGGTCACCACGCCGTCGCCAGCGACTTTCTGCTTTTCCATGCCGAAATCGACGCAGCGATGGGTGACATACATGTCGAACTCCTCGAACGATCCATCGTCGAGAAGCACTTCGATCCTTTCGCGAGCAGTGAGCTTGCCTTTGGCGTGTTGCGCGTCGACGCGGCGCTGACCGCCGCCGAGGCGGGCTTCCGCCCGTCGGGATTCAAGCTGTTCGAGAAGTTCCTGCATAAAGTCCCCACTTTTGGGCGGCCTTCGGAAGGCGTGTTATGAAACTGAAAAGATAGTCTTTTTCTCCTTCCTGCTTAAAATCCGAAGGCGCTCTGGAAAAGCTTGAAAAGGTGCGATTGTGTAAGTTATAAATTTGCAAATAGCGAAATGCGAATTTGCAAAATGGCGCCAAGAAAACTTTATATCGGCAGAAAGATACGTGAAATCCGGGAGCAGCATCGAGCAACCCAGTCGGGCTTCGCCGAACGGCTTGGGATTTCAACGAGTTATCTCAATCAGATCGAGAATAATCAGCGGCCTGTTTCGGCGGCGGTCTTGCTGGCACTGGCTGAAAACTACCAGATCGACATCGGTGCCATTTCCCTGGGGGACGACGATCGTTTGCTATCCGCTGTTTCCGAAGCGCTGGCCGATCCGGTCTTCGACAATTACAAGCCGAACCTGCAGGAGCTGAAGCTTATCACGCAAAATGCGCCGGGGCTGGCGCATGCGCTGATCGCCTGCCACCAAGCCTATCGCCGCAACAGTGAACAGCTTGCAAGTCTGGATAACCAGTTGGGTCGCGCTCCGTCGGCTGCCGAACCTGCGCCTTATGAGGAGGTGCGCGACTTTTTTCATTTTATCGACAATTACGTACATGAGATCGATATTGCCGCAGAAAAGCTGGCGAGCGAGTTGAGCATTCCGGGACGCGACATCGGCGTGGCCCTGCCGCAGTATATGGGGGAGCGTCACCGTGTGCATATTGCCCGGGCTGCGCCGGAAGAAGCGGTTCTGCGCCGGTTCGACGCGCAGGCGCGGGTGCTTTATCTCAATCCCTATTCGCCCGCTTCAACCCGTAATTTCCAGATCGCGTTTCAGATTGCCGAACTGGAGATGGAAGAGCTTGTGAGTGCGATTGCCAGGCGGGCGGATTTTCGCTCTGCCGAGGCAATCGAGATTTGCAAGATCGGCTTGCGCAACTATTTTGCCGGGGCCCTCATGCTGCCCTATCAAACCTTTCTTTCAGCAGCAAAAGAACTGCGCCACGATCTGGAACTTCTGGCGTCACGCTTCGGGGCCAGCCTTGAGCAGGTCGCGCATCGTCTGAGTACCTTGCAGCGCTCCGGTCAGCGGGGTGTGCCGGTGTTTTTTGCCCGCATAGACAGGGCAGGAAACATCACAAAGCGGCATAGCGCAGCCAAGCTACAATTTGCCCGTTACGGTGCTGCGTGTCCCTTGTGGAACGTGCATCAGGCATTCGAGATGCCGGGCCGGATCATTCGCCAACTGGCTGAAACGCCGGATGGCGCGCGTTACCTTTGCATTGCGACAGAACTGACAAAGAGCGAAGGGGGCTTCAACGCTCCCCAGCGCCGCTATGCCATCGCCCTGGGCTGCGAGGTGGCCTATGCGCAGGATTTTGTCTATGCCGATGGGCTCGACATAGCAGTGCGTTCTGCCTTCGATCCGATCGGTGTTTCATGCCGCATCTGTGAGCGTGCTGAATGTGTGCAGCGGGCGGTTCCCCCGCTGAAAAGCCGATTGGCGGTCGATCACGACCGCCGCGGGATTTTACCGTATCGGCTGCTCTGAAGGTCAGAAGCCAGCATGTTCCTTGAGGAATTCAGCTTCCTCATGGGTCGTATCGCGCCCCAGCACCTTGTTGCGATGCGGGAAGCGGCCAAAGCGCTCAATGATGTCGTGATGCTGACGGGCGAAGCCGAGCGAGAACTCGTCGCCAAGCTTTTCATAGAGATCGACGCAGCGCTTCTGGTCGTTCAGATGTTCGCTATGCATGAAGGGCAAATAGAAGAACTGGCGCTGGTCAGGCGATAGCTGCCGATCGAAATCATGGTCGAGCGCCTGCGCCGCCACATCGCGGGCCAGCCCGTCGCTTTCGAATGAGCGTGGAGAGCCGCGAAACATATTGCGCGGAAACTGATCAAAAAGAATGGTGAGCGCCAGAGCGCTTTCCGGTTGCTGTTTCCACTGCTCCAGTTTGTCGGCACGCGCATCTTCGTAAGCAGCCAGAAATTTCTCGCGAATTTCAGCGTCGATCTCGTCACTTTTGCTGAACCAGTTTTCCCGCATCCGGGGCGAAAACCAGAAGTCCAGAACATCCTTGGGTTCGATAGCCATGACAGGCCTCCTCTCTGGTTTTATTGGGCTGGCTGGCTTGTGCCTTCCTGCGGCGGACAGGGTGGCTCTCCCTTGAAATTTCGCGACATGCAGGCGAATCGATCGAAGCTCTTACCCGTGTCCATCGCGGCCTTGCCGGCTCCCCCACATCCGGCAAGAACCACCAGAGAAATCAGAATAGCTAAGTTTTTCATGGAGGTCCTTTCAAGAGACTTTCACGCGGCCATGTCGCTAGCCTTTATAATAGGGATCGCAACATTCGGCGACAACCGATATAGGCCGATCACCCTCTGCCGCGATAGTTCGGGACGCCCTGTTCCGGTATCCAGACATTCTGGGGCGCCGCTCCGGTCTGGAAGAAGACGTCGATTGGAATGCCGCCGCGCGGATACCAGTAACCGCCGATCCTGAGCCATTCAGGTTCCAGCAGGTCGACGAGCCGCTTGCCGATGGTCACGGTGCAATCTTCGTGGAATGCGCCGTGATTACGAAATGAGAACAGGAAGAGTTTCAGGGATTTGCTCTCCACGAGCCAATGCCCGGGGACGTAGTCGATCACGAGATGCGCGAAATCAGGCTGACCCGTCATCGGGCAAAGCGAGGTGAATTCGGGCGCGGTGAAACGGACGCAATAAGGTGTTCCCGCTTGCGGATTTGCAACCCGTTCAAGGACGGCATCTTCCGGATTCTGCGGCACAGAAGCTTGGGAGCCGAGCTGCTTGAGGTCGGAATATATGGTCTTTTCAGACATTTACGTGCCTTTGTTTCAAGCCACGTCGCAGTCCTACAGCGCATGATTGCGCTTGTCCTTGTTTTGACCGGGTAGGCTGCGACCGGTGGCGAATTGCCAGTAGGGTGGAGCTAGCAGACCGTGTCCATCCCGTAAAGAGCGCGTGTAAAAGCCCGCGCCTTGGATAAAAGCGCGGGCACAGTATTGTGAATTTTGCGGTTAACGTCGGTCGGAAATGGCGCAACCAATCGCGACGCCGATGAGGATGCCGATAATACCGGCGGTTCCGAAGAGCGTTGTAGCCGTACCGGGATTCTCGCGCACTGTTTCGGCTACCACCTGGCCACGTTCACGCACCGCTTGCGCCGCGTTACGGAAACGACCGGATGCATCGTCCAGCGCATCTTCCGCACGTTCCCTCAGGTCACCGGATTGGGACGCCAGCGATTTGGAAAGACGTTTCAGTTCACTGCGCATGTCAGCGATCTGCTTTTCGAGCGCCTGCTGGATGTCGTTGGTGATCTTTTCATCAGCCATTTGGAGTCTCCGTTACGTTTTATAACGGTACAACGAGGAAGGGTGCGTTCGGTTCCATGCTGCGACAATGCGGTTAACAAACATGGTAAACCGCTCGTAAACCATTTTAATTTAAGCTTTTCGAATACAAGAACGATCTGGAGCGGGGCCAGAATGTATATCGAAAAAGATGCGCTTGTTGGTCGTTGCGAGCCGGTATCTGCGCGTGTTGTCCGGGCCGCACATCTGGCCAGACAATGTATCGACCAGCACCAGCCAGATCAGGTGCGCGCGCAGGCAGAAGCGGCGTTGACGCTTTTACTTGATGATCCTTCTCCGAAAGTTCGTATGGCGATGGCAGATGTGCTCTCCACCAGTGTGCATTCTCCGCTGCATATTGTAACGGCGCTTGCCGCTGACCAGCCGGGGGTTGCGGGCTATATCCTCGCGCGCTCAACGCTTCTCAGCGACGCCGATCTGATCGATCGTGTGGCCTATGGGGCGCCAACAATGCAGGTTTTGATCGCCGCGCGACCTCATGTTTCATCCGCAGTTTCAGCAGCAATTGCAGAAGTCGGAAGTAACGACGCGGTTGCCGAAATTCTCTTTAACAGTTGCGCCCGGATCGCTTCCGTTTCGTTCCGGCGCATGAGCGAACGCTGTGGACATGATGCTGTGGTGCGCGAGGCTCTGCTATCTCATCCGCATCTTCCGGCGGAATGCCGTCATCTGCTGGCTGTGAAAGTGGGGGAGGTCCTGCAGGCCCTCCCGCTGGTGAAGATGCTATTGGGCGAACGTCGCGCCGATAAAATCGTCGGAGATGCTACAGTTCGCGCATCGATGCATCTGGCGGAAACCTGTTCGCAGGAAGAACTCCCGGCGCTGGTCGAGCATCTGCGTCTGCGCGGGGAGATTACAACCAGCTTTGTCATTCGCGCCGTTGCAGGCGGACGTATAGATTTTTTTGCCAGCCTGCTGGCTGCGCTTTCCGACCTCGATGACGCGCGGATTTGTGCGATTATTTCCGGAGGTCGTCCTGCGGCTCTTGCTGCGCTGTTGCGCTCTGCCGGATTGAGCGATGCTACGCATGCACCCTTGATTGTTGCCATTGAGGCATGGCGAGCCGTGGCCGCCGGGCGGAAGCGGTGGGGAGCGGCAGAAATATCAGCCCTTATGTGCGAGGCCACACGTGCCAGCCGATACGCTGCGGCCAATGACGATCTGGCTGCACTTCTGCGCTCTATTCATCTGGAATTCATGCGTGAATCCGCGCTGGACAGGCTACAGGCTATTCCCGCCTGATCAGGTGTTTTGCCGAAAAGGGCGGATGAGGCTGAGGCCATAGCCGACGGCGATGCCGAACACTGCTCCGGCAGCCTTGAAAACGAAATCTATGAACTCCCCATGCCGTCCGGGAGCAAGACGCTGCATCAGTTCAAAAAGCGCCGCACAGCCGACCGTCAGCAAAAGAACGCCCATCCAACGGCGTGGGTAGGCTAGCGCAAACAAAGCGCCGACCAGAAAGAAAGCCCCAAACCTTTCGAGATCGGCTGGTTCGCCGGTAACGGGGCGGAAATTGATCGGGCTGATCGTAACCGCCAGAATGGCGAGAAGTATCACCCAGGCGCCGATGCGCACAATTCGCTTCATGAAGAGCGTCTCTATTCATCCGAGTAATCTCCAGGTGGCTCGTCCTGTTTCGGGTCGCCACACCGTTGGTACATTCGGTCCGTTATTGAAGTTTTCAGTGCGTTACCGAATGGCAACTCATAATGTGAAATGACATCGACGCCCATACACCATTTGACGTCATGAGGCGACAGCCCATAATTGGTTTCGAGAAAACCTAGCGCGTAGTTCATGCCTTCGTCGCATTGGTCAGTTTTGCAGAAATTGCCATCCCTTGCGAGCTGGCGAATCGAGCCTTCTCCAATCTTGACCACGATTGCTTCCACGGCAAAGGGGCTCGCTCCTATCACGGCGATGACGACAAGTCCGATCAAAGTAAATTTTATAGAGCGCCGCATGAATCGCCGTTCGTAGCTGGTTTCCGCAAGTTCATAACGCATGAGCGGCAATATGATGGCAAGCCGGAAAGCGGTGAAACCAACGCAATTGCGGGATTTTTTAGAACAATGCTGTTATCAACCGCACTTGTCGCCGAGATTGACAAATCGCGTTGACCATCCCGCCTTCGTCCAAATTCTAGCTAACCGAATTGTAGTTTACATCGCTTGCATATTGACTTTTACGTAAATGCGGGAGCACAACTTAAGCTCTGAATCCAATTTGGTTTGGAGCATGGTCCGCTTGATATAAGGCAGAAATGTTTTGGTGCGCGAATATTATACGATCACGGAGCTGACGCGCGAGTTCGGTATTTCAACCCGTACTTTGCGCTTTTATGAAGATGAGGGCTTGATCGCTCCTGTGAGACGTGGCCGTACGCGATTGTTCCGCCCGGCCGATCGCCATCTGGTGAAGCAGATTCTGCGCGGCAAGCGGCTTGGGTTTTCCATCGCGGAAATTCACGAGATCATCCAGATGTATCGCGAGCCGCCTGGGGAAACGGGGCAGCTGAAACTGCTCATGAAGCGCGTCGAGGAAAAACGCGCTGATCTTCGGCAGAAGCGGCGTGACATTGAAGAGACACTGGGCGAACTCGATCAGATCGAAGAGTCCTGCATCGAGCGCCTCGCCGAACTGGGCGTCAATACCTGAGTTGACCTACTGAGCGTCGGGCACTGGAGAGCACATTTGTGCGATGGCTTGAACCGTGCTGTTGTTGTCCTGATCGATTTTGCCGCTGAAGACATCGTCGAACAGTTTCGCCTTGTCGAGTTCCGTCACCACACAGCCGCAGAACTGCTGACATAGCCGTTCGCTGCCGTTTTGCAGGCATGCAGCGACGCAGGACTGCGTGAAGGCTTCTCGCGGCGTCGGCTGTGCCGGGGGCAGGAGCTGCGAGAACAAGTAAACCATTGCGATCAGCACAGGCTGATGAATGAGATAGAAGGCCAGGCTGTGCCTGCCTATGAAGGTCAGCGGCTTTTCAAGAAAGTGTGGTTTGATCCCGTCAGCCAAAAGCTGCAGCCAGCCGAAGCGCTGGAAAACCCGTGCGGCAGCTATTCCGACAAGGACTGCGCCGAACCATGGAAACAGCGGTACGTAATCGTTGGAGCGCAGCGTTACGGTCGAAAGCCCCACCCAACTCAACGCTGGATGATTGAAAATATCAGCCCGCGCAAAAAGCGGAGCGCTGATGACGAATACCGCAACGATCAAGGTTGCAATGGCGGGCAGGCGCAGAAACAGAAGGCCGAGGACACTTGCCAGAGCGATCTGGTGCAAGATGCCAAAGAAAATGAAACTGTCCGGAGATATATACCATGTGAGGGCTGAAATCGCCGCCGCCGCTACAACGATCTGAGCCAGCCGTTTCGCCATAGGCTTCCAGCGGATTATGTTGCCATGCGCCAGGACAAGGCTAAAGCCCACCAGAAACAGGAAGCTCGACGCGATGCAGCGCGCGAAAAGTTTCCATCCGCCGTGAGCAGTCGTTGCTGGCGCCATATAGCCGAAGAACTCGAGATCCCAGCCAAAGTGGTAGATCGCCATCGCGATCAGCGCAATTCCGCGTGCAATGTCGATGCGCCCAAGGCGAACCCGGGACGAGGGTGCGGTATCCTGGTGGGTGATGTTAGACATGGTTCCTTCCGGCTGGATAGCGATGTCCGGCGTTTTTCGATTCCCGGCAAATCTCTAACACAGCCATTTGCAACTCTATAGTATGCGGAAGCACACGGATTCGTGCTGGCGCTGGCGCAGGTAGATGGCAGATATTGGAGAGCTTGGTTGTTTTATAGTCTGTCGAAAATTTTTTGGCTGTTTTTTCAACCCGTTACGATAATATCTGTTCTCGTGTTGATTGCTTTTCTCGCCATCTGGCGAGGTATGCGCGGTTTCAGCATGGCGCTGCTGGCGCTGTCACTGGCCACGCTGTTTCTTGCCGCCTTTACGACGTTGGGTGCCGTTCTGCTGGCTCCTTTGGAAGACCGTTTCGCAAAGCTTGATGCGATGCCGCAACGTGTGGACGGGATCGTCGTGCTGGGCGGCTATATGAATGGCGAAATCAATGCGGGTCGCAAAGGCTTTGAATTGAATAGCGCGGCTGATCGCATTTTTGAAGCAATGCGGCTGGCACGACTACACCCCGACGCCAAGGTCATTATATCTGGCGGCGAGGGCGCATTCTTTGAAAAATCCGCCAAAGAAGCGGATAGTACCCGGCAGATGCTTGCCGATCTTGGCTTTTCCGGCGAGCGCTATATTTTTGAAAACAAATCTCGAAATACCGTCGAGAACGCGGTTTTCTCCAAGGAATTGGCTCAACCGAAGCCGGGTGAAACGTGGCTTCTGGTCACTTCGGCATATCATATGCCGCGGTCCATCGGATGTTTTCGCAAGGCAGGGTTCGACGTTGTGGCCTGGCCGGTGGACTTCAAGACGCGCGCCAGCGAGCACTTTGCCCTTTATCTCGAATCCCCGAATGAAGCGCTTTCGCGGTTCAGCGTGGCCATGCGGGAGTGGGTAGGACTGGCCGCTTATGGGCTGGCTGGCAAGACAGATATGCTTTTGCCTCAACCCTGATGCCGCATTTTCGCCGTCACTTTAAAGCTTTCATTAACGTTATCGTCCGGTAACCGTTTGATAATAAATGTATAGTCGGATTGTGTGCCCGGCGCGTGGAATTCGACGCCGCATTTCAGCCGTTTTTCATCGTTGCGTTCCGGTGATCACGAAGCTATATGATCGGTAACAGCGTTGTGAAGGGCGCTGTGTAGAAGAGTTGCACAACAAGGTTGCCAAAATTTCCATGGACGAAACCGTTCAAAAATCCTGCTGGGGCGTTACGCTCTGGGCAGTCATTGGTCTCGCTGCTGTCATTCTCATGGCCTATCTGTTCTCCGTCTAGAAGTCAGGCGGCATTGCGTATTCCGGAAATTTGATGCCGCATTTCGGCATTCCGTTTGCGTTGATCCTTTCCTACAACTATCTGATAGGAATGCGCGGATTCCGCGTTAGCGACTTTTTGCCCATTTTTGTCTAATATGGATGATCGGGCAAATCGCGAGCGGCGCTGCGACCAGGAATCAATCAGCCTTATGACGGCTGCAGAAGGTGTGGAATGTTTCTGTCGGTTTTCGATCTTTACAAGATTGGCATTGGGCCTTCCAGTTCTCATACGATGGGCCCGATGACGGCTGCTCGCATGTTTCTCAACGAGGTGATCGGCGGGAACTGGCCAAGGCCGGCACATTCTAAAATTCACCGTCTGAAAGCGAGCCTGCATGGCTCTCTTGCTTATACAGGTGTAGGGCATGCAACGGACCGCGCCGTTATCCTGGGGCTATGTGGCCATCTGCCGGATACGATTGACCCCGACATCATGGATGTTGAAGTCGAAAAGGTCTTTGCTGAGAAGAAGGTGAACCCGCAAGGGCATCCAGTCTACCACTTCGATCCGAAAGTCGATCTTGTGCTGGATCGGAAGACACCTTTGCCGGGACATGCCAATGGCATGGCCTTTTCCGCATTTGACGCCGACGACAATCTCTTGCTGCGTCGCGCATATTTTTCCATCGGCGGCGGCTTTGTCGTGACGGAAGAAGAACTGAGCCGCGTTCAGCGCAGTGGAGCGAAGCAGGACGATAAGGCCGACGTGCCGTTCCCATTCCGAAATGCTGCCGAAATGCTTGAGATGGCCCATGATAGTGGGCTGTCGATTGCTGAAATGAAGCGAGCCAATGAAGAAAAGCATATGGCCCGCGGCGATCTGGATGACGGGCTTGATCGCATCTGGGGTGCCATGCGCGGCTGCATCGAGCGGGGATTGAGCCGCGACGGTGTGATGCCCGGTGGCTTGAATGTTCGCCGTCGTGCGCGTCAGCTTCACGACAAGCTACAGGACGACTGGCGCAATAACCGCAGCAACCCGCTGCTGGCCAATGACTGGCTTTCCGTTTATGCGATGGCCGTCAACGAGGAAAATGCGTCGGGCGGCAGGGTAGTCACTGCTCCCACCAACGGTGCCGCTGGTGTCGTGCCGGCAGTTCTGCGCTATTACCTGCATTTTCATGATGATGCCGATCAGAAGGGCATAAGGGATTTTCTCCTGACTTCTGCCGCGATAGGCGGGGTCATCAAGCACAACGCGTCGATTTCAGGCGCGGAAGTCGGTTGTCAGGGCGAGGTGGGTTCCGCATCGGCCATGGCCGCAGCCGGTCTCGCAGCCGTGTTCGGTGGGTCGCCCGAACAGATTGAAAACGCCGCCGAAATAGCGCTTGAACACCACTTGGGCATGACCTGCGATCCGGTTGCCGGGCTTGTTCAGGTGCCGTGCATCGAGCGTAACGCGCTCGGCGCGGTAAAGGCCGTCACTGCCGCTTCGCTCGCCGTAAAGGGCGACGGCAAGCATTTTGTTCCGCTGGATGCCTGTATTGAGACGATGCGTCAGACCGGCCACGATATGAGCGAGCGTTACAAGGAGACCAGTCAAGGCGGTCTCGCGGTGAACGTGGTCGCCTGTTGATCAGCAATTCTTGGCAGAATGCGGTGCCCCGGCTTGAAGCTCGCATTCGTCTTGGCTAAATCACCTGTATGGCTCTCAATCTCGTTAAACTTTGCGTCGGCTGCGACAGTATCGAAGATCTTGCGGCTTGGATCGATTTTCGCCTGGCGGAACAGCGCGCTGCCGGCCTCGTGCCGGAACAGTTCCATACAACGAGGATGGTACCCAAGCGGATCGACGAACTGCTGGAGGGCGGCTCGCTCTACTGGGTTATCAAGGGCAATGTCCAATGCCGTCAGCGTTTGCTGGATGTGCGCCCGTTCACGGATGAGCAGGGTATCAATCGTTGTCATCTGGTTTTGGAGCCCAAGGTCATTCCGACCGAGTGGCAGCCGCGCCGTGCGTTCCAGGGTTGGCGCTATCTGAATGACAATGAAGTCCCGCGTGACGAGTCCGCCGGTAAGGCAGCCAGGGCTGCCTTACCGGCAGAATTGCGGCAGGAACTGGCGGCGCTCGGATTGCTGTAGAGATGACCTATCCATGAAAAAGGCCCTGCTTTTAAACGGCAGGGCCTTTTCGTTCTATCTGTGAAGTTTCAGTTTTCTATCGTCAGACGGACTGAAACCCTATCGAAATTCACTGGCAAGGTCATGCGCATGGACGCACGCGGTTGAACCAGGCGCTTGTTGCGCGCCGCATGGCAGACGAGCAGTCCGACCAGATCGCGGGTCTGAAAGCCGGTACCGCGCCTTACATCCGCGATTCGCAATGCGGCCTGCTTGAGGCCTTGCACCGAGAACAGCGCGCCGAGCGCTGATGCCTTACCTTCATCCGGTGTCCAGTCGACAGTTTTGAACGGAGACTGACCGAAAGTTTCTCTCATATTTGACATCTCGAAACCCTCTACGCACTACAAATTCGGGTTTGAAGCTGGCAACGAGGAGGCGAGCCTCCTCGTTATCGATTAGTTCGCGACCGCATAGCAGCCGAAATTTTTCTTCTTGAGCGAGGCGCATGCGTCCCATGCAGCCTGCTTGGAAGAGAAGCCGACAAAGCGGGCGCGGTAGAAAGTTGCGCTGCCCTTGCTGAACGTCTCGGTATAGGGAGACGCTGCGCGCAGGGTGCCGCCTGCCGTGGCAGACGCCTTGGCCAGCATGTCACGTGCCTGGCCTTCGCTTGGCAGGGAGCCGATCTGGATGGCCCAGCCGCCAGCGGCGGGCGCAGATGCGGTTGTAACCGGATCGACGTCCTGAGCCTGCGCTGATGGAACAGCTGCCTTTGGCGTTGGACGGATCGCAGCCTGTGCGGCGAGCGCCGCAGGGCGTGCCGTTGGAGCTGCGAGCGCCAGAACCTGCGGCTGTTCGCTGTCGCCTTCGCCGCTTTCATTGTTGATGAAATCTTCCACAGCCGCGGCCTCGCGTGTCACCGGAACAGGCGCGTTCTTCGCTTTTGGAAGATCGACCGAGGCGACTACCTGCGGAGCATCGTTGCGCATAGCTACGAGCGGAGCAGCGTTACGGCTACGTGTCGCCATAGGAAGATATTTGCGAATGAGCTGCGCCATATGGGCGTCACGGCTTGCGCCGGTATTGCCGCCCATCACGACTGCCACGAGCCGACGGCCGTCGAGACTGACCGATGAGGCCAGATTATAGCCGGAGGCATTGGTATAGCCGGTCTTGATGCCGTCCACGCCTTCAACGCGACCGAGCAAACGGTTGTGACCATTGATGGTCTGGCCGCGGAAAACGAAGCTGCGGCGCGAGAAATAGGAGAATTCATTCGGGAAATGCTGGCGAAGCGCAATGCTGAGGATTGCCATGTCACGTGCAGTTGTATGCTGCGCCATGTTCGGCAAGCCCGACGCGTTACGGAAAGTCGTGTTGCGCATGCCGAGACGGCGCGCCTTTGCGGTCATCATCTGGGCAAAGCGTTCTTCCGAGCCCCCAAGATATTCTCCAACCGCTGTCGCTACGTCGTTGGCAGATTTCGTGATCATGGCCAGTGCGGCATCTTCAGCGCGGATACTTTGTCCGGGGCGGAAACCGATTTTGGTGGGCGGACGCGCAGCCGCATAAGCGGAAACGGGGATACGCGTGTCCTTGCTCATGCGACCTGCCTGCATAGCCTCGAACAGCATGTAGAGGGTCATCATCTTGGTGAGAGAGGCAGGATAGCGCTGTGCATCCGCATTCGAGGCGAACAGCGTCTTGCCGGTGTTCGCATCAATTACGATGGCTGCGTATCGGTCACCCGCCGCTATCGCCGGTATTGTTGTCGAAGCTGTCGAACACCCCGTTACAACTGCAAGAAGAAGGGTGGCTTGTGCCGCTCTTTTCAAGGCATATGCGACTTTACTAAATGCGGTACGCACGATGATGACCTACCTGTATCCCGGATTTTTTAAACTGCGGCACAAAAGGCACACAGCGTCTAATTCGGTGATCCTAATGCCATCAGCGTTACCAATCCGTTTATGGTAACCGCATTGTTCATAAATTTCGGAAAAATTAGGGAGAGGGCAACGGGACCGGTAGCGGGTATCGATAGGGCCCCTTTCGGCGTTCACGCAGATGTGTCATTGAACGGGAATCCCCCTTTCGTGGCGGAGGGAGCGATAACAACAAAAAAACCCGCTTTCGCGAGTCTAATTTTTACTGCTGCCTTATCGTATAGGAGGGGAGGGGCAGCGACTTGAAATAAGTGTGTGTTAAAAAGTTGCTTTCTAATATTATATAAAATGCACCTATTATCGTTCTGATTATATGTGCAAAATAGTATTTTTTTCCATAGGTCGAAATGGCAATTTGTATTCCGCTTTCTATAGGGTGGAGTTTTTTGGGGGACAGTTAGCCCGGTCTGTATTTGAGAACTCAGGCATTTAGACCGCTATTTTATAAAGAACGCCCTTCAATTCGAGATACCATATAACTGTGTCAAGCCGCGTTATTGCAATAAGTCCCGGTTGCAAGTGCCAGTGAAGGGCTTAAAATCACCCCATGACGACCTACATAATAGGGCAAGTTGGGCCAGGCAGATGGGCATCCGGGTAATAGGTTTCATGAGGCATCTCGATATAGTCATGCAAAGCAAGACCGACGGCGGGAATGGTCCGGAAAACGGCACCGTTGTGGTCACGCGCACGCAGCCGAAGACCAAGAAACCCAGCCTCTATCGTGTCCTGCTCCTCAACGACGACTACACACCCATGGAGTTCGTCGTTCATGTCCTGCAGCGGTTTTTCCAGAAGAACCGGGATGATGCCACGCGCATCATGCTGCATGTTCACAATCACGGGGTCGGCGAGTGCGGCGTATTTACATACGAAGTCGCCGAAACCAAAGTCAGCCAGGTCATGGATTTCGCCCGCCAAAACCAGCATCCGCTGCAATGCGTGATGGAGAAAAAGTGAGGTCATATGCCATCGTTCTCCCCAAGCCTTGAAAGGGCTCTGCATCAAGCCCTCACAATAGCAAACGAGCGGCATCACGAATATGCGACGCTCGAACACCTTTTGCTTGCCTTGATCGACGATCAGGATGCGGGCGCAGTGATGCGTGCCTGCAGCGTCGACCTTGAGCATCTCAAGCGTATCGTTACCGATTATATTGATCGCGAACTTGATAACCTGGTCACGGGTTATGACGAAGATTCCAAACCCACTGCTGCGTTTCAGCGGGTCATCCAGCGTGCGGTCATCCATGTGCAGTCCTCGAACCGTGAGGAAGTGACTGGCGCGAACGTGCTGGTTGCCATCTTTGCGGAACGGGAAAGCCATGCTGCCTATTTCCTCCAGGAACAGCAGATGACCCGTTACGACGCCGTGAATTATATTTCGCACGGCATTTCCAAACGTCCGCAGAGCAGCGAAACCCGTCCGCCGCGCGGCGCGGAGAGCCCGAGCGAAGAACGGACAAGCACTGAGCAGGAGGAGAGCGCGAAGAAAAAGCAGGACGCGCTGTCAGCTTACTGCGTCAATCTCAATGAGAAAGCCAAGGCTGGTCGCATCGATCCACTGATCGGACGTGACAGCGAAATCAGCCGTACCATTCAGGTGCTTTGCCGCCGTTCGAAGAACAATCCGCTTTATGTGGGCGATCCGGGTGTTGGCAAAACCGCCATCGCCGAGGGTCTCGCCAAGCGGATCGTTGAAGGGCAGGTGCCCGAGGCGTTGGCCGACGCGACGATCTTTTCGCTCGACATGGGTACGCTTCTGGCTGGCACCCGTTATCGTGGTGACTTTGAAGAACGCCTGAAGCAGGTCGTCAAGGAACTCGAGGAGTATCCGGGTGCGGTCCTGTTCATCGACGAAATTCACACGGTCATCGGCGCTGGCGCTACCTCAGGAGGCGCAATGGACGCGTCGAACCTGTTGAAGCCTGCGCTTTCGTCGGGCGCTATCCGCTGCATCGGATCCACCACCTATAAGGAATATCGTCAGTTCTTCGAGAAAGATCGCGCCTTGGTGCGTCGTTTCCAAAAGATCGACGTCAACGAGCCTTCGATCCCGGATGCGATTGAAATCATGAAGGGGCTGAAGCCTTACTTCGAGGATTTCCACAAGGTCAAGTACACCGTCGATGCCATTAAGACGGCGGTGGAATTGTCTGCGCGTTATATTTCGGATCGCAAGCTGCCTGACAAGGCAATCGACGTGATTGACGAAACGGGCGCCAGCCAGATGCTCTTGCCCGAGAACAAGCGCAAGAAGACCATCGGCGTAAAGGAAATCGAAGCGACAATCGCAACGATGGCCCGTATCCCACCGAAATCGGTGTCGAAGGATGACGAACAGGTTCTGTCACATCTGGATGCAGAGCTGAAGCGCGTCGTCTATGGTCAGGATCTGGCAATCGAAGCTCTGTCGGCCTCAATCAAGCTCGCCCGTGCAGGACTGCGTGAACCGGACAAGCCAATCGGCTCTTATCTGTTCTCCGGCCCTACTGGCGTCGGCAAGACGGAAGTCGCCAAGCAACTGGCAAGTTCGCTCGGTGTCGAACTGTTGCGTTTCGATATGTCGGAATATATGGAGCGCCATACCGTCTCGCGGCTTATTGGTGCCCCTCCCGGCTATGTCGGATTCGATCAGGGCGGTCTTCTGACAGATGGGGTCGATCAGCATCCGCATTGCGTGCTGCTGCTCGATGAAATCGAGAAGGCGCATCCGGACCTGTTCAACATCCTGTTGCAGGTAATGGATCATGGCTCGCTGACCGATCATAACGGCAAGAAGATCGACTTCCGCAACGTGATCCTGATCATGACCACCAACGCCGGTGCGTCGGATATGGCCAGGGCAGCAATCGGTTTTGGTTCCACACGTCGCGAAGGCGATGACATGGAAGCGATCAACCGTCTGTTTACGCCGGAATTCCGTAACCGACTGGATGCGATCATTCCGTTCGGCCCGCTGCCGGTTCCGGTTATCCATCAGGTAGTGCAGAAGTTTGTGCTTCAGCTTGAAGCACAGCTTGCTGAACGCGGTGTGACTTTCGAACTGACCGAAGGTGCAATCTCCTGGCTGGCTGACAAGGGATACGACGAGCGCATGGGTGCACGTCCGCTGGGCCGGGTTATCCAGGAGCACATCAAGAAGCCATTGGCCGATGAAGTGCTGTTCGGAAAACTCAAGCACGGCGGCACGGTTCGCGTGGACGTGGTAACCAAGCCTGACGGAAAAACCGATCTGTCGTTGGAAAGTGTCGCCGACAAGCCGGTCAGTCCGAAAAAGGACATTCCGGCTGAAAAGAAGCAGTTGCAACGCAAGAAGGCTGCTCCGAAGAAGGCTGAAAAGGAAAAAGTGCTGGCGGGCAAGGACGAACCGGCGCCAAAAACGTCCTCGAAGTCTTCGGTGACCAAGTCCTCGGTGCCGAAGGTGCCGCGCAAGAAATAGTTGGGATAGAAACGGCCCCTCCGGGGGCCGTTTTTCTTGAATCCGTGACGAGCATGGACGAAAACTGAGGTTTTCCTATTCTGGCGGAAGAAACCGGGTGCAACTTGCTTGGACCTTGCTCTAACGTGGCTCCATGCCACCGATTCATCTCAGTCCTCCTGAACGTAATTTAGAAGATCAACGCCACATGCGATGGTTTCTGCGCGGTTGTATGCGCATTTGCAGCATTCCGGCTCTATTGCTGATGAGTTCATTCATCGGTTTTGCCGGGCTGGCCATCGAAAGCGGAATTACAGTTGTCCAGGCGGTTTTCATGACCCTTACCATCTGGGCTCTTCCGGCCAAGGTCGTTCTGATTGGCGCGATCAGCGCCGGCGTGGCTTTGCCTGCCGCAGCTCTCGCCGTTGGGCTGTCGTCGGTGCGTTTGATGCCGATGGTGGTTGCATTGCTTCCCGAACTGCAGGGTCCGAAGACCCGGAAACTGACGCTCGCGGCCTTGTGTCATTTCGTGGCTGTCACCGCGTGGGTCATGGCCATGGAAGAGTTGCGCAAGATACCGCGTGATATGAGAACCAGTTATTTTGCGGGAATCGGAATGGTGCTAGTGGGAACCAATGCGATCATCGTCGCAATCGTTTATTCGTTATCGACGTCTTTTCCGCCAATCGTTTTTGCGGCACTTTTCATGCTGACGCCGATGTATTTTCTGACATCGCTCTGGCGTTCAGCCAGGGAGCGGGCAGGGCAGGTTGCGATGATTTCCGGGATCGCTCTGTTTCCCATATTCCATCATCTGGCTCCGGGATACGATCTGCTGTTCACGGGTATTCTCGGCGGGCTGATAGCGTTCGGCTTTCATAGAATGCGTCAAATACCAGCAGGAGCGGGTGAATGAACTGGGACAGTTTTTCAACTTGGTGGTGGCCGTTCGTGTTTATCCTGCTGGCGGGAGCGTTGCCGACCTATCTGTTTCGCGTGATGGGAGTGCTGGTTGGCGGGCGGGTACGAGAGGATTCCGAGGCGCTTGTTCTCGTACGATGCATCGCAACCGCGCTGGTAGCAGGCGTTATTGCGCAGCTTGTTCTCTATCCCAATGGCGAATTGGCCAACTCGCCGCTGTGGCTGCGCGCTGGTTCCGCCGTGGCAGGATTTGCCGCTTTCATCATGACCGGCAAGCGATTGCTGGTCGGTGTTCTGATCGCGGAAATCCTGCTGGTGATCGGTCTGCTTACACTTTGAAAGTTTGAGTCATATCAAATTGCTGCGCGGATTTTTTCAGCGTTTGCTGAAAGAACTGCGGCGTCTTCCATCTGTCCCGTATGGGGCTTGAGCGCGACGCCTTCAAAACGCGGGATCACATGGAAGTGCAGGTGATAGACGGTCTGGCCGGATGCAGGTTCGTTGAACTGCATAACCGTTACGCCATCGGCGTTGAAAGCCGTTTTTACGGCCTGGGCGATTTTTTGCACAACCTGAATAACGTTCGCGAGGGTTTCCGGCTTGGCATCGAGCAGGTTGCGGGAAGGTGCCTTTGGCACAACCAGCGTATGGCCCGTGCCTTGCGGCATCACATCCATGAACGCAACGACATCGTCGGTTTCATAAACACGGGTGGACGGAATTTCACTGCGCAGAATCTTGGCGAAGATATTATTGTCGTCATAGGTAGCGGGCATGCGATTCTCTCCAATGCGGAATGTTTGAACGGATCAGACCGCATCTATTCCTGGTAGGCAAGGTGGATCGGTTCATGCGTCCCTGAATGGGGAGTGTTCATGCAAAGCGCTCTGGATTTGCTCGACTTCGCGGCGCTCATGCTCAAGATAATCACGCACTGCATTCCGAAAACCTTCATGGACAATGTAATGCGCCGAATGGGTCGTGACCGGCACATAACCGCGCGCGATTTTATGCTCGCCTTGTGCGCCAGCCTCCACGACACTCAGTTTTCGATCGATGGCAAAATCGATTGCCTGATGATAGCAAACCTCAAAATGCAGGTAGGGATGATCTTCAATGCAGCCCCAGTGCCGGCCGAAGAGCGTGTCACCCCCGATGAAATTGATTGCACCGGCGATATAATGCCCGTTGCGTTTTGCCATGATGAGCAGGATGTCCTCGGCCATGCTTTCGCCGATCAGCGAAAAGAACTGCCTGTTCAGATAGGGCCGTCCCCATTTGCGGCTGCCCGTATCGATATAAAACGCAAAGAAATCATCCCAGACGGCTTCCGTGAGGTCGTTGCCGGTCAGCCAGTCGATTTCTATGCCGTCCGACAAAGCCTGGCGGCGTTCTTTTTTTAACGCTTTGCGTTTCCGGGATACAAGTTCACTCAGAAAGTCATCATAGCTTTTAAAGTTCTTGTTTTTAAAGTGAAACTGCTGATCAGTGCGATGGAGAAAGCCTGCGCGCTCCAGTGCGGTAACCTCATCGGGCAGTGCAAATGTAACATGCGCAGATGAAACACCGGTCTGGTCCGCCAGTTCCCGCAATCCGCCAGCCAGCGCCAGTCGAACCGTTTCGCTTTCATAAGCGACGTGATTGATAAGGCGCGGGCCGGTAGCTGGAGTGAAGGGCACTGCTGCCTGAAATTTGGGATAATATCGGCCTCCGGCGCGCTCAAAAGCATCCGCCCAGCCATGGTCGAAGACATATTCTCCCTGACTGTGGCCTTTGAGATAATTTGGCACCACTCCGATGAGACTGCCCCGATCGTCTTCAAGGCGCAAATGCTTCGGAAGCCAGCCCGCCTTTCGGGAAACTGAGCCCGACTCTTCCAGAGCCAACAGGAAGTTGCGGGTTATGAAGGGATTGTAGTTCGCGTCCTGTCGGGAAGCCCCGACAAGACTGCTCCATTCGTCCTTCGTGAATTCGCTGATATTCTCAACGACACGGAGAACGAAGCTTTGCTCATTCCGCGGGTCTTCGTCGTTCACCGCTATTCCTTTGCCGTTATCGCGCATGTTGCGGCGCTCGGCGTGTTGTCGTCAAGCTAACAGGGCGCGTGGATCAAAACCTTCGAACGTGATCTGGTCGACATTGAGATCGCTATGCTTCTGCATTTCGCGATCTCGAACGGTCCAACTGATCACCGGCATGTGCAACTTCTCCTGAACGAAAGTGACGAACGGGTTGGGCAGATGATGCAGGTTATAGGATACGAAGGAAATGCCATGCGCCAGCATGGAGAAATGTCTTTCAAAATCTTTCGTACTGGTACCTTCGGCGGTAAGCCCTCCCGGGATTCCCGGCGCATCTGCTTCAAAGCGGCGGATCAGGTGGTGATCGAAAGACATGATCGCCGCTTCGCCCTTATAAGACGCCAGTTCTTTGGCAACGGCGGCCACTAGACCGTCGTCCTTACCTTCTATGCCCTTCAATTCGATGACAAGAGGAACACGGCCATCGACCAGATCAAGCATCTGACGAAGCGTCGGCACGTGATCGGCGGTGCCGCCGACCTTGAGCGCGGTCGCTTCGGCAAGCGTCAAATCGCTGATGTAGCCTTCGCGACCGGCGAGACGCTTCAGCTCGTCATCATGAAAGACGACCACGCCGCCATCACGGGTGAGATGAACATCGCATTCAATGGCGAATCCCGCTTTGGCTGCCGCCTCAAACGCTGAAAGGGTGTTTTCCCAGCGTTCCTTGTTAAGATCGTGCAATCCACGATGAGCGACAGGGCGCTTCTTGATCCAGTCAATGGACGTCATGTCACGCAACCTCGATGATTGCTTCTATTTCGACAGGTGCATTGAGCGGCAGGCTGGCAACGCCGACTGCGGAGCGGGCATGTTTGCCAGCGTCGCCGAGGACTGCGACGAGGAGATCGGATGCGCCATTGGCAACCAAATGCTGCTCCACAAAGTCGGGCGTTGAAGCTACGAAGGCCGTAATTTTTACAATTCGCTTGATGCGGCCGAGGTCACCAAGTGCCGCCTTTGCCTGGGCAAGAATGTTGACAGCACAGGCGCGTGCCGCCGCTTGTCCGTGCGCAACTGTCAGCTCGTCTCCGATCTGGCCAGTGTGCACCAGCTTGCCGCCTTCGAGTGGAAGCTGGCCAGAAGTGAGCAGCAAAGAGCCGCTTTGGGCAAAAGGAACATAGTTTGCGGCGGGTGCGGCGGCTTCCGGGATGGATATACCCAGATTTTTAAGGCGGCTGTCGATCGTGTCGGTCATTATATTAATCCTTGCTTGCAAAGGTACTTCGCGATCTACCTATAAGCAGAATCGGTGAAGCTTTGGGGAAGGGTGCTTTTTTTGCCTCGCTTCCGCCACGAGTTTTTTTATCATGCTCGTCAACTCATCGGGAGATTCATGTATGCGTTTTTTCAAGAGTGCGGTTGCGGCGAGTGGAACGGCTGCTTGTATTTGGGCCGGATTTGCGGTCGCCGCTCATGCGGCCTCGACGGTAACGTTGGTTCCACATCGCGCAGTCTATGATCTGACTCTGGATCGAGCCGATGAAAAATCAGGGATCAGTGGTTTGACCGGCCGCATGGTGTATGAGTTTAACGGATCGGCATGTGAAGGCTACACCACCAATTTCCGTTTCGTGACCCGGATCGATATGGAAGAGCAGCCGCAGCGCGTGACCGACCAGCAGACGACGACGTTCGAAGGAGCGGACGGAAAGAACTTCCGCTTCGTCAACAAGACCTTCGTGGACAAGGAACTGGTCAAGGAAGTGCGTGGCGACGCGAAGCTCGAGGGCGGCAAGACCGTCGTCGAGTTGAGCAAGCCGAAGGAAAACAAGCTCGACCTCAAGGGAACGCAATTTCCCACCGGTCATATGGAAGAACTGATCGGCAAGGCGGAAGCCGGGCAGAAGTTCTACCAGACATCGCTGTTTGATGCTTCCGAAGATGCCGACCGGGTGGTTGCAACCACCGTTGTCGTCGGCAAGGAACAGTCCTTGACGGACGACGAGACCAAGATCATGGGCAAGTTTTCCAAGGATCAGGTCTGGCCGGTAACGATTGCCTATTTCGATGACAAGGAAAAGCAGGACGGGCTGCCCATCTATCGCATCAATTTCAAGCTTTATCGCAATGGAATTACCCGCGACCTTACCATGGATTATGGAGATTTCTCCATGAGGGGAAAACTCGTGAAGCTTGATGTCTATGATACGGCAAAACAGGCTGGAACCTGCAAGTAGACGCCCTGGTGGGCATGTTTGTTAGCCCGTTCAGTGCTATATTGTGCAGACGACTTGCATTTTGCGGCGTGATCAGTTAACAGCGCGCCTATTCCACACACGGGATTGGGCTTTTGTCGGGAGAAATCCGGCAAAAACCTCCGGTGGCGAGAAATCGCCTCAGCCCGTGGAGGTTAAACCGGAAAAGGAAAATAAAGATGGCATTACCTGATTTCAGCATGCGCCAGCTTCTGGAAGCTGGTGTTCACTTCGGCCACCAGACCCATCGCTGGAACCCGAAAATGGCACCATACATCTATGGTGACCGCAACAATATCCACATTCTCGATCTGTCCCAGACCGTTCCTCTGCTGCACAACGCGCTGAAGATCGTTTCGGACACGGTTGCCCGCGGCGGTCGCGTTCTGTTCGTCGGCACGAAGCGTCAGGCTTCGGACATCATTGCCGATGCTGCCAATCGTTCGGCACAGTATTACGTCAATGCACGCTGGCTCGGCGGCATGATGACGAACTGGAAGACGATCTCCAATTCGATCCAGCGTCTGCGCAAGCTCGACGAACTGCTGGCTGGCGAAGCTCAGGGCTTCACCAAGAAGGAACGCCTCAACCTTGAGCGCGAGCGTGAAAAGCTTGACCGCGCCCTCGGCGGTATCAAGGACATGGGCTCGGTCCCGGACCTGATGTTCATCATCGACACCAACAAGGAAGCGATTGCCATTCAGGAAGCCAAGCGTCTTGGTATTCCGGTCGTTGCCGTGATCGATTCGAACTGCGATCCGGACCAGATCGATTACCCGATCCCGGGCAACGATGACGCCGCGCGCGCTATCGCCCTGTATTGCGATCTGATTGCCCGCGCTGCTCTCGACGGCATTGCGCGTCAGCAGGGCGCGATGGGCATCGACATCGGTGCACAGGCTGAAGCTCCGGTAGAGCCAGCCCTCGAAGCTCCGGCTGAAGGCGCTTAATCAGCGTATGATTTCATCCATCCGTCATATCTGTGATAGGGCGGGTGGATAATCTCGTTTCATCCCGGTGCGAGATCGTGATTCCTGTAGTGCAACGCTCAGGTCAGGTCGCGATCCAGAAACCAAGCGCCGGTTAAAAGTTGGCACACCTTTTCGGTGTGCCTTCGCTTTCATGAAAGGCGACATCATGAGCATTTCCGCATCTCTCGTCAAAGAACTCCGCGACCTCACCGGCGCCGGCATGATGGACTGCAAGGCAGCACTTGCCGAAACCAATGGCGACATCGACGCTGCCGTTGACTGGCTGCGCGCCAAGGGTATTGCAAAGGCTGACAAGAAGGCTGGCCGTACGGCTGCTGAAGGTCTGGTTGGCGTTGCAGCTTCCGGCAACAAGGCTGTTGTCGTTGAAGTAAACTCCGAAACCGACTTCGTTGCCCGCAACGATGCTTTCCAGGATCTGGTCCGCAAGATCGCCCAGGCTGCTCTGTCGACCGATGGCTCGACCGAAGCTGTGGCCGACGCCAAGATCGATGGTAAGACCGTTACCGAAACGGCAAAGGACGCTGTTGCCACCATCGGTGAAAACATTGGCTTCCGCCGTTCGGCTGCGCTGACCGTTCCGCAGGGCGTTGTCGCGACCTACATTCACAACGGTGTTGCTGATGGCCTTGGCAAGCTGGGCGTTCTCGTTGCAATCGAAACCGCTGGCGATGCAGAAGCTGCAAAGGCATTCGGTCGCCAGGTTGCCATGCACGTTGCTGCAATCAACCCGCTGGCTCTGACCGCCGAAGATGTCGATCCGGCTGCTGCCGAGCGCGAAAAGGCGATCTTCATTGAGCAGGCTCGCGAATCCGGCAAGCCGGACAATATCATCGAAAAGATGATCGAAGGCCGCATGCGCAAGTTCTACGAAGAAGTCGTTCTTCTTTCGCAGGCTTTCGTTATCAATCCTGACCTGACGGTTGCAGCTGCCCTCAAGGAAGCTGAAAAGACCATCGGTGCGCCGGCCAAGATCACGGGCTTTGCCCGTATCGCTCTCGGTGAAGGCATCGAAAAGGAAGAAACCGACTTTGCTGCTGAAGTAGCTGCTGCTGCCAAGGGCTAAGCAGGTCTGTTTTTCAGCGCATCTCGCCCGAAATTAGGTTTTCCCTTTTCGGAATGCGTTGATTGCCTGAAAAGGCTTTTGATTACGAAGGGCATCGCGTGACAACGCGGTGCCCTTCGTGTATCGGAACCCGAACACATCCACTTGATCACCATCTGCGGAGAGCATCCAATGCCAGGTCAACCCGCCTACAAACGCGTCCTTTTGAAAGCCTCAGGTGAGGCATTGATGGGCAGCCAGGGCTTTGGCATCGATGTTTCCGTAGCAGACCGTATTGCAAGCGATATCAAGCAGGCACGGTCGCTTGGGGTCGAAGTCGGCGTCGTCATTGGCGGCGGTAATATTTTCCGTGGCGTGGCAGTGGCCTCGAAAGGTGGCGACCGCGTGACGGGCGACCACATGGGAATGCTGGCCACGGTCATCAATTCTCTTGCGCTGCGTACCTCACTGCACAAGATCGGTGTCGACTCCGTCGTGCTCTCGGCCATCGCCATGCCTGAAATCTGTGAGAGCTTCTCGCAGAGACAGGCTACGGCCTACATGGATGAGGGCAAGGTCGTGATCTTTGCTGGCGGTACCGGAAATCCATTCTTCACGACGGATTCGGCGGCGGCTCTTCGCGCTGCCGAAATCGAGGCGGATGCGCTTTTGAAGGGCACGCAGGTTGACGGAATTTATTCCGCCGACCCAAAGAAAGATCCGAACGCCACGCGTTTCGATCGTCTGACGCACAAGGAAGTTCTCGATCGCGGGCTTGCGGTCATGGATACAGCCGCTGTTGCCCTTGCGCGTGAGAACAACATTCCGATAATAGTCTATTCCATCCATGAAAACGGCGGCTTGGCCGAAATTCTGCAAGGCAAGGGGCGCTGCACGATCGTTTCCGATAATTGATCGGCCCTTGCTGCGTATCGAAGGAGAAAATGCATGAGTGATGCTTTCGACATCAACGACCTGAAACGCCGCATGGAAGGCGCTATCAACTCTTTGAAGCACGATCTTGGTGGCCTGCGCACGGGCCGTGCTTCCGCAAGCCTGCTGGAGCCGATCGTGATTGAAGCCTATGGCTCGACGATGCCGATCAACCAGGTTGCAAATATTACCGTTCCCGAATCGCGCATGCTTTCGGTCTCCGTCTGGGACAAGAGCATGGTGGGCGCCGTGGAACGCGCAATTCGCGATTCAGGCCTCGGCCTCAATCCAATCACCGACGGTACGACGCTGCGCATTCCGCTGCCGGAGTTGAATGAACAGCGCCGCAAGGAACTGGTCAAGATTGCACATCAATACGCCGAGCAGGGCCGCATCGCTGCCCGCCATGTGCGTCGCGACGGCATGGATACGCTGAAAAAGCTGGAGAAAGACAGCCTCATCAGTCAGGATGATAGCCGTGTTCTGTCGGAAAAGGTGCAGAAGCTGACCGACGAAACCATTGCAGAGATGGATAAGATCGTTGCCGTGAAAGAAGGGGAGATCATGCAGGTCTAGGACTTGCATGATTTTCATTGAAGGAGAGCTTCGCCATGTCCGAACCGCGCCACATCGCCATTATCATGGATGGCAATGGCCGTTGGGCGAAGGCACGCAACTTGCCCCGCAGTGCCGGACATCGGGCAGGTGTGGAAGCTCTTCGCGAGACAGTGCGGGCAGCCGGGGATCGTGGCCTCGGCTACCTGACTTTGTTCGCATTCTCTTCTGAAAACTGGTCGCGCCCGAGTGGAGAGGTGAATGACCTCCTCGGCTTGCTGAAGATTTTCATCCGTCGCGATCTCGCGGAGCTGCACCGCAACAATGTGCGCGTCAGCATCATCGGCGAACGCGAGGAGCTTGCCCCCGATATCAGGACGCTATTGGTAGAAGCAGAAACGCTTACGCATCGCAATACCGGCCTCAACCTGATCATAGCTTTCAACTACGGTTCCCGCGACGAGATCGTTCGTGCCGTGCGAAGCCTGGCGCGCGACGTTGCCGCCGGTCTGCTTGATCCGGCGTCCATTTCCGCTGAACTGATTTCCGCAAATCTTGATACGGCGGGGATACCCGATCCGGATCTAATCATCCGCACGAGCGGAGAAATGCGGCTGTCGAATTTCCTGCTCTGGCAAGCGGCATATTCGGAATTCCTATTCCTGCCCATTCACTGGCCCGATTTTCGTTCATCGGACCTCGACGCTGCCTATGATGCTTTTCGCCAGCGGGAGCGTCGATTCGGTGGTGTTGAGGTGCGCACAGGAATTGAAGAACTCGAAGAAGAAATCGCATGCCCTTCGACCAAGGGGGCGGCAGTCTAAAGTGGTTCCTGAGAATCGGAACCACTGCAATGCTCTAGAAAGGCGCAAGCCGGTCCGTCGAAAGGTCTCAATGTCCAATCTGCAAACCCGTATCATTACTGCTATTGTTCTCGGTGCAGCTGCCTTGTGGCTGACATGGATTGGCGGTTTGGGTTTCACGCTGTTTTCGATTGCGATCGGATTGGCCATGTTCCATGAGTGGACCAGCTTGACCGCACCCAAGCAGACACTTTTCTCGCGAGCATTCGGTTGGGGATGGCTGGGTCTTACGAGTATTCTGCTCGTTTTGGACCGCTCTGCGTTGCTGACCATCGGCGTTCTGTTAGCGGGCACGCTCATACTTTTGCTCACCCAATGGCAGGCAGGGCGCGGCTGGCCGGCGGCAGGACTATTCTATGCGGGTTTCTCCGCCGTTTCGCTTTCGCTCCTGCGCGGCGACGAACCTTTCGGCTTTACAGCCATTGTTTTTCTTTTCGCTGTGGTCTGGTCCACAGATATCGCAGCCTACTTCAACGGCCGGGCATTGGGTGGGCCGAAGTTGGCGCCGCGCTTCTCGCCGAACAAGACGTGGTCTGGCGCCATCGGTGGCGCCGCTGCCGCGGTGGCCGGCGGCATCCTGGTTGCCTCTCTGGTGGCGGCTCCAGGCAGCTGGCTTGTACCGCTGCTCGCGCTCCTGCTGTCTATCGTATCGCAGATCGGCGACCTCGCGGAATCCTGGGTGAAGCGTCAGTTCGGCGCAAAGGATTCAGGGCGCTTGCTACCAGGACATGGCGGTGTATTGGACCGTGTTGACGGACTTGTAGCTGCTGCCGCACTTTTGTACCTGTTTGGTGCAATTTTCGCCGAGCCAGACGTCCCGTCCGCGATTTTCTTCAGTTTCTAAGGGCGCAAGGAATTGTTTAAATTCATTCGGTTTTTTGGCGATCCGGTAGTGTTTTGTAAGGAGCAGTGATTTGCAGGACGCGTTGGCCTTTTTTCTGGGTGGCGAAAGCCTGCTTGTCGGGACCATCATTCCTTTTCTGTTTGTGTTGACCGTTGTGGTCTTTGTCCATGAAATGGGCCACTATTTGGTTGCGCGCTGGTGCGGCATCGGCTCCCAGGCTTTTTCCATCGGTTTTGGGCCCGAGTTGATCGGTTTCACGGATAAACACGGAACGCGATGGAAGATTTCCGCCATTCCGCTTGGCGGCTACGTCAAGTTCATTGGCGATGAGAGCGCCACGAGTTCTCCGGTGGACGTCAATAATGCGTGTCTGAGTGTGGATGAGCAGCGAAGGGCGTTTCACACCCAACCTGTTTGGAAGCGTGCGGCGACGGTCTTTGCCGGACCTGCTTTCAATATTATTCTGACTGTCGTCATTTTCAGTGTGTTCTTCGCGCTTTACGGCCGTCAGATTTCTGATCCGCTTATCGCGGGTGTCCAGCCGGGCAGTCCAGCGGCTGAGGCCGGGTTTGAGGCTGGAGATCGCTTCATCAGCGTCGACGGCGAAAAGATTACCACTTTTTCCGATGTGCAGCGCATCGTATCCGGGCGAGCCGGGGACACGCTGAATTTCACTGTCGAGCGTGACGGCAAGATGGTTGATCTTCAAGCTGTTCCGGCAATTGTCGAGCGCACCGATCCGCTTGGAAACAGGATCAAGCTTGGCGCTATCGGTGTGGAAACCACTGAAGCTGTAGGCAATTTCCGCCGGATTGAATATGGCCCGCTCGAATCAGTGGCACAAGCTGTCATGGAAACGGGCTATATTATTGGTCGCACCGGAGAGTTTTTTCAGCGCTTTGCGGTCGGTCGTGAGGATAAATGCCAGCTTGGTGGGCCGGTCAAGATTGCCAATATGGCTGGCAAGGCAGCAAGCCAGGGATTTGATTGGCTCATCCAGTTGATGGCGATGTTATCTGTCGGCATCGGGCTTTTGAACCTGTTTCCGCTGCCTCCGCTGGATGGCGGTCATCTGGTTTTCTATGCGGTGGAGGCCATCAAGGGCAGTCCGGTGTCTGCCGCAGCGCAGGATATTTTCTATCGTGCCGGGTTCTTACTTGTTATGGGATTCATGGGGTTCGTACTTTTCAACGACCTGTTTGCCTGCTAGATGACTCTCCGGCTGGCTCAGTTGGTGATCTTGGGGATCGGTGCAGGCTGGAAGTTCCAGCGAGCAAACCGCTATGATGCGTTTCTTCTCCGGCGAGGACCGGGGAAGGTGTTAAACAGAAATGAAAGTTGGGAGTGACGGCTGGAAAAGCTAAGCGATTTGTTTACCATAACACCTAAATCGCGTGGCGCGGATGCCACGCTGGTTGCTTAAGTAAACAGAATTTAACCGTGACGCTTGCTTGTATGGAAAAACCGGGTATGACGGTTGTATCTGTACGTGCTTTTCTGGGTTAATCGCCCCGGGGACAGAAAGAAACGAAGGTTCGGAAAGCCTATGACGGCAAGTTCTAAATTCTTTGGCGCCGCTTCTGCGCTCGCCATGTCAGTGGCTCTTGTGGCTTCGGGTACTGCTGCACTCTCGCTGGCTTCGGTCAACGTTGCCGAGGCTGCTGTCGTTAGCCGTATCGAGGTACGCGGTAATACACGCGTCGACGCGCAGTCCATCCGTGACAATATCGATATTCGTCCGGGCAAGGCCTTCACCAGCGCCGATATTGATGCTGCGGTGAAGCGTCTGTTTGCGATGGGGCTGTTCTCGGATGTCCGCATCAACCAGTCCGGCAGCACGCTCGTCGTCAACGTTACGGAGCGCTCGGTTGTCAACAACGTCCTCTTCCAGGGCAATAAGAAGATCAAGGATCCCGATCTTGCCCGCGCTGTTCAGCTCAAGGCTCGCTCGCCTTACGATGCTGCAACGATGGAAGCGGACGTCGAGGCAATCAAGGGAGCATATGCACATATCGGGCGCAGCGATGCGACTGTGAATGCGCGTACCGTTGATCTCGGTCAGGGCCGTGTAAACGTTGTTTATGAAATCAACGAAGGCTCGCGTACCAAGATTGCGAACGTCGATTTTGTCGGCAATCAGGCTTTCAGTTCCCGTCGTCTGCGTGATGTGATTTCGACCAAGCGTTCGAATCCGCTTTCGTGGCTGACGCGTAACGACGTCTACGACGAAGGTCGTCTTCAGGCTGACGAAGAAACGCTCCGCCGTTTCTATTACAATCGCGGCTATGCGGATTTCCGCGTCATTTCGTCCAATGCTGTTCTCGATCCTTCGACGAACGAATACACGATCACCATCACGGTCGATGAAGGTCAGCGCTATACGTTCGGCAACGTCAGCGTCGAGAGCAATGTGGCTGGTGTCGACGGGCAGGCTCTGGATCATCTGGTCAAGACGCGCTCGGGTAAGCCTTACAGCGCGAAGGAAATCGAGGATTCTGTTCTCGCGGTTACCGAAAATGTCGCTGGAAGCGGTTACGCTTTTGCGAAAGTCGAGCCGCGTGGTGATCGTGATTTCGAAAACCGCACGATCTCGGTCGTTTACAGCGTCGATGAAGGTCCGCGCGCTTACATTCAGCGCATTGAAATCCGCGGCAACGATAAAACCCGCGATTTCGTGATTCGCCGCGAATTCGACGTGAATGAAGGTGATGCCTTCAATCAGGTCATGGTGCAGCGTGCAAAGCGTCGTCTGGAAGCGCTTGATTTCTTCCAGACCGTCAACATTTCGACCGCGCCTGGCTCTGAGCCGGATCAGGTCATTCTGGTTGTCGATGTGGTTGAAAAGTCGACCGGTGAATTCTCGATTGGTGGTGGCTATACCACCGGTGGTGAATCGCCAGGTGCGCAGGTTGAAGCTGCTATCACCGAGCGTAACTTCCTCGGACGTGGCCAGTATATCCGTATCAGCGCGGGTGCCGGCCAGGACGATATGCGCAATTACGGCCTTTCCTTTACAGAGCCATATTTCCTCGGTTACCGCCTCTCGGCCGGCTTTGACGTCTTCCGTCGTACATACCGCGTAAACGACGACTACGACGTCGAGCAGACCGGTGGTACCATCCGTTTCGGCCTGCCGATCACGGATGACTTCTCGGCAGGTATCGCGTATAACCTGGTTCAGGAAAAGTACGATCTGTTCCGTCCGGACCGGGAAAATTTCTATGCACCTGCTTTGCTTGAGGCTGCCGAACATAGCCCGTGGTTGCGTTCTTCGATTAGCTATTCGCTGACCTACAACTCCATCGATGACATGAAGAACCCGCATGACGGTCTTTATGGAAAGTTCACGCAGGAGTTTGCTGGTCTGGGTGGTGACGCCAAGTACATCAAGACCACGTTCAAGGGTAACTACTACAAGACGCTTTCTCAGGAAGCCGATATCGTCGGCATGCTGGGCATCGGCGGTGGTTATATCCATGAATTTGGTGATGATGGCGTCCGTATCTTCGACTTGTTCAAGAACAATTCGGACATCATTCGTGGCTTCAAGTTCAATGGTATCGGTCCGTATCAGGATGCTGCGAACGGCAAGCGTTACTGGATGGGTGGCACGACCTACATCAATGGTACGGCTGAAGTTCAGTTCCCCATGCCATTGGTTCCTGAGAGTCTGGGTATCCGTGGCGCCGTGTTCGCAGACGCTGCAACGCTTTACGGCAACGACTCCTCGCAGGGCGGTTCTCCGATCTACGGCGACGACAAGAAGCTTCGTGCTTCGGCAGGTGTCAGCTTGATGTGGGCTTCTCCGTTCGGTCCGCTGCGCTTTGACTATGCGTTCCCGATCGCGAAGGCTGATACCGACAAGGTTCAGAACTTCAACTTCGGTGTTTCGACCAAGTTCTAATAGATTTGCCTTTTCCCGGGGTATAACAACCGGGAAAGAAAGTGTTTTGATGGCAGATCCTGTTTTTTTCGCGCCTTCGCGTGAACTCACGATTGGCGATATAGCAGATTTTACCGGTGCAAGACTTCGCGATGCGAAGCTTGCGCCGCGTTCTGTTGCGCGTCTCTCTTCTCTTAAAGATGCAACTGAAGGTTCTCTTGTCTTCGTCGAGGGCAAAAAGAACGCCGATGGACTTTCGTCGATCAGTGCGGCCGGTGTTTTGTGTACGGAAGCCGTAGCCGACATAGTACCGTCGCATATAGCTGCATTGGTGACCCGTAATCCTCAGCGAGACTTTGCCTCCGTAGGGCGAATGCTGTTTCCTGCGTCGGTCAGACCAGTAAGCTGGTTTGGTGAAACAGGTATTTCGTCGTCGGCGATCATTCACCCGACCGCGCATATCGAGGATGGCGCGACCATCGAAGCCGGAGCAGTGATTGGTAAGGGCGTTACCGTTGGTAGCGGTACCCTGGTCGCATCGACTGCGGTCATTGGGGAAGGTAGCCAGATCGGTCGCAACACCTATATTGCGCCGGGCGTTACCGTCCAATGTGCTTTTATCGGCAACCAAGTTGCGCTTCATCCGGGCGTTCGGATTGGTCAAGATGGTTTCGGCTACGTCCCAGGCCCGGCTGGTCTGGAAAAAGTTCCCCAGCTCGGCAGGGTCATTATTCAGGACAATGTCGAGATCGGCGCCAATACGACGGTGGATCGTGGTTCGTTGAATGACACCGTTATCGGTGAAGGCACCAAGGTCGATAATCTTGTCCAGATCGCGCACAATGTGCGGATCGGCCGCTTTTGTATCATTGCCGCACATTGCGGCATCTCCGGCAGCTGCGTTATCGGTGACCAGACGATGCTGGGTGGACGTGTGGGCCTTGCTGACCATTTGATCATCGGTTCGCGCGTGCAGGTTGCCGCGGCGAGTGGCGTTATGAATGACATACCCGATGGTGAGCGCTGGGGCGGTATCCCCGCGCGGCCTATCAAGCAGTGGTTCCGCGATATTGCGAATATCCGCAGCATCGGGCAATCGAGAAAGGAGCAATCCTCTGATGAGTGATGCAAATCAGACCAAGCTGGAAGCAGCAGATATCCAGGACCTTCTGGCAGTGCTGCCGCATCGCTATCCGTTTTTGCTGATTGATCGTATCGTCGACATTGACGGTGACGTCTCTGCGACCGGCATCAAGAATGTGACAATCAACGAGCCGCATTTTACAGGCCATTTTCCTGAAAAGCCGATCATGCCGGGCGTATTGATTGTCGAAGCCATGGCACAAACGGCAGGCGCTATTTCCCTGCTTCAGCGCAAGACCGGGCGTCCGGGTGTGGTCTATTTCATGACTATCGACAATGCGAAATTCCGTCGTCCCGTCATACCGGGTGACAGGCTTTTGCTTCATGTCAAGAAGATCAAGCAACGCGCAAATATCTCCAAATATGAATGCATTGCGGAAGTTGATGGTGTGAAGGTTGCGGAAGCTGAAGTCGCTGCCATGATCAGCACAGCTGAAGAAAACCAGTGAGCATATCAATGAAAGAAACATTCATTCACCCCACCGCTCTCGTAGAGCAGGGCGTGGAACTGGGGCAGGGTGTGTCTGTCGGCCCTTTCTGTCATATTCAGTCTGGCGCCGTCATTGGCGACAATTCGGAATTGATGAGCCATGTGGTTGTAACGGGCGCGACGACGCTTGGCGAGGGAGCGAGGGTCTATCCGCACGCAGTTCTGGGGTGCGATCCGCAGAACAACAAGCATAAGGGAGGCCCCACCAAGCTGAACATCGGCACGAACTGCCTGATCCGTGAAGGCGTGACCATGCACAAAGGGTCGGACAGCGCACGGGGATATACTTCGGTTGGCGACAACTGTTCGTTTTTGGCTTACGCTCATGTAGCGCATGATTGCGATATTGGCGATTACGTCACATTTTCCAATAATGTGATGATTGGCGGCCACACGACGATCGGACACCACGCCATTCTGGGCGGTGGCGCGGCTATCCATCAATTCGTGCGTATCGGACACCACGCTTTCGTAGGTGGCATGGCTGCTGTTGTGAGCGATCTTATCCCATACGGCATGGCAATAGGCGTGCATGCTCATCTTGGCGGATTGAATATCGTCGGCATGAAGCGCTCTGGTATGGAGCGCAAGGAAATTCATAATCTTCGTCATGCTGTCAGGATGCTGTTCGACCGTACAAAGCCGATTCGGGACCGCGCCAAAGACGTTCTAATTGCAATACCGGGCTCTCCGGCTGTCATCGATATGATCGACTTCATCAACGTCGATACGAAGCGTGCCTACTGTACACCTCCGCTTGATGCGGTGCATGGCGGGGCCGGACATGACAGCGGCGAAGATTGAGAAAATCCAGCGTCTCGCAGACCATGCGGGGCGCGTTGCCATTATCGCCGGGAACGGCCTGTTGCCGATCAATGTGGCAGAGGCTCTGGCGACAGCGGGAAACTCTCCCTTCCTTGTGCCGCTGCGCGGAGAAGCCGACCCGATACTTTACAAGTATGAACATCAGGAAATCTCGATCGTAGAGTTTGCAAAGCTGCTGCGCTCTATGAAAGCTGCGGGAGTGGATCGGGTTGTCCTCGCCGGTGGCGTGACGAGCCGCCCTCATGTCAGCGATTTGAAGCTTGACTGGCCTACGCTGCGGGCGGTGCCTTATGTTCTGCGGGCTTTGGGACAAGGGGACGATGCGCTCTTGCGGGCGTTCATAGGGCTGCTGGAATCTTTTGGTTTCAAAGTTGTCGGGGCTCATGAAGTTGTCCCGGATCTGCTTTCCCCATCACCGGCTCAAATTCTGACTCGAGCCGTGCCAGACGCCCGAGAACGCCATAATCTTGAACTTGCGATGGAATCTGCGCTTCGCCTCGGTGATCTCGATGTCGGGCAGGGCGCAATTGCGGTCGGCGGACGTGTGGTGGCCCTCGAAGGAGCGGAAGGCACAGATCAAATGATCGAACGTGTGCGGGAGTTGCGTGCGGCTCGCCGCATACCTCGCCGAGGCGGTGTTCTCGTGAAGATGGCAAAGCCGCAGCAGGATGAAAGAGCCGACCTTCCAACCATCGGGATTTCAACAGTCGAGAATGCCGCCAAAGCGGGATTATCGGGAATAGCGGTTGAGGCAGGCAGGACATTCATTCTAGGCTTCGGTGAAACCATCGCTGCAGCAAACGACAAGGGTCTCTTCATAGAGACAGTCAGTCGCGAGAGAAAGGATGCCAGGACGTGAGCACTAACAGCCGGCCTCTGAAAATAGCAATCGTGGCCGGTGAAGAATCCGGTGATCTTCTCGGTGCTGATCTGATTGATGCACTACGAAACCAGACAGACCGGCTTGTTGATATCGTCGGCGTCGGTGGCGATCATCTTGCGGCCCGGGGCATGAAGTCTTTCTTTGATCCGCACGAAATTGCCCTTATGGGGCTGGGCGCAATTCTCAAGAATTTACCGGGGCTGATGCGGCGCATTAGGCAGACCGCGCAACGCATCATTGCGGAGAAGCCAGATTGCGTTCTTCTGATCGATAGTCCCGAGTTTACGCATCGTGTTGCCCAAAAGATCAGGGCAGCGAATGCGTCCATTCCCATTGTAAAATATATAGCGCCGAGTGTGTGGGCTTGGCGACCGCAGCGTGCCCGGGCGATGAAAGCCTATTTCGACCACGTGCTGACCATTCTTCCATTTGAGGTGGAGGTCATGCAAAAATTGAGTGGACCGAGTGCCACCTATGTCGGGCACCGCCTTTCCAGCTATGAACCGATATTGCAGGCAAGGGCAGAACAAAAAGTACTGGAAGTGCAACGGTCTAATGAATCCCGCAAAACGCTGCTTGTTCTACCGGGGTCTCGCCGTACTGAAATCCAGATGCTGATGGAACCGTTCGGGCAGGCTGTTGGTGAACTTGCTGCCAGAACCGAAAGACTTGATGTGGTTTTGCCGACACTGCCGCGCATCGAGGAAATGGTGCGGGATCTTTCGAAGAATTGGGCGGTCAAACCCCTTATTGTCTTGGGCGATGAGGAAAAGTGGAAAGCTTTTTCCAGGGCTGATGCGGCGCTTGCCGCTTCCGGGACGGTCTCGCTGGAACTGGCTCTCTCACGTATCCCAAGTGTGCTTTCCTATAAGGCGGACTGGTTTGCACGCAAGTTTCTGATGCCCAAGATAACCATCTGGAGCGCGGCTCTGCCGAACATCATAGCCGATGAGCCGGTAGTGCCTGAGTATTTCAATGAATTCGTTCGCCCCGGAATGCTTGCTCGCAATCTCGAGCGGCTGATGAAGCCCGGATCGGCACGGCAGGCACAACTCGACGGATTCGATAAGGTTGCTTCGATCATGGCGACCGAGCAGCCGTCTGGCGAGATCGGTGCGCGGGTCGTTCTGGAGCTGGCAGGGAAGAGCATTTCCAGTTTAAACTGAATCGTCGGAAGTACTCTATCGCAACACAACAATCGCGCTTTTGCTGGAAATGATTGTGTCCAGGACGTGACTACCTGCTGCGAGCAGGCGTGAAAAACCCGGTTGTTTTGCAACCGGGTTTTCTTGTGCGGATCTGATATTTATTTGCGCTTTGCGAGCGGCACGTAATCGCGTTCGGCGGCGCCGGTGTAGAGCTGGCGCGGGCGACCGATCTTCTGCTGCGGATCTTCGATCATTTCCTTCCACTGTGCGACCCAGCCAACGGTACGAGCAAGTGCAAAGAGAACCGTGAACATTTCGGTCGGGAAGCCGAGGGCCTTCAACGTGATGCCGGAATAGAAGTCGATGTTCGGATAAAGCTTCTTTTCGATGAAGTATTCATCCGTCAGGGCAATCTTTTCCAGTTCCATCGCAACGTCGAGCAACGGATCGTCCTTGATGCCGAGTTCGCCCAGAACTTCATGGCAGGTCTTCTGCATGATCTTGGCGCGCGGATCGTAATTCTTGTAGACGCGGTGACCGAAGCCCATCAGACGGAACGGATCGTTCTTGTCCTTTGCACGGCCGATGAATTCAGGAATGCGGTCGACGGAACCGATTTCAGCCAGCATGTTGAGCGCGGCTTCGTTAGCGCCGCCGTGGGCAGGGCCCCAGAGGCAGGCAACGCCGGCTGCGATACATGCAAATGGATTGGCGCCCGACGAGCCGGCAAGGCGCACGGTCGAGGTCGAGGCGTTCTGCTCGTGATCCGCGTGGAGAATGAAGATGCGGTCCATCGCGCGCGCCAGAACCGGATTGACCTTGTAATCCTCGCACGGAACGCCAAAGCACATGTGCAGGAAGTTCGACGCGAAATCGAGATCGTTCTTCGGGTACATGAACGGCTGGCCGATATGGTACTTATAGGCCATGGCAGCGAGCGTCGGGACCTTGGCGATCAGACGGATCGAGGCGACCATACGCTGATGCGGGTCGGTGATGTCGGTCGAGTCATGATAGAAAGCCGACATCGCGCCGACACAGCCGACCATTACGGCCATAGGATGGGCATCACGGCGGAAGCCCGTAAAGAACTTCGTCATCTGTTCGTGAATCATCGTGTGGCGCGTCACACGATAGTCGAAGTCAGCCTTCTGGGTTGCCGTTGGCAGTTCGCCGTACAGAAGCAGGTAGCAGGTTTCCAGAAAATCGCCGTGTTCGGCAAGCTGATCGATCGGGTAACCGCGATAGAGCAGGGTGCCTTCGTCACCGTCGATGTAGGTGATTTTGGATTCGCACGATGCCGTGGAGGTGAAGCCCGGATCGTAGGTGAACATCTGGGAATTCTTGTAGAGTGGACCAATATCAACGACGTCTGGTCCGACAGTGCCTTGTCGTACAGGCAGGTCGAATGTTTTGCCTTCTAGTGTAAAGCTGGCTGTCCTATCTGACATCGTGTTTCCTTTCATGTCCACTTTGCCGCCCGCACGACGGCAGAATTGTAATCGTCGTTATAATTTGTCTTTTATCTCGTGGAATGGTCCCGCCCCTGTGGGACCATTAGCGTTCACGCATTATCCTAACGATTTTGCCCGTCAAACTATCCCAAACGGTTCGCGATGCAATGCGTAATTTGAACTATTTACGCCGGTTTTGTCACGTCAGCGTGAATGTTCCCACCTTAACCGATTTGATCGCGAATACGCTCGAGTGACTCCTCACGGCCAAGGACGAACAGCACGTCGAACACGCCCGGAGAAGTGGCGCGACCGGTCAATGCTGCGCGTAGGGGCTGTGCGATCTTGCCGAGTTTCAGCCCGGTTTTTTCCGCGTGAGTCCTCACGACGGCGTCGAGAGATTCGACAGTCCATTCGGTTGCAGCTTCCAGATCCGGCAGAACAGACTTGAGTACAGCGCGGCCTTCTTCATTCAGGAGGGAGGCTGCCTTCTCATCAAGGTCAAGGGGACGAGCAGCGAAGATGAATTTCGATCCGTCAGCCAGTTCCACAAGAGTTTTGGCACGATCCTTCAGGCCGGGCATGGCGGCGAGCAATTGTGCGCGGCGCTTATCGTCCAGCGCATCGGAAATTTCCTTGCCGCCTTCAATCTCCGGAAGAACGGCTATAAGCGCATCATAGAGCGCCCGGTCGTCGCTGGCGCGCATATAGACGCCGTTGATCGCCTCCAGCTTCTGAAAATCGAAGCGGGCCGCACCCTTGTTGATGTCCTTGACGTCGAACCATTCGATCATCTGTTCGGTCGACATAATCTCGTCATCGCCGTGACTCCAGCCAAGGCGCACGAGATAGTTGCGCAGGGCCGCGGGCAAATAGCCCATCGCACGGTAGGCATCGACACCCAGAGCGCCGTGACGCTTGGAGAGTTTTGCGCCGTCAGCGCCATGGATCAGCGGGATGTGCGACATCTGCGGCACGTCCCAGTTCATTGCGTTGTAGATGACTGTCTGCCGCGCGGCATTGGTCAGATGATCGTCGCCGCGAATGATATGGGTCACCCCCATGTCGTGGTCATCGACAACGACTGCATGCATGTAGGTGGGCGTGCCATCGGAACGGAGGATGATGAAATCATCGAGATCCTTGTTCGGAAAGCGCACATCGCCCTGCACGGCATCCTGCACGAGAGTTTCCCCTTCCTGTGGCGCCTTGATGCGAATGACCGGCTTAACGCCTGCGGGTGCCTCAGATGGATCGCGATCACGCCAGCGACCGTCATAGCGCGGTGGACGACCTTCGGCGCGGGCTTTCTCGCGCATTTCTTCCAGTTCTTCCGGCGTTGCATAGCAGTAGTATGCCTTGCCAAGAGTAACCAGCTCCTCCGCTACTTCGCGATGGCGAGGCGCACGCTCGAATTGCGAGATGGCTTCGCCGTCCCAATCCAGCCCCAGCCAGGTCAGTCCATCGAGAATGGCAGCCGTCGCGGCATCGGTGGAACGTTCCCGGTCGGTGTCTTCGATACGTAGCAGCATCTTGCCGCCGTTATGCTTGGCGTAAAGCCAGTTGAACAGGGCAGTGCGTGCACCGCCAATGTGCAGATACCCCGTGGGCGAAGGGGCAAAACGGGTGACGACCGGTTTCGGCATGATAGCTCCACTATGTCGTGCGCCATTCCAGAGCAGCGGCGAATGCCGGAGACACAGGCGCGAACTTGAATTCCAATGCCTGCACGAGCAACTCGGCAGGTAATCGCGGTTCTTTGTACGAACTCACTCGATTTCGGCTGCGGTTCATGTAGCATAGGCAGCAACGTGCGCAAGGGCTTCGCAACCCTTTCGCACCGATGAGCCGTTGTTCTTTCGGGGTACTTTGGCGGCTTAGGCCAACTTTTGCGGTCAGGCGGGGGCATGACGGGCATCAGGGAAGCGAGCGATGTAAACGAACGGGCGCTTGTCAGAAGCATGCCTGATGGTTCGCTGCGCGCCTTATTTCCGGAGACTTCGCCTCCAGGTGAATTCGAAGTAGACTTACCACCCGTCAAGCCTTCGGTATTGAGCCTGCGTGAACGGCTTTTGTCTATAACTTCGGTCGCAGGCAGCCAGATCAAGGCTGCGGTGGAAACGGAAGCCGGACGCGGCGCATTCTTCCTCCTGCTTCCGGTTTTTGCCGGTATTGGCGCGATAATCTATTTCACGCTTTCATTCGAACCTGCGTGGACTCCGCTTCTGTCCATGCTCGCGATTGCCTTCAGCTTGCGAATTGCGACGCGCAAGCAGTTCGCGGTTGCCCAGGGCACGACCTTGGCCATCGCTCTGATCGGGGGGCTTATGGTCGGCAAATGGGAGACGGAACGTCGTGCAACGGCGATGTTGGGCTCAGACGTAGCGACGCGTGTGACGGGCCGAGTCGTTGCGCTTGAATATCAGGATAATGGCAGCTGGCGGATAACACTTGAGGTGCTTCAAACCGAGCGCCCCAAACTTCGCTTTCCGCCGAAGCGCGTTCGCATCAATGCCAGAGATATACCGGCGACAACAGCGATTGGCAGCGGATTGTCCGGTTTTGCGCGATTGCGCATCCCGTCTGGCCCCGTCCGCCCCGGAAACTACGATTTCTCTTTTCACGCATATTTCAATGGCATTGGCGCCAACGGGTTCTTTCTCGGGACGCCCAAATTAGCGATTGTTCCCCCGCCGGATGAACTGACAGCGGAAATGTCCCAGTGGATCGCCATGCTACGGGTCCGGGTTTCTGAACGGATTGAGGAAGTGGTTGGAGGGGAGGATGGTAGCGTCGCTTCGGCGCTGGTGGCAGGCACCCGCGCCGGGATCAGCGAGCAAACCAACGACGATCTGCGCAAGGCAGGGCTCGCACATATTCTTTCAATCTCGGGTTTGCATATGGCGCTCGCCGCTGGCGTCGTCATGTTGACGCTACGGTCCGCCTTCGCGCTGTTTCCCGCTTTCAGCGTCCGGCACCCGGTGAAGAAATACGCGGCTTTTTTCTCCCTGCTAAGCTGTACCTTCTACCTTGCCATGTCCGGTGCGGACGTTGCTGCGCAACGAAGCTATGTAATGATTGCGATTATGCTTGGAGCATTACTGGTCGATCGCGCTGCCATCAGCATGCGCAATCTGGCCATAGCGGCGCTCGCGATGATTGCTCTTTCGCCGCATGAGATTTTGGGGCCGAGTTTTCAGATGTCGTTCTCTGCAACCGCTGCGTTGATCGCCGGTTATGCCTGGTGGAGCGAAAGCAATGCGAACAGGCGTGTCGGCGCAGAGAAGCTTAGGAGGTCCAGAGACGGCTTTGTTGGGCGGATATTAAAGCTAGTCGCGGCAGCGGCAGGCACCTCGCTCATTGCCGGGTTGGCGAGCGGCATTTTCGCCGCCTATCATTTCAACAACACAGCGCCATTGGGATTGGTGGGAAATGTGCTTGCTGAACCCGCAATAGCCTTGCTTGTGATGCCGTTTGCTGTTTTCGGCCTGGTGCTGATGCCTTTGCAGCTTGACTGGGTGCCTTTGCAAATAATGGGCTGGGGCATTTTCGCGGTAAGGCACATTGCTGCCTTCGTCGCGGCCTGGTCGCCGGATGGTAATCCAGGAACCATGCCCGCGCTTACTCTTGTTTTCTGGACCATTGCGCTGGTTCTGGCGGTTGTGCTTTCCACCAGACTGAAGGTACTGGCGCTCCCATTTGTCGTCCTCGGCCTGATGGTTTTTATAAGGGAGCCTTTTCCCGATATCGTCGTATCCGAAGATGCCAAGCTGGTAGGCGTCCGATTGGAGGACGGAAGGTTTGCGGTTAATCGAAATCGACCTTCCCAGTTTACGATCGACAATTGGAAAACTGCCTATCTGGTCAAGGAAATGATTCCCCCGCTTTCGGTTAAAAAAGGAAAGCTGGCCGCGTCCGATGGTTTCGAGTGTGTTGAGGGAGTGTGCACGATTACCCTGCCTGATGGTCGCACGCTTGCCTATACTGCAGAACCGGCAATGCAGGAAATTGCCTGCAATATCGGGGATGTGGTCATCCTGGCTGTTCCGGGCAAGGATGCAACATGTCGTCGCTCAACGACTACCAGCATCAGTAAACGCGATCTGGCGCTGAAAGGAGCCGTAGAAATCAGACTTGGACAACAACGCGATGAAAGCCGCTCTCCCAAAGCGGCAACGGGAAAATCGCATGAAACTGCGAGGCTCGACAAGAAGCAGCCGACACCTGATTTGCGTCCGGACGACCGAATTACATACGCTGTGGATGCTCCAAGCCGTCCCTGGCATTTGCATCGCATTCATTCGCGCGCGGCACGCGGCTTGCCCGAACGAGAATACAAGCCCAAATCCGGTTCCACTCGAAACGTAGCAAACTGTTCATCAGAAGCGGCCGACGCTACAACGCGCTGCAATTGATCTCGAGCGGTCTCTCGCTCTATTCAATCCAAACCGCTCGTTCTAGTTTTGTCACGCGCATCACCCGAAACCGGTTCCCGCTTTCGGAAGACGTGCTCTAGTAACGGCGGATGAGACCGACGAGCTTCCCCTGTACGCGAACACGGTCAGGGCCGAATATCCTCGTTTCATAAGCGGGATTTGCCGCTTCCAGAGCGATGGAGGCACCCTTACGGCGAAAGCGCTTCAAGGTTGCTTCTTCATCATCGACCAGAGCTACCACGATCTCACCGGGATTTGCGGAATCTCCGCGTTTGATGATTACCGTGTCTCCGTCGAAAATTCCGGCATCGATCATTGAGTCCCCTTTGACCTCAAGCGCGTAATGCTCGCCCGCGCCGATCATTTCTGGCGGGAGACTGAGGGAGTGGGTCTGATTTTGAATGGCGGAGATCGGCACACCCGCAGCTATTCGTCCCATGACCGGTACGGATACCGTAGCCGACGTGTCGTCATTGGTAGCTACCGGGGCAGGGCGAGCCGGTGGAGGGGGGGGCGGCGCTTTGCCAAGACTACCTTCGATCACGCTGGGAGCGAACTTCTTTTGGGCATTGAGCCCAGGAGCGATTGAATCCGGCAACCGCAACACCTCAAGCGCACGCGCCCTGTTGGGCAGGCGGCGGATAAAGCCACGCTCCTCCAGAGCAGTGATCAGACGATGGATACCCGATTTTGAAGCCAGATCGAGCGCTTCCTTCATCTCGTCGAAAGAGGGAGGAATGCCCGTTTCCTTCAGACGTTCGTGAATGAACAGCAGAAGCTCGTGCTGCTTACGGGTCAACATGCGCGACACCCTCCCGGCCAGGAATCGAGAAAAACAAAACCAGAACGAACACTATATGTTCCAGTCTTGTTCTGCAATGGTTTTAAAATCGTTAATGCTCAAAACAAGGAAAGATGGGATGTTCCGGCGCTGCATTTCTGCCACCGGAGTGGGTGGGACGACATTCTGAATAATATATATCCCACCGGGGCTTAGGGCGAATTCCTCATGTTCGGATGAGGCGTTGCCGCTATAGCATCAGAACTCGGCAATCATCGCCACTAGCGGCAGCGGGAGCGTTCTCACCCCTGATGATAAGCGCTTTTGAGCGGACGAGGGCCGACAGCATGGACGAATCCTGCACCGGGAAAGGCGACGCGACCAGCGTTCCATCCGGTCCTGATTCGAGGGTCGCCCGGATATAGTCGCGGCGATGATCGTTAGCTGGCAGGGCAACACCCAGCTTTGCCGGACGGATGTCGGCGTCAAGGCTGGTGCCGGCAAGCTTCGCGACAAGCGGCCGGAGAAAAACAAGGCTGCACACCAGGCTGGAAACAGGATTGCCCGGCAAGCCGATAATATGGACGATCTTGCCATTCACCTCGATCCGTCCATGCATCAGCGGTTTGCCGGGCCGCATGGCGATCTTCCAGAAATCGAGGTCGACGCCCAGTTTCTGCAGCGCGCCATGGACAAAGTCCCTGTCACCGACCGAAGCTCCGCCGATTGTGACCAGAACGTCGACGCCGCTTTGCAGGCTATCTTCTATTGCCTGCTCTATTTTAGCGGGATCATCGGGAATGATCCCCTTATCTTGAGAAGTCCCGCCGGCTCGTCTTACGATCTCGGCAATTCCAACACTGTTCGATGCAACGATCTGGTCTTTTCCGGGTATCTCGCCCGGAGCAACAAGCTCGTCGCCGGTGGCGATAATGGCTACCGTGGGCTTTTTGAATACGTCGATTTTCGCATTGCCGCTGGCAGCTGCCAGCGACAGTGCAGCAGCATCCAGTTCACGGCCTGATGAAATGACTATGTTGCCCGGCGAAAAGTCCAGGCCTGCGCGGCGTATATGCCGTCCCGGTTCCATGCCTTTATGGACGATCAGCCGGTTGCCTGAGCGCTCGGTGTGCTCCTGAATGACGATTGTGTCCGTACCGTTGGGAAGCGGCGCGCCGGTGAAAATGCGGACTGCCTGTCCGCTTCTCAATTCGCCTTCGAAGCGATTGCCCGCTGCCGACTGGCCGATGATATCGAACTCGGCAGGATAGGAGATGTTGTCCGGCGCGATCAGGGCATAGCCGTCCATCGCCGAACCGTCAAAAGGCGGCTGCAGAAAATGTGCCAGCACGGGTGTTGCAACGACACGCCCACCAGCATCTGACAAAGCGATCTGCTCAGTGCCGCGCGGTTCCGCCGACTTCAGAATGCGGGCCAGTGCTTCATCGACCGGGAGAAGGGACATGGCGTTTCCTCTCGAACTGAATTTCTGCCCCGTCTAAACCATAAAAAACGATTGGCAGAATTGATCCAAAGCAAAGTCAGCAGCATATCTGGAAAAAGCGGTTTATGCCGTCCAGTCGCCTGATTTGCCGCCGCTCTTTTCGATAACGCGAATGCCGCCGATCTCCATATGCTTGTCGACCGCTTTGGCCATATCATAGATCGTGAGGCAAGTAACTGAAACGGCGGTGAGCGCTTCCATTTCCACGCCGGTGCGTCCCTTCAGCCTGGCGAGCGCACGAACGCGCAGGCCGGGCAAAGTGCGATCCGGTTCGATTTCGACCGCGACTTTGGTCAGCATCAATGGATGGCAGAGGGGAATAAGGTCCGAGGTCTTTTTCGCTGCCATGATGCCTGCCAGACGCGCAGTGCCGATGACATCCCCCTTGGCCGCATTGCCTTCCAGAATGAGCGCCAGCGTTTCCGGCTTCATTATGACCGATCCTTCGGCCACAGCTTGACGGTCTGTCTCGTCCTTGCTCCCAACATCTACCATGTTGGCAGCGCCACTCTGGTCGATATGGGTGAGTTTGGAGACCATCGGTCAGGCCTTGCCGGTCAGAAGTTCGCGGGTCGCCGCTGCAACATCTGCCTTGCGCATCAGGCTTTCCCCGATGAGGAACGTCCCGATCCCCGACTTTTCCAGCCGCAGACAATCTTCGTGTGTGAAGATGCCGCTTTCCCCAACCAGCAAACGGTCGGAGGGAGCCATTTTCGACAGGCGTTCGGAAACGGCGAGATCGACCTCGAATGTACGCAAATTGCGGTTGTTGACCCCGAGCAGACGCGACGACAGTTTGAGTGCGCGTTCCATCTCGGCCTCGTCGTGCACTTCGATGAGAGCATCCATTCCGAGCTCGAAAGCGGTTTCTTCGAGCGCTTTCGCCAGATCGTCATCGACGCTGGCCAGGATAATCAGAATGCAGTCAGCGCCCCAGCTGCGGGCTTCATGCACCTGATAGGTATCGAACAAAAAGTCTTTGCGAAGTGCCGGCAGGCTACATGCGTTGCGGGACGCCGTCAGAAATTCTGGCGCTCCTTGAAGGATGGCGCGTCGGTCAGCACGGAAAGACACGCCGCGCCACCAGCCTCGTAGGCCTGTGCAAGGATGGGCGGGTCGAAATCAGGACGAATAAGGCCTTTCGAAGGGCTCGCCTTCTTGATTTCGGCTATCAGGGCGAATTCCCCAGCCGCGCGTTTCGCTTCCAATGCCTTGAGAAAACCGCGCGGTGTTTCCTGATCCTGAGCGCGTGCTTTCAGATCTGCCACGCTACGCTCGGCCTTGGCGGCGGCGATTTCGTCGCGTTTGTAAGCCTCAATCTTGCGCAGAATATCGGTAGACATAGCTTGATCCTTTCCGTCAGGCGGTGTTGTCGTTTGAAACGGCAATCACCTTCTGCAAAACACCAAGTGCGGCACCGCTATCGATGGATTGCGCCGCCAGTTCGATGCCTTCTTTCAAATCTTTCGCCTTGCCAGCAATGACGAGCGCCGCGCCCGAATTGAGCAACACGATGTCTCGATAGGCGTTTTTATCGCCTTCAAGTACACCTAGCAGAGCCTTCGCGTTCACGGCAGCCTCGCCGCCTTTCAGTTCCGCAGGATCGCAACGGCGAAGCCCGACTTCTTCCGGCGTGATTTCAAAAGTACGGATTTGATCCTTCTCAAGAGCCGCAATCTGCGTCGTGCCTGTGGTGGTCATTTCGTCGAGACCATCGCCGTAGACAACCCATGCCGCTTCGGAACCCAGTTCCTTGAGCACTTCGGCCAAAGGTACGAGCCATTGAGGCGCGAACACTCCGACGAGCTGACGCTTGACGCTGGCCGGATTGGAAAGAGGTCCAAGCAGATTGAAGATGGTACGCGTGCCGAGTTCGACCCGTGAAGGGCCGACATGGCGCATGGCGGAATGGTGCATCGGCGCAAACATGAAGCCAAGGCCAGCTTCGGTGATGCTGCGGCCGATCGTGTTTGCATCGGCTTCGATATTGATGCCGAGCGCGGCGAGCGCATCGGCGGCACCTGAGCGAGAGGAGAGGGCCCGGTTGCCATGCTTGGCCACAGGGACGCCGGCGCCAGCCACGACAAACGCCGAGCAGCTTGAAACATTGTAGGAGCCGGACTGGTCACCGCCGGTTCCGACGATATCGATTGCATTGTCGGGAGCGGAGACTCCAAGCATGCGGGAGCGCATGGAGGCGACGGCCCCAGCGATCTCCGGTACTGTTTCACCGCGTACACGCAACGCCATCAGCAATCCACCTATCTGCGATGGCGTTGCTTGGCCAGACATCATGATGTCGAAGGCGGCCCTGGAATCTTCCAGCGAAAGCGGCTCTCCAGCAGCAGCTTTCGCAATATAGGGTTTTAGATCAGCCATTTTGGATGCCCACCGTCCCTAAAACGCCAAAGCGTTGTTGATGACGGTCTGATTTATCTTAACGGGGTACTGCTTCTGCAATTCACCGACGAGCTGTTCAAGGATGTCATCCGAGAGTGAGGTCGCCAGATATTTCTGCTGCTGTTCCGGAATGGCTTCCGGGCCAGCTGCGGCAGGTTCGGTTACTTCCGTAACCTTGAACAGGATCTGGGCATCATCCGAAGGTGCGGCAGCGCTGCCGGTGAAGCCATTTGCTCCGCGGAAAATCTGCGCTGCGGCAGCGGTTCCGATATCGGCATCATTGGTGGTGCGGACAACACCGCGCTTGGTTTGCTTTTCGACACCCAGTTCGGAAGCGATCGTGTCGAGTGTCGCGCCGCCATCGAGACGCTTCTTCAATTCTTCCACACGCTGGTTGAGGCGCTTAACGGCCTCTTCTCCCTTCCAGGCAGCCACAACCTTATCCTTGACTTCATCAAGCATACGGTCACGGGCCGGGGTGATCCCATCGACCTGATACCAGAGATAGCCGACATTGCCCATGGTCAGGGCGTCGTTGTCAAAACCCTGATCGGCCTGAAAGGCTGCTGCAAGGAGTGCTTCCGAGTTCGGCAGCTGGACAGGATTGCCGGAAGGATCGTTGCCTTCGGCGTCAACGGCTTCGACGGTGACAGTTTTCAGGCTCAGTTTCTTAGCCACATCTGCCATGGATGCGCCATCGGAGCGTTCCTGCTCGTAGGAGTCATGAATTCCGCTGATGCTGCTCGCTGCGATATTGTTCGCAAGGGTGGTGCGAATTTCGCCTTCGACTTCGGTCAGCGGCTTTACATGAGCCGGTTCGATCTGCGTTACGCGCAGGATGACGGGACCGAAGCTTCCCTTTACGACTGGGCTAACACCATTCTCCGCCAGCGCAAATGCTGCATCGGCCACGGCCTGGTCGGGAATAGCGGATTTTTCGAAGGTGCCGAGCTTCAGGTCGTCTTCGGTTTTGCCCTGTTCCTTACCGATGTCAACGAAGCTCGTTCCAGTGGCAATTTTCTGTTGGGCAGCTTCAGCCGCTGCGTCATCGGCAAAGTTCAACTGCTCGATGGCGCGCTTTTCGATTGTACCGAAGCGATCCTTGTTCTTCTCATAATACTCGCTGATTTCTTCCTGCGTGACGGCGGACGGATCGGCAATGTCAGCCGGCTCCAGCTTCACATAGGTTATCTTACGGTATTCCGGCGCCTTGTACTCGTCTTTGCGCGCTTCGAAATAGGTCTTGAGCGCATCGTCGGATGGCGCGGGGACGGCATCGGCTTTTTCCGCCTGAATGGTAACATAGTCGACGCTGCGAGTTTCACCCTGATACAGAGCCAACGCCTTCAACGCTGCATTCGGTAGCTTGATGCCATCCGTGGCAGCTTCCACGATCTGCTGGCGGCGGGCGACTTTGGCGCGGTTGTCGAGATAGTCCTGCGCACGAATGCCCGATTGACGAAGAACTGCGTCGAACTGAGCGCGATTGAAGTTGCCGCTTGCATCATGGAAAGCCGGATCCTCACCCGTCAGTCGCGCAATTCCGTCCTTGGAAAGGCCAAGCTGCATGTTGCGCGCGCCTTCATCTAGAACTACACCGGCTGCGAGTTGGGCAAGCACCTGGTTTTCGACGCCGAGCGTTTTTGCCTGTTCGCGCGTCAGGCGCTGGCGGAACTGCTGGGACAGACGCATCATCTGCTGCTCATAGGCAAAGCGATAATCAGTGGCGCTGACTTCAGAGCCCCCGGCCGTCAAAGCGGCATTGCCTGACAGGCCGCCGCGAAAGACATCGGAGATGCCCCAGATCGCAAAGCTCAGTACAAGCAGGCCAAGCAGAAGTTTGGCGACCCAGGATTGAGCGGCGGAACGCAGGCTGTCGAGCATTGGAAACCCTTCAAGAACAAAACGAAGCTCGGCTATTATGGATAGAGCCAGTCAGGGGATAACCTTAAGCCAGCCCTATATGCAAGGTCTCATTGCAAGTAGGAACCTAAGAACATTTGCATTGCGGCACGAATACGCTTAGTCAGTGGCAAATTTTGGCGCTGATCCGCTTTCAAGGCGCGTGATCACGCCTGCTGTTTCGAACAGGCGAGGAGAATGAAATGACTCCGGGAATCCGTCCGCTGGTTGCTGGCAACTGGAAGATGAATGGAACGGGAGAATCCCTGACCGAACTGCGTGCGATTGCTGCCGGCCTGAGCTCTGATCTCGGCCGCAAGCTTGATGCAGTGATCTGCGTGCCTGCGACGCTTCTTTCCCGCGCGGCGGAAACGCTCGAAGGTGAGACCGTTGGTCTCGGTGGTCAGGATTCCCACCATAAAGTGTCTGGCGCGCATACGGGCGATGTCTCGGCCGAGATGCTTAGGGAAGCAGGCGCCACACATGTCATTATCGGACATTCCGAGCGCCGAACTGACCATTACGAAAGCAATGAGGTCGTTCGCGCCAAGACCGAAGCCGCCTGGGCCGCGGGACTGATCGCCATCGTGTGCGTGGGCGAGACTGCCGATGAACGCAAAGCAGAGCGCACGCTGGATGTAATCGGCGAGCAGCTTGCCGGTTCCTTGCCCGACGGTGTCAATGCGGAGAATACCATCATCGCCTATGAGCCAGTCTGGGCAATTGGCACAGGCCTGACACCGACGGTGCAGGACGTGCGCGCTGCGCATGCTTTCATGCGTGAGCAACTGATTGAACGTTTCGGCGCGAAAGGTGCCCATCTTCGGTTGCTGTATGGCGGTTCGGTCAAGCCTTCAAATGCATTGGAATTGCTTGGCGTCGCGGATGTGGACGGCGCGCTTGTCGGCGGTGCGAGCTTGAAGGCTAACGATTTTCTCGCCATATGCGAAACCTATCGTAATTTGTAACCGGCGTCTCACGTCTGTCTATCTTGGTCTCGGGGCTTGGATTATCGGACAATAGCGTGTAAAGAGCCGCTCTAGTTTTAGGGATGTAAAGACCGTAACCCATGCAGACCGTACTCATTGTCATTCACTTGTTGATCGTGCTGGCGCTTGTCGGCGTTGTGCTCATCCAGCGCTCGGAAGGCGGCGGCCTTGGCATTGGCGGTGGTTCGGGGTTCATGACGGCTCGCGGTGCTGCGAACGCGCTGACCCGCACGACGGCCATTCTTGCGATTGGTTTCTTCGCCACGTCGCTTATCCTCGGCATCATGGCTCGCTACGGGGAAAAGCCTACCGACATCCTCAACCGTATTCCGGCAGCAACCGGTAGCCAGACGGCCCCGGCTGGTGGAAACGGCGGCGGTATTCTTAACCAGCTGGGCGGTGAGTCTTCACGCCCGGACGCAAATCAGGCAGCACCTGCGGCTCCAGGCGCCGGTGCGCCGGCAACGCAGCCTGATGCCGCGCAGCCACAGGCTCCGGCTGTTCCGGAAACCCCGGCCAATCCGGTTCCAAGCTCGCAATAAAACGCGCAGCGTGAATTGAATGCGGAAACCGGCCCTTGTGGCCGGTTTTCTTTTTGTTAACCACCAAGCCGCAAAGTGTTGCAGCTAGGCAATAGGCTGCGCCGAATCGCATTGCAGAACGGTGGCAGCGAATTGAGAACCGGATCGCTTTGCAGTAAGCAGGGCGAAAGTCTGGTCGCAATTAATGCGGCAGGCGTTTCTCCCTTGTGCTTGATTTTTCGGGAACCGAACATGTTTTCACGCCGTATTCTGATGGCAGGTATTGCAAGTCTCTGCATTGGGGCGACTGCTCCGGCATTTGCAGCTTCGCCGGTAAGCGCTGAAGCGCAGCTCAACGAAGCTGCCGCATCCGTTCAGCAGGTAGCGCTTTCAAGCGACACCAAGGCCAATCCCGAAAAGCCGAAGAAGAAAAAGGCTTCCAAGAACGGCAATGCGGTTAAAGCCAACAAGTACAACATTGATCCCAAGTTCCGGGCGCAGGAAGTAGCATTCACCGGCTATAAGCCCGGCACGATCGTGATCGACCCGAAACAGCGTTTCCTTTATCTCGTTGAAACGTCGTCGACGGCTCGCCGCTATGGCATTGCTGTCGGCAAGCAGGGGCTGGAGTTCAAGGGCACCGGAACAATCAACGCGAAGCGTGAGTGGCCGCGCTGGATTCCGACCAAGGAAATGATCGAGCGCGATCCCGCCCACTATGGTCGCTTCAAGAACGGGATGGATGGTGGTCCGGGCAACCCGCTTGGTTCCCGCGCCCTCTACCTGTTCCAGGGAAACAAGGATACCTATATCCGCATTCACGGCACTGTGCAGCCCTGGACCATTGGAAGCTCGGCTTCGAACGGCTGCTTCCGCATGATCAACGAGGATGTGATGGATCTATATGAGCGCGTCGGACTTGGCACCGAAGTGGTTGTTCTCTGATCTGCAATTGACTATGTGAAAGTGGCCGGGCTTCGGGCTCGGCCTTTTCTTTTGCGCATTCATCATTTCGGAAGCTGTGGATTTCGAGCTTCGACATGGCTTTATGTGAAGATGGGCGCTAGAGAGTACAAGCGTATTCGCTCCGGGGTTTCTGGCTCCGGTTTTTCTTTGTGCAACGACGATTACCGCCTGGCTCCGGTGAAAAAACACCACCGGGGTGCATTTTTTTGTGGCGGAATCAATCAAGAAAGTCTAACGAGATAAGCCCATGGCGCGATATGTATTCATCACTGGCGGCGTGGTTTCTTCCCTTGGAAAAGGCATAGCTGCCGCAGCTCTGGCTGCACTCCTTCAGGCACGTGGTTACCGCGTGCGTATCCGTAAACTCGACCCTTATCTGAATGTCGATCCCGGCACTATGTCGCCTTACCAGCATGGTGAGGTGTTCGTTACTGACGATGGTGCCGAAACCGACCTTGATCTGGGCCATTACGAGCGGTTCACCGGTCGTCCTGCCAACCAGCAGGACAATATCACGACCGGCCGTATCTACCGCAACATCATCGAAAAGGAACGCCGCGGCGATTATCTTGGCGCGACGGTTCAGGTCATTCCGCATGTGACCGACGAGATCAAGAACTTCGTCCTTGAAGGCAACGAAGATTACGATTTCGTGCTTTGCGAAATCGGCGGCACGGTTGGCGACATCGAAGCCATGCCGTTCCTCGAAGCAATCCGACAGCTCGGCAATGAACTGCCACGCGGAACAGCGGTTTATATCCACCTGACCCTGATGCCTTATATTCCAGCTGCGGGCGAACTGAAGACCAAGCCGACCCAGCATTCGGTCAAGGAGCTGCGCTCTATCGGCATTGCTCCGGATATCCTTCTGGTTCGTGCTGATCGCGAGATTCCGGAATCGGAACGGCGCAAGCTTTCATTGTTCTGTAATGTCCGCGAAAGCGCGGTCATTCAGGCGCTCGACGTGGCCACGATCTATGACGTTCCGATTGCCTATCATAAGGAAGGTCTTGATTCGGAAGTCCTGTCTGCATTCGGTATCGATCCGGCTCCAAAGCCACGCATGGATCGCTGGGAAGAAGTTTCCAACCGGCTTCACAATCCGGAAGGCGAAGTGACCATTGCCATTGTCGGCAAATATACGGGTCTCAAGGATGCGTATAAGTCGCTGATCGAAGCGCTTTATCACGGTGGTCTCGCCAATAAGGTGAAGGTCAACCTCGACTGGATTGAGGCGGAAGTCTTCGAAAGTGAAGACCCGGCTCCATATCTGGAAAAGGTTCATGGCATTCTGGTGCCTGGCGGTTTCGGCGAGCGTGGTGCGGAAGGCAAGATACTGGCGGCGAAGTTTGCTCGCGAACGCAAGGTTCCTTACTTCGGCATCTGCTTTGGTATGCAGATGGCCTGCATTGAGGCTGCGCGTAATCTCGTTGGCATCGAAAACGCCTCTTCGACCGAGTTTGGTCCGACCAAGGAGCCGGTTGTTGGCCTGATGACCGAGTGGCTGAGGGGCAATATGCTTGAAAAGCGTGCAGCGGCGGGCGACCTTGGCGGTACGATGCGCCTTGGCGCATATGAAGCAGCATTGAAGCCGGGCTCAAAGATCGCGGAAATCTATGGCTCGACCGATATTTCCGAGCGCCATCGTCATCGCTATGAAGTCAATATTGACTACAAGGAACGTCTGGAAACTGCCGGGTTGAACTTTGCAGGCATGTCGCCGGATGGTGTTCTGCCTGAAACAGTTGAATATCCTGACCATCCTTGGTTTATCGGTGTTCAGTACCATCCCGAACTGAAATCCCGGCCGTTCGAACCACATCCGCTCTTCGCTTCCTTTATCGAAGCGGCAATCGAGCAGAGCCGTCTGGTCTAAAACTCTAACGCGCCTTTCGGGGCGCGTTTTCGTTTCGGCATTCAGGATGCGGTCTTGTTTTCAACCTGCCTTTACGCCAGATAAGATGCCGGAAAGCATCCAATATTGAGGTTCACGTTATGGCCACTGCCAATTCATCCGTAAAAATCGGAAACGTTACTTTTTCAAACAGTGCGCCATTTGCCCTGATCGCAGGTCCATGCCAGATGGAAACGCGTGAACACGCTTTCGAGATGGCAGGACGTCTCAAGGAAATGACCGACAAACTCGGCATCGGTCTCGTCTACAAGTCGAGCTTCGACAAGGCTAATCGCACCTCCTTGAAGGCAGAGCGCGGTATTGGTCTCGAAAAGGCGCTCGAAGTCTTTGCCGACCTCAAGAAAGAATTCGGTTTTCCAGTACTGACCGATATCCATACGGAAGGGCAATGTGCTGAAGTTGCTCCCGTGGTTGATGTCCTGCAAATCCCAGCATTCCTCTGCCGCCAGACCGATCTGCTGATCGCTGCGGCAAAGACTGGACGCGTCGTGAACGTAAAGAAGGGCCAGTTTCTGGCGCCGTGGGACATGAAGAATGTTCTTTCCAAGATCACGGAAAGCGGCAATCCGAATGTACTGGCGACAGAACGCGGCGTTTCTTTCGGCTATAATACGCTTGTTTCCGATATGCGTTCCTTGCCGATCATGGCTGCCCTTGGTTCGCCGGTTGTGTTCGATGCGACTCACTCGGTCCAGCAGCCAGGCGGGCAGGGCGGTTCGTCGGGCGGACAGCGCGAGTTTGTTGAAACACTTTCGCGCGCGGCCGTTGCTGTTGGCGTCGCGGGGCTGTTCATCGAAACGCATCAGGACCCCGATAACGCGCCCTCCGATGGTCCCAACATGGTGCCGGTGGATAAGATGCCCGCACTGCTCGAAAAGCTCATGGCTTTCGATCGTATCGCGAAGGGGCTTTAAACAGTTCTCGGAGAATTTAGAAAGGCGGGGGATTTTCCTCCGCCTTTTGTTTCGCTAAGGCTTAGAAACCGGCCCGGTGGATAATCTTTTCTGAAATGTCTGCAAAGTTTCGGGATTATGCGCTAAGAAATGGCCGCATCGGATTTGTTAAGCGCCTCGCGCATATGGCGGGGCAATCTATAGGGAAGGACTGGTTCCTATGACTGCAATCATCGACATCGTCGGTCGCGAAATTCTCGACAGCCGCGGCAACCCGACCGTCGAAGTGGACGTTGTGCTTGAAGATGGCTCTTTCGGACGCGCGGCGGTTCCGTCCGGCGCATCGACTGGCGCACATGAAGCCGTAGAATTGCGCGACGGTGGCGGCCGCTATCTTGGGAAGGGCGTGGAAAAGGCCGTTGAAGCGGTCAACGGCAAGATTTTCGACGCGATTGCCGGCATGGACGCAGAAAGCCAGCTGCTTATCGACCAGACGATGATCGAGCTCGACGGCTCGGCCAACAAGGGCAATCTCGGCGCCAATGCAATTCTGGGTGTTTCGCTTGCCGTTGCCAAGGCTGCAGCCCAGGCAGCCGGTTTGCCGCTTTACCGCTACGTCGGCGGCGCAAACGCCCATGTCCTGCCGGTTCCCATGATGAACATCATCAATGGCGGCGCACATGCCGACAATCCGATCGATTTCCAGGAATTCATGATTCTTCCGGTCGGCGCTTCGTCCGTTCGTGAAGCTGTTCGTTATGGTTCGGAAGTTTTCCACACGCTCAAGAAGCGCCTCAAGGATGCCGGTCACAACACCAATGTCGGCGATGAAGGCGGATTTGCTCCGAATCTGAAGAATGCCCAGGCTGCCCTCGATTTCATCATGGAGTCGATTGAGAAGGCTGGCTTCAAGCCGGGTGAAGATATCGCTCTTGGCCTCGATTGCGCGGCAACCGAGTTCTTCAAGGATGGCAACTACGTCTATGAAGGCGAACGGAAGACGCGCGATCCAAAGGCTCAAGCCAAGTATCTCGCCAAGCTCGCCAGTGACTATCCTATCGTCACCATCGAAGACGGTATGGCTGAAGACGACTGGGAAGGCTGGAAATATCTGACCGATCTGATCGGCAACAAGTGCCAGCTCGTTGGCGATGATCTCTTCGTCACCAATTCGGCCCGGCTTCGCGACGGTATCCGCATGGGCGTCGCCAACTCGATTCTCGTGAAGGTCAACCAGATCGGCTCGCTGTCCGAAACGCTTGATGCTGTCGAAACCGCTCACAAGGCCGGCTACACTGCTGTCATGTCGCACCGTTCAGGTGAAACCGAGGACTCAACCATTGCCGATCTCGCGGTTGCCACCAACTGCGGACAGATCAAGACCGGCTCTCTGGCTCGCTCGGACCGTACTGCAAAGTACAACCAGCTTATCCGCATCGAGGAAGAGCTTGGCAAGCAGGCGCGTTATGCTGGTCGCAACGCCCTGAAATTCCTCTAATTTTTCGCAACGAATCATACAATGGGCGGGCTTCGGTCCGCCTTTTTTCGTTTTGGCTCTATTTGATCCGGATATCGGGTATTTGACCCAATGCAGTTATATTGATATCAATATTATTGCATTGGTGCTCAAGCTGATGAGGGAACGGCTTGCAATTCTGGTAACCGAGCCGTGGGCGGAGCTAGCAACGGGAGAGAGAAGATGGCTTATATTGAAGGATTTGTTGTCGCGGTCCCCAAGGCGAACAAGGAACTCTATCGCAAACATGCCGCCGAAGCGGCTGTATTGTTCAAGGAATTCGGCGTAACGCGCATGGTCGAAGCATGGGGAGACGATGTGCCGGATGGCAAGGTCACCGATTTTCGACGTGCTGTTAAGGCTGAAGCCGACGAGGAGGTTGTGTTCTCCTGGTTCGAATATCCCGACAAGGCAACGCGCGATGCTGCAAACAGCAAGATGATGAGTGACCCGCGCATGAAAGCAATGGGCGACCAGATGCCATTTGATGGCAAGCGCATGATATATGGCGGCTTTTCCACCATCGTTGATGTCTGATCAGATTAAAGACTTTCTATGAAAACGAGGAAGCGGTTTGTTCTGACGGCGAGCCGCTTTCCTATTCTGGCCGCTCCGCGTCTTTCCGCTTCTTGAGCATACAACAAAAACGCTGCCCCACTGGCCGTAGCGAGGGTCCTTGGTAAATCTCTGTTAAGCAAAATAATGCTTGATGGTGGAATTCGGAATGCTGCCTTTCGCAGGATTCGCCGTGGCTCCGAATATCCGGGAAGGAAGCCGAAATGTGGACCAAGCAGAAGCGTAAATCGATCCGTGGGCGTTTTGTATTGCCTATCCTGACGGCTGCGTTTCTGAGCTACTTTGGCTTTCACGCTTATCATGGCGAGTTCGGTCTTTATTCCCGTATTCAGCTGGAAGAGCAGAAAAGCCTTCTGGCCAAGCAGCTCGAACAGGTAACTGCCGATCGCAACGCTCTTGAAAAGCGAGTCACACTTTTACGTGACGGTTCCATCGAAAAGGATATGCTTGACGAGCAGGCCCGCAGGGCGCTTAATCTCTCCCATCCCGATGAAGTGACAATTATCACTTCCCGGGAAGATCGATCGAATTAACTGAAATCCGGTTAATTGTCTTTTTGTGATATGTTTTTAAGGGTTTGGCGACATAGCAGCTATGCTCTGGGCGCATATTGTATCTTGTGGTGCGCCCGTATAACGTCACAATAGAACGACAATTTAGGGAGCGAGAAATGGCACCGAGGGCTAAAAAGGCGCCTGCTAACAAAGCGCAGGCGTCTTCTGTAACTGCACCCAAGGCACCTGCACCTGCGAACTTCGACAAGAAGCAGGAGTTGGACGCTTATCGCGAAATGCTGTTGATCCGGCGTTTCGAAGAAAAGGCCGGCCAGCTTTACGGCATGGGCTTCATTGGCGGTTTCTGCCATCTCTACATCGGCCAGGAGGCCGTGGTGGTTGGAATGCAGATGGCGCTGAAGGAAGGTGATCAGGTTATCACCGCCTATCGCGATCATGGTCATATGCTTGCAGCGGGCATGAGCGCGCGCGGCGTCATGGCCGAACTGACCGGACGCCGCAGCGGCCTTTCCAAGGGCAAGGGTGGCTCCATGCACATGTTCTCCAAAGAGAAGCATTTCTACGGTGGTCACGGTATCGTCGGTGCACAGGTTTCGCTCGGCACGGGTCTGGCTTTCGCGAATCGTTACCGCGACAACGACAATGTCACGCTGACCTATTTCGGCGACGGCGCTTCCAATCAGGGGCAGGTCTACGAAAGCTTCAACATGGCATCGCTGTGGAAGCTGCCGGTGGTCTACATCATCGAGAACAACCGCTACGCCATGGGTACATCGGTTTCGCGCTCGTCCGCAGAAACCGATTTCTCGAAGCGCGGTCTCTCTTTCAATATTCCGGGCATCCAGGTCGACGGTATGGATGTTCGTGCGGTCAAGGCTGCTGCCGACCTGGCTGTAGAATGGACGCGTTCCGGCAAGGGGCCGATCATTCTCGACATGCAGACCTATCGCTATCGCGGTCACTCGATGTCGGACCCCGCCAAGTATCGCTCGAAGGAAGAAGTGCAGAAGATGCGCTCCGAACACGATCCGATCGAGCAGGTCAAGCAGCGTGTGATCGAGAAGGGTTGGGCAACCGAGGAAGAGCTGAAGGAAATCGACAAGGAAGTTCGCGACATTGTCGCCGATTCTGCCGATTTCGCTCAAAACGATCCGGAGCCGGATGCATCCGAGCTCTACACGGATATTCTGCTCTAATTCCAGGAAGGTGTTGTCATGCCTGTAGAAATTCTCATGCCCGCACTTTCCCCAACCATGGAAGAGGGCAAGCTCTCCAAGTGGCTGAAGAAAGAAGGCGACAAGGTTACGTCCGGCGATGTGATCGCTGAAATTGAAACCGACAAGGCGACGATGGAAGTCGAAGCTGTCGATGAAGGCACGATCGGCAAGATCCTTGTCGATGAAGGCACGGAAGGCGTGAAGGTTAATACGCCGATTGCCGTGCTTCTCGGTGACGGGGAAAGCGCTTCCGATATCGGTGCTGCTCCTGCCGCCAAGGCTGAAGCGCCGAAGGCCGAAGCCAAGGAAGAACCCAAGGCCGAAGAAAAGAAGGCCGACGCTGTTCCGGCTGCGCCCAAGGCTCCCGCGCTCGAAGTGGCGTCCGATCCAGACATTCCGGCTGGAACCGAAATGGTCTCCACCACGGTTCGTGAAGCGCTTCGCGATGCGATGGCTGAAGAAATGCGCCGTGACCCGAACGTTTTCGTAATGGGTGAAGAAGTTGCCGAATATCAGGGCGCTTACAAGGTAACGCAGGGCCTTCTCGATGAGTTCGGTCCCAAGCGCGTTGTCGATACCCCGATTACCGAGCACGGTTTTGCCGGCGTTGGTGTTGGTGCGGCTTTCGCAGGACTGCGCCCGATCGTTGAATTCATGACTTTCAATTTTGCCATGCAGGCAATTGACCAGATCGTGAACTCCGCTGCCAAGACGCTTTATATGTCCGGTGGGCAGATGGGCGCTCCGATGGTCTTCCGCGGTCCATCCGGTGCGGCTGCGCGCGTTGCTGCCCAGCACTCGCAGTGCTACGCTGCCTGGTACAGCCATATTCCCGGTCTGAAGGTCGTCATGCCGTACACGGCTGCTGACGCCAAGGGCTTGCTGAAGGCTGCTATCCGCGATCCGAATCCGGTGATCTTCCTCGAAAATGAAATCCTTTACGGTCACCATTTCGATGTGCCGAAGCTTGATGATTTCGTTCTGCCGATCGGCAAGGCCCGCATTCACAAGCAGGGCAAGGACGCGACCATCGTTTCGTTCGGTATCGGCATGACCTATGCCGTCAAGGCGGCAGAAGAGCTGGCCGAGCAGGGCATCGATGTCGAAATCATCGATCTGCGCACGATCCGTCCGATGGACATTCCGACCGTCATCGAATCGGTCAAGAAGACTGGCCGACTGGTGACAGTGGAAGAAGGTTTCCCGCAGTCGTCGGTGGGTACGGAAATTGCTACCCGCGTCATGCAGCAGGCTTTCGATTATCTCGATGCGCCGATCCTGACCATTGCCGGTAAGGATGTTCCGATGCCTTACGCGGCAAATCTGGAAAAGCTGGCGCTGCCGACTGTCGCAGAAGTGGTCGAAGCGGTGAAAGCCGTTACCTATACCGCTTAAACAGAAAGGGTCTGGACATGCCGATCAATATCACCATGCCAGCGCTTTCTCCGACGATGGAAGAAGGCAATTTGTCGAAATGGCTGGTCAAGGAAGGCGACAAGATCGCTCCTGGCGATGTCATCGCTGAAATCGAGACCGACAAGGCCACGATGGAAGTGGAAGCCGTGGATGAAGGCACGATTGCCAAGATCGTCGTTCCCGCAGGTTCCGAAGGCGTCAAGGTCAATGCGTTGATCGCCATCCTTGCCGAGGAAGGCGAGGACGTGGCTGCTGCGGCCAAGGGTGCAGCTTCTGCCCCTAAGGCTGAAGCAAAGGCCGAAACTCCGAAGGAAGAGCCAAAGCCAGCTGCCCCTCCTGTGACAGCCCCTGCACCAGCCAAGGCAGAGCAGCCTGCTGCTGCGAACAAGGGTGACCGGGTGTTTGCGTCGCCGCTCGCGCGCCGCATTGCCAAGGAATCCGGTGTCGATATTACTGCTGTGAAGGGCACCGGTCCGCATGGACGTGTCGTTCAGCGGGATGTGGAAGCTGCTCTGACGTCGGGTGGCGTAAAGGCCGCTGCGCCGAAGGCCGAAGCCGTCTCCGCTACCGCTCCAAAGCCGATGTCTGACGATGCCGTTCTCAAGCTCTTTGAGGAAGGCACCTACGAAATCGTTCCTCACGACGGCATGCGCAAGACGATTGCCCGCCGTTTGGTGGAATCGAAGCAGACTGTTCCGCATTTCTATCTGACGATCGATTGTGAACTGGATGCGCTTCTGGCTCTGCGTTCGCAGATCAATGCCGCTGCACCGATGATCAAGACCGAGAAGGGCGAGGTTCCGGCCTACAAGCTTTCCGTCAACGATCTGGTGATCAAGGCTGTTGCTCTTGCGCTGCGTGACATTCCTGAAGCCAATGTCTCCTGGACTGAAGGCGGCATGGTGAAGCATAAGCGTGCGGATGTCGGTGTTGCCGTGTCGATCCCGGGTGGTCTGATTACGCCAATCGTGCGTCAGTCGGAATCGAAGACTCTTTCCGCCATCTCGAATGAGATGAAGGATCTTGCCAAGCGCGCGCGTGATCGCAAGCTCAAGCCTGAGGAATATCAGGGCGGTTCGACCTCCGTTTCCAACCTCGGCATGTTCGGTGTGAAGGATTTTGCCGCTATTATCAATCCGCCGCATGCGACCATTTTCGCAATCGGTGCTGGTGAACAGCGTGCAGTGGTCAAGAACGGTGAAATCAAGGTTGCGACGGTTATGTCCGTAACCCTTTCAACCGACCACCGTGCTGTCGACGGGGCGCTGGCTGCGGAACTTGCACAGGCCTTCAAGCGCCACATCGAAAACCCGATGGGTATGCTGGTCTGATCGATCAACTTCAAGGGCGTCGCGTTCCAATGAACTCGACGCCTGAGGTTTTTAATGGCTGGACAACTGAACCTACGCCCGGCTCAATGCCGTGAAGCCGCTGAGATCGCCATTCTTGTCGATATCTCGTCGCACGGTTTTGCGTCATGGCTCTGGTACGGAGCCGTTCTCGATGGACGGACTGAAACGGCCATGGAACGGGGGCGGCAATATATGCGCGCTGACGGGACCGAAGGCTGGCAGAGCACCACGATTGCCGAATGGGCAGGCGACATTGCCGGACTTTCGATCGGCTTCACACTCGATGACAGTTTGAACGACATCCCGCCGCAGCATCCGGTTCTCGATCAGTTGATCGACCTGCAGCGCAAGGTGATAGGCAACCGTTTCCTAGACAGCGTTGGCGTTTATCGGGAGTTTCGCGGCAAAGGAATTGGCCGCGCCCTTGTCGCCAATGAAATCGACCTGGCCCGCCGGAACGGTAACCCGGGAATCAGCCTGATAACCGAAAGCCACAACGATGTGGCGCTCTCCCTTTACGGCGCCCATGGTTTCAAGGAAATTGAGCGGCTCGAAGCGATAGAACGCATTGGGCAGGACAAAAGACACGACTGGGTGCTGCTCACCCGAGAAGTGAACTGAGCAAAGGCAGGACAATATGGCCGACATTTACGACGTTATTGTTATCGGCTCGGGCCCGGGTGGCTATGTAACCGCAATCCGCGCTGCGCAGCTTGGCCTCAAGACCGCTATCGTCGAGCGCGAACATCTGGGCGGCATTTGCCTCAACTGGGGCTGTATTCCTACCAAGGCACTGTTGCGCTCGGCGGAAATCCTGCATTTTGGCGAACATGCCAAGGATTACGGCCTCAAGTTGGAAGGTACGATTACGCCTGATGTGAAGGCTGTCGTACAGCGCTCGCGCGGTGTTTCGGCCCGGCTTAACGGCGGCGTCGGGTTCTTGATGAAGAAGAACAAGATTGATGTGATCTGGGGTGAGGCAAAGCTGGTAAAGGCTGCTTCGGGCAGCAATCCGGTCGAGATTTCGGTCGGGAAGTCGTCAAAGCAGCCGATGCAGCCGCAGAACCCCGTTCCCAAGGGTGTTCTGGGCGAGGGCAGCTACAAGGCGAAGCATGTCATCGTCGCGACCGGCGCGCGTCCGCGTTCTCTGCCGGGCATCGAGCCGGACGGCAAGCTGATCTGGACTTATTTCGAGGCAATGGTTCCGCACGAACTGCCGAAATCCATGCTTGTGATGGGCTCGGGTGCAATCGGTATCGAGTTTGCCTCTTTCTACAACGACATGGGCGTCGACGTGACGGTCGTGGAGTTGATGCCGCAGATCATGCCTGTTGAGGATGCGGAAATTTCCGCACTCGCTCGCAAGCAGCTTGAAAAGCGCGGCCTGAAGATCATTACCGATGCCAAGGTTACAAAGGTGGAGAAGGGCACAAATAATGTGACCGCTCACATCGAGACCAAGGACGGCAAGACCCAGTCGCTAACCGTTGACCGCATGATTTCGGCTGTTGGTGTTCAGGGCAATATTGAAAACCTCGGCCTCGAAGCTCTCGGCGTGAAAACCGACCGAGGATGCGTTGTCATCGACGGTTATGGCAAGACCAATGTGGCGGGCATCTATGCTATCGGCGACGTTGCCGGCCCGCCTATGCTTGCACACAAGGCTGAGCATGAAGGAGTTATCTGTATCGAGAAGATTGCCGGTCTTCCGAACGTGCATCCGCTCGAAAAGAATATGATTCCGGGCTGCACCTATTGTAATCCGCAGGTTGCGTCGGTTGGTCTGACCGAAGCAAAGGCCAAGGAAAAGGGTTACGATATTCGCGTCGGCCGCTATTCCTTTGCCGCAAACGGCAAGGCGATTGCGCTTGGTGAAGACCAGGGACTGGTCAAGACCGTCTTTGACAAGAAGACGGGACAGCTGCTCGGCGCCCATATGGTCGGAGCGGAAGTGACCGAACTCATCCAGGGGTTCGTGATCGCCATGAACCTTGAAACAACTGAGGAAGAACTGATGCATTCGGTCTTCCCGCATCCGACGCTTTCGGAAATGATGAAGGAAAGCGTTCTGGACGCATATGGTCGCGTGCTGAATGCATAAGATGGAGGGACGCTCATTCCGCTGATCGAAAACGGAGGGCCTTGGCGGCGTGCCGCCTGGCCCACCATCAAATGGTGCACCGTCGGAGGACTGGTGCTGGGGTTCGCAGCCGGCACCTTGAGTGTTCTTGGCGGGAACACCATATCGATCAACGGAATGGCCTTGCCCGGCTGGTATGGCGTGTGGATGCTCACCTTAGCGCTGGGGACTGCTGGTTTGGTATTTGGCCTCATATGGGCGTTGGTCTTCCGCGCTCTCGGACTGGCGACGCGGCGATGAGTAGCAAATCGCTCAAGTTGACAGGGTAGAGGGCAGGGATTAGGACCGAACCCAATTTTGAAAGCATTTCAGGTCCATTCTTGAAAATGGCCCGGATAGGCAGGGATAAGCATGGTTACAGTTCTCGATCTGGTGAACCAAGGCAAGCGCGAACGGCATCCAGAAAAGGCGCATCGTCCGGACAATGTTGTCCTGAAGAAGCCGGACTGGATCCGCGTCAAAGCTCCTGTCTCGCGTGGCTATAGCGAAACGCGCGATATCGTTCGCTCGAACAAGCTTGTTACGGTTTGTGAGGAGGCTGGTTGCCCGAATATCGGCGAGTGCTGGGAAAAGAAGCACGCCACCTTCATGATCATGGGCGAGATTTGCACACGCGCCTGCGCATTCTGCAATGTCTCCACCGGCATTCCAACCGCACTTGATCCGAATGAACCGGAAAATGTCGCGAAGGCCGTCAAGCAGATGGGCCTGACTCACGTGGTCATTACTTCGGTGGATCGCGACGATCTTGCCGACGGTGGTGCGCAGCATTTTGCGGAAGTTATTCAGGCTATCCGCGAAGCCACGCCTGCGACCACGATCGAAATCCTGACGCCGGATTTCCTGCGCAAGGAAGGCGCTCTTGAAATCGTCGTTAAGGCACGTCCTGACGTTTTCAACCACAATCTGGAAACCGTTCCTTCGAAGTATCTCAAGGTTCGTCCCGGCGCCCGGTACTTCCATTCGATCCGCCTCCTGCAGCGCGTCAAGGAACTCGATCCAACCATTTTCACCAAGTCCGGCATTATGGTTGGCCTTGGCGAAGAGCGGAATGAAATCCTTCAGCTGATGGATGATCTTCGTTCGGCTGACGTGGACTTCATGACCATCGGTCAGTATCTTCAGCCGACCCGCAAGCATCATCCTGTCATTCGCTTCGTGACCCCTGATGAATTCAAGTCGTTCGAAACGATTGGCCGGACGAAGGGCTTCCTGCTGGTCGCATCCAGCCCGTTGACCCGCTCGTCGCATCATGCTGGCGATGACTTTGCCAAGCTGAGGGCAGCCCGCGAGGCGCAGATCGCAGCCAGGGCCTGAGATCAGACATGCCGCAGTTTACAACCGTCAGGCGGGTGCATCACCGGGCAGAGCAGATGTTCGGGCTCGTAGCGGATGTGGAGAAATATCCGGAATTTCTGCCAATGTGCGAGGCTTTGTCGGTTCGCTCCCGCAAGGAGCGTGACGGGAAGGCCCTTCTCATTGCCGACATGACGGTTGGTTACAAGCTCATACGCGAGACATTCACCAGTCAGGTACTGCTGAAGCCTGAGGATAATGTCATTGATGTGAAATATCTCGACGGGCCGTTTCGCTATCTCGACAATCGCTGGACCTTTAAACCCGTGGATGATGGCAGCGAATGTGATGTCGAGTTCTTCATCGATTACGAGTTCAAGAGCCGGACGCTGGGTCTTCTCATGGGAACCATGTTCGATCTAGCTTTCAAGAAGTTTTCCGAAGCTTTCGAGAAACGGGCCGATCAGATATACGGAACGGCCTGAATGTAGCCCCGATTTTCGGGGGCTCTGTTTATTGCGCCGTATAGCCGCCATCGACCAATATGGACGCACCGGTGACGAAGGAAGCTTCGTCGCTCGCCAGGAAGAGCACGACGCTGGCAACTTCCTCGGCGCGTCCGAGCCGGCCAATTGGATGCAAGGCTACCAGGGCCTCTTTCTTGTCTTCGGGTATATCCTTGAGCAGCGGTGTGTCGATATAGCCGGGGCAGACTGCATTTACCCGAATGTTCTGCGCTCCATAATCAATCGCAAGCGTCTGCGTCAGGAGTTTCACGCCTCCCTTTGCTGCCGCATAAGCCGTGACACCAGATTTTCCAACATGACTATGGATGGACCCGCAATTCACGATCACACCGCCGCCTTGCGAACGCATCTGGTCGATGGCGTATTTATCGCAAAGATAGACGCCGGTAAGATTGATATCGATGGTTTTCTGCCATGCAGTTTCGTCCAGTTCATCAATCGGGCCATCTGCGGCGATGCCTGCATTGGCGAACATGATGTCGAGGCGCCCATAGGTTTCGACGGTTTTAGCAATCAGCGCCTGCACGGCTTTTGTGTCGGCCACATCGGTCTTGACGAATAATGCCCGCTCGCTGCCGCCGGCAAGCTCATTGGCCAACTGCTGGCCGTGCTCAGAATAATCGGCGATGACGACATTCGCTCCCTCGCGAATGAAAGCTCGAGCAGTTGCTTCACCGATGCCGCTTGCCCCACCGGTAACGATTGCCACCTTTCCGTCGAAACGCATCGCCATGTTCTCCTTATCTTGACCAAAGACAAAGGTAGGGCGCGGCAGATAAAAGTGTACGCCTCAAGGCTGTCGAAGATTTTCCAGAACGAGGTCCAATGCAGCAAGAACCGTTGCGTGGCGGATGTCAGCTCTGGTTTTTTGACCGAAACGGCATTCGCGATGGAGCGTCGTGTAGCCTTTTCGCGCCGAGGCGATGTGAACAAGCCCGACAGGCTTTTCATCGGAGCCCCCACCAGGTCCGGCAACCCCGGTAACAGCCACAGTTACACCGGCGCGGGACCGCGCAAGTGCGCCTTCAGCCATGGAAAGTGCTACTTCCTTCGAAACCGCGCCAAGGCGATTGATCAATTCCAGCGGAACGTTGATCATTTCGGCTTTTGCTTCATTGGAATAGGTGACAAAACCGCGATCCACGACATCGGATGATCCGGCGATATCGGTCAAGGCTCCGGCTATCAGTCCCCCTGTGCAGGACTCAGCCGTGGCGATCATTACACCGGCGTTGCGGCATGCCTCCAGCACGACAATGGCTTTTTCTTCTGCGATGAGTGCGCTCATTCGGGAACCTCACCGGGATAGATGACGGTTGCCGTTGCGATTGCTGCGATACCCTCACGACGTCCCACGAAGCCCAGCTTTTCATTGGTCGTGGCTTTGACGGAAACGCGGTCCGCTGCAATGCCCAGCATGTCGCAAAGCGCTTCTGTCATTGCTGTGCGATGCGGGCCAATCTTCGGTGCTTCGCTGATAAAGGTAACATCGACATTGGCGATACGACCGCCTGCTTCCCGCACGATATTTGCGGCATGCTCAACAAATATACGGGAAGCCGCACCTTTCCATTGCGGATCGGAAGGAGGGAAATGCGTGCCGATATCGCCGGCTCCCCGTGTTGCAAGCAGGGCGTCGGTCAGCGCATGAAGTCCGACATCGGCATCTGAATGGCCGTTGAGTTTTGCTTCATGGGGGATTTTCACACCGCACAGCGTCACGTGATCGCCGGGTTCAAAAGAATGAACGTCGTAGCCATTGCCGGTGCGAATGTCGGGAAACGAAACGTGGTCTTGCCGCAGGCGCTTGTCAGCCATTTCAATATCCTTTGCCCAGGTAAGCTTTGTATTGTCTGCCGATCCTTCGATGATGCGAACAGCAATGCCCTGCCATTCGGCAATGGCGGCATCATCCGTGAAATCAGAACGATTGATTGCGAAGGCCTTTTCATGCGCGTTTAGGATCGGCGCGTAGGGAAACGCTTGTGGTGTCTGCGCCGCAAAAAGACCGGCGCGGGGCACAGTCGTTTTTACGGTTCCGTCCGTGGACGATTGCTTGAGCGTGTCGGAGACAGCTAATGCGGGCAGAACGCCTTCATCCGGCGCAAGGTTTTCAACGATACGCTTCAGCAAGTCCTGACCGACGAACGGCCTCACGCCATCATGGATCATGACATGTTGGGGCGCAGAGTCTTGCAACGCACGGAGACCAAGACGCGTGGATTCCTGCCGGGTGGGGCCGCCGTTCACAACCAGAATATTGCTTCCGTTTTCCGGAAGGGCGCGTTCATAAAGCGCATGATCGTCAGGATGAATCACGACAACGATGCTATCAATCAGGGGGCAGTCGATAAAGACGCGCAAAGTACGGGCAAGCACGGCTTCGCCGCCGATGCGCCGGTACTGTTTCGGCCCTTCGACACTCTGCCCGGCTCGCTCTCCGCGGCCAGCTGCCACAATGACTGCTGCAATCTTTGAAATGGTTGTTGCCTCTGCCAAGGGTTGTGTTCCCAAGCCGAATAATGCCTTGCGCGGATAAATGCCAGACGACAATTGATTTATCGTAATCTTGCGCGCGCTTTTCCTTGCGTTGAAAAGTGAGACTGATTAATGTATGTGCTAATCGCACTATGCACATCAAATAGGCATTATTGGTGAGTTTTCTCGATCAACCTTTGAACATCGGCGGTGTGGCGCTTGCCAACCGCGTCTTTCTCGCGCCTATGTCGGGAGTTTCGGACCTTCCTTTCCGCAGGCGTGCCGCAGAGGCTGGCGCGGGCATGGTGGTGTCTGAAATGGTCGCCAGCGCCGAACTGTGCAACCACCACAAGGAAAGTCTTCTGCGCCTTTCCGGAGAAGGGCTTGGAACACACGTTGTACAACTCGCGGGACGTGAAGCCCAATGGATGGGCGAAGCGGCCAGGATCGCCGAGGGAGAAGGCGCTGATATCATCGATATCAACATGGGCTGTCCAGCCAAGAAGGTGACGGGCGGCTATTCCGGGTCCGCACTAATGCGCGATCTTGATCACGCAATGACGCTTGTTGAGGCCACCGTTAATGCGGTCAACGTTCCGGTTACGCTCAAGATGCGGCTGGGATGGGATGAGAAAAGCATCAATGCGCCTGAACTCGCAAGGCGGGCGGAAAGTGCGGGTATCGCCATGGTGACTGTGCATGGGCGGACCCGTTGCCAGTTTTATGAAGGCAAGGCGGACTGGGATGCAATTCGCGCCGTTCGCGATGCGGTCAAGATTCCGTTAGTCGCCAACGGAGATGTGGCGTGTCGGGAGGATGCCGAGGAAATTCTGCGCCGTTCCGGGGCGGACGCCGTGATGGTGGGACGTGCTTCTTATGGCCAGCCTTGGTTGGCTGGCGCAATCGCAGGAAGTGATTTTGCCCCAAAGTCGCGAAGTGAAGTTCTCGAATATATTATAAAGCATTACGAAGATATGCTCGACCATTATGGAAGCACGACGGGTGTCCGTCATTCCCGTAAACATCTTGGCTGGTATCTTGATCGTCATGCGGGTGCGGCATGTATGCCTGCCGAGAAAGCGGAAGTTATGACTCAAACCGACCGGCAAGCCGTTATCGATGCTTTGCGCCGTATTTTCACGCGCGAAGTTCCGGAAGTCGCGCTCAAAGAGGTTGCCTGATGCGCGAAAGAACAGAAGCGAATGGCATTCCTTCCGTCGTGCTCGATGCCATCAGCCAGCCGGTCATCATGGTCAGCGCCGAGAATTATATCGCCTATGCCAATCTGGATGCGGAACAATTCTTTCGTTCCGGCTCGTCTATTCTGGCGCGCAACCGACTGGAATCCTTTCTGCCTTTCGGCAGTCCGCTTCTGGCGCTGGTCGATCAGGTTCGCACCAGCCAGATGCCGGTGAATGAATATCGCGTGGATGTCTCGTCGCCCCGTCTTGGAGCCGAACGTATCGTTGATATTTACGTGGCGCCCGTCGCAGAACTGCCGGGAGCGGTGGTCATCCTCTTCAAGGAAAAGACGATGGCCGAAAAAATCGATCGGCAGATGACACATCGCGGCGCTGCACGGTCGGTGACCGGGCTTGCATCGATGTTGGCCCATGAGATCAAGAACCCGCTTTCTGGTATCCGTGGCGCGGCGCAATTGCTGGAGCAGGTTGTCAGTGACGAGGACCGCGCCCTTGCCCGGCTTATTACTGACGAAACGGATCGGATCGTCTCCCTTGTCGACCGCATGGAAGTTTTCTCGGATGAACGTCCTATCGAGCGCTCTGCGGTCAATATTCATGCGGTTCTGGATCATGTGAAGGCAATTGCGAAGAACGGATTCGCGCGTAAGATTCGTTTCGTGGAAGATTATGATCCGTCGCTCCCGCCGGTCTTCGCCAATCGTGACCAACTCGTGCAGGTTTTTCTCAATCTGCTGAAGAATGCCTCGGAAGCCATCGGTGAGCGTGAGGGCGGCGAGATTGTTCTGTCCACGGCCTATCGTCCGGGCATCCGCCTCCAGGTGCCGGGTGCGCGGGACAGGGTGGCGCTGCCTCTCGAGTTCTGCGTGCATGATAATGGGCCGGGAGTGCCGCAGGACATGCTCCCGCATCTGTTCGATCCCTTCGTGACGACGAAGACCAACGGTTCCGGGCTCGGCCTGGCGCTGGTCGCGAAGATCATTGGTGATCATGGCGGCATCATCGAATGCGACAGCCATCCTTCGCGCACGACTTTTCGGGTTTTGATGCCCGCATGGAAAAATACGGCTGGAAATACTGGAGATAACGCATGATCGCAGGACGTCCGTCTGGAACCATATTGGTGGCGGATGATGATGCCGCCATTCGGACAGTGCTGAACCAGGCCTTGTCGCGTGCAGGCTACGATGTGCGCGTGACTTCCAATGCTGCCTCGCTCTGGCGGTGGGTGGCTGCAGGTGACGGCGATCTGGTCATTACCGACGTCAATATGCCCGACGAAAACGCCTTCGACCTTCTCCCGCGCGTCAAGAAGATGCGCCCGGACCTTCCGGTCGTCGTCATGAGTGCGCAGAACACATTCATGACAGCAATCCGGGCCTCCGAGGCGGGAGCGTACGAATATCTGCCGAAGCCATTCGATCTCACGGAGCTCATCAATATAGCCGGTCGAGCGCTGTCGGAGCCCAAGAACAAGCCCGCCGCAGCCCTTTCCGACGAGCAGGCAGACAACATGCCACTGGTTGGCCGCTCGCCTGCGATGCAGGAAATCTATCGTTTGCTGGCGCGCATGATGCAGACGGATTTGACCGTCATGGTGACAGGTGAATCCGGTACGGGCAAGGAACTGGTTGCGCGCGCCCTTCACGAATACGGGCGTCGCCGAAAAGGACCCTTTGTTGCGATCAATATGGCGGCAATCCCGCGCGATCTGATCGAGTCTGAACTGTTCGGTCATGAGAAGGGCGCTTTCACCGGAGCACAAAACCGCTCAAGCGGCCGCTTCGAGCAGGCAAATGGCGGCACGCTGTTTCTCGATGAGATTGGCGATATGCCAATGGAAGCGCAAACCCGTCTTCTGCGTGTGCTCCAACAGGGCGAGTATATGACAGTCGGCGGACGCACGCCGATCAAGACAGATGTGCGTATCGTTGCTGCAACCAACAAGGATTTGCGGCAACTGATCGCGCAAGGACTGTTTCGCGAGGATCTCTATTACCGTCTGAATGTCGTACCTCTGCGCCTGCCGCCACTTCGCGAGCGAAGCGAGGACGTAGCCGATCTCGTGCGCCATTTTTTCAAGCGGGCTGCTGAAGAAGGACTGCCGGAGAAACGCATCAGCACTGCTGGTTTGGAAATGATGCGCCGGTATCCATGGCCGGGCAATGTCCGCGAGCTTGAAAATCTCGTGCGAAGGCTCGCGGCGCTTTATCCGCAAGAAGAAATTTCCCCCGAAATTATCGAAACGGAGTTGCGGGCCGAGCTTACCAAACCGGATGTGGTTCCAGCAGGCGCCGGAGATATGGAAAATATCTCCATTTCTCAGGCTGTCGAGCAGAACATGCAACGCTATTTTGCGTCTTTCGGTTCGGATTTGCCACCCCCGGGCCTCTATCACAGGGTTCTGGCAGAACTGGAATATCCTCTGATCCTGGCGTGCCTTACGGCGACACGGGGAAATCAGATCAAGGCGGCCGATCTTCTGGGGCTGAACCGCAATACGCTGCGCAAGAAAATTCGCGAACTCGGTGTGAATATATATCGCGGAAACAAGGGAAATTAGCGACAATCACGTGCTGATAACCTATTAACTACGTTATTTAACGGCCGGTTAAGTCTGTTCAGCTACTGTTGGTTGTATGAGAAATCAGCAATCAACACGACACAACAGAACCCGGCGTATTCTTGAACCGGCTGTAAGGAGCGGCATTCTTGCCGCACCGTTGATATTGATGCTTGCCATCGTTGTGATTTTATCCGGAGCAGAGCCGAAACTCTCTGCCATGATCGATCAAACTTTCACGGGTTCGATCAGTCCTATCATCAAGTAATTATCTGTGGGGCTTGAAGACGGCGCCTGAACCCCTATCCTTTACGGTAGATAAAGGAGAAGATCATGCGTCTTGCCGCTACGACCTTGTTTATTGGTTTATCCGCCGCTGCCGCTTATGCTGCACCGCCACCGGAAGGCTCCAAGCTTTCGGAGATAATCGCAAAAATCGAACAGAAGGCGGATACGGCTTTTATCGATGAAGTCGACTGGAACGACCGCGGATATTATGAGATCGAGTATGTGACCAAGGCCGGCGCCAAGGTGGAGGTCAAAGTCGATCCCAAGACCGGAGAAAATGTCCGGTAGACCTTCGCTTTTCAGTGGGGTCGGCTGGAGCGGGTAGCGGGAATCGAACCCGCGCGTTCAGCTTGGGAAGCTGACAGGCTACCATTACATCATACCCGCAAACTGTAATACATTTCAATAATTTAGCGACAAATCCGAGGAGGTCGCTTTAGAACGATTTACAGTTGGTTTTGACAACCTATGTTCTCTTTCTAGGCTCGTCAAACTGTTTTGTCGACAGCCTCCGCTTGTCATTCCAATCGATCTCACCGCCTCACGAAACACTACAGCGCCGTGACAAATCTTTCATGACCTGTCCCATTGATATCCGAGTTCCAGGGGCCATCTGCAGATGACGCTCCCAACCATGCAGCCAGATTCCAGGCTGTTGCAGATGACAGGAAATCCATGGGCAAGACCACAATGCGGCGGGCACTGCTTATAGTAAATCCACATGCCCGAAACGGTAGGGGATACGGTGCGGACATTCGTTCCGCGTTGGAGCACGGCGGGCTCCAACTCGTCGAGCGAAGCCCGCAAGATGACGAGACGATTTCCGATGTGATCCTTAGGGAAAGAGATTGCGATCTCGTCATCGTTGGTGGTGGCGACGGATCGTTGAATGCTGCGGCCAGAGGATTGATGGAAACGGGACTGCCGCTCGCAATTCTGCCACTTGGAACCGCAAACGATTTTGCTCGGACCGTCGGCATTCCTGCCGATCCGGTTGAGGCGGCGCGGCGCATTGCTTCTTATGAGGCGCGCCCCATCGATCTTGGCGAGGTGAACGGTCATCTTTACTTCAATGTCGCGAGCATAGGTTTCAGCGCCGAACTGGCACAGCAGCTGAGTTCCGCGGCGAAGAAGAAATGGGGCAAACTCGGCTACGCGATTGTCGCGGCACGGATTCTCATGCGTTCGGAGCTTTTTACGGTCTATCTGGAACATGACGGCATGACGGAAAAAATCCGTACGTTGCAGGTCTCAGTGGGGAATGGAAAATTCTACGGCGGGGGCATGGCTGTAGAGAAGGATGCCACTGTGGATGACGGTAAACTCGATTTCTACAGCCTGGAAGTCGATCACTGGTGGAAGCTGTTGCGTCTTCTGCCAAGCCTCCGTCGTGGTACGCATTCGAAATGGGATGATGTGCGGGCCTTTCAGACAACGGAGGTGATTGTTCGCACCAAGAAACCTCGCGCCGTCAATACTGACGGGGAGTTGTCGACGTGGACGCCCGCCCATTTCCGTCTGCTGCGCAGGGCAATAAAAGTCTATATGCCCGATCCCACGGCGAGGCCGTAACGCGATTGCGCGAAAAAAGGGCCCGCCTTTTAGACGGGCCTAATCCATGACGTTAGGTGACTGGCTCGGAGGTCATTTGAGCCGTATGAATAACGGTTCAATGGGCCGAACGTTCCACCGTCAAAAGAAAAAATACCAGATAACCAGCACGAGAATGAGCGGGACGCCCATCAGCCAAAGGATCATTGCTCTGAACATTTGTTTTCTCCTTCCTGTTGAAAATCCAACGTTTCTGATGAACGATTGTTCCATCGGGCAGGAGGAATGCGGTGCGGTGTAGTTGAGTAGAGGGGCAACACGACTCAAATGAGCAGAATTCCGAAAACTTTAATGATCCGTCAATGAATCGGTGACATCACTAAAATCTAAAAAGGCGCAACCAGCGTTTCCGGTTGCGTTTGTTGAGTAACGGGCGTGTGGCGTATGGATTCGAAACGAGGGCTGAAACATTCGGTCAACGGAAAGACGGCTAAGCTGCGAGATAAGCGTGGTTCAGTCGCCTTATTGTTATTCATGGCTATTGCTGTCGCCTTGGCGGGCTGCGCATCGGCGCCGCAGCCGAAATCGAAGAGCAAGCGATCCAAGGAATATTTCGCCGAGTCCAAATACGGTGTGAAAGCCAGTCCCCGCGTGGCTTTTGCAAAAGGAAAGCCCTTGCCGCGTGGCGGCGGACGAGATCAGACGGGGCAGCCGTACAAAGTTAAGGGACGCTGGTACTATCCCAAGGAAGACAAGAACTATGTCAAAGTTGGTCATGCCTCCTGGTATGGCGAAGCTTTTCATGGCCGCCTGACGGCGAACGGTGAAGTTTACGACATGGCGCACTTGACCGCTGCGCATCCAACCATGCCGTTGCCCAGTTATGCTCGCGTCACCAATCTTGCCAATGGCAGCTCGGTCATCGTGCGCGTGAATGATCGTGGTCCGTATGAATTCGACCGCGTCATCGATCTTTCCCAGAAAGCTGCCGAAATGCTGGATTACCAGCACCACGGTACCGCGAATGTGAAGGTTGAGTATGTTGGTAGAGCGCCTCTCGACGGGAACGACGACGCATTTCTTATGGCCTCTTACCGTCCCGGAGGTGGTGATGCGATCGGCCAGCCGGCAACCGGCGTCATGATGGCGATGAACGGACCGACGCCTACCTCGCCGAAGTCTCGTGTTCCGATGCCTGTGATGGAAGCGGTTCCGGCCTCTGCGCCTGTACCTGAAAATTCACCTTTTGCGGTCGATCCTGCCTATGGCGATCCGTCTGGTGGGGCAGCTCCGTTGCTGCCGGCAAACGTTCCTGTGCCATCGCATCGTCCGGCAACCAGCTTCGGCGTGGCGAATGCTGCCGGTGTGAGCGGTCTTGCCGGTTATGCCACCGATCGGCTTGCTGTGGCTGCTTATGCTGAGGAGCGTGCGTATGGCAGCATCTTGTCCAAGGATGCGATCTCAAGCGCGTGGAAGCGTCGCCTGGCTGAAGAACATGGAGAATATGTCGAGCTTGGTACTTTCGAAACGCTGGAAGAGGCAAAACAGATTCAGTCATCGCTGCCTCGCTCGACCAGATTCACACTGACCAAGCTTCCGACCGAAACCGGCGCAACCTATGAGTTGACGGCGGTGGCGACGAAGGGTGGAAACGATGCCCTGTTGCGCGAGGCCTGGAAGGCTGGTGCAGTGAATGCGTTTGTCGTTCGCCTCGATTGAGCTCACGATGCGGTGATAAGAGCTGCCATATTGATTTTGGTCAGATTCGTTGCGTAAGCTCTAAGACATTGCTCACGTAACGGGGTTCGCATGGGGCTGTTATCAAAAACACTGGTATTCGTCCGTGCCGCTGCCGCTGGCATTTCGGTGGCGGTTGTGGTGCCAGCTATTTGTGGGGCAGCCCCTGTTGACGCAGCATTCGTTACGAAAGCGCCGCAGGTGTTGCTCGTAGATGACCGGAGCGGAACGGTGCTTCTCTCCAAGAACGCCAATGTCCCGATTCCTCCCGCTTCTCTGGCCAAGCTGATGACGGCTGAAGTAGTATTTGAAGCTCTCGAAAAGGGACTTACCACACTCGATACTGCTTATCCCGTCAGCGAGAATGCCTGGAGAACGGGCGGCGCTCCTTCAGGAACGTCTACGATGTTTGCGCGCATCAAATCGTCGCCGACGGTTGCTGATCTGTTGCAGGGAATGATCGTTCAGGCGGCGAATGATGGGGCCATCGTGCTGGCGGAAGGGCTGGCAGGCAGCGAACGCGCTTTTGCAGAGCGGATGAACGACCGGGCGCGGGAGCTCGGCTTGACCGCCTCCAGATTCGTCAACTCCACAGGGTTACCCGCCGAAGGGCAGACGGTTTCTCTCCAGGATCTGGTCAGATTGGCCCAGCATATCCGGACCGCCCATCCTGAATACTATAAATATTATGCTCAACCAGCTTTCACCTGGAACAACATCATGCAACGCAACCGCAATCCATTGCTGCGGCTTGATGTGGGAGCTGACGGTATGGGTACAGGATTTACGGAGGCATCCGGCTTTGCACTCGTCGGGTCCGCTGAGCAGAATGGCCGCAGGCTCTATCTGGCGATGAGCGGTCTTTCCAGCATCAAGGAGCGTGAGGAGGAGGCAAAGCGGCTTCTGCAATGGGGGATGACGGCATTTGACGATGTGCTGCTGTATCCCGCAAACGAAATTGTAGGTGAAGCGCAGGTTTTCGGAGGTGCGCTCGCGCATGTGCCGCTGAAGGTCAAGGACAGTGTCGAGTTGTTGCTGCCGAAGAATGGTCGCGATAGGCTTAAAGCGCGTATCGTCTATAAGGGCCCACTTGATGCCCCCGTTGCCGACGATCAGCAAGTCGGCGTTCTTCAGCTTGAGCTGAATGGAAGCATTCTCCGCGATGTGCCTGTTTTTACGGCTCAATCTGTCGATGAGGGAAGCCTTTCAAAGCGCGCCTTGGGGGCGGCGATGGAGCTTTCCACAGGTTGGCTACGGAAATACCTTTAGCCTGCGTCATGCGTAATCCAGGCTCGACCTGATAACCAAAGGCCGATAATAACTTTCACAGAAGTCCATTCGGACATCGATTCAAACATTTGGAAGTTGGCTTGTCGGGATTGTTCATCACATTCGAGGGCGGCGAAGGAGCGGGCAAATCAACGCAAATTGCGTTGCTGGCGAAGCACCTGCGTGCAAGCGGCTTCGATCCGGTCATCACACGAGAACCTGGCGGTTCTCCTGGTGCGGAAGCAATTCGTCACGTCATATTGAGCGGCAATGCGGAGACCTACGGTCCGGCGATGGAGGCGCTGCTGTTCGCCGCTGCAAGAGCAGACCATGTGGACCAGCTTATCCGCCCGGCATTGGACGAGGGACGTGTGGTGCTGTGCGATCGCTTCATCGATTCCAGCCGCGCTTATCAGGGCGTTACCGGCAATCTCGACAGCACCTATATGTCGGCAGTGGAACGTATTGCTATCGACGGTATCATGCCAGATATGACGATCATTCTCGATATTTCTGCGGAGAAGGGATTGTCACGTGCCGGAAAACGGCGCGGCAGCGAAACTGCGGACCGGTTCGAGAAGGAAGATATCGCAGTACACGAGGCACGGCGGCAGGCCTTTCTCGCAATCGCGGAAGCAGAGCCTCGGCGCTGTAAGGTAATCGACGCCGATCGCCAGCAAGACGCGATTGCGGGCGAGATAGCAAGAGAGATCGATAGTGTTCTAAAGGAAAGGGGGCTGTTGTGATCGAGGAACTCGACGTCCCTAAAGCTCACGATTCGATTGAGGGTGTGCCTGAGCCATCCGCGAGCGATTATGTTTCCGGACACCGCGAGATCAGTGGTTTTCTGGCTCAAGCCTATCGTGAGGGGCGCATGCATCACGCGCTGCTCTTTGAAGGTGCGCAGGGCATCGGCAAGGCAACGCTCGCGTTTCACCTCGCAGGCCATATGCTGGCGCATGGCAACAATGGACAGGCGCCGGAACATATTACCGCTCCGGATTTTGCAAGACCGCTCTGGCGTCAGATTGCGGGCGGCATGCATCCGGCTGTCCTGCATATCAACCGTCCGTTCGATCAGAAGACCGGAAAGTTCAAAACCGGCATCCCGGTGGAGGAAATTCGCCGTGTCACGCATTTTCTGACCAGAACGGCATCGGACCACGCCTGGCGCATCGTCATTGTCGATCCAGCCGACGATATGAACCGCAATGCCGCCAACGCTTTGTTGAAAACGCTGGAAGAGCCTCCCGCACGGGCGCTCTTTATCCTCATTTCCCACTCGTCTGGACGCTTGCTCCCGACAATCCGGTCGCGCTGCCAGAGCATCGGCTTCAAGCCGCTTGACGATAAGGCGCTTACGGACGCCTTGTCTCATGTCGGTCCTGGTGTCGGAATGGAGGCTGGTAGGGTAACGCAAACGCTGCTCCAGCGATCGGAAGGCAGTGTGCGCAAGGCACTTTTGTTGGTGGCAAATGGCGGTATCGAAATCTCCGACACGGTCGACACCCTTCTTGAAGGACAGAATTTCGACCTGCCGAAAGCACAGGCGCTTGGCGGCATATTGAATGGCCGGGAGTCGGAAGTTCAGTATGAACTGTTTCGCGACCACCTGCTGGGGCGGGTTGCAATGGAAGCTCGGCGTCGCGCCGAGACTGGGCAACTGCATGATGCAGATCGCTGGTCGCGATTCTGGAGCGATCTGTCACGCGAAACCGTGGATGCTGAAACCTACAATCTCGACCGTCGGCAAGCGGTGGTAATCCTTCTGGAAAAAACCCATCGCGCTTTTCGTTCCGGTCTGCCTCCACTTGCGTGACATGGCCGCTGACATGCGTTATGTCACCGCTGACGAATTTTCTTCCGCGTGTGCCTTGTTTTGTTCAGAGCGCGCGCTTCCAAACATCGAAAGACCGGGTCCATAATGAGCCGCGAAAAATATTACATCACCACCGCGATTGCTTATCCCAACGGAAAGCCACACATCGGTCACGCGTATGAACTGATCGCGACCGATGCGATGGCACGTTTTCAGCGACTGAACGGTAAGGATGTTTTCTTTCTGACCGGTACGGACGAACACGGCATCAAGATGCTGCAGAGCGCGCGCAAGGAAGGCATCACGCCGCGCGAGCTTGCCGACCGCAATACGACTGCGTTCCGGCAGATGGCAGACGTGCTGAACAGCTCCAATGACGATTATATTCGCACTTCTGAAGAGCGCCACTACAAGGCCAGCCAGGCTATCTGGAAAGCGATGGCTGATAATGGCGATATCTACAAGGGTGGATATGCCGGTTGGTATTCCGTGCGTGACGAGGCCTATTACGGTGAAGAGGAAACAGAAGTTCGCGAGGACGGCGTTCGTTATGGCCCGCAGGGGACCCCTGTCGAGTGGGTTGAGGAGGAAAGCTATTTCTTCCGTCTCTCATCCTATCAGGACAGGCTGCTCGATCTTTACGAGCAAAACCCCGGCTTCATCATGCCTGCGGAACGTCGCAATGAGATCGTGAGCTTCGTCAAGTCCGGGCTGAAGGACCTGTCGATTTCCCGCACGACCTTCGATTGGGGCATTCCGGTGCCGGGTGACGAAAAGCATGTCATGTATGTCTGGGTCGACGCCCTGACAAACTACATCACGGCCCTTGGCTATCCGGACACTACGGACGGCAAATGGGGCTATTGGCCTGCCGATGCGCACATCATCGGCAAGGACATCTCTCGCTTCCATGCTGTCTATTGGCCCGCATTCCTGATGTCGGCTGGCATTCCGTTGCCGAAGCGGGTTTTCGCGCATGGCTTCCTGTTCAATCGCGGCGAGAAGATGTCGAAGTCGCTCGGTAACGTGATCGATCCGTTCGGTCTCGTTGAGCGCTATGGGCTCGATCAGTTGCGCTATTTCCTGATGCGCGAAGTACCGTTTGGTCAGGACGGCAGCTACAGCCATGACGCTATTGTCAACCGCACAAATGCCGACCTGGCGAATGATCTCGGCAATCTCGCCCAGCGCTCGCTGTCGATGATCGCCAAGAATTGCGAAGGCAAGGTCCCGGTTCCAGGTGAATTCTCGGAAGCTGATAAAGCTATTCTGGATCAGGCCGAGGCGGCGCTGGATACCGCGCGCAAGGCAATGGACGATCAGGCGCTGCATCTGGCGCTCGGTGCGATCTTCGCTGTCGTTGCCGAAGCAAACCGCTATTTTGCGGGGCAGGAGCCCTGGGCGTTGCGGAAGACCGATCCGGCGCGTATGGGAACCGTCCTTTATGTGACCGCGGAAGTGATCCGGCGTGTCGGCATCATGGTACAGCCCTTCATCCCGCAGTCGGCGGAAAAGCTTCTCGACATATTGGCAATTCCTGCCGACAAGCGTCAGTTCTCTGACGTTACGGCAAGCCAACTTGTCGGCGGTACCGATCTGCCAGCTCCGCAGCCGGTATTCCCGCGTTATGTGGAAACAGAAGAGTAGAACTGAGTTCGATGATGCTTGTCGATAGCCATTGTCATCTCGACTTTGCCGATTTCGAGCCGGAGCGCGATGCCGTTGTGCAGCGCGCGCTCGACGCCGGGATCAAGCGCATGGTGACGATTTCCACGCGGGTCAGGAAATTCGATACGATCCGTGCCATAGCGGAAGCCTATGAGTCCGTCTATTGTTCCGTCGGTACCCATCCCAACAATGCGCATGAAGAACTGGACATTACGGCTGACGATCTCGTGCGCCTTGCGGAACATCCGAAGGTTGTCGCCATAGGCGAAGCAGGTCTCGATTATCACTACGACTACGCTCCGCCGGCAGCGCAGCGTCAAGGTTTTCTCGTTCACATCGAAGCCGCACGTCGGACCCAGTTGCCACTTGTTATACATGCACGCAGTGCGGACGACGATATGGCTGAAATTCTTGAGCAGGAGACGGAAAAGGGTGTTTTTCCGTTCATTCTCCATTGCTTTTCTTCCGGACGAGCGCTGGCTGAAAAAGGCATTGAACTGGGCGGCTATATTTCCTTTTCCGGCATTTTGACATTCAAGAACTCACCAGAAATCCGCGAAATAGCATCCATCGTTCCGCGTAACCGCCTGCTGGTGGAAACAGATGCTCCGTTCCTTGCCCCGTTGCCACATCGCGGCAAGCGCAATGAGCCGTCTTTCGTTCAACATACGGCCGCCATGTTGGCCGAAACGATTGGCGTGAGCAATGACGAGGTTGCGCGTATTACGAGTGATAACGTGTTCAGGCTGTTTTCCAAGATGCCTCGGCCTTCAGAGGAAAATTGAGCGTGAATTTCCCCCGAAACTGCCTGCGCTTTACGCTTCTGGGTTGCGGCTCTTCTCCCGGCGTCCCGCGCATCAATGGCGATTGGGGCAGTTGCGATCCCGAGAACCCAAAGAACAGGCGTCGTCGTGCATCGCTTCTGGTTGAGCGGTTTGACATGGACGGCAAGAGCACAACGGTTGTGATCGATACGGGCCCGGATTTCCGCGCCCAGATGATCGATGCGGGCGCACATAGCCTCGATGCGGCTGTCTACACCCACCCGCACGCGGATCATATTCATGGAATCGACGATCTTCGCACCTACGTCGTTGAAAATCGTCGTCTGATGGATGTCTACGCCAATCGGCTGACGCGTAATCGGCTCTTCGAGGCCTTCGGTTATTGTTTTGAGACACCTGCCGGGTCGAGTTATCCGCCTATCCTCAGCATGCACGATATTGCCCCCGAAACCCCGTTTTCAATATCGGGGGCCGGCGGTGCAATTCGTTTTGAGCCATTCAGCCAGGTGCACGGCGATATCGAGTCGCTCGGATTTCGCATTGGTTCTGTGGTCTATTGCACCGATGTGAGCGCGTTTCCCGAGCAAAGCCTCAACTATTTGGGCGGAGCCGATGTCCTTATAATCGATGCATTGCAATACCGCCCGCACCCAAGCCATTTCTCCCTCGGCGAAGCGCTCGAATGGATTGAGAAGCTGGCGCCCAAGCGCGCCGTTCTCACGCATATGCATGTTCCGCTCGATTATGAAACCGTCTTGCGTGAGACACCGGACAATGTGGAGCCCGGATATGATGGACTCCGCTTCGAGGTGCCGCTTTAAATTCAGGCGTGTTGGTAAAAAGCAAAAGCCCGCGATGAGATCACCGCGGGCTTTTCGCTTGCAACATGTCTGATTTTAGCCAACTGCGCCTTTGGTCGGGAAAGGCATGACGTTGCTACCTTCGATGACTTTGGTAGCCTTGTCTTCAAGCTTGAGACCACCAGCGCGCAGAAGGTCGGTAAAGCGACCGCCGCGTGCGGCAAGCTCATCGAAGCTGCCGCTTTCAACCAGATGTCCCTTGTCCATGAACAGGACCAGATCGGCCGAACGAACCGTCGAAAGACGGTGCGCGATGATAAAGGTTGTACGGTCATGGCTCAGATCGTCCACCGCCTGTTTCACCTTCTCTTCGGTTTCGACGTCAAGCGCACTGGTGGCTTCGTCAAGAACGAGGATGGGCGAATCCTTCAGGATAGCACGCGCAATCGCGAGACGCTGGCGTTCGCCGCCTGAAAGCTGCGAGCCACGTTCGCCGACAACGGTATCGTAGCCATCGCTCTTGGCCAGAATGAAGTCGTGGGCGGCAGCAGCGCGAGCGGCAGCGTGCACTTCTTCAGATGTGGCGTCTTCACGACCAACACGAATATTCTCTTCAACAGAGCGATTGAACAGTCCGGCGTCCTGAAAGACGGTCGCAATAGCATGACGCAGGGAGCGACGGCTGACGGTACGCGTATCGGTTCCATCGATGGTGATGCGACCGGCTGCCGGATCGAAGACCCGTTGCAGCAGATTGATGAGTGTGGTCTTGCCCGCGCCGGTGGGGCCGACAATAGCCACCGTCTGCCCTGGCTTGATCTCGAAAGACACGTCATAGACGCCCTGACCGGAGTTCGGAAACTCGAAGGTAACGTTGTCGAAAACGATGTCGCCCTTGACGTTGGCGAGGTCCGAAACGTCCTGCGGTTCCTGACGGTCAGCGGTTGCATCTTCCATCTGGAAAAATTCTTCAAGCTTGGCGCGTGCGGTTACGGTCTGATTGATGAAAGCGCTGATCTGATCGAGACGGCCGATCATCAGTTGGGCAAAACCGATAAAGGCGATCACGTCGCCGACGCGCATCTGGCCCTTGGTGACGAAGTAGGCGCCCAGAACGAGGACAACCACCATCGAGAAGGTCGAGGCCATCCGGTTCAGGCCGCTGGCAAGTGCCCACCAGTTGAGAACGGGGAACTGGGCCTTCTCAAGATTTTTGGCATAATTGCGCAGGGATTGCGTTTCCGACGCGATACGGTTGTAGCTCTGCACGACCGAGACGTTGCTGATCGTATCGCTGACATGCTCGAAAAGCTTGTGGTGGTGCTTTTCGACAGCTGTCTGACCGTCCTTGGTCTTGCGCATGACCAACTGCCCGATCATCACATAGATGACGCCGAGCACAATAAGCACCAGCGACATGCGCATATCCATGTTCATGGCAACCGGGATAAGCGTCGCCAGAGCAACGATTGTCGTCAGATGCTGGCGCATGAATTCGAGCCAGAGGGTGAAAAGCGAGTCCGTTGCGCGGATCAGCGTATGGAGCGCGTTGGACGTGCCGCGCTTCTGGTGCCACGAAAGCGGCATCGTGATGAGACGCTCATAGGAATCGATCATCACGCCCAGACGGCGGCGGTGTGCGAGACGGTCTGCGCCGCGGGCCACAAAGACGGCGGCAACAATGTTGAAGCCGCCGAGTGCAGCCCACATCGCCAGGGGCGAGAAAATGTCACCCTTGTCGGAGATAGCCTGAATGACCCGACCGAACAGAATTGGTTCGGCAAGTGTGACCAGGGCAACCAGGACGCTGGCCACGCACATGGTTATCGTTGCAGCCTTCTCGACCGCAAGATATTCCATGGCTCGCCAGTAGATTTTGAGCAATGACACTTTCGCACTCCCGCTCGTGTATTCACGGGCTAAATGGTATAGCCCGCTTGTTCTATCAATATCAGATGGCGACAAGAAGTGGCGATTGGGTGTCAAGACCGACCATAAATTAAAAACGTATGTAACCGAGCGTGAAGTTTATGCGTGGAAATCAAACTCTTTGAAGAAAGAGAACCGGTTTCCTTCAAAGCAGCCAAATTTCGGTTTTCGGGAATTCCGCCTAGCAATCCGCGAAACTCGCGTCTATTGAGATGACTAAATGACCGGCGGGCTAGTACACGCCGTATTAGGAAGAGTTGATCGGGTTTCTCCATGGCAGTCGTTGAACAGAAGATTGTGGATACAGGCGAGGCGGGCATGCGGCTCGACCGCTGGTTCAAGGTCCATTATCCAGGCCTGGGTTTCGGTCACCTGCAAAAACTTCTGCGGTCGGGCCAGATCCGTATCGACGGCTCCCGGGCCAAGGCCGATACACGTGTTCAAGCCGGGCAGACTGTTCGCATTCCGCCGCTCGGCGTCGATGAAAAAGCCACCGGACCGGTTACGGCGCGAACAATCCGCAGCCAGCAGGACGGTGATGTGCTTTCGCAGATGCTTCTGTACGAAGACCCGAAAGTGTATGTTTTCAACAAACCGGCAGGCCTCGCTGTGCAGGGCGGGTCCGGCGTAACGCGACATATCGACGGTATGCTGGAGGCATGGCGCAACAAAAAGGGCGAAAAGCCGCGTCTTGTGCACCGCATCGACCGTGACACGTCGGGCGTGCTCGTCGTGGCGCGCACCCGCGGCGCGGCACAGGCGTTAACCGCCGCTTTTCGCGAGCGCGATACCAAGAAGACCTACTGGGCCTTGGTAAAAGGTGTTCCACGCAAGCGCGAGGACAAGATTTCCACGTGGCTGGTCAAGGATCAGACGCCCGACGGTGACAAGATGCGTGTCTGCCAGCATGGCGAACCGGACTCTGATCATGCGGTCTCTTATTATCGCATCATCGAGAAGGCAGGGAACAACCTGACCTGGCTCGAGATGGAACCCTATACCGGCAGAACCCATCAGCTGCGCGTTCATGCGGCTTATATCGGTCATCCAATTATCGGTGATCCAAAATATTTTGAAGCTGACCAGAATTGGGAGTTTCCGGGCGGGATTCAGAAACGGCTGCATCTTCATGCACGCCGCATTCGCATTCCGAACCCGTCGGGCGGCATCATCGATGTGACGGCTCCTTTGCCGCCACACATGGTGCAGTCGTGGAATCTGCTCGGCTTTGACGAGGAAAGCGCGGTAGATTAAAAATGTCAGGCGAAGCGGGGGGATCGTCCCAAGGACGAGTTTCGTTCGATGGGCTGGCCATCATGCTGGTCGTGTTCATCATGTTCAGTTGGGGGCTTAATCAGGTTGCCATCAAGATCGGCAATCAAGGTTTCAACCCTATGCTCATGGCGGCGGGACGTTCTGCGCTCGGCGGCATGTGTGTCTTTCTCTGGTGTTGTTGGCGTCGTATCCCGCTTTTCAAGCGTGATGGCACGCTTGCGGCGGGAATAGCCGCCGGATTGCTATTCGGCACCGAGTTCGTCCTGATTTTTCTGGCGATGGAGCTGACAAGCGTGGGACGTGTAACGCTCATGATGAATGTCATGCCGTTCTGGGTCGCTATCGGCAGTCATTTCCTTTTAGGCGAACGCATGTCTGTTCGTGCGTTCATCGGCATGTGTATCGCCTTTCTGGGCGTGTTTCTGGTCTTTTCCGATCATGTCAGCCGTCCGGGACCGCATGCGATATATGGCGATATGCTAGCGCTGGTGTCCGGTGTGTTGTGGGGTTTAACCACGCTGGTCATCAAGCGGACCCGGCTTGCCTACACAGCGCCGGAGAAGACACTTCTTTACCAGTTGGTGATTGCAACGCTGGTGCCGTTGCCGTTCATTTCGTTGAGTGGCCCGCTGCTTCGCAGTCCCGATGTGTTGTCAATATTAGCCTTCCTGTTTCAGGCGGTATTCGTGGTGGCGTTTACCTATCCGCTCTGGTTCTGGATGGTACGCCGATACCCCGTGTCAAAACTTTCAAACTTTGCCTTTCTCACGCCGGCTTTCGGCGTGTTATTGAGCGGCCTCATCCTGAACGAGCCACTGAGCTGGAAAATATTTGCGGCTCTCGCGTTGATCGGTTGCGGACTGATGATTATCAGCAAGCCGGCAAAGGTATCCAACGCCCGATGAAACTTGTACTCTTCGATTGCGACGGAACGCTCGTCGACAGCGGCGACTTCATTCACAGATGCATGGCAACCAGTTTTGCCGATGCTGGTCTGGAACCTCCTGCAATCGAGGAAACGCATTCGATCATCGGCCTGTCGTTGCATCTTGCCATTGCGAAGCTGTTGAATCGGGAACCGGACGAGCAGGTCCACTGGCTGACACAACGTTACAAGCAAAACTTCGTGATGTTGCGACAGGCGCCGGACTTCGCAGAGCCGCTTTATGATGGAATTCTGCCGCTCCTGAGCGAGCTTGGGGCGAGGGACGATCTTCTGCTCGGTATCGTAACCGGCAAGTCGCAGCGCGGTGTCCGCTCTGTTTTTGAACGTCACGGTATAGGGCACCATTTCGTGGTCACACGTACCGCCGATGACTGCCCGTCGAAGCCGCATCCGGCTATGGTGCTTGAATCCTGTGCTGAAATGGGAATAGAACCCAATCGAACGATTGTTATCGGCGATGCTGTTTATGATATGCAGATGGCCCGCTCGGCGGGCGCTATGGCCGCAGGCGTCTCCTGGGGTTATCATCACCGGCAGGGACTGATCGAAGCTGGCGCCCATCATATTCTGGAAGTGCCATCTGAACTCCATGCATTGCTGCAGACTATGGACGAACAGGTCCTCTAGTTGTTGGGGCGTTCTGCCAAGTCAGCGATACAGAACTGGATAAATATATGCGTGATATTCTGAGTGATCTTGAAGCGGGAAAGCAGCTTTCCGACGAGAACCCCATCGTGCGTGCGCAGAAGCAGATGCTGGCGCAACTGCCCAAACGTTTCTACGAGAAAGCAGAAGTAGCCGAAGTTGAAGGCGGTTTTGCAGTCCATCTGGACGGTCGTCCGGTCAAGACGCCAGCGCGCAGCCTGCTGAGGTTGCCGACGAAGGCCGCTGCCGAGATCGTGGCGGACGAATTTGCTGCTCAGGAAAAGGTCATCGATCCCGGCAAAATGCCCGCAACGCGTTTGGTCAATACGGCAATCGACGGAATTGCGCAGGACCCGCAGGCGGTTTTCGAGGATATTCTACGTTTTGCGGGTACGGATATGCTTTGCTATCGCGCCGACAGTCCGCAGGAACTCGTTTCTCGGCAGACGCAGCAATGGGACCCGCTGATCGATTGGATGCAAGGGCTTGGCGCACGGTTTTCGCTCGCCGAAGGTGTAATGCATATTGAGCAGCCGCGTGAAGCCATAGCAGCCTTTGGTGTGCATCTGTCTGCCTTCAAGGATCCAATTGCACTGGCGGCTCTGCATACGATGACGACACTGACGGGGTCAGCGATTATTGCACTGGCTATAGCAAAAGGCGAAGTGACCGCGGAACAAGGCTGGCAGCTGGCCCATATCGATGAGGATTGGACCATCGAACATTGGGGAGCCGATGCGGAAGCAGTGGAGCGCCGCAGGAGCCGTGAAATCGAAATGATGATGGCTGCCCGCGTGCTCGCAGCCCTTTAAATAACATGTCTATTGCATTGGTCTAACAAAGAAACCCCGGCGTTGCCGGGGTTTCTTTTTTTGGGGGCCTCGGTAGAAGGCAAAAAACGCGCGGACTACCTGAACCGGTGTCCGCGCACTTTTTTAAACCGAGTAATACATGTCGTACTCGACCGGGTGCGGCGTCGTTTCATAACGCATCACTTCGGCCATCTTGAGTTCGATGAAGCTGTCGATCTGATCGTCGTCGAACACACCGCCGGCCTTGAGGAATTCACGATCCTTGTCGAGCGACTGCAGGGCTTCGCGCAGGGAACCGCAGACGGTTGGAATTTTCTTCAGTTCCTTGGCGGGCAGATCATAAAGATCCTTGTCCATGGCCTGTCCCGGATGAATCTTGTTCTTGATGCCGTCAAGACCAGCCATCAGCAGGGCAGCAAAGCACAGATAAGGGTTGGCCGCCGGGTCAGGGAAGCGAACTTCCAGACGCTTGGACTTCGGCGAGTTGCCAAACGGAATACGGCAGGAAGCCGAACGGTTGCGAGCCGAATAGGCGAGCAGAACCGGAGCTTCATAACCTGGAACCAGACGCTTGTAGGAGTTGGTTGACGGATTGGTGAATGCATTCACGGCCTTTGCGTGCTTGATGACGCCGCCGATGAAATAGAGGCAGTTTTCCGACAGGCCAGCATATTCGTTGCCAGCGAAGGTCGGCTTGCCTTCTTTCCAGATCGAGAAGTGGACATGCATGCCCGAGCCGTTGTCACCGAAGATTGGTTTCGGCATGAAGGTCGCCGTCTTGCCATAAGCATTGGCAACCTGATGCACGACATACTTGTAGATCTGCATCTTGTCTGCATTGCGCACGAGCGTGTCGAATTTGACGCCGAGTTCGTGCTGGGCGGAAGCCACTTCATGGTGATGCTTTTCGACAGTCACACCCATTTCGGTGAGAACGGTCAGCATTTCCGAGCGCATGTCCTGCGCGCTGTCGATTGGCGGAACCGGGAAATAGCCGCCCTTAACACGCGGACGGTGGCCGAGGTTGCCTGTTTCATAATCGGTGTCGTCATTCGACGGAAGTTCGGTCGAATCGAGCTTGAAACCGGTATTGTACGGGTCGGCCTTGTATTTCACGTCGTCGAAGACAAAGAATTCAGCTTCCGGGCCGACATAGACCGTATCGCCGATACCGAGCGACTTCATGTAGGCTTCGGCCTTCTTCGCGGTCGTGCGGGGATCGCGGCCATAGGCCTCGCCCGAAACGGGGTCGAGAATGTCGCAAAGGATGACGAGTGTAGACTGAGCGAAGAACGGATCGATATGAGCGGTCGTCGGATCCGGCATCAAAACCATGTCGGATTCGTTGATTGCCTTCCAGCCAGCGATGGAAGAGCCGTCGAACATCACGCCGTCGACAAACATGTCTTCGTCGACGAGGCCGATATCCATCGTAACGTGCTGCAGCTTACCCTTCGGATCGGTGAAGCGAAGGTCGACAAACTTGATGTCGTTGTCTTTGATTTGTTTCAGAATATCGTTGGCAGTCGTCATATTAATTCCCTGTTTGCACGACGATGGATTGTACGCAGGTATTGTCAGATGGCATCCACGCCGGATTCACCGGTACGGATACGGATAACTTCTTCGATGTTGGAGACGAAAATCTTGCCATCGCCGATGCGTCCCGTCTGGGCAGCCTTGCGGATGGCTTCAATAGCGCTGTCCACGGTTTCGTCTGCGACGATGACTTCAACTTTCACCTTGGGAAGAAAGTCGACGACATATTCGGCGCCGCGGTAAAGCTCGGTATGACCCTTCTGTCGTCCAAAGCCCTTGGCTTCGATGACAGTGATCCCCTGCAAGCCGACTTCCTGAAGGGCTTCCTTCACTTCATCCAGCTTGAAGGGCTTTATGATGGCTTCGATCTTTTTCATCAGAGAATGGTCTCCGCTCTTCTTCGGAAATGAGCATTGTGCCCGCTTCACCCATAGAGAAGCATGAACTGTGCCAGTTTGAATGGGGTGTGAAAATTTTCTCCCACTTCCTTCATCTGGAGGCAGATTGGCACTAATCATGATGCTAGTGCAAGCGCCACTCTGGCGGCGCGCAAGAAAAGCGGTTCTATCAACTGGGCCTTCTGGCTAAAAAATAGCCATTTCGCCTTAAAAGAAGGCAAGCTTGCATAAAGCCCGCTGCCGCGTATTTAATCACTCCAATCACCCATGTTCAAAAGGTACGCGATGTACGAGTTGCTGACCCCGCAGGAAATGGCAGAAGCGGATCGCCAGACGATAAAGGCTGGTATCAAGGATGGCTTTTCGCTGATGTTGGTGGCAGGACGCGCCGTCGCGGAGGTTGCGCAGGGGATGTTCGCCCGCAATTCGCCGGTCGCGGTTCTGTGCGGACCCGGCAATAACGGTGGTGACGGCTATGTCGCGGCCCAACTTCTGCTGGAAGCCGGTCTGGAGGTCATGTGTTTTGCATCGGCTCCTCCGCAAAAAGGTTCGGATGCCATGCGCGCATCGCTTTTTTACAAGGGGCCTGTCTCGAATCTGGGTGAGTTTTCAGCCGTCAGTTTTGGGGGCGTGATCGATGCTTTATTCGGTGCCGGGCTCGCCCGCGATATTCATGGGTCCGAAGCCGTTGCGATTGATGCGCTGAACAGTTCGGACGTACCGGTGGTGGCTGTTGATTTGCCGAGTGGCATATCGGGTGAGACCGGAGAGGTTCTGGGAACAGCGATCCGGGCGCGCGCCACAGTTACTTTTTTTCGAAAGAAGCCCGGCCATCTGCTGCAGCCGGGAAGGGCGCATTGCGGGGTGCTTCACGTCGCGGATATCGGCATTCCCGATCATATACTTGCAGCCATCGAGCCCCATACTTTTGAAAATGCGCCCGAGCTTTGGGAAGGTGCCCTTCCTGTGCTGGGCGTTGAAACTTATAAATATAGTCGCGGCCACGCAGCCGTGTTTTCGGGTGGCCCTCATTCGACTGGCGCTGCGCGTCTCTCGGCTCTCGCCGCAGCACGCATTGGGGCAGGGGCGGTTACGCTTTTATCTCCGCCCGATGCGATGGCGATTAATGCTGCCAATCTGACCAGCATCATGGTTCGCGAAACCCGCAGCTTGAAGGATGTTCGGCAGTTTTTCGCCGAGCGCAAGGTTGGAGCGGCGGTCCTCGGTCCGGGCTACGGGAATCCAGCATTTGCGCGTGAGCACGCACTATTTCTCGCCGCTGGCGGACTAGAGGGGTGCCACGGACTGGTCCTCGATGCTGACGGAATTACGGCCTTTGAGCAGGACCCAAATGAGCTTTTCGATCGCCGGCAGGATGCCCGGTCTGCACTTGTGCTGACACCACATGAAGGTGAATTTCGACGGCTTTTTCCCGATATTGCAAAGGCTGCGGTCTCGAAGATTGAAAAGGCGCGTGAGGCGGCAAGGCGCGCCAACGCTATCATTGTATATAAAGGGCCTGATAGCGTGATTGCGGAACCGGGCGGGGTGGCCGTGGTCAACGCCAATGGAACTCCTTTGCTCGCAACGGCAGGATCAGGCGATGTTTTGACCGGAATTGTATGCGGCCTGCTTGCGCAGGGCATGCCCGCATTCGCGGCAGCCTGTGCTGCTGTGTGGATACATGCCGACGCAGCCCGCCGTTTCGGTCATGGGCTTATCGCCGAAGATTTGCCCGCTCAACTGCCAGCCGTCCTGTCGGCGCTGGCCCGAGCTTCCCGAAATTAGCGACGGGACGAGCGACTGTTTCCGGTGCCGACATCGACGCTAATGCTGCCCGAAATCGACACGTCGGTGTTACCAACACGAAAATTTCTCCAGTTGCCGCTTTGTGCCTGATCCGGTTCGGGAGCGGGTGGTGGAGCGGACACTATTGGTTTTTGCGGGTGCACGCCGGGCAAACCCGGCGATCCATCATTCGCAGACGCCGTTGATAATGCGGCTAAGAAAATCGCGCCCGATACTAGAATCCGCAGCGTAGACATTTTCTGCTTCCCGTTACACTGGATCAGTTACGGCAGCGATGAGTTCGCCAGCCATTTCGAGAGTGAACTCGTCAAAATGCGAGATGACGCGGCTAGGACCATAATGCTGCACGGGCAGATCAGTATATCCGAAATCGACGGCAACAACGGGGATGCCAGCCGCTTTCGCAGTGTCGATGTCGGTGCGGCTGTCGCCAACCATTATGGCCCGTTCGCGATTGCCGCCTGCACGTGCGATGGTGTCAGTAAGGTGACGCGGGTCAGGCTTGCGATAAGCGAATGTATCTGCCCCGCAGATCGCTGCAAATCGCGTGGCTTCGCCCATCGAAGTCAGGAGTTTTACCGACAGGGCCTCGAATTTGTTCGTGCAGACCGCCAGTTCGTAACCGCTCGCGGAGAAGCGGTCCATTGCCTCCAGTACGCCTGGAAAGAAAGTGGAATGCCCCGGCATATTATTCGCATAATGCTCCCGGAACTCTTCTACGAGGTTATCGAGTTGCGCTTCGTCTGCCTGTTTCTGCTGCGCGGCGAATGCGCGTTCGATCATGACGCGTCCGCCTTGTCCCACGAATCTGCGCAACGATTCACGGTCGGCTGTTTTCAGTCCGGATATCGCCAGGCAGTGATTGAGGCTATCGAGAAGGTCTGGTGCTGTATCGACGATGGTTCCGTCGAGATCGAAAACGATGATGGGCTTGGGATTAGCAGCAGACATTAGCTTCTCGTATGTGAAAATAGGGAATAGAGAACTCCTATCTGATTGTCGTCCTCGGCTCAACCTCGCGATCAGATTTGCTTAAAATCCGAAATTCTGCGTCATAGTTCGAATAGAAGCTTTGTTGCGCCGCGCCCGCATGCTAGAGGCGAACCGGATGACAATGAGAATCCGCTGGGATTTCGGGGAACTTGGTATGGATGAAGCTCGCAAGTTAAAAATTGCAGCCGCCGCAGAAGCACTCACACACGTCAAGGACGGAATGCGTCTGGGAATTGGTACCGGTTCAACTGCCGAGGAGTTTGTGCGACTGCTTGCTGAAAAGGTAAGTGGTGGCTTCAAGATCATTGGCGTGCCCACTTCCGAACGTACCGCCAAGCTTTGTGAGGAACTCGGAGTTCCGCTTACAACGCTTGACGAAACGCCCCATCTCGATCTCACGGTTGACGGTGCGGACGAAGTCGATACCAATCTCTCGCTCATCAAGGGTGGCGGTGGGGCGCTTCTTCGTGAAAAGATCGTTGCTGCCGCCTCTGATGCAATGATCGTCATTGCCGACAGCTCCAAGGTGGTCGAGACGCTCGGACGTTTTCCTCTGCCAGTGGAAGTCAACCGCTTCGGTCTTGGCGCGACCTTCCGCGCTATCGAGGAAGCAGCTGCAAAGTGTGGCCTTGCAGGCCCGCTGGCACTGCGTTTAAAAGATGGCTCACCCTTCGTAACAGATGGTGGGCATTATATCGTGGATGCATCTTTTGGCCGCATTCCCGATCCAAAGACACTATCTGACGCTCTCTTCGCAATTCCAGGCGTTGTCGAGCACGGACTTTTCATCGGACTCGCGCGTGCGGCAGTGATTGCCGGCAACGACGGCATCCGCACCATGAACCGGTCTTGAACTGATTGAACGGAGTACTGACTTATGATCCCGGCAACTGGCTTTCGCCGTCTGATTGCACCGTTTTCCGCGCTCGTACTGATGTCGGGCATTCACGCAGCATCGGCACAGGAAATCTCTGAAGCCCATCTGGAAGCTGCCCGCGCTGCTATTTCTGCAATTAATGCCACCGAGCAGTTCGACGAAATTCTTCCGAATGCGGCGCGCTCCCTGAAGGGCGAGCTGATTCAGAAGGACCCGAATCTGGAAGCCCTCATCACCAAGACAGTCGATGACAAGGCTTTGGCTCTTGCTTCCCGCCGCGCAGATCTCGAAACCGAATCCGCTCGCGCTTACGCAAAGGCTTTTTCGGAAGACGAACTGAAGGCTATCGCAGCATTCTATACGTCGTCTGCAGGCAAGAAGCTTTTGTCGGAAGGCCCGATTGTAACACGTGAAGTCGTCAAGGCCGCCAATATCTGGCAGAACGGCATCGCCCGGGATCTGGCAACCAGCGTGGCAGAAGTTCTGGCCGCACAGGCCGGCGCCGCTGCCGCTCCGGCGCAGCCTGCACAGCAGTAATTTTAGCGATAACAGGGAATTTGAAAGCCCGGTCACTTGGCCGGGCTTTTTCTTTTGCCTACATATCGGCCAACCTAATGTTTTTTGGAGAATCCCATGTCCGGCTTCGATTATGATCTTTTTGTTATCGGCGGCGGGTCCGGCGGGGTCCGGGCTGCCCGCCTTGCCGGAGCGATGGGTAAGAAAGTCGCCCTTGCTGAAGAGTATCGCATGGGCGGAACTTGCGTTATCCGTGGGTGTGTCCCGAAGAAGCTTTTTGTCTATGCCTCGCAGTTCCCCGAACATTTCGAAGATGCTGCTGGCTATGGCTGGAATGTGGGCGCATCGGCATTCGACTGGAAAAAGCTGATCGATGCCAAGGACAAGGAGATTGCACGGCTAGAGGGGCTCTACACCAAGGGGCTCCAGAATTCTGAAGTCGAGATTTTCGCCAGCCGTGCTGAATTGATCGATGAGCATACCGTCGAACTGAAGGCGGAGGGTCGCCGCATAACGACCGACCAGATATTGATTGCGACGGGCGGCCACCCCACGATGCCGGAAACCATGCCGGGCCATGAATATTGCATCAGTTCCAATGAAGCGTTCCATCTCGCCGAGCTGCCGAAAGCGATCGCCATCGCAGGTGGCGGTTATATCGCTGTTGAGTTCGCGAACATATTCCATGGTCTTGGCGTCGAGACCACGCTCGTCTATCGCGGCAAGGAGATTCTCTCCCGTTTCGATCCCGACTTGCGCCATCTCTTGCACGAAACCATGGAAGCAAAGGGCATCCGTATCATTTGCGAAGCGGTTTTCGAGAAAATCGAGAAGCAGTCCGACGGCAACCTGAAGATTTCGCTGAATAACGGCGACAGGTTGGAAGTCGGTCAGGCAATGATGGCTATCGGGCGCAAAGCCAACACGACTGGTCTCGGCCTGGAGAGGGCTGGTGTAGAGACGGATGAGCTGGGTGCCATTCTTGTGGACGATTATTCACGCACCAATATCGCGAATATATGGGCAGTGGGCGACGTCACGAACCGTGTCCAGCTGACGCCCGTGGCAATCCATGAAGCAATGTGCTTTCTCGAGACAGCCTTCAAGGACAATCCGACGAAGCCGGATCATGAACTGATCGCGACGGCCGTCTTCTCGCAGCCGGAAATCGGTACTGTCGGCCTGCCCGAAGATGAGGCTGCGAAGAAGTATCCGGAGCTTGAAGTCTACAGAGCACTGTTCCGTCCGATGAAGAACACGCTTTCCGGTCGAAACGAGAAAATGCTGATGAAGCTCATCGTGGATGCAGTAAGCCGCCGTGTGATCGGAGCCCATATCATGGGGCCGGATGCTGGTGAGATGGCCCAGCTTCTGGGCATTTCGCTCAAGGCTGGCGCGACCAAGGATGACTTCGATCGCACGATGGCGGTTCATCCGACTGCGGCCGAAGAACTGGTCACCATGTACAAGCCGACCTATCGGGTTGTACATGGTGAGAAAGTCGCCGGATAAATCTTTCGCAGCCGGTTTCTTCGGTTAACGAATATTGCTGGCATAAAGTTTCAGCCTGCATTATATCAGCGCGATCACGCACGCCGGTTTTCCGGGATATGCTGTCATCTTTGTCAGATGGGGCTGTCCGTTAAGGAATTCCGGCTTTCGTGCAAGGAGGATATAATCCGAGAGAAATCGAGCGGATAGAAGCAAACAGGTGCTCAAATGACGAAGAACTGGACCCCGCATTCCTGGAGAAGCAAGCCGATCAAGCAAGTGCCGTTTTATCCGGACGCACAGGCTCTGAACGACGTTGAGGCCCGTCTTCGCACCTATCCGCCGCTGGTTTTTGCAGGTGAAGCGCGCAAGCTCAAGCAGCAGTTGGCCGAGGTTGCGGAAGGCAAGGCATTTCTGCTTCAGGGCGGTGATTGCGCCGAAAGTTTTGCGGAACACGGCGCAGACAATATCCGCGACTTTTTCCGTGTATTCCTTCAGATGGCCGTCGTGCTTACATTTGGCGCATCGAAGCCTGTTGTGAAGGTTGGCCGTATCGCCGGTCAGTTCGCCAAGCCGCGTTCGTCCGACATGGAAACGCTGAATGGCGTAGAACTGCCATCTTACCGTGGTGACATCATCAACGGTATCGAATTTGATTCAGCTTCGCGCACACCCGATCCTCAGCGGCAGGACATGGCATACCGTCAGTCGGCGGCGACGCTCAATCTGCTGCGCGCTTTCGCTCAGGGCGGCTACGCAAATCTGGAGAACGTTCACCAGTGGATGCTCGGCTTTGTCGGCAAAAGCCCACAGGCAGAACGCTATGCAGCTTTGGCCCAGCGTATTTCCGAAACCATGAACTTCATGCGTGCAATCGGGATTACGGCTGACAGCAATCATTCGTTGCGCGAAACCGATTTCTACACCAGCCATGAAGCGCTGCTTCTTGGGTATGAGGAAGCGCTGACCCGTGTCGACTCGACCTCTGGCGATTGGTATGGCACGTCCGGTCACATGATCTGGATCGGCGACCGCACCCGCCAGGCCGATCACGCGCATATTGAATACTGTCGCGGCATCAAGAATCCGCTCGGTCTCAAATGCGGCCCGTCTTTGCAGCCGGATGATCTTATCCGCCTGATCGATCTTCTGAATCCCGAAAATGAAGCAGGTCGCCTGACGCTGATTGCGCGCTTTGGCTACGATAAGGTCGGCGATCACCTGCCGCAGCTTATTCGTGCTGTCGAGAAGGAAGGCCGTAAGGTCGTATGGTCATGCGACCCCATGCACGGCAACACGATCACCGCTGGCGGCTACAAGACCCGTCCGTTCGACCGTATCCTCAAGGAAGTGGAATCTTTCTTCGCGATCCATCGTGCCGAAGGCACGCATCCGGGCGGCATCCATGTCGAAATGACCGGTAAGAACGTAACGGAATGCACAGGCGGCGCACGTGCGATCTCGGCCGAGGATCTGCATGATCGCTACCATACGCATTGCGACCCACGTTTGAACGCCGATCAGGCGCTGGAACTGGCGTTTCTGCTGGCTGAACTCCTCAAGAAGGAGCGCGATGCTGGAACTGCCCAACTGGCGGAAATCGCCTGATCCTGCAAAGATAGTGCGTTTTGATTTTGAGCATCAAAACGCACATCCATTATTATCTTCTAAATACTATTAAAATTACTTGCTCATGCATTCATTGTATTTTTGATCTATACATTGTGCATGAATGGGACTTTTCTCGAAAGGTTTGCACTGTATGGTGGCGTATTTCATGCAGGATTGTGATTTGCTGTCGCCGAATTGCTGCCCTTCATTGGAGTAGCTTTTTTCGACGGAAAGAATCGTCAATGTGGAAACGAATGTAAGAAATAATGCTCTTTTAAACATAAATCTTTCCTTGAAGTTGACATTCAATACATACGAAACTTTGTAGTTTTGATATAATCCAAAAATATTCCGGCAATTATTTTGATGATCGGTCGCTATTAGTTGATTATATTATCCCTGTTTAGATGTAATGACTTATGTAATCAGAACAACATCGAAGATGCACGCCTGTGGGCAGCTAACGTAGCGATTTCGATCTCCGCCCTGTTGCTTTTCAGGAAAACTCGCCTATTGATTGCCGTGACCGATCATATTGGGGGTATTCATGCAGCGCATTTTTCTGGCTTTTCTGAACTCCATGCGGGCACTGAAATATCTCGCGGGACATGAAAAGGCCGTCCAACAGGAATTGGTGCTGTTTCTCCTATCGTTGCCGGTGGCGTATTTTCTTGCGCCGACCTGGCTCACTTTCCTCTTCATGGTCGGCTCGATCCTGTTTCTTCTCCTCGTGGAAGTATTGAACACCGGTATCGAGGCAACTTGCGATGCCGTTTCCCGGGATTTTCACAAGGAGATCCAGATTGCAAAGGACTGCGGGTCGCTCGCTGTCCTGATTTCCATTGTGTTCGTCGTTGCCGTCTGGGGCTACATTCTCGCCAATACCTATCTGGCCTGACAAACAAAGCGTTGATTGATTGCATCCGTTGCATTTGCTTGCCCAAGCGCGCTAAAGCTTGGACATGTTAGCCTCTCACGAGAATCTCGCCATGCTCCGTATTGCCGTTGCGCAACTCAATCCCGTCATGGGTGATATCGCCGGAAATCTGGCAAAGGCACGTGCCGCGCGCGCTGAAGCCGCCAGAATGCAAGCCGATCTCATTCTTTTTACGGAATTGTTCATCTCAGGATATCCGCCGGAAGATCTGGTTCTGAAACCATCTTTTCTTGCTGCGTGCGAAAAGGCTGTTCGTGATCTGGCGAACGACACCTCGGACGGAGGGCCGGGCGTCATTATTGGTACGCCGCTCAGTCGTGAAAGTGGTCTGCATAACTCCATTGTCGTTCTGGATAGCGGCGAGGTTATTGCGGAACGGTTCAAGGTGGATCTGCCGAATTATGGCGAGTTTGATGAGAAGCGGGTATTTCAGTCCGGCCCAATGCCGGGCCCGGTCAACTTCCGTGGTGTTCGCATCGGAATACCGATCTGTGAAGACATTTGGGGTGAACTCGGTGTAGCTGAAACCCTGGCGGAGAGCGGCGCCGAGATCTTGCTTGTGCCGAATGGTTCGCCCTATCACCGCGCGAAGATGGATCGGCGTCATCAGGTGGTTCTCAAGCAGGTGATCGAAACCGAGTTGCCGATGGTCTATGCCAATCAGGTCGGCGGGCAGGATGAGTTGGTCTTCGATGGTGGATCGTTCGCCTTCAACGCCGACCGGTCGCTCTGTTTGCAAATGCCGCAGTTTGCGGAGCAAATCGTACTCACCGTATGGCATAGGCATAATGACGGCTGGCGCTGCGAAGAGGGCGAGAAAGCTAATCTTCCAGAAGGACTCGAAGCTGATTATTCCGCCTGCATGCTGGGTTTGCGGGATTATGTGAACAAGAATGGTTTCAAGGATGTGGTGCTTGGGCTTTCGGGCGGCATCGACTCGGCGATCTGTGCGGCACTGGGTGTAGACGCCCTGGGCAAGGATCGCGTGCGCTGCATCATGCTGCCTTACCGCTATACATCCGACGAATCGCTGAAAGACGCAGCTGACTGTGCAAAAGCGCTCGGTGTTCGATACGATGTTGTGCCGATCGCTGCACCGGTCGAAGGCTTTCTTGAAGCGTTGCATCCGCTGTTCTCGGGAACCGAAAGCGGTGTCACCGAAGAAAATCTGCAGAGCCGCGCACGTGGAACCATTCTGATGGCGGTTTCGAACAAGTTCGGTTCGATGGTTGTTACCACGGGCAACAAGTCCGAAATGTCGGTGGGCTATGCCACGCTTTATGGCGACATGAACGGCGGGTTCAACCCGATCAAGGACGTCTACAAGATGCAGGTCTATGCAATGTCGGAATGGCGCAACAACCATGTACCGACTGGTGCGCTTGGACCATCAGGAGAAGTGATCCCGCAAAATATCATTTCCAAGGCGCCATCGGCCGAACTGCGCGAAAACCAGACCGATCAGGATAGTCTGCCGCCTTACCCGGTTCTAGACGACATCCTTGAATGCCTTGTCGAAAACGAAATGAGCAACACCGAGATCGCTGCGCGGGGGCATCCGCTCGAAACAGTCCAACGGATTGAACACCTGCTCTATCTGGCTGAATACAAGCGCCGCCAGTCGGCGCCCGGTGTAAAAATTACCAAGAAGAATTTCGGACGCGATCGCCGCTACCCTATAACGAACCGCTTCCGCGACCGCTGAAAGACAATAAAATGACTGTGACCGTTCGTTTTGCTCCGTCACCAACGGGCTATATTCATATAGGCAATACGCGTACAGCGCTGTCAAACTGGCTCTTCGCGCAAAAGAATGGCGGCAAGTTCATTCTGCGCTATGACGACACTGATGTTGAACGCTCCAGGGACGAGTATGCGCAGGCAATTGCAGTCGATCTTGATTGGCTGGGCGTTAAACCGGATCGCGTGGAATATCAGTCGAAACGTTTCGATGTTTATGGCAGGGCGGTCGAAAAGCTGAAGCAGGCCGGGTTGCTTTATGCCTGCTACGAAACGGCGGATGAGCTGGAGCGTCGTCGTAAGCTTCGCCTCGCGCGTCGCTTGCCACCCGTTTATGGCCGCGAGGGCCTGAAGCTCACGGACGAAGAGAAAGCAGCCTTCCAAGCGGAGGGGCGCAAGCCCCATTGGCGTTTCCTGCTGCCAAATTTCGATGCCGATCCTTTTAACACCAAGCGTACTGAGGTGCATTGGGACGATCTGGTCCGCGGCCCGCAGACGGTGGATCTTGCCTCGATGTCCGATCCGGTACTGGTGCGCGAGGATGGCACCTACCTCTATACGCTGCCCTCTGTGGTCGATGACATTGATCTCGGCATCACCCACATTATTCGTGGTGATGACCACGTGACCAATACGGGTGTGCAGATCGCGATTTTCGAAGCTCTTGGTGCCAAAGCGCCCGTTTTTGGTCACCACAATCTGCTGACGACGATTTCAGGCGAGGGGCTTTCAAAGAGAACCGGGGCTCTATCGGTAGGATCGTTGCGCGAAGCTGGATTCGAGCCTATGGCCGTAGCTTCGCTTGCTGTTCTGATCGGCACATCGGAAAGTGTTTCGGCTTCCCCAAACATGGAAAGCCTGGCTGAGAGGTTCGATCTGGCTTCGATATCGAAGTCGTCGGCGAAGTTTGACCCCGCGGAACTCGATACACTCAATCGCGCCCTGCTGCACGAGATGCCGTTTTCAGAAGCCAAGTTGCGCTTGGCGGCATCGGGTATTTCCGGCGACAAGGCCGAACCCTTCTGGCTCGCGGTACGGGGAAATCTCGACCGCTTCAAGGATGTGGCTCATTGGTGGGCTATCGTTGACGGCGAGTTACCAGAAACGCCGGATTTCTCGGAAGAAGATCGCGCTTTCCTGGGAGAGGCTTTCACTCTTCTGCCACCAGCGCCCTGGGATCATCAAACCTGGAAAATCTGGGCTGATTCCGTGAAGGCAGCAACAGGTCGCAAGGGCAAGAATCTTTTCATGCCGCTACGCCTGGCACTCACGGGGCAGGCGCATGGTCCGGAATTGGCTGACTTGCTAGTGCTGCTTGGTCCGGAAAGAACTCTGAGCCGACGACCCTGACTTTTGTGTTTGCGGTATAGGCGCGCTCAGCAGGCGGGGTGGATGTGACCGGCGCAACATAGGTCGGTGCGTTTGACGTTTGCGTTATCGGGGAGGAGTTGTAGTTCACTTCCTCGGCTTTGACGGGAGCGACCGTTTCATAGACCGGTAATGTAACCGTGGCGACGGATTTGGTGATCGGCCTGGCGGGGGTCTTGATCTTCCGCTGCGGAATGTGAGCGGCTTTCGGCTGAACTTTTTTGGGTACGACGACCCAGGAGGCTTTGCATAATTTGACATGCTTGGACGGCGATGGGCGTCCGGCAATTGCCATATTCAACTCGTGAACGCGCTCGTGCAAAGTTCTTGTTTCCGTTGTCAGCCGATCCATCTTTGTCAGCAATTTGGTGCACTGGGCTGATTTTGCCGCTGGAGCAAACAAAGTTCCCAGGCAACGATCCTGAGTTGCTGTCTTTCGCAAAACCGAGAGATTGGTTTCGTTTCGATCCAGAAGTGACTGGGTAATGAGAAGTTGCTTTCTAAGCTGTTTCTGTTCCTTGGGCGAGCATAATTCTGCGGGAGGTACCGTTGTGCAGCCGGCCAACGCTCCCGAAACTATCAAAAGTACTGAGTAAAACAAATTTCTATTAGAACACTGTGAAATAATAGACATGATTTCCTCGTGTGTGATAGCGATTAAAACATGTTTGAAGAATATAGTAAATTAAATATTAATGGCGAGTATACCTAAATATACTCGCCACCAACTGTACTTATATTAAGTAATTCTAACTTAGTTTTGGATGATTAACCTCTTTTGCGAAGAGTTTCTCCGGATTTCTGCAAAGCCTCAACCACTGCCAGAGCGGTCATATTGACAACGCCACGTGAGGTGACGGAAGGGGTCAGAATATGAGCTGGTCGAGCTGCTCCGAGCAGAATTGGCCCCACATGCAGCGCGTCTGTAACCATCTTGACCACATTCAGCGTAATGTTTGCAGCGTCGAGGTTCGGGAACACGAGAAGGTTGGCTTCACCTTTCAGACGCGAGTTCGGGAAAACGCGGTCGCGAAGGGCCTGCGAGAGTGCCGAATCGCCATGCATTTCACCATCAGACTCAAGTTCAGGCGCCTTTTCGGCGAGAATTGCCGCTGCTTCGCGCATTTTTTCCGCGCTTGCTGATTCTTTCGATCCGAAATTCGAATGCGACACCAGCGCCGCTTTCGGTTCGATACCGAAGCGGCTGATTTCTTTAGCGGCAAGAATTGCCATTTCGGCGACTTCGTTCGCGCTCGGTTCGACGTTGACATAAGTGTCTGTGAGGAACAGCGCGCCGCGTTGCGAGATGAGCAGGCTCAAAGCCGAATAGTCGCGGATGCCGGGAACCTTGCCGATAATCTGGCGCACGACACGAAGATGGCGTTCGAAGCGGCCTTCAAGACCGCAGATCATGGCGTCAGCTTCGTCACGCATGACGGCCAGGGCGGCAATAGCGGTCGAATTCGTACGTACGATGGTGCGCGCGGCTTCCGGTGTGACGCCTTGTCTGCCAGTATAGGACAGATAGAGATCGACGTAGTCGCGATAGCGCGGATCGTCTTCGGGATTGATGAGTTCGAAATCCGTTCCCGGTCGGATTTTCAGGCCGTAGCGGCGCAGGCGCGTTTCGATAACCTGCGGGCGGCCGACGAGGATCGGAGCGGCGACGCGCTCTTCGATCACAACTTGGGCTGCACGCAATACGCGTTCATCTTCGCCATCGGCATAAATTACGCGCTTTGGCTTTTCCTGTGCGCGAGCCGCGGCAAAGACCGGCTTCATGATGAGGCCGGACCGGAAAACGAAGCGATTGAGGCGATCGAGATAAGCTTCCATGTCTTCGATCGGACGCGTCGCCACGCCTGTTTCCATGGCGGCCTTGGCCACTGCCGGGGCGATGCGGAGAATCAGGCGCTGATCGAATGGCGAGGGGATGATATAGTCAGGTCCGAAAGTGGGCGTATCGCCGGAATAAGCGCGTGCGGCGACATCGGAAGGCTCTTCGCGGGCGAGCGCGGCAATCGCGCGAACCGCCGCGAGCTTCATTTCTTCGTTGATCGCAGTGGCACCGACATCGAGCGCGCCACGGAAGATATAAGGGAAGCAGAGGACGTTGTTGACCTGGTTCGGATAATCCGAACGTCCGGTGCAGATCATGGCGTCGGCGCGGGCAGCACGGGCCTCTTCCGGCATAATTTCCGGCTTCGGGTTGGCGAGTGCCATGATGAGAGGCTTTTCGGCCATCTGCTTGAGAAGTTCGGGCTTCAGCACGCCTGCGGCCGAAAGGCCGAGGAAAACATCGGCTCCGCCGATAACGTCTGCCAGCACGCGCGCGTCGGTCTTTTGGGCGTAAACTTCCTTCCAGCGATCCATCAGCGTGTTACGGCCTTCGTAGACGACGCCTTCGAGATCGCAGACCCAGATGTTTTCGCGCTTTGCACCGAGATTGACGAGCAGATTAAGGCAGGCAAGGGCCGCTGCACCTGCTCCTGAGGTGACAATCTTGGCGTCGCTGATTTTCTTGCCAGCGAGTTCCAGGCCGTTCAGCACTGCGGAAGCCACGATAATCGCCGTGCCGTGCTGGTCGTCATGGAAGACAGGGATGTTCATTTTTGCGCGAAGCTGCTCTTCAACTTCGAAGCACTCAGGTGCCTTGATATCTTCAAGATTGATACCGCCGAAAGTTGGCTCCAAGGCAGCGACTACATCGACGATGCGATCGATTTCGTGCGCGTCGATTTCGATATCGAACACGTCGATATCAGCAAATTTTTTGAAAAGGACGGCCTTGCCTTCCATGACCGGCTTGGAAGCAAGTGCACCGATATTGCCAAGGCCAAGAACCGCAGTGCCGTTCGATACGACGGCGACGAGATTCCCCCGGGCGGTGTATTCGGCAGCCGTTGCAGGGTCTTCGTGGATCGCGAGGCAGGGAGCGGCTACACCGGGCGAATAGGCGAGCGCCAGATCTCGCTGGTTGCCAAGGGGCTTTGTCGCCTGAATTTCCAGCTTTCCGGGCTTCGGATAACGGTGAAAGAACAAGGCTGCTTCATCGAAATCCGAACGGGAAGTGGAAGGTGTTTTCTTGGTCATGGTCGCATCGCTTTCCAAAATTTCTTGTGCAGGGCAAAAGCTTGTTTGCACGTGGAGGAAACGGTGACATCCCGTTTCTGCACGCAGCTTTCGCTCACAACTTCCGCACGCTGGGCCATTATTGTTCTTAGTCTATCGGCTCAAGTCTCAGTAGGCCCGTTTTCGAGAATGAGTTTTTCCAAATTTGCAGATCTATCGTTTGGTGCTGTTAAAACGCACTCTGATAAGCGCCGCCATCGATAACGAGATTCTGCCCGGTAATGAACCCGGAATGTTCCGAGCAAAGGAAGGCGCATGCCTGCCCGAATTCCTTCGGCTGGCCAATTCGCCCGGCAGGAATTGCCGACGCTCGCTTCGCAGCTTCCGCATCGGGCGTTGTGCCATTCTTCTGGGCGGAAAATGCAAAGCCGCTGCGAAGCCGGTCTGTGTCGAAAGCGCCGGGGAGAATGTTGTTGATCGTCACGTTGGAGGCTGCGACCGTCCGGGCGACACCGGCGAGAAACGCGGTAAGACCGGCGCGAGCCCCGGATGAAAGATCGAGGCCAGGAATAGGCGCGTATACAGACGTCGATGTGATGTTGACGATACGACCGAACCGGCGCTCGACCATTCCGTCGATCACGGCTTTGATCAACTCCAGAGGAGTAACCATATTCTGCGTTACACCTCGAAGGATCGCATCGCGATCGAGAAGGCGGAAATCCTTGAAGGCCGGTCCGCCGTTATTGTTGACGAGAATGTCAGGCGCAGGACAGGCGGAAAGCAGTTCAGCCTGTCCTTCAGCGGTGGATACATCCGCGGCAACAGCGTCAACCCTTACATTAAATGCCTGCCGAATTGCTTTCGCGGTTTCTGCGAGGGTTTGCTCATTTCGCCCATTGAGAACCAGGTCGCACCCGGCCTCGGCGAGTGCCTCTGCACAGGCTCGTCCGAGCCCCTTGCTGGAAGCGCACACAATTGCTTTTCGACCTTTCAGGCCCAAATCCACGGCTTCATCCTCGCAATTCATTCAGTTTTCAAGACATGCCACCAAGCAAGCAGTCTGATCAACCGGATTCTGGTTCATCGGCTCATATGTCCACCTTTTAGGGCAGAAACCGTGTTACTCGAGAACAAAATTTGGTGAGTTCCGCTATTCAAGCGGAGGCGTAAACTCTGCTCTTGGCCGTATCAGCGATCCACTATCCGCCTGTTCCAGCGCATGAGCAAGCCACCCTGCGATCCGCGCGAGCGCAAACAACAACAGTGGCGCATCTGACGGAAGTCCATAGATTTCAGTCACTGCGGCGAGGGCGAAATCGACATTCGGTTTCTCACCAAGAATATCTGCAGCGGATTGTTCAAGATCGCGATAAGGCGCGGGTAGTTCCAGATGTTTCAGCAGGGCGGAAGCACGGATATCCCCGGTTTCGCCGTAAAGCGGATGACCGAACAAATGAAGTTGGGCACCTTGCCTGAGCAGGTCCTTGATGGTGGCTTCGGCGCCTATCTGGCGGGCTTGTGCGATGATTGTCGTTGCGGCAGTTGCGGCACGTCCATGTCGCGGGCCGATCAATGTAGATAACCCGGCAAGAACTGCTGCGGAAAGTGGCGCTCCTGTCGAGGCCGCAACGCGGGTGCCAAATGCTGATGCGTTGAGTTCATGATCAGCCAGAAGCACCAATACACGCCGGATCACATCGCTCGCCCGCGGCTTTTGCCAGGCTGACGCAATGCGTTCATGCATAGGGGCGCTGGATGAGGGAACGTCAAGGATCGTATTGTGGAATAACTGCAGCAGAGCGAAAGCCTCTTGCTGCAGGATTGCCGTGGAACGTCCGGAACTGGGCAGATCATTCGCTGCCCGAATGGCAAAGACGGTAAACAACCTTTCCAACGGTGAAGATTGTGGCTGATGTCTGCGGAGCTTCGTCTCGTCGAAATTGCTGGCACTGGTATCGAAATTCATCTGCCATAGCAGGGCGGCCACTTCTTCCAAGGTTGCTGTTTCGGACAGTTCGACCGCGTCACGACCGCGATAAAGCAGGCGACCGTCGACAATGGTCGAAATGCCCGAACGCATGATGGGAAGCCCCCAACGAATAGTATCGGCTGCAACAACACTGTCTCTTTTACGACCGGGACGCCTCTCGGCCAATCGATGAACGTCCTCCGATCTGTAGAGGCTGCGTCTGGGGTCGTCGGGCAGGGGCTTGGAACGAATGCGGCCGCGGCTGACGTTGGCATAAAGGGTTTGCGGCTTTGTCTGAAGAATGGAAAGCGCTTCCTCCGCTGTGAGCCAGTTCATTGTTGCTCCCAACATTGATCGATTTCATCAAGATTGACGTCAATTATACTTGGAACCAATGTCGAAAGGCAAACAAGGAGAAATACCATGAATAGCGGACTTGAAGATGTGGTTGCTGCCGAAACCGTGCTGTCTGATGTTGATGGGCTTGCAGGCAGGCTGGTCATCCGCGGTCGATCGCTGGATGATCTGGTCCCCCACAGCAGCGTCGAAGATGGAATTGAACTTTTGTGGGACGGATTCTTCGAACAACTCCCGACAGGAGAAGAGCTTCAGAAGGCGCTCGGCGAAGCCCGCTTGCAGGTATTTCATCACACGGATGCTCTTGATGACGCACTGATGGAGTTGTCGCCGCTGGAAGCACTGCGTGCCTTGATGGCTCGCATCCCAGACGAGAACGATTTGACAGCCGCCTTGCATCTGATGGCCGCACCGGCAGTTTTCACAACCGCCATTTTGCGTGAACGCAAGGGGCGGCGCCCCATCCGCCCTGATCCCACACTGCCGCATAGTGCGGACATACTCCGCATGATGAATGCCGGAATGCCTGACGAAGTGGAAGTTGCCGGGCTGGATACTTATCTCATGGCGGTTTGCGATCATGGATTGAACGCCTCGACATTCGCCGCCCGCGTCGTGGCATCGACACGTGCTGGCCTGACTTCTTCCCTGCTCGCCGCCATCAGTGCGCTGAAAGGACCGTTACACGGTGGAGCTCCGGGTCCCGTACTCGATATGCTTGATGCCATTGGCAGGCCTGATAACGCAGAGTGGTGGCTTGAATCGGCAATTGCCGACGGAGAACGGTTGATGGGCTTCGGTCATCGGGTCTATCGCGTGCGCGACCCGCGTGCCGACGCCCTGAAAGGCGCCTTGAAGCGTATAGAATCCCTTGGGCATGAGCGTGGAAAACACCGGGTTGAGTTGGCGGAGGCGGTGGAAAAGGCAGCCATAGCAATTCTCAGGCGCCACAAGCCGGATCGGGCTCTCGAAACCAATGTCGAGTTCTATACCGCCCTTTTGCTTGAGCAACTGGGTTTCCCTCGCGAGGCATTCACCTGCGTCTTTGCAATGGGCAGAACCATGGGGTGGATAGCTCACTGCCGAGAGCAGATCGCGACCAACAAGCTCATTCGTCCGCAATCGCGTTATGTTGGTCCAAAGGTGGAGCTCGTAGCTTGAAACATAGTCAGCGCATTCGAAGCTGTGTGAAGTTGCTCATCGCACCATAAAAACAGCTGTCATATCGCTGTGACAGGAATCGGGTTTTCTGCGCTCAGATCAGGTTGCCATTGAAGGGGACAACCAATGAGCGCAGATGCTCCGCAGCCCAGAAAACTCCGAACGCTATTCATTTCGGATGTGCATCTCGGTTCAAAAGCAGCACAGGCTGAACTGCTTTTGGATTTTCTCCGTTATCATGAAGCGGAGACAATCTATCTCGTAGGGGATATTGTCGATGGATGGCGCCTGCGGCGCAATTGGCATTGGCCGCAGGAACACAATGATGTGGTCCAGAAACTGCTTCGCAAAAGCCGCAAGGGCGCGAATATCATCTACATCGCCGGCAACCACGACGAATTCCTGCGAAATTTCCAGGGAACGCATTTCGGCGGCATCGAAGTGATGAACCGGGCGATCCATGAGACGGCAGACGGTCGGAAGTTTCTGGTCATCCATGGCGACCAGTTCGATGTAGTTGTCCGCAATGCTCGCTTCATCGCTTATCTCGGCGATTGGGCATATGACAGTGCGATCTGGATAAACACCGTCATGAGCCGTGTCCGCTCGCTTTTCGGATTGCGCTACTGGTCATTTTCAGCCTGGGCGAAATTCCGGGTCAAGAAGGCGGTAAATTTTATCGGCCAGTTCGAGAATGTGGTTTCTGAAGAGGCGCAGCGTATTGGTGTTGATGGAGTGATCTGCGGTCATATCCATCATGCGACAATCGAAAGCATGAATGGCGTCGAATACATCAACACGGGTGACTGGGTGGAAAGCTGCACCGCTGTGATCGAACATTTTGACGGTCGGATGGAACTCGTCGAATGGACCGAACGCCGTGACCACCGCCCGAAGGCAGGACGCGTCAATTTCGACAGCGAAGAGCATGACGAGGGCAGGATAATCCAACTGCCGCGCCCCGTTCGCGAATTGGCGAACCTTCGCCAATGAAGAAAATTGTCATCGTCACCGACGCCTGGCATCCACAAGTCAACGGCGTCGTGCGCACGTTGACCAAGTGTCATGATCTGATGATCGAACGGGGATATGACGTCACTGTCGTGTCCCCATTAGACTATAGATCAGTTCCGTGTCCGACATACCCGGAAATCCGGCTGGCCTTGACGACACCGGGCGCGCTCAAGCGGCGCTTAAAAACCATGCAGCCGGATTTCGTGCATATTGCAACTGAAGGCCCGCTTGGATTTATGGCTCGACGTGCCTGTCTGAAAATGGGGTGGTCCTTCACGACGAGTTTCCACACACGGTTTCCAGAATATCTGCAGGAACGCTTTCCGGTCCCTCCGAGTTGGACCTACGCATTCCTTCGGCGTTTCCACAATGCGGCCCGGCACACGCTCGTGCCTACCCAATCCATACTGGATGACCTCAAGGCCCGTGGCTTTACGCAACTGGATCTCTGGACGCGCGGTGTCGACCGTACATTGTTCTACCCCCGACCCGAGGTGCCGAAGGAATTGCCCCGACCGGTGTTTATCTGCGTGGGACGAGTCGCGGCAGAAAAGAACCTGCCTGCATTTCTGGAACTCGATCTTCCCGGCACAAAGCTGATTGTCGGAGACGGGCCCTCCCTTAATGATCTGCAGGCGCGGTTTCCGGAAGTGGTGTTCGTCGGGAAACGCGAAGGCGAAGCGCTGGCCCAGACTTATGCCGCAGCAGACGTGTTTGTCTTTCCTAGCCGAACGGATACGTTCGGTCTCGTTTTGCTTGAAGCGATTGCATCCGGCCTGCCGGTCGCAGCCTATCCGGTCCCCGGATCACGAGATGTTGTCGGTGTTACCGGTGCAGGCGTTCTTTCCGAAGACCTAGGCGAGGCATGCTTGGCCGCCCTGGAGATGGAGCCGTTTGAGCCTGCAACAGTGCTCAAACAATTCACCTGGGATGCCTGCGCCGATATCTTTGAAAGTGCGCTCGCTCCGGTCAACGGGACAGGGAGCGAGAGCTATCAACGCGCAGATCAGCCCCAGACGGCAGCTTCCGGCGGATAGACCAAAGCGCCTTCATAACGCAGGCCGGGATTGCGGTCATGGGCCAGAAGCAGCGGTCCATCTAGGTCGACCACATTGGCTTTCTGGGCAAGCAGGACTGCCGGCGCCATACCGAGCGACGTGCCGACCATGCAGCCGACCATGATCTGAAGCCCCAGGTCGATCGCCTTGTCCCGCATGATGAGGCCTTCCGTCAGCCCTCCTGCTTTATCGAGCTTGATGTTGACAGCGTCATAGCGTTTGGCAAGTTCTTCAAGGCCCACCGACGTATGAACGCTCTCATCGGCGCATATAGTGACCGGTCGTTCGATTTCACTGAGAATCTGATCGTTGTCGGCTGGCAAGGGCTGCTCGATAAGGACGACACCTGCTGCGGCGGCGGCGCGCATGTTCTCGGCAATATTGTCGGCTGTCCATCCCTCGTTCGCATCGATGATGATCCGGCTGTTCGGAGCAGCATCTGCGACGGCGCGGATTTTCTCGATATCGTTTTCACCGCCCATTTTCACCTTGATAAGAGGATAATGAGCGACTTTTGCCGCTGATTCCGCCATTTCGGAAGGCGTGCCAAGCGAAACGGTGATTGCCGTTTCGAGGGGGTGTGGCGGCATACCGAGCATATCGGCAACGCTTTTGCCCGATTGCTTTGCTTCGAGGTCCCATAGAGCGCAATCGACTGCGTTGCGTGCAGCTCCAGCAGACATCAAACTCTGAATATCCTTTCGCGTCGCGCCGTTCTCGATAGCGGAGCGGACGGCCTCTATCTGGGCGCTTACGCTTTCGATACTCTCGCCATAGCGTGCGTAAGGAACGCATTCGCCACGTCCTTGACGAGAACCGTTGCTGATCGCACACACAACAACAGCGGCCTCTGTCTTGGAGCCTCTGGAGATTGTGAATTTTCCGGCGATGGGATAGCGTTCTACAGTGATATTCAAGGTATTGTGCATAGAGATGCCCTCTGGGACGCAGTATTTCGGTCGTTCAACGACTCGTATATGAGGTAGGCCATGTTGACCGACACTGCCGACAAAGCAAGAGCCACCGACAACTCTGCGCCGAAGATTGATCTGGCGGAGCACGACGGCGTGCGCCATATACGGATGAACGGTCGCTGGGTATCGCAGAGCGTCAACCTTGTTGATGACAAGGTGCGCCGCCTGGAGAAGGCGGACAAGAGAGAAGCCACGATCATTGATATTTCTGGCGTTTCCGGTCTCGATACGGCCGGCGCCTGGCTCATTGAACGCTTGCGGCAGCGTCTTGTCGCGCAGCAAGTGGAAGTGCAGCTGGAAGGTGTGCGTCAATCCTGGCTTCCTCTGATGGAGGAAGTAGGGCAGGCCGTCGAGCGTACCCTGGACATCCCACGCCAGAAGAAACCGTTCTTCCTTATTTCGTTTCTGGCCGCGCTGGGCGGTGGCGTTGTTTCCTTGGGTAATGACTTCAAGATGGCGATGCACATTCTTGGTGCCACGATCCGTGGAGCCCAGTTGAAATACGGACGCGGTAGCGGCATCCCCTTCGCTGCGATTGTCACGCAGATGGACCGCATGGGGGTGGGGGCAATTCCCATCATCATTCTGATGTCGACGATTGTCGGTGCTATCATTGCCCAGCAGGGTGCGTTTCAGTTGCGATATTTCGGCGCTGAAATTTTTGTCGTCGATCTGGTCGGCATTCTGGTGTTGCGTGAGCTCGGCGTACTTCTGACGGCTATCATGATCGCGGGGCGCTCAGGAAGCGCCATTACTGCCGAGATCGGCTCCATGAAAATGCGTGAGGAGACCGACGCTCTTACGGTCATAGGTCTCAATCCGGTCGGCGTTCTGGTCTTTCCACGTCTTGTGGCGCTGGTCATAGTGCTGCCATTGCTCACCATCGTTTCCGATCTCGCTGCGCTGATTGGGGCGGGTGGTGTTGCCTGGTTCTATTCCAATATTTCGCCAGATGCTTTCATCAGTCGCCTGCATGACGCCGTGGCGCTGAATACTTATTTTGCAGGGCTTATCAAAGCCCCGTTCATGGCGATGATCATCGGAATTCTCGCTTCGGTAGAAGGTATGAAGGTTGGAGGGAGCGCGGAATCTCTGGGCCGCCGCGTGACTGCTTCCGTTGTGAAGGCAATCTTCGTGGTTATTGTCGTGGATGGTCTGTTCGCAATGTTCTATGCGGCTATCAATTTTTAAATGCAGCTTATGTTCTTTATTTTTAATGGGTTCTTTGAGACACAGTTGCACAGAAAATTGAACCCTCAATCCTGTTCACTGGTTCAGTCCGAAGCCAAGCTCAGCTAAAGAATGGTTATGGAGAACGGCATCGACCATCGGTCGCAACCGCAGGATGAAGACATTCGCCAGACGGCCGTGCCGATGATCTCGGTGCGCGACGTAACGGTTTCGTTCGGACGCCAGACGGTGCTCGATAAGTTGTCTCTCGAGATTTATCGGGGGGAGGTGCTCGGTTTTATCGGCCCTTCCGGTTCGGGCAAATCCGTCTTGATGCGAACCATTCTTGGTCTCAATAAAAAGCAGTCCGGGGAAATCGAGATTCTCGGCCGCAATATTGATCAGTTGAACGAGCTGGAAAAGATGTCCATCGATATGCGCATGGGCGTTCTGTTTCAGCATGGGGCGTTGTTTTCAGCATTGAACGTTCTTGAAAACATTCAGGTTCCGATGCGCGAGTATCTTGACCTGTCACCGAAACTGATGGACGAGCTGGCGCGGCTGAAAATCGATCTGGTCGGCTTGAAGCCGGACACAGCGGAAAAATTTCCATCCGAGCTCTCCGGCGGCATGATCAAGCGCGCTGCGCTGGCACGCGCGCTGGCCTTGGACCCGGATATCTTGTTTCTTGATGAGCCCACATCGGGACTGGACCCCATTGGCGCAGCCGAATTCGATGACCTGATCGCCAATCTGCGGGATACGATGGGGCTGACCGTTTATATGGTCACTCATGATCTTGATAGTCTTTTTGCAATCTGCGATCGGATTGCTGTGCTTGGGGGCAAGAAGGTGCTCGTCAGCGGCACTATTGAAGACATGCTGACGGTGGACGATCCGTGGGTTAAATCCTATTTTCGGGGCAAGCGTGCGCGTCAGATCGATCCGTCGGCGCCAACGAGACGGCGGCCCGGCAGCCGCTTGCAGACTGGATAAGATATGGAAACTAAAGCCAATTACGTACTGGTGGGTGTCTTTACGCTGATCGTCAGCCTATTGGCTTTCGCTTTCGTGTTCTGGATCGCCCGTTTTGGGGAAGCACGCGATTCTCTGGAACTCGACGTTCGTATTCCAGGTTCGGTCACAGGCCTTTCGGTCGGAAGTCAGGTTCTGTTCAACGGTATCAAGGTTGGCGACGTTCGAGGACTGCAGCTTGATCCCAGCAACCCGGAAATGGTGATCGTCAAGACCCGCGTCAACGCGACAACGCCCATCACCCGTTCGACTACGGCAACCCTTGGTTTTCAAGGGCTGACGGGGATTGCTTATATCGAACTGAAGGGCGGCCGCCTCGATGAACCCAATCTCCTGACAGAGGCCGAGAAAGACGCAACGGTTGCCCGCATTGATGCCGACCCATCCTCAATCAACAATCTTCTCGCAACCGCGCAGGATATCGCTGCCCGCGCAAATTCGGTGCTCGGTCAGTTGGAAGGCTTTGTGAAGGATGCGCGCGGCCCACTGACAGATACCATCAATAATACGAAGACGTTCACCGACGCTCTGGCGAAGAATGCCAACATTATCGAGGAACTTGGCGAGAATACCGGGAATATCAACCAGATCGTCACCGACGCCAAGGACATGATGGCACGTTTGAACGCCGCGTCTGTGCGCGTCGATGCCATCCTGGCCAAGACCGACAAGCTTTTGTCCAGCGATGACAAGGATGGTGTTGTTGCCCAAGCGAAGGCGACATTGGAGTCCATTCGGCAGACGTCAGACAATCTCGACAAGCGACTGGGACCTATCGCGGACAATCTGCAGCGTTTTTCCGGACAGGGACTGCGGGATGTCCAGTCCGTCGTGGTTGACAGCCGCCGTTCCATTCAGCGCATAGAACAAGCTATCACCGATCTTGAGCGCAATCCCCAGCGTCTTATCTTTGGCGGTCAGGGGAATGTACCTCGTTATGACGGGAGGACGCGTCATTGAATTTCAAAACCGGCTTTAATGATATGAAATCACGTCGCGTTGTTCTCCGCACAGCTTCGGTTCCTTTTATTTTTGGCCTGCTTCTTGCCGGCTGCGGGACGACAACACCGCTCGACACGTTCAATCTGTCTGCGCCTCAGCCTGGTGTGACTTCACCGAGCCGCAAGAATGTGCAGTTGCTGGTTCCGACGCCAACAGCTCTCAAGGCGCTTGATAGCGAGAATATAGTCGTCAGTTCCGCACCGGGTTCCATCGAATACCTGAAGGGCGCTCAATGGGGCGACAGGCTGACAAACATCGTGCAGTCTCGTCTGGTGCAAGCCTATGAGAATACCGGTGTATTTGGCGGGATTGGCCGCCCGGGAGACGGACTGGCGATCAACTATCAGATCCTGACTGATCTTCGAATGTTCAGTATTCAGGCTTATGCCTCGCCAAAGCTCGCAGTTGTCGAACTGGCCGTGAGGCTGATGAACGATAAGAACGGGGAGGTTCGTGCGACCCGTGTTTTCCGTACGGCCATTCCCGTCGGTGGCGCGACGAATGCAGCCTATGTGAAGGCGCTCGACGCCGCCTTTGAACGGACTGCCAGCGAAATCGTGAGCTGGACGGTAACGACGCTCTGAGCCCGCGAAAGTTGATTGATGAGGAGGGCCGGCGATTAGTTGCCGGCCCTTTTTCTTTGGATTGACGCAGCCTGTTGCTGGCCGATAGTCCAGCCAACAAAAAACGCGGCCCGAAGGCCGCGTTTTTCTTCATTTCTGTTTCTTAGCGGAGGCGACCGCTTGCGTGAGCAAGCATTGTGTAGACTTTGCCGGTATCTGAAGTGAGGTAAGTCCGCGTTACCATGTTATCACGGTCGTTGCGGGCGACATCCTCGAGAAGACGCTGGAAGTCATCCATGTAGCGGTCCACGGCGCGGCGGAATTCGCCATCCGTCTGATACTTGCGCTTGATATCGTCAAAGGTCTGCTGACCTTTCAGCGTATAGAGGCGACGGGTAAAGACGTTCCGCTCACCACGACGATAGCGGTCCCACAGTTCCACAGAAGCTTCATGGTCGATAGCGCGCGCAATATCCACCGATAGCGAGTTCAGCGATTCAACGACATGGCTTGGCGAGCGAGGCGTTGCTGTCGGCTGTGCCTTGGGCTGCGCGGCCTCTTCTTCCTCACGGGATGCGCGGGCAAGGAGATCAGATACCCAACCACGCGGCTTTTCCGGTTGCGCAGCTTCGGATGATGCAGGCTGTGCCTTCGGCGCTTCGTAGACGCGCTGACGGAGAGCGACATCTGCCTGCGCCACTGGCGCCTGAACGGGAGCCGGACGAGCTGCAGCCGGTGTAGGACGCGAGACCGGGCGATCTGCACGGCTTTCGCCGACATCTACCAGGCGACCGGACTTGTTGACGATTTCGGCCAGTTCCTTGAGCGCATTGATCTGCTCGCTCACGGCCTTGCGCATCGCCGTCGTTGTTTCCTTTGCCTCAGCAGGCATGTCGAGAACGCCGCGCTTCAGTTCACCACGGGTCGTGTTGAGCTCGTTGCGGATTTCGCTGGCCGTGCGACGGATGTCGTCGGTTGCCGCAGAGAACTTCTGTGCAGCCTGTTCGACGATTTCCGAAACGCTTTCGCGCATCTTTTCGGCAGAAGAGCGGGTCTGGCCTTCGGCGCGCTGGAATGCAGATGCCACCAGCTCTTCGAAGGATTGCATCAGCTTTTCGACGCCTTCCGACTTCTCGACCAGGCCGGATGCCAGCTTATCGAGCGCCTGATGGCGATCTTCAAGCGTGCTGACGAGACCGTTCTGAGCCGAATTGATCATTTCGGAAGCAGAGGAAAGAACCTTTCCATGCTCTTCGAAGCGGTCGGCGATGTCTGCAATCTGAGACAGCGTGCTGTCCGAGATCGCCCGCAAAGTACCGATATTGCCGTCGATCAGGCCTGTGGAGGCCTGGAACATCTGCGCAGCGCGGTTGGTGTTCTCGACAAAGCTCGATGTCGTGTCGACAAGACGACCATCAATGTCGGTAAGATTGCGCGTAGCTGCGTCGATCAGCTTGCCCAACTCGCCGTTCGATGCGGCGAGACGGTCGATCAGTTCGCTGACATTATCGGAAAGTCCGGTTTTGGCCTGCTGGACAGCAGCAATTGTTTCTGCAGTCCGGCTCGCGAGTGCATTGACTAATGCGGCATTTTCCGAACGGAGTCTGTCGGTTGCGGCGTGCGTTGCTTCTTCAAGCTGTTGTGCCAGCCCACGACCGCTATCAGCGAGCCGCTGCACGAGCGGCTCTGCCGTATCGTTGAGAATCTTGGTGATTTCCTGCGAACGGGCAGCAAGAACGGCGTTGAGTTCGCGGGTGCGTTCCTCCAGTGTAACTGCAGTCGTGTCGGTTACCTGTGCGATGCGTGCTTCGACGGAGCCGAGTTCCATCGTTATACGCGAACCGATGTCGCCCAGACGGGTAGCGATTGCATCGGCACGTTCTGCAAGACGGGTTTCGGTGCCAGCGAGATTGTCGGCAACGCTGGCCGAGAAGGATTCGCTGTGACCTGCGAGCGTCTCGCTCGTCTTGGACGCCGTATCTGCGATACGAGCTTCAATCGTACTGAGTTCGCTGGTGAGGCGGCTCTCGATTGCTTCAAGCCCGCTGGCGATGGCATTGGCGCGTTCGCTGAGACGGCTCTCTGTTCCAGCCAGATTGTCGGCGACGCTGGCCGCAAAGGCCTCGCTGTGACCGGCAAGCGTTTCACTGGTTCTGCTGGCCGTATTGGCGATGCGGGCTTCGATCGAGCCCAACTCGCCAGTGAGGCGGCTTTCGATCTCGCCCAGGCGACCGGCAATCGCATCGGCGCGGTCGCCGAGGCGGGCTTCCGTGCCAGACAGGTTATCGATCAGGCGTGCGCTGAATGCCTCACCGAAACCGTCCAGAGCTTCACCGGCCTTGGCTGCTTCAGTTGAAAGCGTGCTTGCTGCTTCGCCGATCTTTTCACGTAGCGTGCCTGCAACGATGCCGGCGCTTTGTTCCAGTGCCCGGCGGACATTGTCGACGCCGATGGTGAGCGCCTTTTCCATCGTCTGGGTGCGTTCTTCGATAATGCCGGTCTGGCCTTCGAAAGCGCGGCTGATAGCGGAGCTGCTGTCGGCAATTGCATTGTGCAGGTTGGCCGTGCGCTGTTCCAGAATGTCGCTGTGATCCTGAAGCGTCTGGCTCAGCGAGGCGGTGCTTTCGCTCAGCGTCGAACGGATTTCGGCGGCACGGGTTTCAATCGTGCGCTCGTGACCGTCAAGAATACCGGAAAGGGCATTGTTGTGGTCATTCAGAACCGTGTGCAGGCCGCTCGTCCGTTCTTCAACCTGACGGATATGTTCACCCAATGTCGCGACGAACGTGTCGCGGCTGGCGCCGATGGACGCGTTCATGCTGCTGGCGCGCTCATCGAGAATACGCGCGAGCGTATCCTGATTGTCGGCGATAAGTGCCTGAAGGGAATTTACGCGTTCGTCAAAGGTGCGGGCGAGAACTTCGCGATTTTCGTTGAAGTTATCCCGCATTGCGGCAGCGCGCTCATCCATCAATTGAGCAAGCATAGCCTGGTTGCCTGCAATGATGCCATGAAGAGTGGAGGCGCGTTCTTCGAGCGAACGGCTGTGATCTGCGAAGCTCGCATCGAGCAGAGCAGAGTGGCTTTCCATTGTCTGGCGCAGCGCATGGGTCCGCTCTTCCAGAATTGCCGCATGGTTGTCGGCAACAGAATTGAGCGCCGATGCACTCGCGTTAACGGCATTTTCGATGTCACTTGTGCGTGCCGCAAGCGTGTCGGCGTGTCCGCGGATAACCGCGGAAACCCGTTCGGTTTCGCCTTCCAGCGATGCAGCGAGAACATCGCGGCTTTCAGCAAGCTTGCCGGCAAAGGCATCCGCCTTTTCGCCGAGGATGTTGCCGACGCTTTCGCCGATAGACGTCAGATCTTCACCGATCTTGGTCTTGGTTTCATCGATCATCGTGCTGAGCGAAGCGCGACCGCTGGAGAAGGTCTCTGCGATTTCGCGGGTACGAGCGATGAGATTTTCATTAATCTGACGCGAACGGGTCTCGAGAGCCGCGTTGAGTTTTTCAGTGCTGCTGTCGAGTGCATGTGCGCGAGCTTCGAATTCGGACAGAAGCGACCGGCCGCGCTCGGAAAGCGTGCTTTCGAGGTTGGCGAGGCGAGTGTCGAATTCGCTGACCATGGACTGCGTTGCGCCGCCGAGCAGATTGGCAATACCGCTCGTACGTTCGTCCAAAGCCTCAGCCAGACGGCCCGATACAGTGCGGGATTGCTCATCAAGTGTCGCGATACGCGTGTCCAGCAGGTTGGCAAAGGCTTCACCGGAAGTCGTGATGCGCGAGCCTATGTCTCCGGTGCGGGTTTCGATGGCTTCGGCAATAGCGCCACCGCTTTCATTGATGCTGCCGATCAGTCGTTCGCCAGATTCGGTGAGCAGGGTGCTCAACTGTTGCGAGGCAGAAAGAACATTGTCGCGGATGATGTTGGAAGCGCTCGAAAGTTCTTCCTTGAGCTGTTCGTGCGCACCCGAGATCGACGAACGCACGCGCTCGGCATGGCTGACGACAGCTTCACGCTCGTTGCCGAGGTCGCTAACCAGCGAACGAATACGAACTTCATTATCGCTATAGGCGCGTTCCAACTGATTGACTTCGGACTGAACCAGCGTTTCCAGCTCGACGGCCCGCGCCAATGTGCGTTCAATGCCTTCGTTCATGGCGGCGACTTCGCGACGCACAGCCTGTCCGAGAGTAGAAACGCGATCACCGGAAACAGCTTCCGGCTGGAGCAGCCGCATGGCAGCTTCCGACATGCTGCGTGCAGCCAGATGCATTTCCTGCGCACGCTTTACAAGCTGCGCAAATCCCCAGAACATGGCGACGGGCAAGGCTACACCAGCCACGACGCCGAGACCGGCGGGCGAAGTGAAGAAGTCCTTGGTGGCCTGCATGCTCGAGAAGACATCAGGATTGATGGCCTTGCTCAGCGCAACACCGCCAGCAGCCCAAAGCACGCTGATTGCGGTCGTGGTCCAGAACAGCTTCGACGAGTTTTCGGTCACGCGGCGTGGAGCTGCGATTATTGTTTTTTCACTGCGGGAATCGTCGTTTGCTGGCGTGAAGGTAGAGGAAGCGACATTGGCAGTCGTCGCAACAGACGGAGCGGAAACAGGCTTGCTGACCGGCTCTGGCGTGGGTGCTGCTGACTTCGAGGTATTGGCCGGCTTGTGCTGCACATTGGCCACGGCTTGCGCCACGGGACCCGCAGCTTTCACGACCGGGGGAACCGGTGGCGCCGCAGGCGTCGCAATCACCGAGGCTGTGGTGATGGTAGCGGCTTTTGCAGCGGTTTCCACTGGAGAAACGGCAGCGGGCTCAGCCGTTTTGGTCTTCTGTTCGGCAACCAGTTCTTCAGCCGCGCGCGAAATCTGCTCTTCCAGATCATCGACCGAGAAGCCTTCATCGAACGCACTCAAGTCCATATCCATATCAAGATCGTCACCGAAATCGATATCGAGTGCCTGTTCCAGTGCCTTTTCAACCTCAAGGTCGAGCTTCTGTGCCTTGGATTTGGAAGCCATTGTTCGCCTACCTCGTACTCATTACTGCGACGGCCGGACCATGAAAGAGCCGTTACAAAACTTTCTCCGCCATTTTGCATCGTATCGGGTCGTGCCTGTTAAGGAAATAGGCGTCTTTTGCCGATACCTAAAACTTTAAATACAAGGTTAACGGAAACCGGCTCAATTCGTGAAAATTCGACATTTCCGGCCTTCTGGCATTTACCAGCAAGTTGTGGAAATTGATCTGGACCATTGGGACTGCCTGAAAGAGCACTGCAAAGTTATTAACAAAAATACTCTCTTTGCGTGCAAATCCTTTCGCGGTCCGCTCCATGATTGCATCGTGTCGGCTCGGGATTCTATCCGCTTTTTCTCACAACCTTTGCTTCTTATCATATGATGCACTTTTGGCTGACGGCAAGGAAGAGTTTTACGGTCGTGAACGCAACTGTCGGATTTGCCAGGCGAGGAAACCTTCAATCGACGCACGGCATATTGGCGCAGTTGCGGACAAGTGCGCGGTCAAGGTTGAAACTGTTTCCAGAACGCCGTATCTGCGATTTCGAGTTTATTTGCGTTTTCAAGCCGGGATGGTGCGAACGCTGAAGACAAAGATCGCGCGAAATTTGCGCGTTTCAAGGAAATAAAATGACGAAGATCGTATTCGTATCTGCTGACGGCGCTACCCGAACCGAGGTCGAAGCCGACAACGGTTCCAGCGTGATGGAAGCTGCCATTCGCAATGGCATTCCTGGCATCGATGCGGAATGTGGCGGCGCTTGCGCCTGTGCAACCTGCCATGTCTATGTTGACGAGGATTGGACGGACACTGTCGGTGGGCCGGACGCTATGGAAGAGGACATGCTGGATTTCGCTTATGAGGTCCGCCCGACCTCGCGCCTCTCATGTCAGATCCGGGTGTCGGACGATCTTGAGGGGCTGGTCGTACAGGTGCCAGAACGCCAGAACTAGGCTTTTAAAGAAGTAGGAATGCGATGGGTTATGAGCCGCAGAACGATATTGTCATTATCGGCTGCGGACCCGTCGCACTCTTTTCCGTCTTTCAGCTTGGGCTTTTTGGTTTCAAGTGCCATCTCATAGAAGCCTGTGATCGGCCCGGCGGTCAATGCACGGCACTCTATGCTGACAAGCCGATCTATGACGTACCCGGATTTCCCGAAATCATGGGCGAGGAACTCGTTGAACGGCTTCTCAGGCAGATCGAGCCGTATAATCCGGTTTTTCATTTCAAGAAGATTGCAGACAGCATCTCTGTCGATGAATACGGGGTGACCATCAGCACTTGCGATGGTGAAAAGTTCCACGCCCGCGCTGCGGTGATTGCCTCCGGTCTCGGCGCGTTTACCAGTAATGAGCAGGTTATCCGTCCTGACCCGCTTGCAAAGCTTTCGCTGTTGAAAACGGGTAACATGCTGGCTGTAAGTTCAGAGACCTTCAGAACTTCGAGTCCAAAGGTCTATGCCATCGGGGATGCCTGTCATTATCCGGGCAAACTGAAACTGATCCTGTCGGGGTTTCACGAAGCCGCTTTGATGACGCAGGCCGTACGACGGGAATTGGCCTAGCTTCGGTTCGCTATTTGGAAGCCTGCTGGGCGCGCTCCATGCGATAGGTCAGCAAGCGCGCGAAACGATCTTCGAAATTGATTGTCTCAACCCGGTCGAACCGCTGCTGCTCCTTGTCATGTGCTTCCATGAGGCGGGCTGTTACCTTGTCTATGTCCGCGCGCAGCACCACGCAATCCGGGCGGCTGCGCAGACCACGTATTTCCCGTTCCATCCGGCTCGCAAAGCTTCGGGCGATCACGATGTGGCTTTCTTCATGCCGACGAATATCCTGCACCAGCGTATCCCAGATCAACGCGAGTTCCGGCGTAGCCTTGCGACGCTGCTTCCAACGGGGCAGGGAGACCTTTGCGTGAACATTCACGTAAACATCCTGCACCTTGCAGTCTTTTCCGGGTGCACGACCATAGCGCACTTTCGCGTCGAAACGGATTTCAGCGGCACCGGGGTGATGCCGGCCTGTCTTCTTGAGGAAGGGGCCGCTGCGGGAAAGTGCCTTGTCGAGGTCCGCCGCCGTTTTACCGCTTACGGTGTAATAGCTGAATTCGCGAAAGATCGACGCGGCTTCGGCCTGGGGAGCTACCATGGCAAGAACTGCACCGAGGGCCAGAACCTTCTTTCTCAAATTCATGTCCTGGCACCTCTTTCTAAAACCAGCAGGAAATTCGCTTTTTGCTGCCACAAGCATGGCATGCAATCGTCAAGAGAACTATAACGCCCTTCAAAATGACTTCAGGCGAGGTTGGTTGCAACCTCGCCGCAATGAAAAGTGGCACGGAGAATGGCAGAGGAACATTTCGCTATGACGAAAGAATGGCACCTCGCGCATGGACGAAGCATCCATGTGGGGACCAAGGCCATTATAATGGGCATACTAAATGTCACGCCTGACTCTTTTTCCGATGGCGGCCAACATGAAGAGTTGGAAAAGGCCATTGAAGCGGCTGGCCAGATGCTCGCTGATGGAGCGACAATCATCGATGTGGGCGGGGAATCGACCCGTCCCGGAGCCGCCGCCGTCGATGCCGAAACTGAAATCGCACGCGTTGTTCCCGTCATCGAGGCATTGGCAAGGAGATATGATTGCATCATCTCCATCGATACTTACCGCGCTGCAACGGCGCAGGCCGCGGTCAATGCCGGAGCACATATCGTCAATGACGTCTGGGGGCTCCAGCGCGAACCGGAAATTGCTCATGTAGCTAGATACAGCGGCGCGGGACTGGTCATCATGCACACCAGCAGGGATCGCCCCGTTCTTGCCGATGTCATTGAAGATCAGTTCTCGTTCCTCAATGTCTCGCTGAATATAGCGAAAGACGCAGGTATTGAAGAATCCCGCATCGTGCTCGATCCCGGGTTCGGCTTCGGCAAGAACAAGAATGAAGACGTTGCGCTTTTGGGCAGGGCGGATGAATTGCAAAAACTCGGGTTTCCGTTACTGGTCGGTACATCGCGCAAACGTTTTATTGGCGGTATGACGGGAAGGGATAATCCACTTGACCGTGATATAGGAACTGCGGCAACGTCGGTCGCACTGCGTTTGGCAGGTGCCGACATCTTCCGTGTTCACAATGTCGCTTTTAATAGAGACGCACTTGCCGTTGCAGATGATATCCTGCAATCAAGACGCAGCGAAAACAGAAAGTGAAGCCGTGTATACGATCCGAATGATGAATTGCGCGTTCTTTGCGCACCACGGCGTTTTCGATGAAGAGCATAAGCTCGGCCAGCGTTTTTATGTCGATGCCATTCTCGATGTCGATCCGGGCAACGCGCTGGAAAACGACGATATTGACGGCACTGTGCATTACGGTATCGCATTCGCCGTAATTCAGGACATTATCACGGGGCGCCAGCGCTATCTGATCGAAACGCTGGCTCTCGACGTTGCAAAAGCGCTCGCCGCCCGGTTTCCGCAGGTAAAGCGCGCGGAAATCACCGTACGCAAGCCGAACGCGCCAGTACCGGGTGTCCTGGACCATGTTGAAGTGACCGTGGTCTACCCGCAGTGAACACGAGCAAATCTTACCGCGCCTGGCTGGGGCTCGGCGGAAATATCGACGATCCCGTCGCCTCGATGGGCAAGGCCTTGCGCATGCTGGACGCACGTGCCGACACGAATATCGTCGGCGTTTCGGCAGTTTATCGCACGCCGCCATGGGGAAAGACGGACCAGGCGTGGTTTCACAATGCCTGCGCCGAAGTCGAAACTTCGTTGCAGCCATTGGAGTTGATTGCGACCTGTCTCGATGTTGAACGCTCTTTAAAGCGTGTCAGGCTGGAGAGATGGGGACCGCGCATTATCGATATAGATATACTGGCGATGCAGGATGAAGCGGGCAGGGCTGTCATTATGACTGACGCCGCTCTGGTATTGCCGCATCCACGTATGCACGAGCGCGCTTTCGTGCTCGTGCCGCTGAACGATATCGCGCCTTCTCTCGAAATCGGAGGCAAGACGATTGCCGACTGGAATGCCGGGATCGAACAGTCTGGAATAGAAAAAGCCCGCACAGATGCGGGCTGGTGGCGGGAATAGGGTCGGCTCAGTTCTTGGCGATGCTGCCGACAGCGATATTATCGACGCGCTTCAAATTCATGCCGATGACCGGAACCAGCTCCTTGTCGACGCGAACGGAAACCGTCACGTTCATCGTGTTCGGATCAGAGATGCGCGCGAGCATCGCACCGTTGAGCTGCTTGCGGTTAAGGCCGAAGACGACCTTGTTGCCGCTGACCGAACCCGATGTAACGTCAAGCCCCTTGCCTTCGGCGCCGTCGTTGAACTTCCCGGAATAAGCCGAGCCAACGCGTGTAACGGTGGCCTTCATCGGCTGCGAGAAAACGCCGACGCGGCAAGTGCCATCCAGCGTCATTCCAACGCTTTCATCCGGCGTCGATCCAGCGAGATTACAAACGAACTTCGTGCCTTTGTATTTTCCGGCAACGATTTCGCCCGGGCCCGACCATTGGCCTTCGATCGTTTGAAAGAACTGTTTGTCCTTGTCGGCGGCCAGAACCGGCGCGGCAGAAAATGACACGGGCAGCAGCGTCAGGCAGGCGGCGATGCAATTCTTCATATTCAGCTCTGTCCCGGATTCACGACCTTGATTGGACGTCATTCCTAATCGTTGTTTTTCAGCATGTCACGACCAAAACTGGCCGCACCTCGCAAACCGTCGGATATTCCGAGGCTGCCAAAAGCCGATTGAAGGGGAAGGGCACGGATTGAAGGGGAGTGTGCCGATACACCGGATCGCTCGATTCTGGCGCAGATTTCTATCTGCCATAATCGGCGGGAATGGTTAATGCTTCGGAAATAAACTGCTATTTTCCAGAAGGCTTCTTATCGGTGCGTTCACCGCTGATCCTTGCAAGATCGCCAATAAAGTCGCCGATACCGGGCCGTTTTTCGGCATTGAACGGGAATGGACGCACCACATCCATAGCTGCAATTCCGATGCGTGCCGTCATCAGCCCGTTGACCACGCCTTCGCCCAGTTTGGCCGACAGGCGGGAGGCAAGACCATGGCCGACAAGCTGTTGGATCACACTGTCTCCCATGGCGAGCGTGCCCGTCACGGCCAGATGAGCGATGACCCGGCGGGCAAGTTTAAGGAAACCCAATGTCCCGGGCCGACCGCCGTAGAGTTGTGAAAGCCTGCGGATCAGCCGGGCGGATTCAAAAATTACATATCCGATATCGACCAGCGCCCGCGGGCTGATCGCAGTGACAATCGAAACGCGTTTGGATGCATTCAGAATGAGTGCGCGCGCTCTCGGTCGAGGGGGCGGAGAATTTCCGTTTCGGCAAGCTGGATCAGATTTCGCCCGTCAATGATATCGTCCGTGAGGCCGTCCAGAAGCTGTCGTCCGCGCGCAGTTTCAGGCAAGCCTGCCGCAATCGAGCGCAGCGCGTCCACGGCTTTTCTGGCCGCCGCCATATCGTCACGCTCAGCTGCATCTGCCGCGTCCTTGCGAAGATGCTGCACTGAAGCGAGGCGGCGGAGTGCTGCCAGTTCGCGAACGACGATGGCAATAAAGGCGGCAAGCGCAATTATAGCGACGCCCAAGGCGGTCCAGCCCAACCAGTCAGCGCGCGAAAACAGTGCTCGAATAAGGTCTTCAATCCAGATGCCGACGGCGAAGGAAACAAGTAAGCCGAGCGCGCCGAACAGTATTTTGCTGAGGGACCAGCCCTTGCGTTCGGGCGCTTCATAGGATGGGTCGAGGATCTCCAACTCGGCTGCCTCGTCGTCGCTCAAGGCGAAAACATCCGGTTGCGCGATAACCGCATCCAGGTCACGGACCGCGCGGGGACGGCGGGGCGCTTCATCCACCGTCTCGGGATGGATTGTGGGCTGATTTACCGTGAATGAAGCCGGTCTACGTGGTGTCTTCTCAGTCATGCGAGACGATCCCCAATCAGAAACTGCAAGGCGCGATCCAGCCTTATATGAGGCAGTGAAAGTGTCAGTCCTTCGGCGGTACGCTCAAGCCGCGGAGGGCGAAAACGGACGAAACGGATGGCCGGATCATCCTGCGCAAAAGACTTTTCAAAGATCGCATTGGGATTCTTCGGTAAGTCTCCGGGAAATATGGCTGTTTCGGTTTCACCATCGAACACTTCCCCGTCGATCTTCTCGCCCTTCAACGGGGTGCCCACGATGACCGGGAGAGTTTCCTTGCCCTGTGTCACGGTTGCCTCGCTGGTCGCGCGGACCGCAGCCATTGCGAGGACATCAATATCCGCGCCCGAAAAGTCAGCGCGTTCGATAGCTCGCTCGACCAGACGCCGCACGATGGCTTGCAGGCGGTCATGACTTTCATGGTGCAGATGATCGGCCTTCGTTGCCGCAACAAGGATACGCCCGATCCGGCGCTGGATCAGACCCGTCAGCAGATTGGCGCGCCCGGCCGGAAACACGACAAAATATCGGTGAGCGCGCGTTCCAGATCGGCGACGACGGCGCCGCCTGCGTTCATCGCCTGCATGGCATCGATAAGCACGATCTGCCGATCGAGCCGCGCAATATGCTCGCGGAAGAATGGCTTGATGACGTAGGTTTTATAGGCTTCGTAACGCCGTTCCATCATTGCGCCCAGCGAGCCGGCCCTCAGATCGTCCGGTTTCAGGTTTGGAAGTGGCGCGAATGTCAGCGCGGGCGAGCCCTCAAGGTCTCCCGGCATCAGGAACCGTCCCGGCGGCAGGGTGGATAATGCGCGTTCATCGGCTTTGCCAGCACGCAAATAAGCCGTGAAACTTCTGGCGAGGCGCTGTGCCGTCAGTTCGTCTGCTTTTTCAGTAGGGTCAACGAGAGCGGCTTCACTAATCCACTCCTGGGCCAGATCCTTGTGTGTTGGCTCGTGGGCCAGAGCAAAGGAGTCCGCACTGAATTCCGCATAAGATTTGCCAAGCAGAGGCAAATCGAGCAGCCATTCGCCCGGGTAATCGACAATATCAACCGACAGCTTGCCCGGTGACAGCCAACGTCCCCAGGCGGAAGCGGATTCATATTCGATCGTGAGGCGCAGTTGGGAGATGGCGCGGGTGGAGTCCGGCCAGATACGCTCATCGATCAATGCCGACAGATGTTCTTCATATTGAAAGCGGGGGACAGCATCGTCCGGTTGCGGTTCGAGCAGGGCTCGTGAAATGCGGCCTGATTTATAGGCTTCGAACATCGGAAGCCTGCCACCGTGCAGCATGTTGTGAACGAGAGCCGTGATGAAGACCGTCTTTCCGGCGCGCGACAGACCCGTCACGCCGAGCCGCAATGATGGAGACAAAATCCCGGTCGCACGATCTGCCAACGTATCCAGTGCGATCTTCGCTTCGTCGCCAATACTTGTCAGCTTAGCCAATTAATCCTCGCCCAATTCACTGATCTGTCAGCGGTATAGATAGGGTGGCCCCAGCGGCCTTGGCAAGGAATGCCGGTTGCTTCGGGGAAAATCTACTGGGGCAGTATGAAGCTTTCCAGATAACCGGCGCCACGCTCAAGATCGGTGAGGGAGGCGGGAAACGTGATATTGGCCAGTGCGGCAGTAGGAAAGCCAGCGCGCAGTTTCAGAAGGCTATCTTTGTTGCCATCGCTACACAAGGCGAGTGCCAGGTCTTCGATACTGGGGTTATGTCCTACAAGCATCAGCGTCGCCGCATCCCCAAGTGTGCGTATGGCTTCCATGTAGTCAGCCGCGCCACCGCTGTAGATCGTATCGTCTACGATTGTTTCGACCTCGATACCCAGACGTTCAACAATGCCGAACGCAGTTTCTCGGGTTCTGCACGAACCGGAAAGAACCACCCGATCGGGATAAAGCCCGGTTGACTTCATAGCCCTTGCGAGCCGGTCGAGTGCGGCTTTGCCTTCCTGATCAAGAGGGCGATCGAAGTCCTTCATTCCCGGTCTGGCCCACACGGCTTTCGCGTGTCTTAGAAGAAGCAAGCGACTCATCTGTAACGTTCCAAGCTGTGTTTCTCCTGCATTTTTCGCCATAATCCGAGAGCGAATGAACGCTCCGGTTGCCTATTCTCCCGATTTTTTGATGGCTGTCAGCATTATTTACAGGTGGCATTTGGCTAATTATTGAGCTTCATGAACTTCACCCGAGGGAGAGTGGTTTCGACTGAAAATATACCGATGTTTTCCGCAATTGATTGAAGTTATTCTGAAAGTGGCAAGAGCAAATTTTTGCGTTCAGCTCTATGTTGCATCATTTTTACGCATAATCATACAAAATTGATGCACTAAAAAGTAGTGAAGTACGCTTGTTTGATGTTGTGTCCTTGTTGCTATGGAACTATATAACCGCTCGCGTCTCCTAGATGTGGGGTAATTCAGAATGAGTGAATTGATTGACCTTGACTATAGGCCCACTGAAGACGAGCCGTTCATGAACGAGCGGCAGAAGTCTTATTTCCGTGCGAAACTGATCGCATGGAAGAATGATATTCTGCGTGAAGCGCGCGAAACGCTTGAGGCGCTGCAGCAGGAAAATGCCAACCATCCCGACCTGGCGGACAGGGCATCCTCCGAAACGGATCGGGCAATCGAGCTGCGAGCTCGCGACAGACAGCGCAAACTGATCTCAAAAATCGACGCGGCCCTGAGCCGCATTGATGAAGGAACATACGGTTTCTGCGAAGAGACGGGAGAGCCTATCAGCTTGAAGCGGCTTGATGCGCGTCCGATCGCTACGCTTTCAATCGAAGCACAGGAGCGTCATGAGCGTCGAGAAAAAGTCTATCGCGACGACTAACTGCGCCTTCCGGAACGTGTGAAACAGAGCGTCGACCTAATTCAATCTGATCGCAATATGCTCTAGGTCCGAGACGGTTTGAAAATTATAGGCTGCGGTTTCCGCAGCCTATTTTCTTTTATCGATATGACTTCGGCGGGAAATCAATCCCGGCGGATTCCATCCTTGGTCAATTCACCGAGGAGCTTTTCCATTTCGTCCTCGATATCGTCCTTTGTCTTGTCTTCGAGCCCATCGTCGGTTGCCGAAATATCAAGCGAACTCAGAAGCTCATTCTCGAAGAACTCGGTATCGAATGGGGCCGCTTCCTTGCTCTCCTCGCTGGTAGAGCTCTGCGAATTGATGTCTGCGGTGATGGCGTCCTGCAATGCATTGCCGAGGTCCGCCAGGTCATCACCGGGCGGTTCAGGTGAAACTGGCCCGGATACCGCCGGCTTTGACGCTGCAATCGGGATCTCAGGTTCGATGCGCTTCGGTTCGGAAGGCGTGGAGAATGCCGGCGCTGCCGTTGTGGATACCGTGGGACCCGTTACGTCGAGCGATGGAGATTTGTCCGCGACCGCTGTTTCACGCTCAGGAACGATACTGCCGAGATTTGCCGAGGCGACCGACGTAACGGCAGCAACGCCGGTAGCGGTGACACCACCTGAGGAGGTTGAACTCACCACTCCGCGCGAAACCTGGCTTAATGGATAGGCAGGGTGGGCGCGTGTTGACTGTGGCTGTGCCTGCGCGGGGCGGGGCGGCAATACTGTGCGCGGTTGTGGGGGATAATTCGGTGCGGGCCGTGGTTGTGGTCGAGCCTGCACCGGCTGAGCGGGTTTCGGTTCGACGGGCGATTGCGACGAGTGGGACGCCACAGCCGGAGCCTGGGGCGGAACACGAACCGGCGTAGCAGCCTGTGGGGCCGGTTCATCTCGTGCTGGCTCGGGTTTGCGGTAAGCCGGTGTTTCGATTGCGGAACTGATCTGGATCGCTTCGTCCTTCTCGTTCGCCGGAGGGGTCTGCAGCGACAGAGCAGGGGTCTTTTCATTGGTCAGCACTTCGTGCTGCTTGAAGCGTTCGATGTGCTCCGGTTCTATCCGAGAAGGCTGCACCCGCGCATGGGCCCGCGATTCCATGACGATATTCTGCTCCACCACAACGTCTGTGGGGCCGCCGATGAGCAACAGATGCTCCACATCGTCACGGCGAATAAGGACCAGCTTGCGCCTGCTGTCGACTGCCGCCGCATCCATCACGGAGAGCCGCGGTTGCCGCGTACGTCCGTTGGATACGTAAGTACCGCCGCTGAAACGGCGGATAATACTGAGAACAACGAAAATTCCGCAAAGAATGATCGCAAATATTAGGATGAAGCCGACAATATTAGCCGCGCTCTCTCCAACGATGCCGCTGAGCCATTCCTTCATGCGGATACCCTCTTATACAATAAACGAAAACCTACGATGAATGGAGACTGCGCTTCCCCCGACACTCCACATCATCGTGTTGTTCATACAGTAGATGAATTTCTAGGCCTTGGGAATGTTTCTTGGGAATGCGAGAAATATATGATCCCCAGGCAAAACAGTGCAAAAAAGTCCAATTTGCACCGTTTCAGTGCAGCAATGCTTGTACTGCTCGCCGAATAAAGCATTCTGCGAATCGGGTATACCCTGACATATCGGCTGCGCGGTCCCACGTGATAGCTGAACCGCGCGGAAAAGTGCATTCGAGAAAATCGGATATGCAGATGATTGAAATGACGTCTTGGCTGATCAAGAAGATGCACGGCACTTTGATGCCCGTTGATGTTCAGCCACGCAACATGAAAGGGCAGCTGGCTTGATGTCGCGACAGACGGACAATGCCTACCCGAAACCGCTCGTCATGCCCAAGCGCAATCGCAGTGGTGCCCTTCGCCTCCTGATCGTAGGCATATTGCTGACGGTTGCAGCCATCGCCTATTTTGTGTTTCGCGACCAGTTGGGAGATGGATTTGCCCTCGTTCTCATGGGCATTCTGTCAATGGTCGGCGTATTCTATCTTTTCGGCGCAGCGACAGGCCTCATTCAATTCAGCCAGAAGAACGGCGAGCAGGACCTCGCGCATTCCTTCATGGATTCGCAGCCGGAAGGGACAGTCATTTCTGACGCGCGCGGCCAGATCGTTTATGCCAACCAGGCTTATGCCATGATGACTGGCGTGGCGAATGCCGAAGGCGTCCGCTCCCTCGACAATGTGCTGACGGCGGAACCGGCTGCATCGGACGCAATTTACCGTCTGACGAATGCCGTGCGTGATGGCCTGTCGGCGCAGGAGGAAGTGCGTCTTTCGGGCGGTCTTTCCCGCGAGGGACGTGGTTCACTGGCACCGGTCTGGTATCGCATCAAGGCGCGTCCAATCGAGGCAGGGCAGGAATTCAAAAGTCCGCTCGTCGCGTGGCAGATTGCCGATATTTCCGACGAGCGTGCCGAGCAGGAGCGCTTCTTTCAGGAACTGCAGGAGGCGATCAATCATCTCGATCATGCGCCGGCTGGCTTCTTTTCGGCTGATCCTTCGGGCCGGATTATCTATCTCAATGCGACCCTCGCCGAATGGCTCGGCGTCGACCTGACCCAATTCACGCCGGGATCGTTGACGCTCAACGATATTGTGGCCGGCAGCGGAATGGCGCTCATCAAGGCAGTGAAGGCAGAGCCGGGCACAAGCCGCAATACCGTCATTGATCTGGATCTCATCAAGCGCAACGGGCAGAGCCTTGCCGTCCGGTTCTATCATCGTGTTCAGGCCGCGCGTGACGGAACGCGCGGCACGAGCCGCACCATTGTTCTTGATCGTGCGGAGGGCGAAGATTCGTCAATGGCGCTGCGCTCCGCCGAAGTGCGTTTCACGCGCTTCTTCAATTCGGCTCCGATGGCTATCGCTGCCGTTGATTCCGCCGGACATATATTGCGCACCAATGCGCGTTTCCTCGATATTTTCGCGCCTGTCGTTGATCGCGATGCGATTGACGGAAATGCGAAGCTCGAGATCGTCGTGCATGAGCGCGACCGCGAGACTTTCAACAGGGCGCTTACCGCTGCTTTTGCAGGACAGGCGAGCATTTCGCCCGTCGATACGGTGTTGCCGGGCAATGAAGAGCGGCATATCCGCTTCTACATGAGCCCCGTAACCGACCTGGGTGGCGAGCGCGCCGAAGAAGCTGCGATTATCTCTGCGGTTGAGACGACGGAGCAGAAGGCCCTCGAAAACCAGATGGCGCAGAGCCAGAAGATGCAGGCCGTTGGCCAGCTTGCAGGCGGCATCGCGCATGACTTCAATAATGTGCTTACTGCCATCATCATGTCGTCGGATTTGCTGCTGACCAATCACCGCGCATCCGATCCGTCTTTCCCAGACATCATGAACATCAAGCAGAACGCCAATCGGGCCGCCTCGCTTGTGCGCCAGTTGCTCGCATTCTCCCGCCGTCAGACGCTGCGTCCGGAAGTGCTCGACCTGACGGACGTTCTGGCGGACTTGCGCATGCTTCTGGCACGTCTGGTTGGCAAGGACATCGAGCTGAAAATCGATCATGGTCGCGATCTATGGTCGGTCAAGGCCGATCTCGGGCAGTTCGAACAGGTTGCGGTCAATCTGGCGGTGAATGCGCGCGATGCCATGCCGGAAGGCGGTGAAATTACGCTGCGCACCCGCAATGTGCCGATGCAGGAAGCCGCGAAGCTTCATTATCGCGATCTGCCGGAGGCGGATTATGTAGTCTTCGAAGTTGAAGACACAGGAACAGGCATACCCGCAGACGTGCTTGAAAAGATTTTTGAGCCGTTCTTTACCACGAAGGAAGTGGGCAAGGGCACCGGCCTTGGCTTGTCGATGGTCTATGGCATCATCAAGCAGACCGGTGGCTTCATCTATTGTGATTCCGAAGTCGGAAAAGGCACGACGTTCAAGATATTCCTGCCGCGTCACATTGAGGAAAAACGCGCAGATGACGCGCCTGTCGTCGTGAAGGAAAAGAAGGTGGAGAAAGCCACCGATCTTTCAGGTTCCGCGACGGTTCTTCTGGTGGAAGACGAGGATGCAGTCCGCATGGGCGGGGTGCGTGCACTCCAGTCGCGCGGCTACACGGTGCATGAAGCGGCGTCCGGCGTCGAAGCGCTTGAAGTGATGGAAGAGCTGGGCGGCGAGGTGGATATTGTCGTATCGGACGTGGTCATGCCCGAAATGGACGGCCCGACATTGCTGCGTGAACTGCGCAAGACGCATCCGGATATAAAGTTCATCTTTGTATCGGGTTACGCTGAGGACGCCTTTGCACGTAATCTTCCCGCGGACGCCAAGTTCGGATTCTTGCCAAAGCCGTTCTCGCTCAAGCAATTGGCAACGACAGTTAAGGAAATGCTGGAGAAGCAGGACTAATGCTTCGTTCGCTTTGAACATGAAGGGCAATATCGCCATTATCGGGGGCGGGCCATCGGGTTTGATGGCCGCCGAAAGACTATCCGCTCTGGGCCACCGGGTGACGGTTTACGAGCAGATGCCGACGGTTGGCCGCAAGTTTCTGCTTGCCGGAAAATCCGGCCTGAACATCACGCATTCAGAAGATTTTACAGCTTTCGCCAAACGGTTCGGCTCAAGCAGCGAGCTTTTCTTGCCAGCCTTGACGGCCTTTGGTCCCATCCAGTTGCGCAAGTGGGCCGATGAATTGGGGGCCGACACGTTCGTCGGCTCTTCTGGCCGTGTTTTTCCCAAAGCGATGAAGGCATCGCCGCTTTTACGCGCCTGGGTAAAACGTCTCGAAAATCAGGGCGTTCGTATTCTTACCCGGCATCGTTGGCTTGGTTTCGAGGGCAAGGGCCTGCGAATTGAAAAGCCGGATGGCGTTGAAGTCATCACATGCAACGCTGCGCTCTTTGCCTTTGGCGGCGGAAGCTGGCCGAAACTCGGTTCGAACGGGGCTTGGATCGACGAATTTCGACGCAAGGCAATCGACATGGCGCCGTTTCGCTCCGCCAATTGCGGTTTTGATGTCGTGTGGAGCGATTTCTTTGCCCAACGTTTCGCCGGTGAACCGGTAAAGTCTGTCACAGTCACGTCTGATGCAGGCACGACACAAGGCGAGTTCGTCATTACCCGGGGCGGTGTCGAGGGGAGCCTCATCTACGCGCATTCCGCAGCCCTGCGCGACAGCTTGGAGGAAAACGCGCAGACGTTCCTGACCCTCGATCTTGCGCCGGGACGAACTGTCGAGCGCTTGGAAAGCGATATTGCCCGGCAGGATGCAAAGCTGAGTTTTGGAAACCTGTTGCGCAAGGCAGCGGGGCTTACAGGCGTAAAAGCCGCGCTCGTGACCGAGTTTACGCGTGACAGAAGCCCGAAAGCGCTGGCCTCCACCATCAAGGCGCTCTCCATTCCGCTTATTCGTCCGCGCCCGCTTGAGGAAGCGATTTCGTCGGCTGGCGGCATTCGGTGGCATGAAATCGATGGGCACTACATGCTGCCGAAGCTTCCCGGCGTTTTCGTTGCCGGAGAAATGATCGATTGGGAGGCGCCCACTGGCGGTTATCTTCTGACTGCCTGTTTCGCGATGGGCCGTGCGGCGGCCGATGGAATCGACGCATGGATCAAGGCTGGCAACGCGCTTGACGCGAGATGACGCGAGACTGGCTTCTTCAAGTGGAAATCAGCATAGGCGGATATGCGATGTGCTCACTACAGGTTAAGCTGGTGGAGTTGGATTGAATGTTTGCCGTCTGAGGGGAAGGTACATTCGCATGAATACAGCTTCTGCCACCGCCGCACATCCGCTTCTGAGAGAAAGAGACGGGCACCATGCCCGGGTAACATTCGAGGAACTGTTCTTCGATCTGGTCTATGTTTTCGCGGTTACGCAACTCAGCCATGAGCTTTTGCACAATCTGACATTAACCGGCGTGGCGGAAACGCTTATCCTTGGTTCGCCGTGTGGCTCGGCTGGCAATATACGTGCTGGGTGACAAACTGGTTCAACCCGGAGACGCCGCAGATACGCAGCCTTCTGTTTTGTATCATGCTGCTCGGTCTGGTGATGGCTTCTTCTATCCCAGGCGCATTTGCAAAGAAAGGCTGGATATTCGCGCTGGCTTATGTGGCCATGCAGCTCGGCCGGACCGGCTATATCGTTTTTGTCCTTGGGCAGAAGCATCCGCTTGCCGCCAATTACCGGCGAATGCTCGGCTGGCTCACCATTGCAGCCGTCTTCTGGATCGCCGGTTGTTTTGTTGAACATGAAATCCGCATGGCTTTCTGGCTGATCGCCGTGCTTTGCGAATATCTATCGCCGATGTTCGGCTTTGCATTGCCGGGCCTCGGGCGTTCCCATACGAGGGACTGGACCATCGAGGGAGGGCATCTGGCGGAACGTTGCCAATTGTTCGTGATCGTCGCGCTTGGCGAAACACTGCTCGCTACCGGTGCATCGCTGTCCAATGCCGATGTCTGGAATGTCGCCTTGATATCCGCTGTGCTTGCAACCTTCGGCGGCACACTTGCGATGTGGTGGCTATATTTCGGAACTTCGAGCAAGGACGCGACAGAAACGATCACTCACTCCCCAGACTCAGGGCGGATTGGCGCATATTTCCATTATGTCCATGCAATACTGGTCGCCGGCATTATTGCGACGGCAGTGGGAAACGATCTGGTGATGGAACATCCACATGATCCGCTGAAAACTGCCTATGTTCTTATTCTTGTCGCTGGACCGGCAATCTATCTGATGGGCAGCGCGATCTACAAAAAAGTTGTCTATGGCCTGATCCCGGCGTCGCACATTTTTGGCGTGCTGGCCCTGCTGATAGCCATTCCCATAGGTTACGCGGCCAATCTCTTACAGATGGGAATCCTGACGACGGTAATCATGCTGGTCGTGAGTGTCTGGGAAGGGCTCAACAAGCGGCTGCGCGCCCCTGCAATGATGAGTTAACTGGACTTCCAGCTCGTCTGTCCAATCCCTATCTACGAAGTCAGACCCGTGTTTTGGAACTTGTAGCGCACCATGTCAGATATGCAGCCCGCCGATGAACCAGCAGCCGAAAATACTCATGTCAAAGTTGCCCGAAAGGTCGACATCGTAGTCATTGGCGCCGGGCAGGCAGGGCTTTCTTCAGCCTATCACCTGAACAGGCTCGGTCTTGCCGGAGAACGGCAATTCGTGGTTCTCGACAAGGCTCCAGGGGCGGGCGGGGCCTGGCAATTTCGATGGCCTTCGCTGACGCTCAAGACTGCAAACGCCATTCACGATCTGCCTGGCATGAAGTTTGAAGATATCGTCGAAACGGAGAATGGCGAAGTGCGCGCGTCGGTGGCCGTCCCGCAATATTATCGGGCTTATGAAGAAAAGTTCGATCTTCCCGTGCATCGTCCCGTAACCGTAAGAGTTGTCTGTGATCGTGGCGAGCGGATTCGGGTGGAGACCGATCAGGGCAATTACTCGGCTCGCGGGGTAATCAACGCGACCGGCACATGGGAGAGGCCCTATGTTCCGCCTTATCCGGGTGCGGAACTGTTCAGAGGCCAGCAGCTACACACTCATGATTATCAGACAGCGGGGGAGTTCAGAGGTAAACGTGTTCTGGTGGTCGGCGCTGGCATCTCGGCCGTGCAGCTTCTGGACGAAATATCGCGCGTGACGGAAACCGTATGGGTGACGCGGAAGGAGCCTGCATTCAGGGAAGGACCATTTACGCCTGAACTGGGGCGCGCTGCGGTGGCCCTGGTCGAGGAGCGTGTGCGCCGAGGCTTGCCGCCGGGATCGGTCGTTTCTGTGACCGGCTTGCCGCTGACTCCGGCCATTGAAGCAGCGCGGGCTCGCGGTGTGCTCAACCGGCTGCCAATGTTCAAGGAGATTACGGAAACCGGGGTTCGTTGGGACGACGGAAGTGAACAATCTTTCGACGTGATCTTGTGGTGCACCGGATTTCGCAGTTCGCTCGATCATCTTGCCCCGCTGCAGTTGCGCAACTCCGAAGGCGGCATTCTCATGACCGGGCGTCTGGCGACACAGGTGGCTGCCGATGCCCGCATTCATCTCGTTGGATACGGTCCGTCAGCTTCGACCATCGGTGCAAACAGGGCAGGTGGCGCGGCAGCGCGGGAGTTGGCAAGCCACCTTGGACTGATATGATCTGATGCAACCAATTTTGCGAGGGGCAGCATGCGGCGAATTCTGAAGTTTGCAGGGGGGCTTCTGCTTGCCACCCTGCTTGGAGCAATCGTGTGGCTGGCTGACAAACCGCCTGAACTTTTGCGTGTCGGCACGGGCTACGCCGCCAAGATCGTCTGTTCAAATGTCTTCATAGCAGGACGTGATGCTGCCAGTGTTCTTGCAGACGATGTTCAGGCACCGGGGAATCCGTTGCTCCGGTTTCTCAATGCATCCGTCGACAAGGATCGCGGCAGCGTAACAGTGCGCATTTTCGGCTTTTTCGCGCCAAGTACCGCAACCTACCGCCCGGCGCTTGGATGCGCGAATATCCACCAAAGTGATTTGCGGCTTGAATTACCGACGGGGCCGCAAGTGCCGGCAGAGCCCATCCAAATCGAGAGCGACCCGGCGATACAGGCCGTAATCGAAAACGATGCCCTGGCTGGCCCCGGCATGCGGGCGATTGCCGTTATCCGCGACGGCAAACTGATCGCGGAGAATTATGGTCCGGGCTTTAATGCTGATACGCCCTTGCTGGGATGGTCGATGACCAAATCCGTCATGGCAACGCTGATCGGCATGCGCATCGCAGAGGGACGCATGGCGACGGAACGTACGGACCTTTTGCCTGAATGGAAGAATGACGGCCGGTCGAAGATTTCCCTGGCAAACCTTTTGGCGATGAACAGCGGCCTGAGCTTCGATGAGGATTACGGCACCGTGGCGGATGTCACGCGTATGCTTTTTCTCGAACCGGACATGACCCGATTTGCCGCTTCGTTGCCGCTGGAGGAAGCACCCGGCACGAAGTTCAACTATTCCAGTGGAACGGCGAATATTCTATCAGAGCTGTTCATGGATAGTTTCAACAGCCGCGAAGAGGCGCTGGCCTATCCTCGACTTGCGCTTTTCGGCCCGCTTGGCATGCGCAGCACCATTCTGGAGGCTGACGCTTCGGGCGTCTTTGTCGGCTCCTCTTATATGTACGCGACGGCGCGCGAATGGGCACGTCTGGGTGCATTTCTCGCAGATGGCGGAAAGCTTTACGGAAGACCGGTACTGCCTGCGGACTATGTTTCGTTCATGCGCAAGCCCTCGCCGGAGTCGCAGGGGCGTTACGGTTCTGCGCAGGTCTGGCTTCAACTGGGCGGCGTGAAAGCAGGTGAAGACGGTATTCCCGAAGATGCTTTCTGGATGTCGGGACATGACGGGCAAAGTGTCATGGTCGTTCCGTCAATGCATCTTGCCGTGGTTCGCCTTGGCCTGACACCGTCCCGCACTGGCTATAACGTTCAATTGCTGAACGCCAAAATCATTGAGGCTCTCCGCAGGGAGCGTTGAACGTCAGTTTGCGAAAATCGTTGCCGCTCGGATTTTGGAAAGCGCTCAGGCCGAATTCTGGCAGTACCGCATAGAGGTGATCGAAAATGTCGGACTGGATCTGTTCGAATGATGCCCAGACCGTTGTGTTGGCGAAACAATAGATCTCCAGCGGCAAACCTTCGGGCGTAGGGTCCATCTGGCGCACCAGCAGCGTCATACCCTTGTGCACGCCGGGATGGTTGCGAAGATAATTTTCTACATAGGCCCGAAACGTGCCTATATTGGTGAACTGACGCCGGTTGACCGGATTGTTGGCGCGGTCGCCCAGCTTCTGGTTCCATTCGGCGATTTCCTTGGCTTTCTTAGGCAGATATTCCGCCAGCCAATCGACTGTGCCCAGTCTGGCGCGCTCTTCTTCCGATAGAAATCGAATGGTGTTCTGATCGATGTAAAGAGCACGCTTGATCCGCCGCCCACCAGATTCCTGCATGCCGCGATAGTTCTTCATCGGCTCCGTGATGAGCTTGCGGATGGGGATTGTGGTGATCGTCTTGTCGAAATTCTGCACCTTGACCGTATAGAGCGCGATCTCCGTGACATCGCCATTGGCGTCGAGGTTCTTCATCTCGATCCAGTCGCCGACACGCACCATGTTGGAGGAAGCGATCTGCATACTGGCGACGAGGGAAAGCAGCGTATCCTGAAAGACGAGGATCAGCACTGCCGCCATGGCACCGACACCGGAAAGCAGGATAACCGGCGATTTGTCCAGCAAGGTGGCAATGATGAGAACCGTCGCGATGATATAGACCGCCAGCTTGGCGACCTGGATATAGCCCTTCATAGGGCGGAATCTCGCCTCTGGACGACGGTGATAGAGCGTATCGACAAGCCCAAAGGCCGAATTAACTGCCAATGCCAGCGTCAGAATGATGAAGGCTATGGCCACATTCCGAATGACGGTGATCACGCCCTCAGGCAGACCCGGCACGGCCATGATCCCGGATGAAATAATCAAGGCAGGAACGATATTGGCAAGGCGGCTGATGACCCCGTGCCTCTTAAGCTCTTCGTCCTGTCCGAAAGATGTCTTCTCGACAATCCGATCGAGCAGCTTCAGCAAGATGGCCTTGATGAGAAAATTCGCGATGAATGCCGAAAGGAATAATCCGCCGAGCGCAGCAAGCGTCTCGGCCCAAGGATGAGCGAGCAAGAATTCCGACAATATTCTTTTCCGGGACCTGTTTTCGATACGGAGTTTTATTGTGCGTAGCGTGGTTGAGCGCTGAATTCAACCGTGGGGCGTGTTTTGCCTATGAAAACCCCGGCTGGGTCGCCGGGGTAATTTTCTGTTCCATTTTCCGTGACGGAATTTGCCAGCTCTACTGAGCGGGTGCCGGGGAGGCTGGCGCAGGCGCGGTCCCGCTTGCGGGAGTGTCAGTCGCTGGCGCGTTGGTCTCCGTTGCCGCAGATGGATCCGCGACACCATCAGCAAAGAATTTTGAACGGTCGAAGGCCGGTGCGTCATTCAGCTGCTGCTTGTTGGCCTTGATGACCAGCCACGTTTTTCCGTCACTGCGCGTAGCAAGCTGAAGTTGGTCAGGGCTGACCGCGACGTCCTTTTCACCAACACCGAGGAAACCGCCGACACCGATAATGGCCGCTTCGATCTGACCATCGGGGCTGGCGATCAGGTCATTCAGTTTGCCCACTGACTGTGCGTCAGGCGCATCGCTTTCATAAACGCTTCGCCCGATGAAGGACGAAACAAGCAACTGCCCTTCTTTCGGTTCCACAAAGCCGACCTTGCCCGCTTCGCCCGTTATGGGCTTGCCGAACATGTCCTTGGATGAAACCGGCATGTCTTGCGTGGTTGCGGGCGCTTCTGCCGGAGCAGGCGAGGGAGTTGCTGTTTGGGCGAAAGCCGATCCGCCGATCAGCAAAGCACAGGTCGTCGTCAGAAGTGTAGTTCTGAACATAACTATCTCCTTTATACGTTCCGGTTATTCAATCCAAACGCTGAAATTGCTCCTTCGTTCCAAAATTCATTGCAATCTGCCAAGAGTTACAGCTCTGCCTACGGCGGAATATCTATCCCCGCTACCATTCGACAAACAAAAGCCCGCGCGAGGCGGGCTTTCAGTATTACTGTTTTTACCGACGACCTTTAGCTGCAGCCGCTCGTTGCGCCGCAAGTGTCGCACTTCAGGCAGGTGCCGTTGCGAACCATGGTGAAGTTCTGGCACTCGGTGCAGCTGTCGCCCGTATAGCCCTGCATCATCGATTTGATGCGGCGATCAGCTTCCAGCTTCTTGGCGGCATTTGCGCTTTCCGCACGGGCCGAGGCAGCATCTGCGGCGGCCTTGTCAGAGAACAGCTCCGTTGCCGATGTGCTGTCCTGCTGTTGCGCCGGTGCAGGCTGTTCCTCGAATTCGCGTTTGAAAGCCGTTGCGCCATCCGTGACCAAGCCGATTGTTGCCGGGCGATTACCCGCCGGAGTGGTCGACTTCAAGGTGGTGACGTTGGAGGCCTGCGGCGCAGAACTCGTCGATCCCTTGGCTTCGTTGTTCGAATTCGTCACGAGCGTGGGCTTATATCCACGCGTCCAACCGGTGGAAACCAGATTGGTCTTGCCTTCCTTGATGCCTTTGCCCAACGCCGTATTGCCGAAATCGCTCGTATCGACATGGGCGAGGTCATTGCGACCGAGATAGGACACAGCCAGTTCACGGAAGACATAATCGATGATCGACGTCGCGGTCTTGATGGCATCGTTGCCGATAACCATGCCGGCTGGTTCGAATTTCGTGAAAGTGAAAGCCTCCACATATTCTTCAAGCGGCACGCCATACTGCAGGCCGAGGGAAACGGCGATGGCGAAGTTGTTCATCATTGCGCGGAAGGCGGCGCCTTCCTTGTGCATGTCGATGAAGATCTCGCCGAGACGTCCGTCGCCGAATTCGCCAGTGCGCAGATAGACCTTGTGTCCGCCGACGACTGCCTTCTGGGTATAACCCTGACGACGGTTCGGCAGCTTTTCGCGTTCGTGGACGATCTTCTCGACAACCTTCTCGACGATGCGTTCGGTAACCTGAACGGCACGAGCGGCTGCCGGTGCTTCAATCAATGCCTCGATTGCGTCGTCTTCATCCTCATCGTCCGCGATCAGCGAGGCGTTGAGCGGCTGGGAGAGCTTGGAGCCATCACGATAAAGCGCGTTGGCCTTGAGCGCCAGCTTCCATGAAAGCATGTATGCGTCTTTGCAGTCTTCGACGGTTGCATCGTTCGGCATATTGATCGTCTTGGAGATCGCGCCCGAAATGAACGGCTGCGCGGCAGCCATCATACGGATGTGGCTATCCACCGAGAGATAACGCTTGCCGATCTTGCCGCATGGATTGGCGCAATCGAACACGGCGTAGTGTTCTTCCTTCAGGAAGGGAGCGCCTTCGAGGGTCATCGCGCCGCAAACATGAATGTTGGCAGCTTCGATTTCCTTGCGGGTAAAGCCAAGCGCAGGCAGCATTTCGAACGAGAAATCATTGAGCTGCTCGTCCGTGAGCTTCAGCACATCCTTGCAGAAATCTTCGCCCAGCGTCCACTTGTTGAAAGCGAACTTGATGTCGAACGCACTCTTGAGAGCCGCATTCAGGGCTTCGATCTTCTCATCGGTGAAGCCCTTGGACTTCAGGGAAGAGGGATTGATGCCAGGCGCCTGATTGATGTTGCCGTGGCCGACAGCATAGGCTTCGATTTCGGCAATCTGGCTTTCCGAGTAGCCGAGCGTGCGGAGTGCTTCCGGCACGGCGCGGTTGATGATCTTGAAGTAGCCGCCACCGGCAAGCTTCTTGAACTTCACCAGAGCGAAGTCCGGTTCGATGCCGGTTGTGTCGCAATCCATGACGAGGCCGATTGTGCCGGTCGGCGCAATAACGGTTGCCTGTGCATTGCGATAGCCATGCTTTTCGCCCAGTTCCAGCGCCTTGTCCCAGGCCGCACGAGCATGGACGATCATATCCTGATCCGGGCAATCTTCGGCAATCAGCGCGACCGGGTTGACGGCGAGGCCTTCATAACCTTGGGTTTCACCATGTGCGGCGCGGCGATGGTTGCGAATGACGCGCAGCATGTGCTGTGCGTTCGGCTCGTAGCTCGGGAAGGTGCCCAGTTCCTTCGCCATTTCGGCGGAGGTCGCATAGGCCACGCCGGTCATGATCGCCGTCAGCGCACCGCAAATAGCGCGGCCTTCGTCGGAGTCATAAGGAATGCCGGAAGTCATCAGCAGGCCGCCAATATTGGCATAGCCGAGGCCGAGCGTGCGGTATTCATAGGAGAGGCGGGCGATTTCCTTGGACGGGAACTGCGCCATCATTACCGAGATTTCGAGAACGATGGTCCACAGGCGCGCCGTGTGCTCGTAAGCTGCAATGTCGAACGAACCGTCCTTGTTGCGATAGGTGAGCAAGTTGATCGACGCCAGATTGCAGGCCGTATCATCGAGGAACATATATTCCGAGCACGGATTGGAGGCGCGGATAGGACCAGCCGTCGGGCAGGTGTGCCAGTCGTTCATGGTCGTGTTGTAGTGCAGGCCCGGATCGGCGGACGCCCAGGCGGCGTAACCGATCTTTTCCCAAAGGTCGCGCGCCTTGAGCGTCTTCATGACGCGACCGTCGCGGCGTGCGGTGAGGTTCCAGTCACCGTCATTTTCGACAGCGCGCAGGAATTCGTCCTTCAGCGAGACGGAGTTGTTGGAGTTCTGGCCCGAAACGGTGAGGTAGGCTTCCGAATCCCAATCAGTATCGTAGGTCTTGAACTGAATGTCGGTGTAGCCCTGACGTGCGAACTGGATCACGCGCTTGACGTAGTTTTCCGGGACCTGGTTCTTCTTCGCGGCCCGGATTTCACGCTTCAGGGCAGGGTTCTTCGCCGGGTCGAAGCAATCGTCCCGAGTCGCTTCAGACCCGGCTTCGCAATTGACGCAAGCCTTCATGATGGCCGTCAGATGCTGCTTGACGATCTTGGAGCCGGTGACGAGCGAAGCAACCTTCTGCTCCTCCTTCACCTTCCAGTCGATATATTCCTCGATATCCGGGTGATCGATATCGACAACGACCATCTTGGCGGCACGGCGGGTCGTGCCGCCGGACTTGATGGCGCCCGCAGCGCGGTCGCCGATCTTCAGGAAGCTCATGAGGCCGGAGGACTTGCCGCCGCCAGAAAGCTTTTCACCTTCGCCGCGCAGATAAGAGAAGTTGGAACCGGTGCCCGAACCATATTTGAACAGGCGCGCCTCGCGGACCCAAAGGTCCATGATGCCGCCTTCATTGACCAGATCGTCGCCGACGGACTGGATGAAGCAGGCATGTGGCTGCGGATGTTCGTAGGCCGACTTGGACTTGGTCAGCTTGCCAGTCTGCCAGTCGACGTAAAAATGGCCCTGGCCGGGACCATCGATGCCATAGGCCCAGTGGAGGCCGGTGTTGAACCATTGCGGGCTGTTTGGCGCCACGCGCTGCGTTGCGAGCATATAGGCAAGCTCGTCCCGGAAGGCGAGGGCATCTTCTTCGGAGGCGAAATAGCCGCCTTTCCAGCCCCAGTAGGTCCAGGTGCCTGCGAGACGGTCGAAAACCTGGCAGGCATCCATCTCGGAGCCATAGCGTTCGTTTTCCGGCAGCTTGGCGAGTGCTTCCTCATCGGCGACCGAGCGCCAGAGCCATGAAGGGACGTCGTTTTCCTCAACCTTTTTCAGCTGTGCGGGGACGCCGGCCTTGCGAAAATACTTCTGGGCGAGAATGTCAGCGGCCACCTGGCTGAACTGCGCGGGCACATTGATGTTCTCGAGGCGGAATACGATGGACCCATCGGGATTCTTGATCTCGCTGGTCGCAGTCCGGAACGCGATGTCCGCATAGGCCGACTGATTCTCTTTCGTGAAACGGCGTTCGATCTTCATCTGTCCCATCCAAACGTTCTATATATAGTAGCTTTAGTGACGGTTTTCAGCCACGGCCTGTCTGTATCGCGTCTCTGTCAAAACAGCTCTTCTGCGGGGAGGAGCGTCTTGTTGGGGAGAAAGCTCCCGGAAATCCGCTTCCGCCTCTTTCAATCCCACGAAAAAAACGCCTCAGGGGAGCTTGATTGCAACCTTGCTAACGCTATTCGCGATTAAAAATCAGCAGAACGAAAAATACATTATCTTGTAAGGAGTGTGAGCGCAAATACTAAATCTAGTGTTAACGCTGTTTCTTTCCGACGCTGCATCTGCTTCTCCAAAGACCGGAATGCCCAGAATACGGGCGCAAGAAAGCACCGAGCGAAAAACACACTTCCAAAGCGCGACGCTCGTTCGATACTCAACTTGACCGAAAAAAGATCGACGGATTTACAACGCCCGACCACGCTACTTACGCAACGATAGTCTCATAAAAAACGACTCGGCTTCGAGCGTCAAGCAATGGTTTGCTGCAACGCTCCAGCATCTAGATATTGTGCGTAACCAGTTGGGGCAAATGTGGATAACGGGGAGAAGCGACAGTTTTAAGAAACAAGCCGGCTAGAGAACGAAGGGGCCTGGAACCTCGCCTTCTCGTGGCGCTTCCTGGAGCAATTTCGGTAGGATTTTCTATAGAAAGGGGAAATCCCGGCAAATAGGTCGCAAGCCGGGACAAATTGCGGTGGCGGGGCGGCTAGCTGCCTACTCGGCGGCCGCCGCTATTCCCGAATCACCAAACTGGTTCAGAATCTGCTTCAATTCACTTTCTTCGACACGACGTGCAGCTTCCTGCGGCGATACCCACTCGCTGATGCGTTGGTCCCGCTCAGGCCAGTCTTTTTCCTGACCTGTGAATTGCACGGCAAATACCGCAGCCACGAACTGGTTTATGCGCTCGGGCGGCAGGTCCGTCTTGCAGTAGCAAAAACTGCCAATCGGTATTGGAGAGACTTCGCCGCGAATGCCAGCTTCTTCATAGGCTTCGCGAAGAGCGGTTTCTGCAAGGGTACGACCCACTTGCGGCCAGCCCTTGGGAATGATCCATCGCCCTGTGCCGCGGCTCGTGATGACGAGAACCTTGAGTGCGCCCATGTCGCGACGATGCACAAGTGCTGCAACCTGCTGCAAACGACCCGAAGGCGTAAGAATACGCTTTTCGGTTGCAATAAGTTGTTTGGCTTGCGACTTCACCGCGAAAATCCCCTCTTTCTTTATAGCATGATCCGATTCGCCAAAATAACAACTGATTACTTAGACTGCGAACCTTCGAAAATGTTCCAAAAAATCTTTTAATTTAAAGGCATTACTGAAATTACGAGATGGGATAGCAGCTTAGGAAAGGCATTTCGCCCTTGGTCGGCGTTATTTCGGTGGGGTTTCTATAAAGTGCGATTGCGGCGGAAATATCACCGCAATCGCATTCGTTTATTTTCGTTTGGTAGCGTTATGACCCGGCAAAGCGGAAAGCCACCAGTTCCAGCAGAAGTGGAATCCCTATGGATTTAGGGCAAGTTCTCTCCGGATTTAGCCGCGCTTTCCGCCTGCAATCGGTTCCTGATAGGTGAAGCCCATATCCCACGGGAAGTAGATCCAGGTGTCCTGCGATACTTCCGTCACGAAGGTATCGATCAGCGGGCGGCCTTTCGGCTTGGCATAAACGGTTGCAAAATGGGCCTTCGGCATCATTTCGCGAACGATGGCGGCAGTCTTGCCCGTATCGGTCAGATCGTCGACGACGATGACGCCTTCACCGCCATTTTCAAGAAGCGTTTCGCTTACGCCCTTGAGAATCTGCATGTCTCCTTGCGATGTGTAGTCATGATAGGAGGCGATGCAGACGGTTTCGATGAGGCGAATGCCGAGTTCGCGGCAAACGATGGCCGCTGGAACCAGTCCGCCACGCGTAATGGCAACAATTGCGTGCCAATCGCGGTTCATGCCGGCGATCCGCCAGGCGAGGGCGCGGGCATCGCGGTGGAACTGGTCCCAGGAAACGGGAAAGGCTTTATCTGGCAAGGACATCGAAACGCTCCGTGGAACGATCCGGAGTTTGTTCTCCGGACCTTTTAAAACCAAAAATGCGCTGTGACGGTTGCCAAGCGCTGTAACTGTCAGGATCTGCGGCTTTTCCACCCGCGCCAATTTAGGCAGGCGGCGAGTAAGGAAAAGGCTCTCCACCCGGCACAGTCAGCGCCGGGTGATGCTGATAACCGCAAAAATGGCGTTCTTGCAAGCGTGTCGTGCGATCACATGGGGGCTGAACGACCAAACTGGTCCTCAGCCATGACTTTTAACGCGAGAAAAGTGTGAGGATTGGCAATTCGTTCAACATGGAGCGCGTCACGCCGCCAAAGACCAGTTCTCGCAACCTTGAATGACTATAGGCGCCCATCACGAGAAGATCGGAACGTTGCGCAATAATGTGCTCCCGCAAAGCATCCTGGGCGTAGCGTCCGTTAGAGGCGATTGCCGTCGGCGTTACTTCGATGCCGTGGCGCGAAATTGATTCTGCGATATCGTGACTTGCCAGCGCCTGATCCTCGCCTTCGATTTCCGGTGGATCAACCCAAACGATTTCCGTCCTGTCCGCATGTTTCATCAGGGGCAGGGCGTCGAAGGCAGCGCGGGCGGCTTCACGCTTGCCGTTGAAGGCGACGACAATACGATCCAGTGAAACCATAGGCAGCACCGGTGCATAGGGTACGAGCAGAACAGGGCAGCTTGAATTGAAAACGATGGTATCGGCGGTCTCGTCGTTGGTGGCCGGATCGTCCGGGTCCGGTTGTCCGGCGATCAGCAATTCCGCGCCAAGACAAGCCGTCAGCACACCGTCTGCGGCTGTGCCCGTTTCCGAGCGCGTGATGCGATACTCATAATTGGTGCCCTGACGGCGCATTTCCTCTTCAAAGACATGTTTCAATCTTTCGGAGAGTTCCTTGTGCTGCTTGTCATGCAGTTCGAACATTCCGGGATCGATGAAGCCGTTCGGGTCGGCATAGACGATGGGCGAAGGAGTGGCATACAGCCCGATGACATGAATATCGGGCAGCTTCTGCTTCAAAAGTCCAACGGCGGACAAAACCCGCTTCAACTCGGATTCACTGCGAGAATAGGCAACCACCGTCTTGTAGGACATGACAGAACTCCTTCCGGCTGTGTATCTATTTTAGCATATAATGCAACGAGTTGCGCAGGCAAAAGGTTGCAGGCGATCAAGCAGCGCCCATCTTTTCGAGTGAAGAGATCATTTTCTCGATTGCGTCGATCGCCGTATCAATTTTCACAGGATCGCTGCCCCGGACGACAAGTTCGGTGCTGAAGCGCCCGTTCTCGAATTTCGGGTAGGAACCGATGATCGTATCCGGGTTTTCTTTCTGGATTTCGGTCAGGGGCGCACCGATCACGCCTTCGCCAAAGGGACAGCGCACGGATTTCGACAGAAGCTTCCGTCCGGTCTTCAGCGTGGGCAGTACGTTGTCGAGCATCGCCTGAAACACGGAGGGTACGCCAGCCATCACATAGACATTGCCGATATGAAAGCCGGGAGCAGCTGAGATGGGATTCGCTATATGCTCCGAGCCTTGCGGCATGCGCGCCATGCGCTTGCGCGAGTCGGTAAATTCCAGCCCGCGCTTCGCGTAATTATCACCGAGCAGCCTCATGGCTTTCTCGTCATAGATGCAAGGTACGCCGAACGCCGTCGAAACAGCATCGGCAGTGATATCGTCATGGGTGGGACCTATCCCCCCTGACGTGAAGACGTAATCATAATGCGGTCGCAGCGCATTGAGAGCGTCTACGATGGCCGCTTCCTCGTCCGGAACAATCCGTACTTCCTTCAGATCGATGCCGGCCGCTGTGAGCACATCGGCAAGATGCCCGATATTCTTATCCTTGGTGCGGCCAGAGAGAAGCTCGTCGCCAATTGCCAGCATCGCGGCCCTGACGGCTTGCTGCGGATTGTTGGTCATATCCAGACTCCATTTTCTAGCGTCAGTTAAGCGCCAGCAGGACGAGGCTGCAACTGCTTTATTTCAGCATTTCATTCGTTTGGCTGCGGTTGCGCCTTTCCAAAGGAGGCCGCTCCCCTAATTGAAGCTTTCGAGGTCGGGGCCTCGCAAACCGGGATAGGGAGAGTCACATGGTTAAGGTGTTGGTGTTGTATTATTCGGCCTATGGTCATACCGAGAAAATGGCCAAGGCCGCTGTGGAAGGCGCGCGCGAAGGCGGCGCGGAGGTCACTCTCAAGCGGGTGCCTGAACTGGTTCCGCCCGATGTCGCAAAAGCCTCGCACTACAAGGTGGATCAGGATGCGCCGATTGCTACGCCGGCGGAACTTGTAGATTACGACGCCATCATCATCGCTACTGCTACCCGCTACGGCATGATGGCAGCCCAGATGAAAAACTTTCTCGACCAGACCGGCGGGCTTTGGGCAAAGGGCGCTCTCGTCAATAAGGTCGGCTCGGTGATGGTTTCCACAGCCACACAACATGGCGGTGCGGAACTCGCGCTGATTTCCACGCAATGGCAGATGCAGCATCACGGCATGATCATCGTCCCGCTTTCCTATGCCTATCAGGGCCAGATGGGTAACGATGTGGTGCGTGGCGGTGCGCCCTACGGAATGACGACGACCGCCGATGGCGACGGTTCGCGCCAGCCTTCGGAGCAGGAGCTGGAGGGAGCCCATTTTCAGGGCAAGCGCGTTGCGGAAATTACCGCCAGACTGCACGGCTAATCAGGTTTCAAGCATGGAGGAGCCGCAGACCTGATCTGCGGCTTTTCATGTTTTATGTTATGTATCTCAATTAGTGAATTGTATTTTATTGTCTTTTTCTATTGATGGAGTCTAACCGTCCGGTAAAGGTACCAGCGATGGATAACGACAACAGTGAGCAGAGGTGGTGCGGTCGGCGGGACTTGAACCCGCAAGTCTAAAAGACGACGGATTTTAAGTCCGTTGCGTATACCAATTTCGCCACGACCGCAGCAATTGCCATTGTCTATGTCATGATTTGTATCACGATTTCAAGCCACAAAGCCTGTTAACATCAACAGTTAGAGCTACCGAATATATGCCTGCTCCAGATCGCTGATTTGGCATCCGGCAAGGCTTCAACCTTGTCTGTGAGGTCAAAGCCATGTAGCGATGGGCAAAATTCCGTTGGAAATGCAGAAAGTCCAATAATGACCGCCTTCGTCAAATCCGTATCCGAGGCCGAAAAGGCAATGCGCGCGCTGTTTCCAGAAACGCCGTTGCAGCTTAACGATTACCTGTCGCGGAAATACGGTGCGGAGATTTGGCTCAAGCGTGAGGATCTGACGCCTGTCCGTTCCTACAAGATTCGTGGCGCCTTCAATTTCATTTCCAAGGCTGTCGAAACGACCGACAAGAATGTGGTGTTCGTATGCGCTTCCGCAGGCAATCACGCACAGGGCTTTGCATTTGTCTGCCGCCATTTTGGCCGCAAGGGCGTCGTGTTCATGCCGGTCACAACGCCGCAGCAGAAAATTGACAAGACCCGCGCTTTTGGCGGGGAATTCATCGAAATCAAGCTGGTAGGCGATATTTTCGACGTTTGCTATGCCGCGTCGCAGGAATTTGCAGCAAGCAACAAGGGCGTGATGGTGCCACCTTTCGACCATCCCGGCATTGTCGAAGGACAGGCCACGGTGGCGCTGGAGATCGAACGGCAATTGCCCGACGAAAAGAAGCCTGACTTTATCCTGTTGCCCGTGGGTGGCGGGGGACTGTCCGGCGGCGTTACGCAATATGTTTCGGATCGCGGCTGGAAGACGAGTTTCCGCTTTATCGAGCCACAGGGCGCGGCGAGCCTGAAAGGCAGCCTTGAGGCAGGCAAGCGCATCAAGCTTGCCCATGTCGACAATTTCGTCGATGGCGCGGCTGTTGCTGAGATCGGCAAGGAAAACTTCAAGCTTCTCAAAGGGTTTGATCCGAAAACTGTCATAACGGTTCCGGAAAACCGGCTTTGCGCGACCATCATCGAGATGCTCAATATCGAAGGTGTCGTCCTTGAACCGGCCGGCGCACTCGGCATCGATGCGCTCAAGGATTTCAAGAAGAGCGATCTCAAGGGCAAGCGGATCGTCATTGTCGTTTCGGGCGGTAATTTCGATTTTGAGCGCCTGCCGGATGTTCGCGAACGTGCTCTTCGATTTGAAGGTTTGAAGAAGTATTTCATTTTCCGTTTTCCGCAGAGGCCGGGCGCGCTTCGCTCGTTCCTTGATCTGCTGGGGCCCGAGGATGACATTGCCCGTTTCGAATATCTGAAGAAGTCGGCGCGCAATTTCGGTTCGGTCCTGATCGGCATCGAAACGAAGAATGCGTCTAACTTCAAGCTTCTGGAAAAGAAGTTCGCAGAGGCGGGCTGGGCTTATCAGGACATTACGGACAATCAGGTTCTTGCCGACTTCATCATCTGATTTTGGTGGTTTAAGCAAAATCGGTTGCTTTTCTGGCGAAAACACCCCATATGCCGGGGCAGGCGCATGGGCCGACGTGTTCGTCGGCTTTCCCGGCATTGGACTTGTTGCGTCTCGCCTCTGTCTTCCGGAATGGTCCGGAGGCGGGGAGACCCGAGAAATGTTCGGGCACGGCAGCGCAAGTCGCCAGGAGTTTAAAGTTCCGGCGTCCCGTCGTTATCATTGAACAGATAGAGTTCGGCAAGTTGCGCTTGACCGGCATTGGATGTGGACCATGACAGCATGGTGCCACTGAGAGAGATTGAATTGACAAAAGAAATTACGGGCGGCTTTGCCGCTCTTGGCGTTACCGGCATTTTGCTCAAGGGCGTTGAAGCCGCTGGTATGACCGAGCCAAAGCCGATCCAGTTGCAGGCGATCCCGCATCAGCTTGAAGGTCGCGATATTCTGGGCATTGCGCAGACGGGCTCCGGCAAGACCGCTGCTTTCAGCCTGCCTATCCTGCAGAAGATCATCGGGCTCGGCGACAAGCGCCGTCCCAAGACCGCACGTGCGCTGATCCTCGCGCCGACGCGTGAACTGGCCGTGCAGATCGAACAGACGATCCGCAATGTTTCCAAACATGCGCATATCTCGACCGCGCTTGTTCTTGGCGGCGTTTCCAAACTGTCGCAAATCAAGCGCATCGCGCCGGGCATCGACGTTCTGATCGCTACGCCGGGCCGTCTCACTGATCTGATGCGTGACGGTCTGGTAGACCTTTCGCAGACGCGTTGGCTTGTTCTCGACGAAGCGGACCGTATGCTCGATATGGGTTTCATCAACGATGTGAAGCGCATCGCGAAGGCGACCCATTCCGAACGCCAGACCGCGCTGTTTTCGGCGACCATGCCGAAGGAAATCGCATCGTTGGCGGGAAGCCTGCTGCGTGACCCGGTTCGCGTCGAAGTTGCTCCGCAGGGAACGACTGCTGCTGAAATCACGCAGGTCGTGCATCCTGTGCACACCAAGGAAAAGCGCCGTCTTCTTTCCGCACTGCTCGGTGACAAGGCCATGCGTTCGGTCATCGTCTTCACCCGTACCAAGCACGGTGCAGATGCAGTGGTGCGCCATCTGGAGCGGGATGGCTACGAAGTCGCTGCGATCCACGGCAACAAGTCGCAAAATGCGCGCCAGCGTGCGCTGAACGGATTCCGTGATGGATCGCTGCGAATTCTGATCGCAACCGACATTGCTGCACGCGGCATTGACGTTCCGGGTATCAGCCATGTCGTGAACTACGATCTGCCTGACGAGCCAGAAACCTATGTGCACCGCATTGGCCGTACTGGCCGCAATGGCGCCAGCGGCGCATCGATCACGCTCTACGATCCGGCGGCGGAGGAATCCAAGCTGCGAGCGGTCGAGCGCGTGACGCGCAGCAAGCTTCCGATCAAGGATGCCCCTGTGGAGCTTGCACCGGCTCCGGCACCCTGCGCGGCAACTCCCGGCGAACGCCCGCAGAAGACCCATCGCAAAGGCGGAACGCCACAGAAACCGCGCCGCGCAGCCCCGAAAGCTGGCGATCATCGCGGAGCCGCCCACGCAACGGCGGAAGCCGCTCCCAAAGCGAAGCGCCCGTTCCGCCGTAAGCGCCGCAATGCCAACGGCAATGGCGGCCAGCGCGCGGCATAATTCCGCTTCTCAAACATTTTTCCAAAAAGCCGCCCATTTCGGGCGGCTTTTCTATTTATGACCGGGAAGCGGGTTTCGCTTTGCGTAATGGCGGGGAAAAATATTCCCTGCTTGCTTGAAGGGCAGAGCTGTTCCTCATAGTTTCCTCTGCGAAACAGGAAGGACGGATGCCATGTTCCAATCGGTGCTCGACGCAATCGGCAATACGCCACTGATCCATTTGAAGAAGGCTTCCGAACTGACCGGCTGCGCAATTTACGGCAAGGCCGAGTTCCTCAATCCCGGTCAGTCGGTGAAGGACCGGGCAGCGCTCTATATTATTCGCGATGCGGAAAAGCGCGGGCTGTTGAAACCCGGCGGGGTTATTGTCGAAGGCACGGCTGGCAATACCGGCATTGGCCTCACGATGGTTGCAAAAGCGCTTGGCTATCGCACTGTCATCGTTATTCCCGAAACGCAGAGCCAGGAAAAGAAGGACGCCTTGCGCCTGCTTGGCGCCGAACTGATCGAAGTTCCAGCCGCGCCCTATCGCAATCCGAACAATTATGTGCGTCTCTCCGGACGCCTGGCCGAACAACTCGCCAGAAGCGAGCCGAATGGTGCTGTCTGGGCCAATCAGTTCGATAATCCAATCAACCGGCAAGCTCATGTCGAAACCACTGCACAGGAAATCTGGCGCGATACCAATGGCAGGGTCGATGGGTTTGTCGCGGCAGTCGGATCGGGCGGAACGCTTGTCGGTACGGCATTCGGTCTGAAGGACCACAATGCCGATATCAAGATCGCACTTGCCGATCCGTATGGAGCTGCACTTCATTCCTTTTACACGACAGGCGAGCTGAAAGCCGAAGGCGACTCGATTACCGAAGGCATCGGGCAGGGGCGTATCACCGCCAATCTCGAAGGCTTCACCCCCGATTTCTCCTATCGTCTTTCCGATGCGGAAGCGCTCGATATCGTATTCGATCTCGTGGAAAATGAGGGGCTTTGCCTCGGCGGTTCATCGGGCATCAATATTGCAGGCGCAATCCGGCTTGCAAAAGATCTCGGTCCGGGCCACACAATTGTGACGGTGCTTTGCGACTATGGTAATCGCTATCAGTCCAAGCTGTTCAATCCTGCTTTCCTGCGCGGCAAGAACCTGCCCGTACCGGGCTGGCTGGAGACGAAAACCGAGATAGACATACCGTTCGAGGGATAATCATGGCATACGAGACCGAAGCGCTTTTCCGCGAAGATTCCTATCTTTCAACGGCGGAGGGCACGGTGCTCGCCATTACCGAAACGGGCGGGATTATTCTCGACCAGACCAATTTTTACGCGACCTCCGGCGGTCAGCCGGGGGATATCGGCTTCTTCGAACGCGCTGACGGCTCTCGTATAGAGATCGCGGCGACCGTTACCGGTGAAAACAAGAACGAACTCATTCATGTGCCGGCAGAGGGGCAGGCTGCACCCGCAATCGGCGAAAAACTGGTGCTGCATGTAGACTGGCCCCGGCGCTACAAGCTGATGCGCATGCATACGGCCTGTCACCTGCTGTCTGTTGTCTGCCCTTTCCCGATTACCGGCGCCGCTGTCGGCGAGGACGAAAGCCGCGTTGATTTCGATCTTCCCGATCCGACTTACACCAAGGAATTCGTGACCGAAAAGCTCATGGAGCGGGTGAACGCCAACGATGCTGTCGCCATTCGCTGGATCAGCGATGAAGAGTTTCTTGCCAATCCGGATATAGTGAAGTCGAAGAATGTTCGCCCCCCGGTGGGGCTCGGTCGCATACGCCTCGTTCTTATTGGTGAAAACGGAGTGGTGGATTCGCAACCTTGCGGCGGCACACACGTTTCCGAGACGCAGGAAGTGGGTGAAATCCACATCGGCAAGATCGAAAAGAAGGGCAAGGAAAACCGCCGTTTCCGCATTCGTTTCGGCGCCTTGCCGGAATCCTGAGCCGTAGGGGAGTGATTGTCATGGCTGATAAAAGCGCTTTCGTCGTTTCGCGTGACTGGTTGAAAGAACGGCTCGGCAAGCCGGGCATCGCGATTGTCGATGCATCCTGGTATCTTCCGGCTGCTGGGCGCAATGGACAGGAAGAATACAACGCGGCGCATATTCCGGGCGCGGTTTTCTTCGATCAGGACAAGATCGCCGACAAGGCATCCGGTCTGCCGCACACTCTGCCATCGGCAGAGCTTTTTGCCCAGCATGTCGGCGCCATGGGGATTACAGCCGACGAGACAGTCGTTGTCTATGACGGGCCGGGCATGTTTTCCGCGCCCCGGGTCTGGTGGATGTTCCGTGTCATGGGCGTGAAGAATGTCTTTGTGCTCGATGGCGGCTTTGACGGCTGGAAAAAGGCCGGATATCCGGTTACCGGTGAAGCCACAAAGATTGCATCGACGCTTTTCACGCCATCCTTCAATAAGGACGCTTTGGTCGATTTCGCCGAAATGCGCGATATCGTGGACGAACGGCGTTCGCAGATCGCCGATGCACGTGCTGCCGGACGGTTCACAGGCCGCGATGCGGAACCGCGCGCCGGAATGCGATCCGGCCATATGCCCGGCGCACGCAACGTTCCCGTCGGGACTCTGTCCGAACACGGCGAACTGAAGGATCTGGACAGCCTGCGCAGGATTTTCGATGAGGCCGGGATCGATCTTTCCAGGCCGGTTGTTACAAGCTGTGGATCGGGCGTAACGGCTGCGGTCATCACGCTGGCCCTCACATCGCTCGGTCATACCGAAAACCGCCTTTACGATGGCTCCTGGAGTGAATGGGGCAGCAGGCAGGATACGCCTGTGGTGACTGGTGAAGCCGAGTAAGCATGTCGGAAAAGCTGGTTGCCCGCATCACCCATCTGGAAATGTCTGCCCGTCAGGCAGTCGCGGTGCCGGTACCTTCCGGTATCCGGCTGGCAATCATGCGTGCGGGCGACATGCCCGTCCATTATTACCGCTATCTCTATGAACGGGTGGGGCGCAAGCATCACTGGATGATGCGGCGCGTTCAGACGGACGCACAGGTTGCGGCTGCGATCCACGCCGACACCACCGAAATCCACGTTCTCTATGCGGAAGGATGTCCGGCGGGCTTTGTCGAATTGGACCTGTCGGCATTACCCGCCACCGCAGAAATCCTTTATTTCGGCCTCATTGATGATTTTCAGGGGCGGGGGCTGGGCAAGTTCTTTCTAAGCGAAGCTATTTCAGCGGCCTGGGCGCATGGACCGCAAAAGGTGACGATCCATACCAATACCCTCGACAGCCCGCGCGCATTGCAGCTTTACCAGAAAATGGGTTTCGTCCCGGTTGGTTGGTCCGAAGAGGTCATCGAACCTTGGGAGTAGGGGCTGGCGCTAGAGCGGTTGCTGATCTAACAGAATCGCCGGAACCGTTCTAACTATTTGTTTTATCGCATTATCCAACGCATCGAAGCGGATAAGAAATCAGTTCAGTGAACTGATTTCCCCGCGTAGACGTTTCACGCTTTTGCTGGAAATGCTCTAACCGCGTGCCACTTCCCGAACACTCGCGATGGAAACGA